>FR898223.1:21786-36298 GCA_000437375.1 Eubacterium sp. CAG:841
GCATACGCGCGGCATTTTTTATTTCATTCTGATTTCTTCTTTTTAACGGCAAGTGCCGCGCCCAAAGTCACGATTATCGCAAACGAAGCTCCTACTCCCATAACGGATTTGCATCCGCCTTTGCCTGTGTCGGAAGTCGTGGTCGCAGCCGATGCAGCGGTCGTTGTTTCGCCTGTCGATGTTGTCGTTTCGATTTTTGTCGTTGTCTCCGTTATCTTGGTTTCTGTCGTGGTTTCGGGTTTTTCTTCGCCGGTCGATTCCCATTTTGCGTAAATTGTTATCTCTCCGGCTTCTTCAACCTTCTGACCAAAGTCATAAGGAACGGTGAGCGATTCATCGGCATACCAGCCTATGAATTTATACCCTGCTTTTTCAGCAGGAACGGGAGCGTCAAAGCTGTCGCCTATCTCGCACGCGAAAAGCAGATACTTTGACTCCGCTCCGACAAGCTTAAGCGACGCCGTGTTTCCCGTTTCAACCCATTTTGCATAAAGTGTGAAGTCCTCGCAAACCGTCTGTGTAAAGCCCATATCGTAACGTGTTGTAAACTCCGGATCAGTATACCAACCGCAGAAGTCATATCCGCGTTTTTCCATAGGGAACGTATATTTGAATGTTTCGCCGGGCTTTACTTTGACACGGTTTCTCTTTTCAACGGCTGTAAGCCCCTTGTATAAAAAGATTTCATAATAATCCGTGTGTTCTTTCTTTTCGGGCATTGTAAAAGCCGTATACGTTTTTTCCCTTGCTCCGTTCTTACCCTCAACTATAACCTTGCAGAAATACTTTGTGTTCGTATCGAGTCCGTCAAATGTGAATTTGAAATCACCGTTTGAATCGGGAGTAATGGTTTTCACTATTCCGTCGGCTTCTGTTGCATCCGTTTTCTTTGAAATAATAGCCTTTACAGACGTAACATCTCCGCCGAAAAGATTTGTTATCTTTCCTTTGAAACTGAGCGCAGTAGTCAGTTTCTCTTCGGTCGAAACGGAAAACTCGGGTGCGAGCTTTGCATTTACGCTTACCGAAATAACCATTTCGTCTCCGGCGTACGAGCCTTCTTTGACGGTTATTTTTATAGCAAACGTACTTGCTTCCTCTGCCGTAACGGATGTATAACTCGTTCCGCTTATCGGAAAACGATATTTGCTTGAATTCGATTCAAATGTGTAGCTTCTGCCGTCAAGAGAGTTGTCAAGATATTTGAATCCGCAGTTGCTTGCCGAAAGTCCCGACACGCCCATCGGCACAACGCCGGGATCGTGTCCCTTGCCCGATGTATTTACTCCGGAACCCGAAGCTATGTTTTCATCGATATGCCATATCATTATTGCGCGGTTCGTACTTGCAATTGCATCAAACTGCGTGTCGCCTTCCTCGTGATATCTGTTTTCAACAAGATAATATTCCTTCGGGTTTGCCGTGCGGATCTTAAGAATATTGTATTCTCCCTTGCTGCTGTGGCGTGAATACATTGTATATTCTCCGTCCTCGTAAACCTCTGTTACGGGCAGAAGTCCGCATTCGATTGCATTGTACGGATCCATATATGACGGAGATGAGCCTCTCTGCTTACCGCTGATATTGTTCCACGAGCCCGACGCCATAAGTGAAACGTTGCCTGCGTAGCTCCAATTGCTGCTTGAGCTTGTTTTGTTTTCATCATAAAGGTCTGGAGCTCCGATATGGTGGCCAAGCTCGTGCGCCACCGTTCCCATTGTTATCGGCTGAGTATCGGTAAGATATTCGCCTACGCGCAGAAATGTTCTTCCCACCGTAACGCCGTTTGTCTTTATGCCGGAGCCCGATGTGCGATGCGCCCATACACCGAAAGCCATCTTGTCGCACGGTCTTGATCTGGTGAATGAATATTCGTATCCGCCGCAAACAAAAACTATCGCAAGCTCGGTATAAGATATATATCCGTCTCCGTTTTTATCATACTTTGCAAAATCTATGTATTTTGTTGCCGCTTCAAGCGCAGCCATTCTCGATACGGCGTCTTCATTCGATTCGCTACCCGTCGACGCCATAGGATGTTTGTATGGAATAACCACTTCAACCACACCGTCGTTTACAACGCCGTCGGAAGCTGCGGAAGCGTATGTTTCTTCTACAGGATAGAAATAAAAGTTGCCGTTTGATACTTCCTTATAATAAGTTTTCATAGACGATTTATCATCGGAAAAGAAAGTATCATACCAATATTTATCCGAAGAATAACACCACTGCTCACCGTAAAGCTCGGAATCTTTATTTGCGTAAAGCGCACTGCCGTTCGCTATGTCAAAATCGTTTTTACCGTTGCCGTTTGCATCAAACGACATTTTAAGTATAAGAAGCGGTATGGGACTCAGAGAGAATGTCTCACTCGGAAGCTCGGTAAGAGTCGAGCTTTTGCCCGTGTCTGCCGCAAATATCGCCGGTGTAAAAGCAACGATCATAGTCAGCGCCAGCAAAAGCGATACTGCTCCTCTTAAAACGGATTTATTTTTCATATAAATTCCTCCCATTATGTATAACGCTATAAATGATTATAATAAATAATTGTTAAAAAATCAATGGAATAAATTGAATTGTATTTCATTTGTGCCGATTGCATAAACAAGCGCATATCAGCTTGTTTAATTTAACAGATTATTGTTGCACCATCCATTTCAAACAACAAAAAAACAGCGGAGAGGGCGTATCCTCTCCGCTGTTTTCAGATGAAGAAAAAGAAATTTATCAAAAGGAGATTTCTCCCGATAAGCGTGATTTTGCATTACGTCTGCGTGACGAAGTGATGAGCTTTGCAACAGCTGTGCAGAAGGAATCCTCCGCAGCCTTTATTGCGGAAGCAATCGTGCGACGCGGCTTTTTGGGATAAACATCCTTGCCCGCCTTATACATAGGCTCTACATAAAAGGTGTATACCTTGCAGCCTTCTATAATATCATAATTTTCGGGATAAAAGGGCGTATTCATTGTTTATTCCTCCGTGAATTTTACCGCATGCGGTAACTTTGTAAGCTTATTATACTACCGCAGACGGTAATTGTCAATAGTTTTTGAAAAAAATTTACCGCAAAATATAATTTTTTATTCCAAAAGTCTTTACAAATGTTTTACCGCGTGATATAATTTTAATTGTAAAAATACAGCTTGCTTCAGGAGGGCGCCTATGAATTGGCTCGAAAACGTCAAAAGCATAAAAAAGAAAAAGGGACTTACAAACGAAGCTCTTTCCGAACGCTCGGAAATATCGATCGGAACGCTCAACAAGCTTCTTTCCGGAGCCACCGGAGACCCGAAGCTCTCTACCCTTACAGCGCTCGCCGAAGCGTTCGGATGCTCGCTTGATGAAATGCTTACAGGCAAAGCACAAGGCGAAGAACTTACAAGCGAGGAACGCGATATTATTACAAAGCTTCGTATGCTCGATGCCGGCGGCAAAGAAACCGCTCTTTATATAATAAATAAAGAATATCGTCGCACCCTTTCGGAAAAAAGCCAAAAAGCTTTTTCCGCAGAACCGCAGAAAATACTGTCACTCAGACTTTATGACATTGCCGCTTCCGCGGGAACAGGCTCCGTGCTCACCTCCGAGGTCGGATATTCAAAAATCAACGTCTATTGCAATCCTACTACCGAACTTGCCGATTTTGCAATAAGAGTGAGCGGAGACAGTATGAATCCGAAATATCAGGACGGAGACATTCTCCTTGTATCTGACGCCGATGAAATAGAACGCGGTGAGCTTGGAATATTTATGCTCAACGGCGAAAGCTATTTCAAAAAGTTCGGCGGGGACAGACTTATATCGCTGAATCCCGAATATTCCGATATAATCTTCGGCGAGGGAGACGATATAAAATGCTTCGGCAGAGTGATAGGCAGGCTTAAAAGATAACGCTTATTTCCCGCCGAAAGTAATTTCCGTTTCTTCTTTCACTTTTTTGCGAAGAAGCATTACTGCGGATATGTTGATAAGCGTCATCGCCGCAACACAGACATCGGAAAGTTCCCATGCAGCGCTTTCGCTTATAAGCGAACCTACAATAACAGAAGCACAATAGCCGAGCAGATATATCCGCCCGGCTTTTTTGGACGGAGTAAAATATGTAAGGCACGTAGTTCCGTAATGCGCCCAGCAGATAACGGTGGAAAGCGCAAATATCATAACGGAAATGCTTATAACATACTTTGATATATCCCCGCACGAAACGGAAAACGCCGTTATAACAAGCTCGGTTCCGTCGCCCGAAAGAGGCACGCCCGACGTCAAGATAACGATCGCAGTCAAAGTACACATAACCACCGTGTCAAAAAAGACTTCAAAAAGTCCGAGCGTTCCCTGCGCCGCAGGAGATATCGCGTCGGCGCCGGCATGCGCCATAGGCGCCGTTCCGCCTCCCGCCTCATTTGAAAAAGCACCTTTGCCCACACCCTGCTTTACCGCATCGGAAAACAGAAATCCGAAAACTCCGCCCGATATTGCCTCTTTTCCGAGCGCAGACGAAAAAATGCTTTCTATTGCGGAAGGGATGTATTCCCTGCGATATACCAAAGCGTAAACCGAAAAAGCTATGTAGAGCGCGCTCATAAGCGGAACGGCAACCGATGTAAATTTCGATATTCCCGTAAATCCGCCCATGACAACAAGAAAACACACCGCGCAGAATATCGCGCCGGTGATTATCTTCGGCAATCCCACAGCTTCTTTCACGGACGAAACGGCGGCTCCCGTCTGCACTATGTTCCCCATAATGACAGAACCGAAAAGCCCGAAAGCGGAAAATACCGAAGCAAGTATTTTCCCCGTCCTTCCACCGACACCGTCCCGCATATAATACATAGGTCCGCCGAAAAATTCTCCGCCACTGCGTTTTCTGTATTTCACAGCGAGCAGTATTTCGCAGTATTTAAGCACCATCGTTATAAATGCCGAAGCGCACATCCAAAGCACCGCTCCCGCCCCGCCTATGCTCATGGCAACCGCAACGCCGACTATATTTCCGACGCCGAGCGCACCGGCAAGCGATACCGAAAGCTCGCGAAGCTTTGATTTACCCGAAAACATAAGTCCGGCAGTTTTTATAGGATGAAAAACAAAAAATCCGCGAAGATATATAATGAAGAATATTCCGCAGAACAGAATCACGGGCGGAAGTGCCGCAAGAAGCGATGAATGTATGAATTCTTTCATTTTGCACTTGTCCTTTTTTCATTTTTGTTAAATAATATTAAATGCACGTCTTCTTTATACCGCGAAAAAGAACAAATAAGAGCGTTTTTTGGCACTCGCCAAAAATATTTTATGAATTTTATGTTAAATATCAAAAAAACACTTGATTTTTTCCGCAAATAATAGTAGAATATGATACGAAATTGGCACTCAGATAAATTGAGTGCCAAACATTGAAACAGAAAACTTAATTCAAATTCAATACAAACGGAGGTCTTTATTATGAAACTCGTACCCCTTTATGACCGCGTTGTGGTCAAGATGGAAGAAGCAGAAGAAACTACGAAGAGCGGCATAGTTCTTGCCGCAGCTTCAAAGGAAAAGCCGCAGGTAGCAAAGGTCATTGCTGTCGGAAGCGGCGAATCGCACGACGGCGCAAAGGAAGCCATCTGCGTAAAAGTAAAAGTCGGTGACAAGGTCATCGTTTCAAAATATGCCGGCACGGAAGTCAAAATCGACGGCGAAGAATATATCATAGTCAACATGGGCGACATTCTCGCCAAGGTTGAGTAATTTTCATAGGAGGTTTTTATTATGGCTAAAGAAATCATGTACGGAACAGACGCAAGAAACGCACTTCTCACAGGTGTAAACAAGCTTGCCGATACCGTTAAAATAACTCTCGGTCCCAAAGGCAGAAACGTAGTTCTTGATAAAAAATTCGGCGCGCCGCTCATCACAAACGACGGCGTTACGATAGCCAAGGAAATAGAGCTTGACGATCCCGCAGAAAACATGGGCGCTCAGCTTGTAAAAGAAGTCGCGACAAAAACAAACGACGCAGCAGGTGACGGCACAACGACAGCTTCCCTTCTCGCTCAGGCATTCATCCGTGAAGGTATGAAGAACGTTGCCGCAGGCGCAAACCCGATGGTTCTCCGCAGAGGTATCTCAAAGGCGGTAGATCGCGCGGTTGAAACGCTCAAGGCAAATTCAAAGAAAGTAAACGGCACGGAAGACATCGCAAGAGTCGGCACGATTTCCGCAGGCGACGAAGTAATAGGCAGACTTATTGCCGACGCAATGGAAAAAGTAACGGCAGACGGCGTTATCACCGTTGAAGAGTCCAAATCCGCAGAAACAGGCAGCGAAGTTGTTGAAGGCATGCAGTTTGATCGCGGTTACATTTCCCCCTATATGGTTACGGATACCGACAAGATGGAAGCCGTTATCGATGACGCTTATGTTCTCATAACCGATAAGAAGATATCCAACATTCAGGAAGTTCTCCCGTTGCTCGAGCAGATCGTTCAAGCAGGAAAGAAGCTCGTGATCATTGCAGAAGACGTTGAAGGCGAAGCGCTTACAACGCTTATCCTCAATAAGCTTCGCGGCACGTTCACATGCGTTGCCGTAAAGGCTCCCGGCTTCGGCGACAGAAGAAAAGACATGCTCCGCGACATCGCAATTCTTACGGGCGGTCAGGTCATCACAAGCGAGCTCGGTCTTGAACTCAAGGACGCTACGATAGCTCAGCTCGGTCGTGCGCGTCAGATAAAGATAAACAAGGACAACACAACCATAGTTGACGGCGCAGGCGATCCCGCAGAGATAAAGAGCCGCGTTGCACAGATACGTTCCGCTATCGAAACAACGACGAGCGAATTCGATCGCGAAAAACTTCAGGAAAGACTTGCAAAGCTTGCAGGCGGCGTAGCCGTAATCAAAGTCGGTGCCGCAACAGAAGTTGAAATGAAAGAGAAGAAGCTCCGTATTGAAGACGCCCTCAACGCTACAAAAGCAGCCGTTGAAGAAGGCATTGTTTCCGGCGGCGGAGTTGCATTCCTCAACTGCATAAAGAATGTTGAAGATCTTTGCGCCACACTTGAAGGCGATGAGCTCACGGGTGCGAAGATCGTTGCGAAAGCACTTGAAGAACCCGCACGTCAGATTGCTGCAAACGCAGGACTTGAAGGTGCCGTTGTAATCGACAAGATTAAAAACGAAAACAAGGTCGGCTTCGGTTTCGATGCATCCACAGAAAAGTTTGTCGATATGTTTGAAGCAGGAATCATAGATCCTACCAAAGTTTCGAGAAGCGCTCTCCAGAACGCCGCATCCGTTGCTTCGACCGTACTCACAACAGAAGCTCTCGTTTTTGAAAAGAAGGAAGAGCATCCGGCTTGTGCCGCTCCCGCTGAGGGCGGTATGGGCGGAATGTATTGATAATTTCCGAAAAACAAATAAAAATGCGTTCCCTCAAGGGAACGCATTTTTTTGTTCTGTTGATTAGTTTTGTGAGAGGAAAATCATTCTTTTTTCAGCTTTGCGTAGGTTGCCATCAGTTTTTTCGTGCCGACGGTATCGAAGGCGATCTCATAAAGAAGATCTGCACCCATTTCGCGGACGGAAAGCACCGTTCCCGCTCCGAATGTAAGGTGACGCACTCTGTCGCCTGCGGCAAAAACATCTCCGGAATGAGTCTTTCCGACACCGGAGGATATTGCGGATTTTTTTGTAAGCTGGTCGGAAATAATTATTCTGCGTGTTTTTTCACCGAACTCGGTGCGGAACTTCGCCTTGGGAGCAGGTTTTTCTTCATCTTTGTCCTTTTCGGGGATCTCGCCTATAAATCGCGACGGCATATTATACTGCGTTCTGCCGTACATAAGGCGTTCCTTTGCGCTGAGAATATAAAGCCTGTCTCTTGCGCGCGTTATAGCAACATAGGCAAGACGGCGTTCCTCTTCAAGCTCGCTGGGACTTAGCGCCGATTGTTGCCCCGGAAAAAGTCCCTCCTCCATTCCCGGAAGGAACACGACGGGAAATTCAAGACCTTTCGCGCTGTGAATAGTCATCATCACAACTGCGTCAGAGGAAGAATCGTAATTGTCTATATCCGCAACAAGCGCTATGTTTTCAAGAAAATCCGAAAGCGACGGATTTTCAGCAGACGTTTCATATTCAACGGCGTTTGAAATAAGCTCCTCTACGTTTTCACGACGTTCGGATGTCTCTCCGTTTTCTTCCGCCGCTATAAGCATCGCTTCATATCCCGAAAGCTCTATTGTCATACGAACAAGCTCCGAAACGCTGTCGGGATTTTCGCGTGCAAAATCGCTTAGCTTTTCAATAAGTCTTACAAACGGCATAAACTTGCCCTGCGAGGACGATGTCTGCGTATATTTATCGCAGTTTTCCATAACGGAAAACATACTTACGCCTTCATTTTCAGCGATTATCTCAATAGAACCGAGCGTCGCTTCGCCTATTTTGCGTTTCGGCTCGTTTATGATACGGCGCAGACGAAGATCATCATCGTGATTTGCGATAACGCAAAGATATGCAAGCACATCCTTTACTTCTTTTCTTTCGTAGAAACGATGTCCTCCCAGAATTCTGTACGGAACGCCGCTGCGGACAAACACATTTTCAAGACTGTTTGACTGCGCATTCGTTCTGTAAAGCACGGCAAAATCGCCGTACTTGCGCTTCTCTCTGACAACAAGTTCCATCGTCTTATTTACAATGAATTTGCCTTCTTCGTTCTGATTGTCAAGCTGCTTTACAAATATCTTATCTCCGCCGCCGCGATCGCACCAAAGCTCCTTGCCGCGTCTGCCGAAGTTGTTTCTTATAACAGCGTTTGCCGCGTCAAGAATATGCTCTGTCGAACGGTAATTCTGTTCAAGCTTTATCTCTTTTACGTTCTTTACTTTTTCATCAAAGTGAAGAATGTTTTCTATTGTTGCGCCACGGAACTTATATATGCTCTGGTCGTCATCGCCAACGACCATAATGTTGCCGCTTCTGCCCGAAAGCAAAAGTGCAAGCTCCAGCTGAGCATGGTTTGTGTCCTGAAACTCATCCACAAGAACATAATCAAACTGTCTTTGATACTTTGCGAGTATGTCGGGATGGTTGCGGAATAAAAATACCGTCTGCATAATGATATCGTCAAAGTCCACGGCATTTGTTTCTTTAAGTCTCGACTGATAATATGTATATATCGTAGATATCTGCTGAAGTTTGAAATCCCCGTCAACATCTGCATCAAATTCCTCTGCGGTTATAAGCTTGTCCTTTGCGCCACTTATTACGTTTTTTGCGGTCTTCACGGGGAGTATCTTATCGTTTATGGAAAATTTCGAATATGCCTCCGTCATCACCTTTTTGGAATCGTCGTCATCGTATATGGTAAAGCCCGGCTTGTATCCCGCAGCTTCCGCATTGGCACGCAATATACGCAGACACATTGAGTGGAACGTTCCGCACCAAAGGTCGTCAACCTTGTCGCCGACTATCCTTCCGAGTCTTGCTTTCATTTCTCCGGCTGCTTTGTTTGTAAACGTTATCGCTATAACGTTCCACGGCATAGGGGTTCTTACGCGAAGCGAGTCAAGCACGGTGTCAAGTTCTTCACCTGTGTAGTCAAGCGCATCACAAAGCTCCTGCACGGAGCGCTCGTCCGCGCCCGTAGGTACAAGCTCGGAATAATATGCATTGCCGTATTTAAGAATGAAGCCGATCCTTTCGGTAAGCACCGTTGTTTTGCCCGTTCCGGCGCCCGCAAGCACAAGTAGCGGTCCGTTTACGGTAAACACCGCCTGACGCTGTTTTTCATTCAGATGCGCGTATTTTTTATCAAAAAGCGCGCGCTTTGCTTTCAGATATTCGGTTTTTATATCAAATCCGTTCACTTCTGACATTTATACCTCTTTCAGCTTAAACGCTTTTCTTTACATTTTTATTATACAACATCCGTCGGGTTAAATCAACATCAAAAACCACAAAAATGACTTTTTGAGACAAATAAAAAAACCGGAGACTTTTGATCTCCGGTTTTTAATTTCTGAAAAATCAGATGTTTGTTTCGTTCATCTTAGCTGTGGCTTTTTTGTTCTTTGAAAGAATATACATAACAACGCCGGCAGCTATAACGAGCGTAAGCAATACGATAACTATCGGAACGACATAGTTTGTTGTCTTTGCTCCCGTGTTAAAGAGGACAAAGGAATTTCCGGGATACTTGAATGTGCCCGAACCGATATTTATTGTTATCGTTGTTCCCTTGCGCTTTATGTAGTCGGGAGACACGGTCTTAAGACTGCCGTTTTCGTCAATATAGCACACGTTGAAAGCTGTCTTTTTGTATTCTTCGCCAAGCTCTATCGTAAGCTCGGATCCGGATGCGAGAGTCGCCTCGGAACCATCTATAACGAGCCTGTAAATATACGACGCCTCGGGTGTTCCGTATTGCTTTGCCATTTCAGCGTTTGCGTTTATCTGGTCAACAAAGGGCTTGATCTTCGAGTTAAACTCATCGTTTGTCATAAGTCTTACGTTAAAGAAAACGTCCTTGTCCGCAACAGCGCTTCCGCCGAGCGTAAGCGTATAGCCGTTGCTCTTTACGGATTTGATGTTTCCGTTCTTTGTTTCCTTAACGGTTTCAACCATATGGCATACGCTGCATTCTCTTACCGTTGTGCCCTTCTTTGCCGAAACGTCCGTGAATTTGTGTCCGGAAGCTTCAACTGTCTTTGTTTCAACAGTACCGCAAAGAGCGCATGTTCTCTTGCTTTCACCCGTCGTAATACAGGTAGATTCCGTTACAACAACCCATTCTCCGTAGGAATGAGCATCAGGATTTATCGGTATATCTCTCTTGTCCACCGTCTTACCGCATACAGAGCAGGTGCACATTTCAACGCCTTTTGCAACGCAGGTAGCGGCTGTGACGACCGTGTATCCGCTTTCGGGATATACGCATGCAATTGTATCTTTATCTATAGTTCTTGTTTCGGATGCATTGCATTCGGAACAAACACGTCTGTCAAGTCCGTCAACGGCGCACGTAGCAACTGTAACCGTAGTCCATGCTCCGAAGCTGTGACCTTTAGCTGCTATGGTCCCTTCTTCCGTGTGCTGGCATATCACGCAGCTGCGCGTTCTCTTGCCCGTCTGTGTGCAGGTGGGATTTACCGTAATTGTCCATGCTCCGTATGTATGCGCTGCAAGCGGGATTATTTCTTCTTTTGTTTCGGTGCAGCCGCTTATTGTGCATCTGTATACCTTTTTACCTGTCTTTGTACAGGTAGCAACTTCTGTTATTGTGCCTGTGTCCCAAATGTGCGTTGTATGATCGGCAAGCTTGGGAGTTTCAACTTCTTTTGTTCCGCCGCAAACCGTGCATTTCCAAATGTCTATACCTGTCGATGTCTTTGTGGCGGCAACTTTTGTGCTGTAATATACATATTTATGTGAGGCTTTGATCGTTATAACTGCCGTTGCTCCGCACTTTTTGCACTTGTATGAACCTTTACCGTCCTGAGTACATGTTGCCTTCATTGTTTCAACAAGAAGTTCATAATCAGAGAAACTGTGCTCACACTGAATTTCGGATCTTATACTGCTTCTGCAGACAGAACACACCTCATACCAAAAACCATCGTCACGAGCTTTGGGCTCTTTCACATAATTATGACCTGTCGCTTCGTATTCTTTTACAACTGTCTTTCCGCATGTTTTACATACAAACTCAGCCTTTCCGTTTGTTGTGCAAGTACGAATAGTTATCCACTTTGTAGGTGTGTTGGGAAGGTTGTGTCCTGCCACGGGAGTATCTATCATATCTACGGTCGCACCGCAAACACGGCATTTTACACGCTGCATGCCACCGGAAAGACAAGTAGCTTCAATAACATCTTCCGTATAAGTATATGCATGCTCGCAGAAAGAAACAGTCGCCATAGAATTTACAGCATATGTAGTATATGTTATAAGTTTTTCGCTTTTTTCTTCTGCTTGGGCACTGCCTTTTATGTAAACATAAGAATTTCCGGTTGTTTTTACTTCAAACGTAATCTGCAATGAGCCATTAAGCACATAAAGGTTTGTGTCCTGTACGGGATGTGAAATTACTATCGTACCGTCAGCTTTACGGCTGAGAATGTAAGAAACATTCATTCCGTAAACCGTTCCGCTTACTTCTTTAAGCGCGAGTGCCTGTCCGTCGAAAGAGACTTCAAGAAGACTCGATTTTGCATTATACGTTGAGCCAAGAAATGTAAAAATAACTTTTACTGTTTTCTTATCTGCAGAAAAGTTAACGTCGCCTACAACGGAAAGATCAACATTTACTCTTTCTTCTTTAATTTCTTCGTCTTTTTTATCACCGTTTGTATTCGAGCCTGCATGATCATGTTCGCCTTCTATGTAACAGCCTTCAATGCCGCAATCTGTATGACTGTGTGTAGTACTGCTCTCCGAGTCCACAACTGCAAGACAAGGCAAAACAACGCTTGTCAGACAAAAGACTATTGCAAACATAAGAGCAATGAGTTTTCTTTTCATTTTTTACCTCCCGTAAGGCTTTACGCCATGGTTTTTTTATACTTGTTTTTAGTGGCCGCCGTTTTCCTGCGACGATATGTAAAAATTTATATTAAAGTCAAACGGCTATTTTTGCAGACAATTTTAGATTGTACTATTTTATTATATACTTTTTTGAGTTTTTGTCAAGGCAGAAACGACTGTTTCGATAAATTTGCCGATTTTGACATATTTCATTTACATTTATTATTTATTTTTTCTTGCAAACCTAAAAATTTCTCTTGACTTAATAAAATTTTTATGATAGAATACTACCCGATGGAAAGATGGCTGAGCTGGTCTAAGGCGCACGACTGGAAATCGTGTTTGGGCTAATTCCCCAACTAGGGTTCGAATCCCTATCTTTCCGCCAAGATAAAAAGAACACCACAAGGTGTTCTTTTTTGTTTTTTATCGATGGGATTCGAACGGAGCGGTAGTGAATGACAGCCTTTAACAGGCTGTCAGAGCCGCGACGACCGAGCGGCTTCGTGCCGCGAGAATCCGAATCCCTATCTTTCCGCCATTGTAAGCAACGAATATTAATATTTGCGGTTTTGTTACTCGGTTTCTTCCTTTCAAAACAGCTCGGGATGATTTTCAAGCCTGTCTGCTTCGGTTATCTTGCGCGAAACTCTGCACTGATTTCCGAATGCAAGACTATTTGCCGGAATGTCGCGGGTAACGACGGATCCTGCACCTATGACGCAACCTTCACCGATAGTTACTCCCGCGCAAACGGTAACGTTGCCCGCTATCCAGCAATTGTCGCCTATCGTTATCGGCGCGCCGTATTCTTTATCGGTAGTTCTGCCGGTTTTTTTATTGAAATAAGGATTTCTGTCCTGCCAACAGAGCGGGTGCTTCGGTGTGAGAAGCGAAACGTTTGGGCCTATGAAAACATTTTCACCAATGGTTATTTCGCATATATCAAGTGCGGTGAAATTGAAGTTGGCAAAGCTGTCCTTGCCCATTTTTATATTTGTACCGAAGTCAAAATATATCGGTCCCTGAAGATACGCGCTTTCGTGACGATTCGGCATAAGCTCCGCAAGAATCTCATTGCGTTTTTCAACGTCCACCTCTGTGGTCTCATTGTACATTTTACAAAGAACATGCGCTCTGGTTCTTTCTTCGGGAAGTCCCTCCGTAAAAGGATCATATATTTTGCCCGCAAGCATTTTTCCGCGTTCGTTCATTTTTCAGACTCCTGTAATTATTTTTCTTTGATTATATCCTGCCTCACAAAGCATGTCAACATCATATTCCGTATTTTTTTATAACACGGTCAAGCTTTCCGCCTATCGGCACGGCAAGGACAAGCAAAAACAAAACGTTTGAAACGGCATATATCGCCGTTACGGGCAGAGCCGATACCACAAACGCCAGATACCTGGAAGCCGAGAACGTTCCCTCCGCCCAAAGCACAGTCCAGCCGTCCATAAGAAGCGAAAATATAATTCCGGAAAAAACTCCGAAAACGGCAAGTGCAAGCTTGCTTTTCTTCAGCGACACGGAAAAAAACGCCGCCAGAAGACCTATCAGCCCCCACGAAAACATCTGAAACGGAGTCCACGGTCCCTGCCCGAACATAATATTTGAAAGCACAGCCGAAAGCGCGCCGCAAAGAAAGCCCGACTCCGCGCCGAGATACATTCCCGCTATAACAACGATTGCTGTCACAGGTTTGAAATGCGGAAGCACGGAAAAAGCAAACCTTCCAAGCACCGAAAGCGCGACCATAACGGAAAGAATAAGCATCTTCCCGCTTGCGCTTTTTTTCTCAAAAGCAAGGAAAAACGGCACGCACGAAAGCAGCGCCACACATATCGATATCCAGACGTATGCCCTGCCCCCCGATATCACAGTCCCAAGCAAAATGCACAGCGGAATAAGCAAGAACAGAATTACGGCACGAAGTATTTTTTTCACCTTGCTCATTTCAAAGCCTCTTCTCCGAGCGCAATGACCTGT
>FR898223.1:36371-46496 GCA_000437375.1 Eubacterium sp. CAG:841
CGCCGCCGTAGTGTAAAAGTTGTTCTTCCCGAAAAATCTTTGCGGGCAGGCAGAAGCGATTATCCCGCCGTCGAAAAACAGAGCGCATCTGTCCGACGCTTCAGCCGCGAATTCAACGTCGTGCGTTACAATAAACGCGGTAATGCCGTTTTTGCAAAGCTGCGCCAGTATTTCTTTAAGCTTTCTCTTTGCACAGGCGTCTATTCCCTTTGTCGGCTCGTCAAGAAGAAGTATACGGGGTTCGGTGAGCAAAACTTTGGCAAGTGCGCATCTCTGCGCCTCGCCGCCCGAAATATCGTAAGGATGACGACAAAGCACATCGGTTATTTCAAGCCTGCGGCAGATATCGTTTATCTTTTCCGCAGCTTCTTCTTTTGAATACCCCATAACGCGGCAGATATCGCAAAGATCGTCCTCCACCGTGTTTTTTATAAACACAGTCGATACGTCCTGCGGCAGAAGCGCTACCATGTGGCGATGAAGCTCCGCCTGCCTGTATTCTTTTATATTTTTGCACAGAATTACGGTTTTCCCTCTGTAAGCCTTTTCAATGCCCGAAAGCACCTTGAGAAGCGTCGTTTTGCCGCTGCCGTTACCGCCGAGAAGCGAAAATATCTCGCCTTTATAAACGGTGACTTCTGCGCCGCAAAGAATATCCGGTGAATTTTTTTCATATCTGAACCAGACGTTTTTCATCGAAAAAGCAATGTCGCCTTCCGCAGAAGCTTCATTTACGGGCATTTCCCTTTTTGCGAAAGACGAAAGATATTCTCTCCCCTCTCTTACCGTAACAGGGCATTTCCCCTCGCCGCCCGTACCTGCAAATATCCTCGCCGCCGCAGGAAATCCGACCGATATCGGATTGCCCGCAAGGTTTTTGCATATATTTTCTGGCGTATCGCAGGATATAAGCTTTCCTCCGTCCATAACGGCTACCCTATCCGCTATCGGGAATACTTCTTCAAGACGATGCTCGGCGATTATCACCGTTGTTCCGAGTTCGAGGTTTATCTTCCGCAAGACATTTATAAATCCGGTCGCCGCAATGGGATCGAGTTGCGATGTCGGCTCGTCCAAAAGCAAAAGCTTTGGTGAAAGCGTCATAACCGACGCAAGCGCAAGCAGCTGCTGTTGTCCTCCGGAAAGAGTTGCCGTATCACTGCGAAACCAAGTGTTTATACCGAAATAGTTTGCCATCTCGCCCACACGCAAACGAATTTCATCGGCATCATAGCCGAGACCTTCCATTCCGAAAGCAAGCTCATGCCATACTTTATCGGTCACTGTCTGAGCTTCGGGATTCTGAAAAACAAAGCCTATTTCTCCGGCTGAAGCTTTTTCGTCCATCAGGTCGGACGGCTTTCCGCAGAAAAGTATCTCTCCGCTTTTTTCTCCGTGTGGGGCGAGTTCTTTCTTCATCAATCTGAGCAGCGTTGTTTTGCCGCAACCCGAACGCCCGCACAAAGCGATAAATTCGCCCTCTTTTACGGAAAGCGATATTCCGTCAAGCGCTTTCTTATCGCTTTCCGGATAGGAAAAGCTCAGATCTTTGAGCGCAAGTATTTCCATTTTACAGCCTCCGTAACTTCGAAAATAAAAGGAATAAATACAAGCACTGCAAACAGCACGTAAAAGCATATTCCTTCAAAAGAAAGATCTGTATCCGCCATTCGCGGATAAAACGAAAAATCAAATTTTCCTCGCCACATTCCGATAAAAGCCGCCCCCGCAAGAGCGATTGCGGCAAACGTAAACACCCCGTCAGCCACAGTAAAGCGGAAAAGCGAAAAATGCGTTCTTTTAGTCGCGCCGTAGCCGCGCGCCTTCATCGAAGCACCGACGTTCACTGCATTTTCAAGCAACCATGTTACAAGTGCGGAGAATACCCGCGCCGAACTCATAAGCTTTGCCGTAAAGCCCGATTCGGAATAATATCCCATAGCGATCTGCGCATCTTTTATCTGCCGCCATTTTTTCTTCATCAGCGGAATGTACCGAAGCGATATCGAAAGCACAAGCGAGAGCTTCGGAAGCACTCCGCCGAGAAGATAAAGCGTTTTGTCCGTCGTTATTATAATCGAAAAGCATTTGCACCATATAAGCACCGAAATCATCATCGCGGCGATATCAACGCCGTAAAGCAAAGCTTCGAGCGTAACGGGGTTTCCGTTCATAAAAAACAGCGGAGTCACTCCGTCGTGAGAAAAAAGCGGATTCGTAACCGCAATAAGAACAAAAAGCGGAAGATAAAAGCCGATATCCGAGCGCGTCTGCTTGGCACTTTGCACGCTTGCGCAAAACAGCGCTCCGCCTACAAGCGAAAGCGAAAGTATTACAGGCGCGGGTGAAAACATCGTTATAAATATAACGGAAAGAAGATAAATAAGCGCAGGAACGGGATGAAGACGCCCCATAGCACTGTTTTCTCCGTTCATTTTGCGCCACCCCCGTTTATTCCGTATTCAAGCCCGCACACATATATCCATTCTATCACGTCCCCGTCGCAGAGGACGTATTTCGAGCATCCCACGTCGGGAAATTCGCCGTTCACCTTATAACTCCAGCCGGACTGCGCCCCGCAGGAAAATTCGTATATATGATTTATGCCTTTTACATAAACGCTTCCGAAGGCGGTCTTGTCCGCGCCCTGATATTCCATATGGATCTTTTTGTATCTTGTAACGCGGCTCAATATATCAAATACCGTGTCTCCCTCGCGAAGAACGTATTCCGTCTGCGGCAGAATCACACCGTCTGACGGCACAAAACCGCTGTTACGGAGAGAAGTGTCAAGTTTATCGTAGTTTTCAAAGATTTCGTCACAGCGGATGCTGAAAAACACTGTCTGACTTTCGGGTGTGATATCGTCGATATGAGTAAGATAATATTCTTCTACCGACTGAAATTCCGTTCCGCTTATAAGCACGGCAAAAAGCAATACTACCGCAAAAACGGCTATAATATCCTTTTTCACTCGTCCTCCCCCTCGTAAAACCGTGAAAGCTCGTCAAGCCCGCGCTGTTTTGCGGCTTTTCTGCGTTTTATACGCACAATGATGAATATTGAAAGCACGCATATCAAAAATATCACAATCGCCGCTGTCCATATCGTGCGGATCAGGGTATTTATCTTTGCCCGCGCAAGCAGAACATCATCATAATTTTCAATAAACCCTCTGTCATATTCGGGAAGCGCCTCGCAGCGGCTTATTATGTTTTCAACCGTAATCTTATCTGAAACCGATACTTCTCCGCCGGAGCCGAGCTCTTCTTTTATAATGCGGTTTATATCATTTATTTCAGCTTTTGTTTCATTTATTCTGCGCTTTATATCCGATAGTTTTTTAGTATAATAAGCTTTTTCATCAAAATCGGCGCAAACGTCAAGCCTGTAAAGCAATTCTGTAACTTTCTGATAATATTCGGTAGAACTCGTTTCAGGCATCGCGTCAGCCGCTTTTTTGTCTGCTTCCGAAAATATCAAAGGCTCGCGTTCCGATTTTATATCTTCGATTATCTCCGTGCTTCCGGCTATTTCAAAAATATCTATCCCTTTTGATTTTGCCGCATCGGAAAGCAGAGAGTAATCGGTAACATATCTTCTGTCGCTTACGGGAAGCGAATAAAAATCCGAAAGCAGATTTCTTACAGTAGCTTCGTCAGTGTCGCCGCCGACTTCCGAAATTCCCGACACAAGTGCCATGATACGGTTTTTCATTTCGCCGCTCATCTCGTCGCAAAAATCGTACAATGCGCGTTTTCCGTTCTTAAGGCGGAGCATCGCCGCTATGGCATAAAGCGCCTGCTCGCCCGCCATCGAATTAGATTTGTCCGGCTCGGAGGATGGATTTTCTTCATCATAAGCAAAAGAATTTACAAAGCCGCCGTCCGGCATGTGATATATCATAAGCCCATCCCACAGGGTATTCCCGTTTTTTATAAAATGAATATCCTCCACAGGATTGATCCCGAGCGAACAAAGCGCCACTATAACCTGGCACACGCTTCCCGAGTTGCGAAGTCCCCAACTTCTGTAATCGCCCGTATCAAGCTGAAGAGACGATAATCTGTTCAGCGCCTCATCTATGACGGTTCTTACGGTCGCTGTTTTATCGCCTTTCGTCCCCGGAAGAGTGTATGTGTATGATTTTTCATCATTATAATGAGGCGCAAGTGCCTGAATCACCATCGCCGTGATATCGGGATCCGAGACGCTCCCCGACAGGGCAAATCCGCCGTCGTCAAGCTGACGGCTGAGTATTTCCTTTATAATATCTTCGCGTGAATAGTACGCATCCTCCGGGACTTCATAAAATCTGCTGTCAAGCGCGATCAGTCCCCATATCCAGCCGCTTATTCCCTGCGCACCGAGCGACGAAATATTGCCTCTGTTATACACCCCGTCGGCAATGAGATTTATTGTGTTTCCGTTTTCGTCCTTACAGAGCGTCGTCGGATCTCCTCCCGTTGCAAGCATGGAAAGCGCCGTTCTGTGCCACTCGGTAGCTTTCACGCGATCAAGACCGCCGTCCTCTGCATATCGGCGTTCTATATTGTCCTTCAACGACGCAAGATAGCCTATATAATTATCATCCTTTTCAAGTCCGGAAAGTCCTATCGGATACCAATCCCCCGAAGATGTTCCGGCGAGAGCCGTAAATTTTTCACAGAGTAAAAAGTCCTCCTCAGAAATTCCCATGCTATGCTTTTTCCATTTTATAATTCCGTCCGAGACGGAAATCAGCTCGCTTTCTTCGGCGTTATTTCCGCCGGATGCTAAGACGAATGGCTGTGCACACGCCGCCAAAAAAACAAGCGCAAAAATCACACATATAATTTGCATTGCACGCTTCATCTTTTAATCCTCCGCCGTTTTTTGAAATACATAAGTATTCTACTACATAAAAAGAGATTTTTCAAGTCGCGTTTTTTTATGTCTTTTTATACTTTTTATTGAATTTAATACCACTGAAATGACGGTTTTGAAAAAAATTTTTGATTTTTTCAAAATTTTTTTCAAAAATATGCACCCAAAACGCATTTTTTGACACTATATAATATGAGAAGATTTTTCTCCGACGTCTCCGTTTGATTTTATGTCGGACAAACGGTTTCAACACCACGCCTGAGCATCTCCGGCAAAGCTATTCAAGTCAATACGAGCGCAAAGCTTTCCGGCAGGCTTTTTCCCCCAATAAGTCTGTCGGAAAGAATGCGTTTTCGTAAACACCGCGCAAAGCGGAAAAATCCGATATCGGATGCATATGCCATACAAGAACACTCCTTTCGTCTTTATCGGCATATGTTCGGCAAGCGGAGAGATTTCCTCTGCTTTTGCCTGACGGCACGGCACAGTATCGCACCTTTTGCGATACTGTGCCGTGCCGTTTTTTTGTTTTTCTATTGACTTTTTCAGAATGTAATGTCATAATGTACGGGAATTTTCGCAAATTGAGGTCAGGAAATGAAGCAAAATTACAAAAGGACTATCTATGCCTGCTTTATAGGCTATATTGTTCAGGCAATAGTAAACAACTTTGTGCCATTGCTTTTCGTCATCTTTCAGAAAAGCTATAACATTCCGCTTTCAAAAATCACCATGCTCATAACGCTGAACTTTTTGATTCAGCTGCTTGTGGATATGTTCTCCGCATGGTTTATAGATAAGATCGGTTATCTGGCGTCGATGATCGTCGCGCACGTTTCGGCTGCCGCAGGAATAATATTTTTAACCGTACTTCCGGAAATTTTACCCGATCCGTTTATCGGAATACTGCTTTCGGTTCTCCTCTATGCCATAGGCGGCGGACTTCTTGAGGTGCTTGTCAGTCCGACGGTCGAAGCCTGTCCAACCGAAAACAAAGAAAAAATGATGAGTCTGCTCCATTCGTTCTATTGTTGGGGACACGTCGGAGTCGTGCTTATATCAACTGCATTCTTTGCGCTTTTCGGAATAGAAAATTGGAAGTTCCTCGCACTTCTCTGGGCGCTGATACCGGTGTTCAACATCTTTATGTTTGTGAAAGCTCCGATATATTCGCTTGAAAGCGAAGGAGAAAAAGGAATTACGCTGAAAGAGCTTTTCTCAAAGAAAATCTTTTGGGTGCTTATGATTATGATGGTATGCGCGGGAGCAAGCGAGCAGGCGGTAAGCCAGTGGGCTTCAACCTTTGCCGAGCAGGGACTCGGCATAAGCAAAGCTCTGGGCGATCTTGCAGGTCCCATGTCGTTTGCCGTGCTTATGGGGCTTTCACGTCTTATCTACGGCAAATACGGAGAAAAACTCAAGCTCGACAATTTTATGATATTCAGTTGCGTACTTTGCATAGCGGCATACGCGTGCATAGCGTTTGTACCCGTTCCCGCGATAAACCTTATCGGCTGTGCCGTGTGCGGCTTTTCGGTCGGAATTATGTGGCCCGGAACATACAGCAAAGCTTCCATGGCGATACGCGGCGGCGGAACGGCAATGTTTGCAATGCTTGCACTTGCAGGCGATCTCGGTTGCAGCGGCGGTCCTACTCTGGCGGGACTTGTTTCAAGCCGGTTTGACAACAATCTTAAAATCGGTATCCTTGTCGCGATAATATTCCCCGCGCTTTTGCTGCTTGGTCTATCAGCACTGAAGAAAAACGAGAAAAAGAGCTGAAAAACAGTGGCGTCCGCATCAGGCGGACGCCACTGTTTTTTATTTTATATTCTGAATATCACAGCCGATTGCGCCGCAATTTTTACCTTGCCGTTTTCACAAACTGCGTTCCCGCCATAACGATAGATCTCTCCCGTCGGAACGATGTCGCACTCAAAGTCCGCTTCCTTTGCGGACGGATTTATAATAACAAGCAGCTTTTCTCCGCCAAGCTCTCTCGTATATGCAAGAGGATATGCGTCCTTTTCGGCGTATATGAATTTCACATCGCCCTTGTTTGAAAGCGCGGGATGCGAATTTCTCAGCTTTATAAGACGTTTTACTTCATTGTATATGGAGTTCTCATCCGCCATATTTTTTTCAACCGTCGGACGGTTTTTATCCGGATCAACAGGAATATAAAGCTTTTCGGGAGCAGATACCCCGAAGCCTGCGTTTATAGTGCTGTCCCACTGCATGGGAGAGCGTGATCCCGTCCTGCCGTAACCGCCTTCAACGGAAGTAAGTCCCTCCACAAAGCGCATACCTATTTCGTCGCCGTAATAGATAAACGGCACGCCCGGCATTGAAAGTATAAATGCAAACACAAGCTTTATCGCCGTTTCGTCATGAGTGAGCGCAAGACGCTTTGAATCGTGATTGCCTGAAAAAATACTTATATACCCCTGATCTTTCGTTTTCTCATAATAATCTGTGTATTTTTTTGCAAGCTCGGAAAAGTCGCCCTCGCAGGCAGATGAAAAATACGGTTTTTCCTTACGGAAAAGCTCAGGACAAAAATCCATATGGAAGCCTCCGGGTATGGCTCTGTCCGGAACGCTCCACTCGGAAACAAGCACCGCTTCGGGATATTTTTCATCAAGGAAAGTTCTTATCTTGCGCCAAAGCGCCATATTGCCTTTGCTGTCCTCATCATTTTTTATAAGCGAGCTTGCCATATCGACGCGAAAGCCGTCGCAACCCATATCGAGCCAGAAACGCATTATATCTTTGAGCGCTTCGAGCGTTTTTCTCGGTCCTTCATCCTCCATTCCCTGTTGCCATGACTTCTCCGGCTTATAAAACCCGTAGTTGAGTGCCGGCTGGTGAGAGAAGAAATTCACGGCGCATACGCCGTTTCTGTCCGAAATTCCGAGAATACAGTTCATTCCGGGCTTTACCCAAATGCTGTCCGTCCACACATAACGGTCTGAGTATTCGTTTCGTTTTGCTTTCATCGATTCCCTGAACCACGGATGTTCGGAGGAGGTATGCCCCGCAACAAGATCAAGCAGGACTCTTATGCCTTTTTTATGCGCTTCACAGAAGAGTCTTTTAAGATCTTCATTTGTGCCGTATCTCGGCGCAACCGAATAAAAGTCGGAAATATCGTAGCCCGCGTCACCGAAAGGAGATTCAAAGCAGGGGTTAAGCCATATGGCGTTACAACCGAGCTCCTTTACATAATCAAGCTTTTCGATTATACCCGGAAGGTCTCCCATGCCGTCGGCATTTGAGTCCTTGAAGGACTGCGGATATATTTCATAGAATATTGCGCTGTCAAGCCAGTGTGCCATAATTTGTCTCCGTTTTTTGATTTTTTATATTATTGCATACTTTTTCGTCAAAGTCAACATCAAAGCCTGATTTCTGTGCTGACGGTCTTTGCAGGCGGCAAAATCATACGACACGTCATATAATGACATCAGACAATAATTTTCGGAAAGGGATAATATGAAAAATTACAATATAGGAATTCTTGGTGCGACAGGAGTCGTCGGGCGTGAAATGATGAAAATACTCTCTGAACGGGGCTTCCCCACGGGAGAGATCCGCCTTTTTGCGTCCGAAAAAAGCGCAGGAAAAAAGCTGTCGTTCGGCGGCGAGACTATCGCGGTGGAAGCCGCGACAAAAAACTGCTTTTCGGGACTTGATATCGTTTTCGGGGCAGTATCATCCGATATGGCGAAGACTTTTGCACCGCACATAACCGCGTCGGGAGCCGTATTTATAGACAATTCAAGCGCTTTCAGGCAAAATCCCGACGTGCCGCTTGTCGTTCCTGAAATAAATCCGTCGGATGCGCTTTCTCACAACGGAATAATAGCAAATCCGAACTGCTCTACAATTATAACGCTTGTTGCCGTAAATGCACTCTGCCGCATTTCGCCGATAAAGTACATAATAGCGTCAACATATCAGGCGGTAAGCGGCGCAGGCGCGGGCGGAATAACCGAGCTTTACGATCAACAGAGATCGCTTTTGTCCGGAGATCCGACGTTCTGTCGGGTTTTCCCGCACAGAATAGCGGAAAATCTAATTCCGCAGATAGGGACTTTTCTTCCGGACGGCTACACAACAGAGGAAATGAAAATGCAAAACGAGGGCAGAAAAATACTTCATCTGCCCGACCTTCGCGTTACCTGCACCTGCGTAAGAGTGCCTGTGGTACGATCTCATTCGATATCGGTGTCCGTATTTACGGAAGATGAAATAAGTATAGAAGAAGCGAAAAACGCAATTTCCGATTCAGCGGGATGCGTGCTTGCGGACGATACGACAAACGGAATATATCCTATGCCAATAGATTCAAGCGATAAGGACAGCGTGCTTGTCGGCAGAGTACGGCGCGACGATACGTTTCCTTGCGGAATATCACTTTTCTGCTGCGGAGATCAGATAAGAAAAGGCGCGGCGACAAATGCCGTGCAAATAGCGGAGTTATTGGTTCAACAATGAAAAGTAAAAGCTTTTACAGACTGCATCATAAATAATTCACCGGTTCCGAAATAAAAAAGCCGCCCGCAGGCGGCTTTTTTGATTTTTTATTTTACCGATTTAACTATATTCGTTATTTCGTTTATGTAGAGAATGCTTGCGGGAACAACAAGGCAGTTGCCGTTTGCATAGCCTGCGTTTACAAGTGCATTATACATCTTGTTTACGTCTTCATTTTCGGAAACGTCCTTTATAAGTCCCTGAACCGTTGCGCTACTCTCATAATACTCAACAAGCTCTTTTGTGGATTTGAATTCAATTACAATAGCGGAAGTAAGTCCGTTGGATTTCTTTGTGAGCATATGAAGTTCAACAGCATATTCTTCCTTTGCGAGTTCTTCCTTTATCGTGTTCATAACACCGGTAAAGGTCGTGTTGTTTTCGTAGCCTGCGTCAACGAATGCTTTTTCAATTGCTGGATATTTCGAACCGCCACAGGATGCAAGCATCATAACGGCCATAACAAGCACAAGCGCAAGACTTACGATTTTTGTAAGTTTTTTCATAGTAAATCCCCCTTTGGATTTTTAAGATAAATAAGATTATGTTTTGTGTTACGGTGCAGACTGAAGCGTCCGCTCCCGTCGAATTTAAAGCACAAAAATGTTCCAATGCCTTAAACCATAATCAGTATATCAAACAAAAGTTAAAATGTCAATATGCAAAAATGCCCGAATGTACAAATACCGAAATATGCATTTTGCCCAACAGAAAACCGAC
>FR898223.1:46525-65418 GCA_000437375.1 Eubacterium sp. CAG:841
CATTCGCCGTCGGTTTTATTTCATTCGTCATATTCAGAAAAGCTTTCAAGAAGCCTTTCAAGTGATGAAATATTTTCAACGGTGAAATCCGCGATTTTCTCTCCCGTTCCGCTGATTCTGAAAGAATAATCCTTCGCTTCGGGAAAGGCGCTGTCGCCTGCCACCATCATATTTTTACCTGCAAGATTGCCGCGCACGTTTGTTCCGTTTACATAAATCTGACGGATGTCAACCCGTGACTCTTCTTTTCCGATTTTTTTATCTGCAATATAAAATTCTCTCGGCGAAGGACAAAGCACAATTGCTTTTTTTAGCGTCTTTTCGCCGTAATCTCTGCCCGTTGTTTCAAAGTGAAAAGCCTTCGCTTTTGTCGGCGCGGAAAATCCGATAATCCTGCCGATTTTTCCAAGCGGAACGGGAGCAATACGGCATATCACATCGCCCTGCAGCGATACCGCAATACTGCGGCTTCCGAGCACTGTCGGCACTATCATAACTTCAAAGACAGAACGGTCGGTTTCAAAAATAAAGTCGGTTTTGCCGGACGACGAAAAGAGCTTCCCGTATGGCTTTGATATCCATTTTGCCTTTCCCTTTTCCGTTTTATTGAGCATCCGGACGAGCTTTCCGCGTTTCCCGATTGCACGGAGCCAGCACACAATTGCAAACACCGCTGCGATCGCTACCACAATCACCGCGACGTTAATAGGCTTATATATTGTATACGCCGTAAGCGGAACGATAAGAAAAAGCGCACACACACCCATAAGCACTATGGCAAGCAATCTCGCCGCAAGATTCTGTGCGGAAAGCCCCACACGCGACTTTTTGCCGCGGTTCAGCTTCTGAGCATGGGTGAAATCGCTTTCGTAGTCAAGTGTAAGATCTTCTCTCTTTTTCTTTTCCATTTTTATTCCTCCGTGATACTGCTTTTCTTTAATTATACCATATCTCCTACTCAGTGTCAAGAAATTTCCAACAGCAGCCTCGTTTTTTGTTTCTCTACTGTGAGTAGAAGCGCGGATATAGCGGCAGAGAACGCTAATAGATTGCTTTTTTTGTCGGATTGTGATAGCATTTGTCCATCGGCTCAGCCGAATTTCAAAAAACGGAGATTAATAATGAAGGTCACAATTGTATGCGAGGTTCTCGGCAAAGCAAACAACGGCACAACCGTCGCTGCACTTAATCTTATACGTTCTCTTAAGGAAAAAGGCCATGATGTGAAAGTCATCTGCCCCGACGCCGACAGAGAAGGTCTTGAAGGTTATTATATTCTTCCAGTAACAAATATGGGAAGTTTTATAAACGATATACTTGAAAAGAATCACGTCACACTTGCCAAGTATGACGAAAAAATAATTTATGACGCCATAAAGGACGCAGACGTAGTTCACTTTATGGTTCCGCTGTTCATCGCAAGACGCGCCACAAAGCTCGCCGCAAGTCTCGGCAAACCCATAACGGCAGGCTTCCATGCTCAGGCGGAAAACCTTACAGCGCACATAGTCGGACTCATGGGCAATCACCTTGCAAATCATCTGACGTATGAATGGTACGACAAAAATCTCTTCTGCCGTGCAAACGCAATTCACTATCCCACGCAGTTTATCCGCGACGTTTTTGAAAAGGAAGTTCACCGCAAAACGAACGGTTATGTAATATCAAACGGCGTATGCAAAGATTTCAAGCCTCTGCCCTCCGAAAAGCCGGAGCAGTACAAAGATAAATTCTGCATACTTTTTACGGGCAGACTTTCAAAGGAAAAGTCGCACATTGTGCTTATGAAAGCCGTAAGAAAGTCAAAATACGCGGACAGGATCCAGCTCTTTTTTGCAGGCAACGGTCCGTTGCTTGAAAGAATAAAGGCTTACGGAGAAAAACATCTGAAAAATCCTCCCGTTATAGGCTTTTATTCACGCGAGGAGCTTGTTAAAATAATAAACTTCTGCGATCTTTACTGCCATCCGGCGGAGATCGAAATAGAAGCCATCGCATGTCTTGAAGCAATATCCTGCGGACTTGTTCCGGTGATAGCAAATTCGCCGCGTTGTGCAACAAAGGCATTCGCCCTCGACGAAAAATGCCTTTTCAACGTAAACGACTCCGACGATCTTGCAAAGAAAATAGACTATTTCATAGAGCATCCCGAAGAAAAAGCCGCGCTCAGAGAAAGATATCTTTCCGAAAGCGTCACCTTTGATCAGGAACACTGTATGGATATGATGGAACAAATGCTTTTGGAACAGACAAAGAAAAAAGATGCATAAAAACAAACGCAGAGCCTGTCGGCTCTGCGTTTGTTTTTATATTGATCTTATTTTTCGGCTTTCTTTACCGTGCATACAAGCTCGCCGTCTTTTGCGTCAACAATAAGCGTATCGCCTATGTCAAGATCGCTTGAAAGAATCGTGCGCGCAACGAGCGTTTCTACTCTGCCCTGAAGATATCTCTTGAGCGGTCTTGCGCCGTAAACGGGATCATAACCGCAGTCAATACAAAGAGTCTTTGCAGCGTCTGTAATCTCAAGGTGCAAGCCCTTGTCCTCAAGACGCTTTGAAAGCTTCTCGGTAAGGAGATCGATAATTTTCGTAAGCTGGCTCTTTGCAAGCGGCTTGTAGAAGATTATCTCGTCCAGACGGTTGAGGAATTCGGGGCGGAATGAGCTGCGAAGCAGGTTCATCACTTCATTGCGAGCCTTTTCGGTTATCTCGCCGTCCGCATCGATGCCGTCGAGCAGATACTGAGAACCGAGATTGCTCGTAAGAATAATTATTGTGTTCTTGAAGTCGACCGTTCTGCCCTGCGAATCCGTAATTCTGCCGTCGTCAAGTATCTGGAGCAGAATATTGAACACATCGGGATGAGCTTTTTCAACCTCATCGAAAAGTACAACCGAATACGGATGACGGCGTACTGCTTCCGTCAGCTGACCGCCTTCATCATAGCCCACATAGCCGGGAGGCGCTCCGATAAGACGCGATACGGAGAACTTCTCCATATATTCGGACATATCGATTCTAACCATTGAACGTTCGTCGTCGAAAAGACATTCGGCAAGAGCTTTGGCAAGCTCGGTTTTGCCGACGCCCGTAGGTCCGAGAAACATAAACGAGCCTATCGGTCTTGAAGGATCGGCAATGCCGGCGCGCGAACGGAGAATAGCCTCGCTGACCTTACGGACAGCTTCGTCCTGACCGATAACGCGTTTGTGAAGCGTATCTTCAAGGGAGAGTATCTTTTCTCTTTCGCTTGCTTTCAGCTTTGAAACGGGGATACCCGTCCAGCGCGCAACAATTCCCGTGATCTCTTCTTCGGTAACGGTATCACGCAGAATCTTATCAGTGCCGTCGGAGTTTTTATTCTCCTTGCTTGCCTGTTCAAGCTTCTTCTGAAGCTCCGGAAGAACGGAATATTTAAGTCTTGCAGCTTCTTCATAACGGAAGGTACGCTGTGCCTCCTCCATATCGGCGGTGGCTTTTTCTATTTCCTCTTTCAGATTCTTTACGGAGTTGATAGCAGCCTTCTCGCTTTCCCATTTTGCCTTCATGGCGTTGAATTTATCCTTCATTTCGGATATCTCCTCCGTCACCTTTGCAAGTCTTTCGGCGGAAAGCGTATCGGTTTCTTTTTTGAGTGCAGTCTCTTCTATTTCAAGCTGCATTATCTTTCTGCGGACATCATCAAGCTCCGAAGGCATCGAATCTATTTCGGTTCTGACGAGCGCGCACGCTTCGTCCACAAGGTCGATAGCCTTGTCGGGAAGGAAACGGTCTGTTATATATCTGTCGGAAAGCACGGCAGCGGCAACAAGCGCCGCATCGTGAATACGGACGCCGTGATAAATCTCGTATCTTTCACGCAGACCGCGCAGAATGGTTATCGTGTCTTCAACAGTCGGTTCGTTTACCGTAACTGGCTGGAAACGTCTTTCGAGGGCGGCGTCCTTTTCAATGTACTTTCTGTATTCGTCAAGAGTCGTCGCGCCTATACAATGAAGCTCGCCCCTCGCAAGCATAGGCTTAAGGATATTTCCGGCGTCGAGAGCGCCGTCAGTCTTACCTGCGCCTACTATGGTGTGAAGCTCATCTATAAAGAGGATTATTCTGCCCTCGCTCTTTGTGACTTCCGCAAGGACGGCTTTCAGTCTTTCCTCAAATTCGCCTCTGAATTTTGCGCCCGCGATAAGTGAACCCATGTCGAGTGCGAAAATCGTCTTATCCTTGAGTCCTTCGGGAACGTCGCCGCGAACTATTCTCTGCGCAAGACCTTCTGCAATAGCGGTCTTACCTACGCCGGGTTCGCCTATAAGCACAGGGTTGTTCTTCGTCTTTCTTGAAAGAATTCTTATTACGTTACGAATTTCGGAGTCCCTGCCGATAACGGGATCGAGCTTCTGTTCTCTTGCGCGCTCCACAAGGTCAAAGCCGTATTTTTTAAGAGCGTCATACGTCTGCTCGGGTTCATCGTCCGTGACGCGCGTTGTTTTCACTTTTTCAAGCTCAGCCTTGAAGGCGGATTTTGATATTCCTCTCTGACGGAATATCTCGCGTATCGACTGCGTGGGCAGATCAAAAATCGCCTCCGTTATATGTTCGACCGAAACGTATTCGTCCCCTTCTGACTTTGCAAGCTTTTCGGCGTTTTCAAGCACTCGCTGACATTCCGGCGAAACATAAATCTTGTCAAGCTCGGCGCCTGCGCCGCTTACTTTTGTTATTTTCGATATTGCCTCGTCAAGTGCGGAAAGAACGGCGCTCGTATCCGTTCCCATTTTGGAAAAGATACTTCCGACAAGTCCGCCCTCCTGCGAAAGAAGCGCATAAAGGAGGTGTTCCTGCGTTATCGCCTGATTGGAATTTTCAAGCGCTTTGCTCTGCGCTGCATTTATTGCTTCTATTGATTTTTTGGTGAATTTCTGAAGGTTCATAAAATCACTTCCTTTTATCGATTATTTATATCATACGGTCTGATTTATTCAGATACGAAACGTATTCTCTTTCCGCTTCGGCTGAATTTATCTCGCCGGAAACATAGCCTTTCAGAAGTCTGTCAAGCTCGGTGACATACGACGATATCGCCTCGCTCAGTTCTTTTTCGTTTTTTATCGCGCCCATCGGATTTATACTTCTTACATATCTGCCCGGTGTAAATTCGTATTTTGCCGGCACGGGAAGATATTTATCTTCTATCTTCTTCATCGCAAGGAAAAAGCTTTCCGTAACGTCGGTAAGTGCCGGCGACTGCGTTCTTATGACAACACTCAGTCTGCCGGACGTTTTTTCTCCCACGCTTCGAAGCTCGACCTCGTATCTTACCGTAGGACGATATTTGAATTTGAGACTGCTTTTAAGCAGCATCGTGTCCTGATTCGGCACGACGAGCGGAACTATGTCGCTTTCGCCTCCGAAAAATTCCCCGATGAATGAAAAAATATCGTTTATACGCTTTTCTGGAGTTACTACCGAAGAGTACTCCGCAAGTATTCTGTTTATCAGCGCGGAACGGTTAGTGCCGAGTCGGTGAGCGGCGCTGTCTATTTCCGCAACAACATCATCCGACAGCATAAGACTGTACAAGCTTTTTTTCATTTTCCGCCTCCTTCTTTTCTTTACAACATATATTATACTCGCTTTTTGTAATTTGTCAATAGTTTTATATAAATTTTCTAATAAATTTAATAAATTTTCTTGCGGAAGTTTTTGACCAACGACAAAAAATCGCCTGTATGCCCAAAGCATACCGGCGATTTTGTTTATTTTACTTCAGTTCTCACTTCATCGGGAGAAGCGACCTTTATGTAATGATGTCTGCTGTCAAGGCACGAACCGTACTGCTCGGTACGCATAATCATCGTATCTCTGACCTGGTTGCGAAGCTTTGCCTGCGCTTCTCTGCGCGGAAGCGTTTTATCGGGATAAAACGGACCGTCGCATATCATACATGGCTTTACTTTTCCGTTTTTCTTTTTTATATAAACCGTAGTCTTTACAAAGCACGGCGCGTCAAGCTCTAACGGATAATAGAACGAAACGTCTGAAAAATTCCTTATTTCGTTGTACTTTGGCCATATGTGGGCTTCCGGAAATATCGATACGGCGCAGCCCTTTTCATAAACTTCGTCTATCGCCGCTTTGAAGTTTCCGTAGGTTTTCACGCTCGACGGTACAGGAAGCACGCCGAGGAATTTAACAAGAAGCTTTATTCCGGGAATGCTTATCGCGTCGGGATTTGCCACCGCATAGCATTGACGCGGGAACGATACCTTCGGTGCCGAAAAAACATCTCTTACACTTCCCGTATGATTGCTGTAAATGAAAAATCCTTTTTTTCTGTCCTTGCGATTTTTAATTACCTTTGCGTTTTTTATCCGGACTCCCATAAAAGTAACAGCCAAAGACACTATCGGCAGAACAAGATAATAAACTATGGGTTTTAATATTCTGTAAAAAATATTTTTCGGAAGATATTTATAATTTTCAGGAGTTTGCTTGCCATTTATATTATTTTCGGCAAAGTCATCATTCCGTTCGTCAAAGTAGTAGTAATAATATTCTTTCTTTTTCACTTGGACCTGCTCCGTATGTAATTTGCTTCATTATATCATAGCGCCGATGTTTTTCAAGTCCGGCACCTTGTTTTGGGTTATCCTTCGGCTTCGTAAAGCGCAGCTTCAATTGCGGATTTCACCCTCTCGCCTATTTCCGACGTACTCAAATCCTGCACTTCATCTGCAGATATAACCTCAGCCACAGTAAGCTTTACCCTGTTTTTGCGGAAAGGATTTTTAGATATCTTTTCCGTGCCGGAAAGGGCTATGACAGCTATCGGCACATTTGCCTTCTGTGCGATTTTGAAAACTCCGTTGTGAAACGGAAGAATACTGCCGTCCCTGCTTCGCGTGCCTTCGGGATATACCCCTACCGAAACACCGCCTTCACCGAGAAGCTCTGCGGCACGGCAAATGGTTTTTATCGCATTGCGCGGATTTTCGCGGTCTATCGCCATATAGCGGCAACGCCACATTATCTTTCCCACAGCGGGATATCTGAAATTTTCCGGTTTTGAAACGTATATTATCTTATATTTTTGCAGGATATACATAGTAACTATCGGATCAAAGCCCGAACGGTGGTTCCCGACGAAAAGCACGGGCGAATTCTTCGGAAGCTTTTCAAGTCCTTTGACTTCCGGCTTTATGCGGAACATTTTCATTGCAATATAAACGCACATATTCAGCATAAAGCGATAAAATGCCGATTCGCTTTCATATTCTTTCTTCCTGCTTATCGGTGCCGAAAAGATGAGAAGAAAAGCCACGATCAAAAGCGGAATACCTACCAGCACCGCAAGACATATAAGCAAAATTTTCAAAAATATCACTTCCGTTTCCCATAGCTCCGCCGGCGCGAAGCATTTTACTTTTTTCCATTTTAATTATATCACGTCCGGAAAGAATTTGTAACGGACATTTTTATATATATGCTGATATTTAAGACAAATCGCCCTCATTGATCAATAAAAGAAAGGGACTTTTTCAAAAGTTCTGCGTTGTAAAACTGTTATCTCAGTATATCCAGACTTTTTATATAGGTTTTTTTCCATTCGTCAAGTCCTCGCGAGAGCAGTGCGCGGATATTCACGGAAGACGAAAGCGTTTCAAAGGCAAGTTTTGTTATTTCTTCCGCACCCGAATCCTCCGTAAGATAGCAAAGTCTGCCGCTGTCGGTCTTTGCGCCTATCATGTCAACGTATGAAAACAGCTTTATATCGTCCGATACGGCGATCATCGGACAAGCGCCGACTGTGGCAAATATCAGTGAATGAAGCCGCGACCCCAAAAGAAGCTCCGCACCCGAAATAAGTCCCGCAGCTTCCTGCGGCGAAATTCCGCCGTTCACCACTTCTCCGTTGCAGCCGTAAGCTATTCTGCGGCAAACGGAAGCGTCTTCTTTTTCATACATAGGAAGTATATATGCCTTCAACCCGAATTCGCGCGATATATTTCCGGCAGCTTCGGTCAATTCTCTTTCCGCAGTGCGCGAAAAGAATTTCGGCGCAACAACAAAATATCGCCCGTCGCGTTTTGCGCTCATGTCGGGAACAACGGTGATTGCAGGATCGAAGCCGAGTATGGGATCGGAAACCGGACAAAGCTCTCTGAAAAGCTCAAGAGAATAGCTTTCTCTCATTGAGACCTCGTCCGCTTCAGCCGCCGCCCTTGCGGCAAGTCTGAGCCCCGACGCTTTTTCAAACGGTCCGAGTCCGTTTGCGAAAATAACCGTTCTGCATCCTTTTTTCTTTGCGATGTCAAGCATTTTGGTATAGTACACAAGCGACTGCGAACTTGTTTTATCCTGAAGAAGATTGCCCCCGCCAAAGATAAAAGTATCGGTATTTTTCAGTGCCTTTGAAACGGCGAAAATATTCATTCTCTGCACCGTGCCTACCGAAAAACGCCTTGACGTTTTCTTCGGCGTATGCGTCATGACGCAGATATCGGCGGACGGTTTTCTTTCTCTTACAGAAGAAATTATGCATTCTTCAAGTGCTTCATCACCGAGATTTCCAAAGCCGTAATAACCGCACAGCGTGTAATCATGCCGTTTTCCCGTAACGATTTTTGAAAGTCTTTCATATTCCCGCTCGTAAATATCCGTCATTATACCGACGGAATAATGCCCGCACACATATTCTCTGCAAAAGTTGCCGAGCGACGTATATTCCTCCTCTTTTGTCGAAAGCACCGCCGAAATATCGCGGCAAAGCTTCTCCGACGTGGGAATTCCCATATCTCTGCCGCAGAAGTTTGTCTTTTCACAGTCGGGTATCGTTTCCATTGAAAAAATACCTATATGTCCCTGAGAACCGGAAACTACCGTAGGCTTTCCGCAAGCCATAGCTTCGAGCGCCGCACGCGAAGGTCCTGCAAACATATAAGAATCCGTTATGAATTTTCTCACAGCCGTTCTTGCGCCGAGAGCGAAAACGGCTTTTCTTCCAAGCTTTGAATTCGTCCTTTCGGCAAGCTCGGAAACAAAATCAAAATCTTTTCCTCCGCCTATTATTACAAGCACCGAGCCGGGAAAATCCACGCCTATGCGCTCCATCGCTTTTATAAGGCATTTCGCACAGAGAGAAGAATACTCTTCAAGCCTGCTGACATGAAGAATAATGCGTTTGTCTTTAAGCTCCGGAAATTCGCCGAATATTTCTCCAGCCGGTGAGGAAGGAGAGAAAACGTCCGTATCTATACCGTTCGGCACGACAGTGATGTTTTTCTTCGGAAAAGCGTAATTTTTTATAACATAATCCTTTATATCGGGGCTGACGGCAAAGCAATGCTCGCCCCAATCGGTCATTTTCCGGAGCAACGGCGTCACACGAAAGTCGTAATGAGCCGTCGTTACAAAACGAAAACCGTATTTCTTTTGCAGCTTTCCGCAAACAAAAGCGGGAATTCTTGCGTGTGCGTGAACTATATCAAATTTTTCGCGCGCGATCAGAGAGGAGAGCTTTATCTCTGCGGCAGCGAGAAGAAACGGATTTTTCGAATAAAGTGGAACGTTTACATGTTCCACGCCCGTACGTTCAAGCTCTGCGGCAAAACGTCCTCCGCCGGAGGCTACCGTAACGTCGTGCCCCCGCGCATAAAGCGCCTTTGCGAGCTCAAGAATGTGGGTTTCCGCACCGCCTATGTCCATTTTCATAGTGCAAAGAAGTATTTTCATTTTGCCCTCCGTAAGAAAATTTCACTCCCGAAAAATATCCGGGAGTGAAACCTTTGTTGTTTTTTAGATTATTTCTTAAGAGCAACGGCAGCCTTTGCCTTTGCGGCAATATTTTCAGCCGTAAGACCGTATTCCTCAAGAAGAACGGGAACCTTGCCGCTCTTGCCGAATTTGTCCTCAACTCCGACTCTGAGAACGGGAACGGGATGAGCTTCGGAAAGCACTTCGCATACAGCTCCGCCGAGTCCGCCGATTATGTTGTGTTCCTCAGCAGTTACAACTGCACCCGTCTTTGTCGCGCTCTTTATAAGAAGCTCTGTATCGATGGGTTTTATAGTGTGGATGTTGATGACTTCTGCATCGATTCCGTCGGCACGGAGAAGTTCTCTTGCAGCAAGCGCAAGATGTACCATATAGCCTGTTGCAACTATCGTAACGTCCTTGCCTTCCGCAAGCGTAATTCCCTTGCCGATTTCAAATTTATATGTTTTCTCGTCGTAAAGATAAGGAACTGCGGCTCTGCCGAAACGGAGATAAACAGGTCCCTTGTAGTTTATTGCGGCTTCAACTGCGGCATGTGCTTCGAGACCGTCCGCAGGATTGATTATTACCATACCGGGAATCGTGCGCATAAGTGCGATATCCTCGTTGCACTGGTGAGTCGCGCCGTCCTCGCCAACGGTTATACCTGCGTGAGTTGCGCCGATCTTAACATTGAGATGAGGATAACCTATCGAGTTTCTTATCTGTTCGAAAGCTCTTCCTGCGGCAAACATTGCAAAGCTGGATGCAAACGGGATTTTACCCGTTGTAGCCATACCTGCCGCAACAGTTACCATATTGCCTTCTGCAATACCGCAATCAAAATGTCTTTCGGGGAATTTCTTTTTGAAAATGCCCGTCTTTGTAGCCTCCGCAAGGTCGGCGTCAAGAACTACCACGTCTTTGTATTTTTCGCCCAGAGCCGCAAGCGCGTCGCCGTAGGCCTGTCTTGTTGCTATTTTATCAGCCATTACCGTATCCTCCCTTACTGTGCGGAAGCGGTAAGCTCGGCTACCGCCTTCTCATATTCTTCGGCGCTCGGAGCCTTGCCGTGCCAGCCGACCTGATTTTCCATAAACGAAACGCCCTTGCCCTTTGTCGATTTTGCGATAATCGCCGTAGGCTTGCCCTTGCACGCCTTCGCTGCTTCAACAGCCGCTTCAATAGAATCGAAATCGTGTGCGTCAGCAGTTACAACGTTCCAATTGAACGCTTCAAACTTCTTGTCAAGCGGCGTGGGATCGATAACGTCGACTATCGGACCGTCGATCTGAAGTCCGTTGAAGTCAACAAATATGCAAAGATTGTCAAGCTTGTAGTGAGCGGCAAACATGGCTGCTTCCCAAACCTGACCTTCTTCCGTTTCACCGTCTCCGAGTACGGCATAAACACGGTAATCCTTATCCGAGATCTTTCCGGAAAGAGCCATTCCGCAAGCGGCGGAAATGCCGAGTCCGAGAGAGCCTGTCGTCATATCGACGCCGGGAGTATGCTTCATATCGGGGTGGCCCTGAAGGAAACTGCTTGCATTACGGAAGCCCTTGAGTTCCGAAACTTCAAAATAGCCTCTGTTTGCAAGAGCCGCATAGAGCGCGGGCGCGGTGTGACCTTTTGAAAGCACGAAGCGGTCGCGATCCTCCCACTGGGGATTTTTCGGATCTATTCTCATTTCTTTGAAGAAAAGATAAGAAAGAATGTCGGCTATTGAAAGTGAGCCGCCCGGATGTCCCGACGAAGCGGAAAATACTTCTTCAAGAATTCCGAGACGGATTTTCAGCGCTGCCTGCTGCAGTGCTTTTTTTGTGGAATTGTCCATCTATTGTTCCTCCGAAATAATTATTTTATTAGCTTATTTGTCCGGCTTAACCGGACCCCAAATTAAATTATAGCCGAACGCGCTTTTTTTGTCAATAAATTTGAAGCAATAATAGGTAAATATTATTAAAAATCTGTTTAAGATTAAATTTAATCTTGTAATCGTGCGAATAGCGTTGTATAATATATTTTGTATATATATTTTTCCCAATATAAATTTTATAAAACAAAGGTGATAAAAATGAAAAGAACATTTGTAAAAGACATTTTCGCAGATAAAGAAGCCTTCGGCGGGAAAAGCATAACCGTTGCAGGTTGGGCAAGATCCATACGTTCGTCGAACGTGTTCGGATTTATCGAACTCAACGACGGCAGTTGCTTTAAGAACGTTCAGGTCGTCTTTGAAGCCGAAAAACTTGAAAATTACAGAGAGATAGCAAGACAGAACGTAGGCGCGGCGCTCATAGTCACGGGTACGCTTACCCTCACGCCCGAAGCTCCCCAGCCTTTTGAGATAAAGGCAGAGAAAATCGAAGTCGAAGGCACATCCACGCCCGATTACCCGATACAGAAAAAGCGTCACACGCTTGAATTCCTACGCACGATATCATATCTGCGTCCGAGAGCAAACCTCTTCAACGCAGTATTCCGCGTTCGTTCGGCGGCAGCGTTTGCTATTCATAAATTCTTCAACGAAAACGGATTCATCTATGTAAACACTCCTCTTATAACAGTAAGCGATTGCGAGGGTGCGGGCGAAATGTTCAGAGTAACCGCTCTCGATCTTGACAATCCTCCGAGAACAGAGGACGGCAAAATAGACTTTTCAAAAGACTTCTTCGGTAAGAGTGCCTACCTTACGGTTTCCGGTCAGCTCAATGCGGAATGTTTTGCGCAGGCTTACTCCAAAATCTATACCTTCGGTCCCACATTCCGTGCGGAAAAGAGCTACACTCAGCGCCATGCAGCCGAGTTCTGGATGATAGAGCCGGAGATAGCCTTCTCCGATCTTGAAGACGACATGGAGCTTGCCGAAGCAATGACAAAGTACGTTATAAACTATGTGCTTGAAAACTGCCCCGCAGAGCTTGAGTTCTTCAACAAATTTATTGACAATACCCTTCTTGACAGACTTCACAATGTGGTCGAAAACGACTTTGCCCGCATAACATATACGGAGGCGATCAAGCTTCTTTGCGAAAGCGGAAAGCAGTTTGATTATACGCCCTTCTGGGGCTGCGATATGCAGACGGAACACGAAAGATATCTCTGCGAGGAGATTTTCAAAAAGCCTCTTTTCGTAACGGATTATCCGAAAGAAATAAAAGCGTTCTATATGCGCCAGAACGACGACGGAAAGACCGTTGCCGCAGCGGATATGCTCGTTCCGGGCGTCGGAGAGCTTATCGGCGGATCACAGCGTGAGGAGCGTCTTGACAAGCTCGAAGAAGCATACGCGCGCTTCGGTCTCAATCCCGATGATTATTGGTGGTACACCGAGCTTCGTAAATACGGCGGAACTCACCACGCGGGCTTCGGTCTCGGCTTTGAACGCCTTATAATGTATATCACAGGCGTATCGAACATCCGCGACGTTGAAGCATTCCCCAGAACAACGGGCAACGCCGATATCTGATTTTATTAAAACGGAGATTTTTTCAAAATGCAATATTCTGCAATGACGGAAAGCGAGCTTTCGGATATTTACAAAAAGCTTCTTTCCGAATACGAGGACATAAAAAAACTCGGGCTGAAGCTCGATATGTCGCGCGGAAAACCGTCACCGGAGCAGCTTGATCTTTCAAGCGGTATTCTTACTGCGCTGAAAACAGCCAACGACTGCAAAAACGAAAGCGGCGTCGATATGCGTAACTACGGTTTTCTCGCGGGAGCTGACGACGCGCGCCGTCTTTTCGGAGAGCTCTGCGGCGTTCCCTCCTCGCATGTGATAGCCGGCGGAAGCTCCAGCCTTAATATGATGTATGATACCGTCGTGCGCGCAATGCTTTTCGGCGTATGCGGCAGCGCGGCGTGGAAGGATCTTGAAAAAGTTAAATTTCTCTGTCCCTGTCCCGGATATGACAGGCACTTTGCCATATGCGAGGCGCTTGGCATAGAAATGATAAACATAGAAATGAAGGACGACGGTCCCGATATGGACGAGGTCGAACGTCTTGTTTCGTCCGATGAAAGCATAAAGGGCATATGGTGCGTACCGAAATTCTCAAATCCCACAGGCATCGTATACAGCGAAGAAACGATCCGCCGCTTTGCGGAGCTGCGTCCTGCGGCAAAGGATTTCCGCATTTTCTGGGACAATGCGTATTTCATCCACGATTTCGGAGAAATCCGCGATATACCTGATATTTTTTCATTGACAAAAGGAACGCCAAACGAAGACATAGTATATATGTTCGTTTCCACATCAAAGATCACATATCCGGGCGCAGGCGTCGCGGCTATGATATCATCCGAAAAGAACATAGCAGACACACTCTCTCACATGGGCGTTCAGTGCATATCTTATGACAAGATAAATCAGATTCGCCATGTGAAGTTCTTCGGCACTGCGGAAAACGTCAGAAAACATATGGCGCTTCACGCAAAGATTCTGAAAAAGAAATTTGACATGGTTCTTTCCGCATTTTCGCGTGAGCTTTCGGGACTCGGCATTGCCGAATGGACAAAACCCGAAGGCGGATATTTCATATCGCTTGACGTGCTTTCCGGCACGGCAAAGCGCGTATGGCAGCTCTGCAAGGATGCAGGCGTAACGCTTACGGGAGCCGGCGCGACTTTTCCCTACGGGATAGATCCGCAGGATAAAAATCTTCGTATAGCGCCGTCATATCCTACGGAAGAAGAGCTTTCGCGCGCCACAGATGTACTTTGCCTTTGCGTAAAGCTTGCGGCGGCGGAAAAGCTCTGCAATATATAACACAACTGCAAAAGAGGTTTTTTAACTTATGAAAATAGTCGTTCTTGCAGGGGGCATGAGTCCCGAACGCGACGTTTCCCTTTCTTCGGGAGCGCTGATCGCCACTGCACTTATGGAGCGCGGACACTCCGTCGCTCTGGCGGACGTATATAAACCGATAAACACAGCCGAAATCGATAAAATGTTCCGTTCGGAAGGCAAATACGAATATCGTGTTCCGGCATCCGAGCCTGATCTCGAAAATCTGAAAAAAGACTTCGGCGAAGGAGAAAGACTTATCGGCAGAGGAATAATCGAGCTTTGCGAAAAAGCCGACGCGGTTTTTCTTGCGCTTCACGGCGGAATGGGGGAAGATGGGCGTATAGAAGCGCTTCTCGAATCGTGCGGAATAAAACATTCGGGCAGTGATTACGCTTCCTGTCATCTCGCAATGGACAAAGCTCTTACAAAAGCTATATTTGAGTCAAACGGAATTCCCACACCGAAGTGGAATCTTTATTGCGACGAGGACATATCCGAAATTCCTACGCCATGCGTAGTAAAGCCCTGCGGATGCGGATCAAGCGTCGGCGTGACGATAGTGGAAACACCTCGCGAGCTTGAAAAGGCAATAAGCCTTGCAAAAAGCTATGGTGCAAAGGTAATGATAGAAGAAAAAATCACGGGCAGAGAGTTTTCCGTAGGAATATTGGGCGGAAAAGCGCTCCCCGCAATAGAAATTATCCCGAAAACGGGATTTTACGATTACAAAAACAAGTATCAGGCGGGCGCAACTGAAGAGATCTGCCCTGCAGACCTTACCGAAAGTCAGGCGGAAGAAATGGGACGCATCGCCCTCCGCGCTCACAACGCTTTGGGACTCGGTATGTACAGTCGTCTTGATTTTCTTATGGACAGAGACGGAAATTTCTTCTGTCTCGAAGCAAACGCTCTTCCGGGAATGACACCGTCAAGTCTTTTGCCGCAGGAAGCCAAAGCGGCTGGAATAGATTACATCACTCTTTGCGAAATGATAGTTTCATCTCCCGTGTAACGGAGCATATTAAAGAAAGGAAGAAAAAATGAAAGCGATAATCGGTATAGACGTTGGCGGAAGCACGACAAAAATCGTTGCGTCATATAAAGGAAAAATTAATTTCCCGCAGTTTGTCCGCGCCGCCGATCCCGTAACTTCTGTCTACGGCGCATTCGGCAAATTCACAACTCAGAACGGACTTGAGCTTTCCGATATAGAAAAAGTAATAATCACGGGCGTAGGCTCGTCATATATCAAAAAACCGATATACGGACTTCCCTTGACAAAAGCCGTTGAATTTGATTGCGTCGGCAGAGGCGGGCTGTATCTTTCCGGACTTTCGGAGGCAATAGTGATAAGTATGGGCACGGGAACAGCTCTTGTCCATGCGAAAAAATCGCCTGACGGCATAACAACCGCATATCTCGGCGGAACAGGCGTAGGAGGTGGCACTCTCATCGGACTTTCAAAAAAAATGCTCGGCATGGACGATATCGACCACATAGTTGAGCTCGCCGAAACAGGTGAGCTTGACAATGTAGACCTGCGGATTAAAGATCTTACGGAAGCAGGCGCGTCCATTTCTCTGCCGCCCGAAATGACAGCGGCAAACTTCGGCAAGCTTTCAGACATCGCCGCGCCTGCCGACATCGCGCGCGGAATAATAAATATGGTATTCGAAACCGTAGGCGTGATGGGAGTTTTCGCCGCAAGAAAAGAAAATATCGAAAACATCGTCCTGACCGGAAACCTTGCGACGATCGCCCCCGCAAATAAAATTTTTGAAAATCTCAGCTCCACGTTCGGCGTGAATTTCATTATCCCGGAAAATGCGCAGTTTGCAACGGCAATCGGCGCAGCTCTAGGAAACTGACCTACTTTTCTTCGAAAAGGAAAGTAGGCAAAAGAAACTTCAGTAAATTGGTTTGTACAAAAATTATGTTTTCATCAAAAAGGAAAGTAACATTCTTTTTTAGAAAAAATCAAAAAAACAAAAACTCCCGACAGGACTCGGCTCTTGTCGGGAGTTTTTATTAAAGTATAATACAGATCAGTCCGCCGCTGCCCTCGTTGACTATTCTTCCGAGCGTTTCCGAGAGCTTTGCCCTCGCGTCGTCCGGCATATGAGAAAGCTTTGTATGAAGTCCTTCATTTACAAGCTCATAAAGAGATTTGCCGAACATATTCGTATCCCATATGCGCTTGGGATCGGTTTCGAATTCTTTCAGCATAAAGCGGACCATTTCCTCCGACTGTGCTTCCGTACCGACGATGGGCGAGACCTCCGTCTGAATATCGGCTTTTATCATATGTATCGAAGGCGCCGACGCGCGGAGCTTTACGCCGTATCCGCCCGACTGCTTGACGATAACAGGCTCTTCAAGCTTCATATCATAAATATCAGGCGTGACAATGCCGTAGCCTGTGTCCATAGCGGAGGAAAGCGCTTCGGAAACCTTATCATACTGTTTTTTGGTTGACGCAAGCTCTGTAAGCAATTTGAGAAGAGCCTCGTCTCCCGTGACGTCAAAGCCCGTAAGCTCTCCTATAAGCTTATAAAGCAGTCCGTCCTTCAGCTTCACGGAAACGCTTGCTTTTCCCGTTCCGAGATCAACGGAATCAACATTTACCGAGTCCACATAATCGCTTTCTTCAAGCGTTTTGAACTTTTCGGAAATATCGCCCGTTTTGCTTACGCTCTTTGCACATTCCATAGCCGCGTCGTAAAGCTCGCGACGCATCGGATGGCTTGCGTCAAGCGCGTTCATATAATCGGGTAATTTAACTTCAATTTCCGTCACGGGGAATTGCAAAAGCACAAGTCCCATTATGTTTTCGATGTCGTCGCGATCAAGCTCAAGACAGTTTACAAGCGCAACGGGAGCTCCGTATTTTTCTTCAAGCGAAAGCGCAAGCCCGATAGCTTCTTTTGAATTCGGCACGGCGGAATTGAGAATTATGGCATAGGGCTTGCCTATCGCCGAAATATCAGCTGCGATACGCGCTTCGGCGTCGGCATAGCCTTCTCTTGAAAGCTCCCCGAACGAACCGTCGCTCGTGACAAGAAACCCTATCGTGCTGTGATCGGTAATTACTTTTTTCGTGCCGGTTTCAGCCGCCGTTTCAAACGGAACGCTCTCCTCCGACCATGGAGTGTTCACCATTCTCGGCTGACCGTTCTCAAAGTTTCCGAGCGCGTCGGGAACCATATATCCCACACAGTCTATCATTTTTACGGAAAGCGTACCGACTCCGTCAAGAGTTATCTTCACCGCGTCGTCGGGAATAAATTTCGGCTCGGTCGTCATTACGGTTCTTCCTGCGGCAGACTGCGGCATTTCATCCTGCGCGCGCTTTTTGTCATAATCGTTTTCAATATTCGGAAGAACGAGTGTTTCCATAAACTTTTTTATAAATGTGGACTTCCCCGTTCTTACGGGACCGACAACCCCTATATAAATATCTCCGCCCGTTCTTTGCGCTATATCCTTGTAAATGCTCATTTCAAATCCTCCCGGTTTGGTTTTATTCAATGCAATTATATTGAGGATTTGTCCGATTTATGACTGTGAAAAAGAAAAATCTCTCCGCACAGATGTGCGGAGAGATTTTTTCTTCATCTTATAAAATTCGTGCGAACGGGCTTTTCTCTTTCGGGCAAACCGAATTTCTCTTTGCCGAGCGCAATGCTTTTCATCAAAAACGTCATATTTCTTGCAAGCGTGCGCATCGTCTGCTTGCCTTCTTCGTCCTCTTCGGCTTCGCCTGGCGTACGACCGTGTATTGAATTCCAATACCGACTTGATGCAATCGGCATACCCGATATTGTAAAATATTTGTTCAGCTCGTCAAACGTTGCGGAACATCCTCCACGTCTGGCACAGACAACGCTCGCCCCGACTTTCATCGTTTTATCAAAATGAGAGCTGTAAAAAAGTCTGTCAAGCAGAGCGATAAGCGTCGCATTCGCGGAAGCATAATAAACCGGACTCGCAACGACGATTCCGTCCGCCACCTCGAACTTCGGTGCAAGGTCATTGACGGCATCGTCAAAAACGCATTTTCCAAGCTCCCCGCAACGTCCGCAGGCAATACAGCCTCTTATGTCCTTGCCGCCGACTGCAAATATTTCTGTCTCAATTCCTTCTTTTTCAAATACTTTTCTCATCTCTTCAAGCGCAACAGACGTGTTTCCGCCGGTTCTCGGACTTCCGTTTATAATAAGTACCTTCATTCCCGCACCTCTTTTATGATTTTTTAATATTAAAATACGGCCCTGCCGAGCAGATTATACCATGTTTTTTTGAAGTTTTCAAGCTATTACTTTTACAGCCGACAAAAAAGCCCCTCG
>FR898223.1:65455-75887 GCA_000437375.1 Eubacterium sp. CAG:841
GGGGGGGACTTTCCGTAAAAACTATTATCTTAGTTCTTCTTTTCCTTGATAGCTGCCTGAGCTGCTGCAAGGCGTGCGATCGGCACACGGAACGGTGAGCAGGAAACATAATCAAGACCGATGTTGTGGCAGAACTCAACGGATGTCGGGTCGCCGCCGTGCTCGCCGCATATACCGATGTGGAGATTCGGATTTGCGGGTCTGCCGAGGCTGATAGCCATCTTCATAAGTTTGCCTACGCCTACCTGGTCAAGCTTTGCAAACGGATCGTTTTCAAAGATCTTTGTATCATAATAAGCGTTGAGGAACTTACCTGCGTCGTCACGGCTGAAGCCGTAAGTCATCTGGGTAAGGTCGTTTGTACCGAAGCAGAAGAAGTCAGCTTCTTTTGCTATATCGTCAGCTGTAAGAGCTGCTCTCGGGATTTCAATCATTGTACCTACTTCATAATCAAGCTTTACGCCTGCTGCTGCAATCTCAGCGTCAGCTGTTTCAACAACAACCTTCTTTACGAACTTAAGCTCTTTTACTTCGCAGATAAGAGGGATCATGATTTCGGGTTTAACATTCCAATCGGGGTGATTCTTCTTTACGTTAATAGCCGCACGGATAACAGCCTTTGTCTGCATCTTTGCGATTTCGGGATATGTTACCGCAAGACGGCAACCACGGTGACCCATCATCGGGTTGAATTCGTGGAGAGAAGCGATAAGCGCCTTTATGCTCTCAACGCTCTTGCCCTGTGCTGCTGCGAGAAGTTCGATATCGGCTTCTTCCGTAGGAACGAACTCATGAAGCGGCGGGTCAAGGAATCTGATGCAAACGGGGGTTCCTTCAAGAGCTTCGTAAAGAGCTTCAAAGTCGCCCTGCTGATAAGGAAGTATCTTTTCAAGAGCAGCTTCTCTTTCTTCAACTGTGTCGGAGCAGATCATTTCTCTGAAAGCTGCAATTCTGTCAGCTTCAAAGAACATATGCTCTGTACGGCAAAGACCGATACCCTCTGCGCCGAGTTCTCTTGCTTTCCTTGCGTCTCTGGGAGTGTCGGCATTTGTGCGGACTCTGAGTCTTCTGAACTCATCTGCCCAAGCCATGATTCTGCCGAATTCGCCTGCTATTGTAGCGTCAACTGTAGAGATAGCTTCGCCATAGATATTGCCTGTTGTACCGTCGATGGAGATAACGTCGCCTTCGTGGAATGTTCTTCCTGCGAGTTCAAACTTCTTGTTTTCTTCATCCATCTTTATGTCGCCGCAACCGGAAACACAGCATGTTCCCATTCCGCGTGCAACAACGGCTGCGTGGCTTGTCATACCGCCACGAACCGTGAGTATACCCTGAGCTGCCTTCATACCCGTGATATCTTCGGGAGAAGTTTCGAGACGAACAAGAACGACCTTCTTGCCGGCTTTCTTCCATTCAACAGCATCTTCTGCCGTGAATACAATCTGTCCGCAAGCTGCGCCGGGAGATGCGCCGAGGCCCTTGCCGAGAGGTGTTGCTGCTTTGAGTGCCTTTGCATCGAACTGCGGGTGAAGAAGTGTATCAAGGTTTCTGGGGTCGATCATTGCAACTGCTTCTTCGGGAGTTCTCATACCCTCGTCAACGAGGTCGCAAGCGATCTTGAGAGCAGCCTGAGCCGTTCTCTTACCGTTACGTGTCTGGAGCATGTACAGCTTGCCGTGTTCAACGGTGAACTCCATGTCCTGCATGTCACGATAGTGAGCTTCAAGAGTTTTGCATACGTTTTCGAACTGAACGAAAGCTTCGGGGAATTTCTGTTCCATTTCAGCTATCTTCATAGGTGTACGAACGCCGGCAACAACGTCTTCGCCCTGTGCGTTTGTAAGGAATTCACCAAAGAGTCCCTTAGCACCCGTAGCGGGGTCACGTGTGAATGCAACGCCTGTACCGCAGTCGTCGCCCATGTTACCGAACGCCATCATCTGTACGTTTACTGCTGTACCCCATGAATAAGGAATATCGTTATCACGACGGTATACGTTTGCACGGGGGTTGTCCCAGCTGCGGAATACTGCCTTGATAGCTTCAAAGAGCTGAACCTTAGGATCGGAGGGGAAATCCGTACCGATCTTGGATTTGTATTCAGCCTTGAACTGTGTTGCGAGAGTCTTGAGATCTTCAGCGTCAAGCTCAACGTCCTGCTTTACGCCTTTCTTTTCTTTCATCTCGTCGATGAGCTTTTCAAAATACTTCTTGCCGACTTCCATAACAACATCGGAGAACATCTGAATAAATCTTCTGTAGCAGTCCCAAGCCCAACGGGGATTGCCGGATTTCTTTGCGATGACATCTACAACTTCTTCGTTGAGACCGAGATTGAGGATGGTATCCATCATACCGGGCATCGATGCTCTTGCGCCCGAACGAACGGAAACGAGAAGGGGATTTTCGTGATCGCCGAATTTCTTGCCGGTGATCTTCTCCATCTTTTCGATGTATTCCATTATTTCCGCTTCGATGGAAGGATTGATCTTCTTCCCGTCTTCATAATACTGTGTGCAGGCTTCCGTCGAAATGGTAAAGCCCTGGGGAACGGGAAGACCGATGTTTGTCATTTCTGCAAGGTTAGCTCCCTTGCCGCCGAGAAGCTCGCGCATATTTGCGTTGCCTTCGCTGAACAGGTAACAATACTTTTTTGCTGCCATTGTGTGAAATTCCTCCACTTTTTATTTATTAAAGTTTTAGTAACTTTATACGATTAGATATTATATCACAACAAAATCGCAATATCCATAGTTTTTTCAAAATTTTTTCCGAAAAAGATTTATTTTCCGAATATTTATTTCAAAATCGACTCTATATACTTGAAAAACGGTTATATTTTGTGTAAAATATACCTTGCAAAGTTTGACCGAAACCTAAGCGGAGGAAAATATGAGTATATTCGACCTTTTCAAAAAAATAGAAGCAAGCACGGTCTCCGGTCCCCCGGCGTTCATCGTCGTCGGACTCGGCAATCCCGGCAAGAAATATGAAAACACCCGTCACAACGCGGGCTTCCGTGCGATAGATCATATAGCCGCGAAGCTCGGTGCAAAGATTAACCGCGCAAAGTTTGATTCGCTCGTCGGCGAATGTGAAATCGGCGGTACGAAAGTGCTTTTAATGAAGCCGCAGACTCTTATGAACGCTTCCGGAACGGCGGTATCCGCCGCGGCGGATTTTTATAAAATAACCCCCGACCATATAATAATTTTAAGTGATGATACCTCCCTTGATCCCGGTCATATCCGTATCCGCAGAGAAGGCAGCGCCGGCGGTCACAACGGGCTTAAAAGCATAAACAAGTGGCTCGGAACCGAAAAATATCCGCGTGTGAAAATAGGCGTGGGAAAAAAGCCGACTCCCGAATATGACCTTGCGGATTGGGTACTCGGAAATCTTCCCGACGGCGACATGAAATTGACGGAAAGCCGCCTTGACGATATTTTTGACGCAGTGCATCTTATAATATCGGGCGACATCGAAAAAGCGATGAACCTTTACAACAGAACAGAGAGGTAAAAATGAATATACTTTCAAGCCGTATCCGCGAAGAGCGCGAATACGGACAGTTGCTTGAGAACCTATCGGTGCAAATGAAGATAGAAAACCGTGCGCCGATTATGGTAACGGGTCTTTGCGAGGGGGCGAGAAACGCTTTCCTCGCCGCTTTGGTTTGCGAAAAAATAACGTCCTCGCCTGCACTCATCGTCGCGCACGACGAAAAAACGGCAAATATAATAAATGCATTTCTTTCCGGCGTGGGACTTCGTTCCATGGTCTATCCCGTACGCGATCCCGTGCTTTACAACATTGTCTCCTCTCACGATACGGAACACGAACGCATAGCCGTGCTTACGGCAATAGCCGAGGACGACGTTGACGTTGTAGTAACCGTACCGGACGCCGCGCTTCAGTATACAATTCCGCGCGGACGTCTTGAAAAAGCCACAATGACTCTCTCCGAAGGCGAAAGCGCCGACATAGGCGAGCTTGCAAAATTTCTTGTTTCGGCAGGATATGTAAGAGAAGCTCTTGTGGACGGCAAAGGACAGTTTTCCGTGCGCGGAGGAATACTCGACATATTCCCGCCGCAACTTTCATCGCCCGTAAGAATAGAGTTTTTCGGCGATGATATAGACTCGATATATTCTTTCGATCTTATGACTCAGCGTCGTACATCCGACATAGGAAAAGTTACCGTAACGTGCGCGCGCGAAATCTTAATAGATGAAAATGCAAGAGCAAAGATGTCCTCGGTGATATCGGCTCAGCTGAAAAAAAACATCCCCGCCGAAGCGCGCGAATCGCTCATGCACGAAAAGGACGCCGTCGACGCGGGACTTGAGATCGCTTTTTCGGATAAATATATATCGCTTATATATCCGGAATGTACCGCGCTTATAGATTGGTTCTGCGAAGACACGCTCGTCGTTATGACGGAATCATCCTCTGTCGAAGAACGTCTGAAAGCTTACGTCTGGCACTATGAGGAAACTGTAAAGGAGCTTATCTCGTCAGGCGTTATGATTTCCAGATACAGCGCGTTTTCCGAAGATGCGGAGGATTTCTATTCATTCGTGCAGAGAAATCCCGCAGTGCTCGTAAACAGCTTCGTTTCTCAGTACAGAGAAAGAATTTCCGGCATTTATTCTTTTGAAAGCAGAAAGACCGCCTCCCCTACCGAAAACTATGCCGCGCTCGTCGAAGACGTTTCCGGCTATGTCACGGCAGGAGCATCGATACTCATCCTCTGTGAAAACGAAGTTGAGATAAACAATCTTGTAAAACTGCTCGGTGACGGCGGAATATCGGTTGCCGCCGCATCCGATTTTATGAAAATAAAAGATATTCCGCGCAGATGTGCGTATATCAGCTGCTTTGATGCAGAAGGTTTTGAGCTTATCCGTTCGCGATTTGCATGCATTTCCCTGCGTGAAAATCAAAGTCTTGCCAAACGGAAGCTCACCGTAAGAAAGCTGAAAAATGCCCGCTCGACACGTTCGGCAAAGGAAAAGATACTCTCCTATGCCGACCTTGAAGTCGGTGATTACGTTGTCCACGTCACGCACGGTATCGGACGGTATATGGGACTCGAAAGCATCCGCAATTACGACGGAGTCTGCCGCGATCATATGAAAATACAGTATGCCGGCACGGATGTGCTGTACGTCCCATGCGAGCAGATAGACCTTGTATCTAAATACATCGGCGCACGGGCGGACGACGGTATGCTTCACCTTTCAAAGCTCGGCGGCACGGAATGGTCAAGAGCAAAATCAAAGGTAAAAGCCGAAGTAAAGGAAATGGCAAAAGAGCTTATCGAGCTTTATGCCGAGAGACTTCGCAGACCGGGCTACGCTTTCCCGAAGGACGGCGAAATGCAGAGAGAATTCGAATCTACCTTTGAATATGACGAAACGGATGGACAGCTTGCCGCCGCCGAAGATATAAAAAGCGATATGGAACGCTCCGTTCCTATGGACAGACTTCTCTGCGGCGACGTAGGCTTCGGAAAAACGGAGGTCGCGCTCCGCGCCGCTTTCAAAGCGGTTGAAGCCGGGAAGCAGGTGGCTATCCTCGTTCCGACGACGATTCTCGCAATGCAGCACTATCAGACGGCTATCTCGAGAATGAGAGCCTTCCCCATAAAAATATCGCTGCTGTCACGCTTCAGAACGTCAAAAGAGCAGGAGGCAACGCTCCGCGCGCTGAAAAGAGGCGATGTCGATATCATCATCGGTACGCACAGACTTCTCTCCTCCGATGTTCAGTTCAAGGATCTCGGGCTTCTGATAGTCGACGAGGAACAGCGCTTCGGCGTGGCTCACAAAGAAAAACTCAAACAGTTCTCAAAAAACGTGGACGTGCTTACTCTCACCGCAACGCCGATACCGCGAACGCTGAATATGGCGATGAGTTCTATCCGCGATATGTCGGTGCTTGATGAAGCGCCGAGCGACAGGCTTCCCGTTCAGACCTATGTTCTCGAACATGACGATATAGTGATAAACGAAGCCATACGCCGCGAGCTTCGTCGCGGAGGCCAGGTGTTCTACCTGCATAACAGAGTTGACACTATCGTTCAGAAAGCAATGAGGCTAAGAAACGAATTTCCGGACGCGGTAATTGAAACAGCACACGGTCAGATGGAAAAAGAAGAGCTTTCCGCGATATGGCAGGGCATGGTTTCCGGCGATATTGACATTCTCGTCTGCACAACGATAATCGAAACCGGCGTTGACGTTCCCAACGCAAATACTCTGATAATAGAAAATGCAGACAAAATGGGACTTTCTCAGCTGCACCAGATAAGAGGACGCGTGGGCAGAAGCTCTCGCAGAGCGTATGCGTATTTCACATATCCGCACTCGAAATCGCTTTCGGAAATAGCGACAAAGCGCTTGCAGGCGATACGCGATTTTACGGAGTTCGGTTCGGGCTTCAAGATAGCGCTCCGGGACCTTGAAATACGAGGTGCGGGCGATCTTCTCGGCGCCCGTCAGCACGGCCATATGGAAAGCATAGGTTACGATCTTTATATAAAGATCTTAAACGAAGCCGTGCTTGAAGAAAAAGGCGAAAAGCCTAAAGAACGCGCCGACTGCACCGTAAACATCGGCAGAGACTCATATATTCCCGAAAGCTATATTGAAGATCCTGCGCAGAGAATAGACGTTTACAAAAAGATAGCAACGGTTGAAACCGAACAGGATATGGACGACATCGCAGCCGAGCTTCTCGACCGCTACGGAGATCTTCCGCCGTCTGTGGAAACGCTGCTTTCGATATCGCTGCTCCGTGCGCTTGCTATAGACTGCGCCTTTGTTCAGATAGATCAGACAGAAGACGGCGCCGTGATATATCCGAAATATCTTGATATAGCTGCGTGGTCGGAGATGATTGCGCTCTATCCGAAGAAATCAATAACCGTAATTGCTTCCGCAAAGCCGTCGGTACGGTGCAAAAACAAAAGCGGAGAGCCGATTTTACCGTTCATTTGCGGGTTGTTAAAAAAATATATACAAATAAAATCAAAAAAAGAGTAGATTTTATTGAAAAATGTATGTATTATGTTAAACAGGACTTTTCAATTCCGCTTTTACAAAAAACAAGGAGAATCAAAAAATTATGAAACGTACAACAAAAACAGTAAAAGCCATTGCTTTTACTATCGTCCTTGCGATGCTTATGGCAACGCTTGCATTTACTCTTTCCGGTTGCAGCTCATCCAAAGTGGTTGCGACCTTCGCCGCAGATAACGGCAAGACTTACACTGCCACAAGCGGTTTCTTCAAATTTATGATGACTTACAGCAAACAGCAGTTCTATACTCAGTACGGTCTCAACTCGTCCGTAGAGTCCACCATCTGGGATACGAAAACAGATGACGACATAACCTATGACAAGCTCTACACCGACCGCGTTACAACGCAGGTAAAGTCCATACTCATAGAACAGTACCTTTTTGATAAATACAACCTTTCCATAAGTGATGAAACAATCGCAAGCCACAAGAAAACGGTTGAAACGGCAAAGAAAAATCAGGGCGGCGCAGGTGCGTTCAAACAGTATTACGGCTACACGGCAGACGAGCTCTACGATTATCTTATAATGGTTGAAAAGTCAAAAGCCATAGTTGAACATCTCTACGGCGAAAACGGTATCGATCCCGTGACAGATGAAGAGCTTGAAAAATATTACACGGAAAACTACGTCGGATATATGTACATCATGCTCGATATGAAGAACAAGGTAAAGGTTGACGGCGACGGCAATCGAGTTGTCAAAACAACAACTGACAAAGACGGCAAGGTAACCGAACAGGAAGCTTTTGAAACAGAAAAGCTTACGGAAGAAGAAGCTGAAGAAAAAGGGCTTCTTGCCGCAAAAATAATAAAAGAACTTGACGGTGGCGCGGACTTTGCCGATCTCGTTAAAAAATATTCCGATGATTTCTATTCAATAAAATATCCCCATGGCGTATTCGTTCTTAAAGACAGCGACCTCGTAAACGGCGCTTCAAACATAAACGAAGCTATAAAGAAACTTGAGGTAGGCGAACACACCGAGGCTCTTTCAACAGGCGATACAAACGATTACACATATATAGTAAAGCGCATAGACCTTCTTGACAAAGTATACGAAAACGAAGAATACAAGGACCTCTTCTCTTCCTACAAAGACGACGTAAAATATGACAAGTATGACGGCGTAGTTGAAGCTTATGACGCTTCCGTCACGGTAGACAGCGACGCTATCTCCGGCTTCAGCATGAAGAAAACTTTCCTTTCTTCTTATGTTGACTACTATTATTACTACAACCGTTACGGTTCTTCTATTTCATAAATAATGTTCGGATTTGTAAAACCGCTTGTACCGGAGCTTAAGGTAAAGGACAACGATTTTTACAGAAGCGTATATTGCGGACTGTGTCGCTCTATGGAAAAACATACGGGCGGCATTTCCGCTTTTACCCTTTCATACGATATGACATTCTTTGCCCTGTGCCGGATGGCTCTCTCCGATGCGGATATTTCGCTGAAAAGCATACGTTGCAAGGCGCATCCAATGCGTAAGCGCACCGTCTGCTGCGACAACGCCGAGCTTGAATATACGGCAAGAGTGAGCGGAGCTTTGGTATATTACAACTGCAAGGATAATGTCCGAGACGAAAAAGGCGCGAAGCGTATGCTGGCAAAGGCGTTTCTTCCGTATGCGAGAAGAATAGACAGAAAAGCCGCTCTGCCTGAAATATCGGCAAAGACGGAAAAGTATATTTCAGAGCTTTCGGCGCTTGAAGACGAAAAATGTCCATATCCCGATATGGTGGCGGACAAATTCGGATATCTTCTCTCGGAGCTTCTCTCCTTCGGATATGAAGGGGCAAAATCCGAGATCGCAAAAGAGATCGGATATCACACCGGACGCTGGGTATATCTTGCCGACGCCGTATGCGATTACAAAAAAGACGTAAAAGAAAATAAATACAATCCCTTCATCTACGCGTTTGACAGCGCCGATAAAGCGAAAAAATATCTCTCCTCGGATATATCGGATATACTGACGCTTGAGCTTTGCTCGCTTGATCGCGCAATAGCGCTTATAGACAAACCCAAGCACGAAGAGCTTATGCGCTGTATTATGAATATCATTCACGGAGGAATGGAGAATTCGCTCATTTTGATGATGAGAAAGGAGGCGGAAAAATGAGAAAGGATCCTTATAAGGTTCTCGGCGTGGACAGAACCGCGACCGATGACGAAATAAAAAGCGCGTACAGAGAGCTTGCCAAAAAATATCATCCCGATAATTATGTAGGCTCCCCGCTCGCCGATCTTGCACAGGAAAAGATGAAAGAAATAAACGAAGCCTATGACAAGATAAACCGTCAGCGTCAGCAGGAAAAAGAACGCATGGAAAACGGTTTCGGCGACGACGGCTCTTTTTCCGGCAACACATATAATTCTTCATATGACGCAGGTCGTTTTGCCGATATACGTCAGCTTATTGACGAACGCAATTTCTATGAAGCGGACGTAAGACTCAACGCAGTCGATCCTCTTGAAAGAAATGCCGAATGGTACTATCTCAAAGGGCTTGTGTTTGCCGCTCGCGGATGGTATTTTGAAGCCTCAAGAAATTTTTCCACCGCCTCCGAAATGGATCCCGACAATCCCGAATACAGGCAGGCAACGGAAAAGATGAAAGAGTCGGCTCGCGGCTACACTCGCGAAGGCGATGTCGGCGGATGCAACGTATGCGACGTCTGCTCAACGCTTATGTGCGCGGATTGTCTGTGCGAAGCCTGCGGCGGAGACCTTATCCGTTGCTGCTGATATGAGAAATACAAAAAAAATAGCCCTTTCCGGAATACTTTCGGCAATGGGCGCAGTAATTATATTTCTCGGCGGACTTTTGGGCGTGCTGGATATTTCGGCAGCATGCATAGCTTCTTTCATCGTGCTGTTCTGCGCGGCGGAAATGGGACAGCTTTATGCATTACTCGTTTATGCGGCAATAGCTGTACTCAGTTTTCTGATCTGCGGCAACAACCTTTTTGCTCCGATATGTTTTGCGGCACTGTTCGGTCCGATGGCGGCGACGAAATTTCTTTTTGACAAAGCGGGAAAAATCTTCGGTAAAGTACTGAAAGTGCTTCTTCCGCTTGTACTTCTTACCGTCGGATGGCTGTTCTTTTCGGAGCTTCTCGAGCTTCCGGAAAGCAAGTGGCTTTCGGCATTGTATTTTGTTCTTTCAATGGTTATCGCAGTGATGACACAGTGGCTCTACACGCTTATGGCGCGAAGATATTTCTTCTTCTGGAGAGACAAAATAAAAAAGTTTTTAAAATAAATTTTCGGCAGAGCTGCTCTCTGCCGATTTTTTGTTTCAATCTCCGACATGTATAATTTTCAACAAAAAAGCC
>FR898223.1:75927-80661 GCA_000437375.1 Eubacterium sp. CAG:841
TGGCGGCTTTTTTGCTTATCAGCACATTGAATTTACTGTTTTGTAGCGGAACATCATTTCCGCATGATTCTGCTCTTCAACTTCAATATCGGCAAGAAGCTTCCTCGCCTCTGTGCTTCCGAATTGGAAAAGGTCAAAATTGTATGCAGAAGAAACATATTTTTCGGTCGTTATGGCATCGGTACAGAGAAAAGCGTCGCTGTCCTTATCCGCCTGAACATAATTTCCCGTATATGTGGCGGCGGGAGAATATGTCGCGCCGGCGTTATCGTTTACATTTACATTTGTCGAAACCGTTCCGTTCATAAGGTCATTGAGCGATGAAAGATGCTTTTCCTCATCGGATTTTATCATTGTAAACAGATCTTTCAGCACCGTGTCCTTTGCCATAGAGGCGTATTTTTCATACTTTTCAATACAAAGTTTTTCCTGGCTTAAAAGGTCGGTAACACAGTTCTTTTCTTTTTCATTGAGAGTTATATTCATATCGTTTTTCCCATGCGACTGCTTAAAACCGCAGGCGCATTATTCCTTTCATTTTTGTCACCGATATTATCTCCGCTACAATAAAGAAATATTCCTCAAATCATATAATATTCTGCGCCTATTCCGTAAAGCTCAAAATCTTCGCCCGATATTTCTACGGAAAATCCATAAAAGCTGCGTTCGGGAAGCGCAACCGTATAAACGCCCGCTTTCGCGCTCGGACAAAGCGTATATTCATCTGGCTGCCGCTCTCCGTCAAGGCGAAATGAAAGCGTTGCTTTTTCTCCGAGCCTTGCCGAAATGCGTATTCCGCAAATTTTCTTTTCGGCAAATATTCCTTCGGGATAAAGAACTTCGCTTTCAAAGCTTCCTTCTCCGTTTCCGGGCAAAAATGAAAAACTTTTTATTTCCCCGCCCGAAGTGTAATATATTTTCCCTCCGCCGGAGCCTACTATTCCGCCGAAGCCTTCAAGGCTGACCTTGTACCAAACGAGCTTTCTTTCATCTGGTGCGGAAAGCACGGACGCAGGTCTTTTCTCATATTCGTCCCAGACAAGTGCCTCCTCGCCAGCGAAAAGAAAATACTTTCCGTCCGAGCATACTGCCGTCGTTTCCTTTCCGGACAGCATCATAGCGGAAAATTCGTCGCTCACAGCGGCGGAAACACGTCTGCACACGTCGAGCGAAGTCTCGCCGTCCTTATCCATAAAATAAATGCCTCCGTATGTATTTGCAAAATACACACTGTCGCCGAAAGCCACCGCACTCCCCGCAACGTCGCACCCGAAGCCGTTCTTTACCGGAATCACCGAAAGAACTCCCGTCTCGCTTATAATTACTTTTTTAATCGACTTTTCCGTGAAAACAAATCTGCTGTCGCCTGCACTTATAAGCGCGGTAATCGTATCTCCCGCAGAAACGCTCTGAACCTCCGGATCGACTCTGTGCGCCCCTGTCATTGAGAAAAGATATACTTTGTCCCGATAAAAGCCTATAAGTTTTTTTGAGGCACCATCCTCACCCTCGTCTATAAGCGTCCCTCCGTAAAATGCGGCTCTGACGTCGGCAGTCCTGTCCGTAACGGCGGAAGCAAGTCTTACTCGCACCGTAAGCTTTTCAAGATTTTCGTCGACAAGCGCGATTATCAGCTTACCGTTATATATGCTCGCAGTATACTCGGAAGAAGAAAGAACGCGTCCGTTGCTTTCAAAAACCGTGTATTCCCCCTGCTGAAAATTCACGGCAGACGGAAGCTTTCTTGTGCGCTCCGTGCTTGCGTTGAACACAACATCGGCGTACAGCGAAAGCGGATTTGATTCCCCCTCTGTATATTCTGTACCGTCATAACTGCAGCCCGTGTATGTTGTCGGCTCCTCATCCGCCTCCTCGCTTCTGTATTCATATATTTTAAGAACCCTGTCTCCGTCGGCGAAGTAAAGTCCGGATCCGATCGTATAGAAAGCTCCTTCCTTTGCATGACGGCCTGAGCAAAGCACGCAGAGCTTTTCTCCGTCAGTGCGGAATATTCCGTCTGCGGTTGCAAAATATTTGCTGCCGCCGTATTCATACCTTGCAAATACCTTCCCTCCGGAAAAGTTTTTTACGGTGGACAGACTATAATATCTTCCGTCAAAATCAGCAGATATAAGTATGCTTTCGCTTATGCCGTTTTCTTCGGCATCGGCTACATCATAAAGATAAAGCTTTGTTATATCCGCGCTGTAATATCCGCTCACCTCGTTGTCACTTCCTTCATAAACGGGCGCTATTCCTATATAGTATTTCCCCTCAGCAGAAACATTGAGCGAAAACGCGGCATATTGCTTTCCGCCTGACACCACTATATCCGTTTTGGAGGAATAGCTTGAAACGCCGTTCTGTTTTATAAGCTTTACTCCCATCTTTGCAATTGAAGCGTCTGTTTCCATAACAACACGGAACAGATATTTCTTTGCCGAAAGCGTCTGTAAAAAGCAAACGCAGTCTTCGTCATCGCTCTGCGTTCCGTCGTCATTTGATTTATCGAACGTTATGGTTTTGACTGTAAGCTTTCCGTCGTCGGAATATGTATCGCTCATCTGTCCTCTGCCGCGACAATAGAAGTTGTTTGTTCCGAGCGTGCTGCCGGGACCTATATCATAAATAATATTTTCGGCACACGCAATACTTTCCGCTTTTTCGCAAACGGTAACGGGCTTTCCCGCAGTACATATTTTGCCGCCCAAATAAACGGTATTTTTCAAAGTGCGTCCTTTCGCACCGTTGCCGCTTTCAAAGCCGTCTATAAAAAAAGCCTTTTTACCGTCCGTTACGCTTTTAAGCTCTGTTCTAAGCTTTGAAATCCCGTATTTATCCCGTTCAAAGCTCATCTGCGTATTCTCCTCGCGCCGCAGAATACAGCCGGCGAAACGCTTTTTATATTTGCCGAATACATTCCGGCTATGCGCTCGTCGTATTCGGTCATTATTTCCATATAACGTCTTACATCGCCCGGACGCACCGACGCGCAAAGCTCGCCTGCCGCGCCGTAAGCCACAGCATCAAACGCCATTCCGCCGTAGGGAAGCTCCGTCTCATTGTCGGTTGAATCGGTCACCTCTTCCGGATAAGCATAATAAACGACGGGGATCGTCGCACTTTCTCCGTCGGCGATCGTAAGCTTGCCGTCGTAAAAATCAATTACGGGCATTTCCGCCGCCGCGCAGATAAAATCTGCAGGGGCTTCCGCTTTTCCGCCGGCAAATGTTATATCGGCTTTTCGTTTTATGCACCTGCAAAGCGAAGCTACTTTCCGCGCGGTGGAATCTATCGCATAACAAAGCGCGGGAAGCTCGGTCGTTTCGTCTATTGCAAGTACGGAGTATATTTTCTTTTTCAGATTTCCGAGTGTCATATTTATCTCCTTTACAAATCAAGGGGAGCAAAAGCTCCCCTCCTTATATAATTATTTTCAGGTATTATCGTTTTTCTTTGCGAGAGAAGGATCCGAGAAGATGATAGCTCTTGCGTCGCCGAAACCGAAGGCAAAATCAACATATGCCACATAGTCGGTAACAAGGGGATTTTCTCTGGGAGAAACAAGAACTGTAGGCTCGGAGAGATATACGAGCTTAAGTGCTTCGGAAAGAAGTGCGCTGTCCGCAATCGCCCATTTGCCGCTTCCAAAGCCGTCCACACCACCGATAACCATATATCTCATACCGTAAACGGGGTTACCACCCACGCCTGTCTTGGGATTTGTAAGCGGAGCAGCCTGTGCGTTTACACCGCAAAGTGTTTTAGCCGTCGATTCAAGATCGGGCGAAACAAGCAGCAAATCATAGTTTGCCGTAAAGGGCAGACCGTCTGCTGTTGTAACTGAAGCAAGCGATGCCTGCGCTGTGCATATAGCATCAAGAGAAAGTTCGCTTTCCATAAGGTTTGAAAACTTAGTGCTGCCCGAAGCCGAGCTTACAGGATGATTTTTTGAAGCCCATGCAACACCGTCCGCGCCGACAGCCGTCTGCGCAGTGCCGAAAAGCTTGCAGAAAGCATGCCATACCGTCATATAAGCGGAATCGGCAAGGCGAACACCCACCTTTTTGGCAGCAAAAAGCATATCTGTCTTCGCGTCCTTATATGAAACAGGCATGGCAAGAGCGTGCTCCTTCGGAGTGATCGTCTTTGTAAAACCGCCCGTGCCGCCGGAAACGGAAAGTGTGCCGTTGTAATCGGAAAGAAGTCCGTAGCCGCCGAGCGAATCAAGCTTATAAGAGGTTTCACCCTGAGTTACGATACCCGCAACCTCGCCTATGTAATTTATTCTCTGTGCATATCTTTCGTCAAAGCTCTTTTTGACGAGAGGATACATATCATTTGACCATGTGTAAATATCTTCCATTGTTTTTATTATTTCTCCTTTATTGTTTTTTTCTTGTGTGTTCGGGTATTCCCGAAATAAGATCGTAGTATTCGCGGTATGACATTCCCGCACTTCTTGCAAGTGCTCTCTGCCGCTCTGTAAGTACAACTCCGCCGCCGTATGCTCCGCCGCCCGGCGTTACGCGCATAAGCACCGACGAAGACAGATTACTTTTTTCTCCGATGTTCTCTCCCTGACTCAGCATAAAGCAAAAGTCTCTGCAAAGCGAAGTTATATCCTGTGTTTTGCCTCTTGCAAAACATATAAACATAGGATCTGCCATTATTCTTCTCATATCCGCATCCGAAATTTCCGCAAATCCGTTATCGGCGCCGCCCTGCGCAGGC
>FR898224.1 GCA_000437375.1 Eubacterium sp. CAG:841
TCGTTGGCTTCCTTGACGGCGGTACAATCAAAGACTGCAAGGTTACAGGTTCTGTTAAAGGCTACAACCGTATAGGCGGCGTAGTTGGTTATGCAAAAGCCGGTACAATTGAAAGAGTTAATGTTGATGTTACAATAACAGCTTGTATGTACGACGACGCAAAAAATGACAATAAAGATAACTATAAGTACGTAGGATATGCTGTTGCAGGCGGTATTATAGGTTATGAATCAGCCGGTACTGTTGAAATAAATGATTGCACGGTTAAAGCCACGCTTACAAGAATGCTCTCGAATGGCACAACTGAAATTCCTGAAAACCTTACTGACAAGAAGGATAATAAATCAAGTGCTATGAAGGGATTTGTTGTAGGTCAGCTTGATGCTTGGAAGAACACTAAAGAGACTGGATACACAAATAAGAATAAAGACACATTCGCAGAATGGCCTAACGGTTCTGCAACAAAACTCAACCTTACAAAGGTAACTGTTAACGACGCACCGTTGAGTAGCGATATTCTTAAAGATGCCGACGCAGCAAAAAATCATTTTGGCTCTCATGATTCAAGCGAATTTGTTAACCGTATAACAATAAAATAATTAAAACTGTATAACCATATAAAAAAACGCACCCTTGCGGGTGCGTTTTTTACTGTTTGTTTTTAATGTATTCGTCTATTGCCTTTGCGGCGGTTTTTCCTGCTCCCATCGCTAAAATTACGGTTGCGGC
>FR898225.1 GCA_000437375.1 Eubacterium sp. CAG:841
GGAACGCAAAATGCGTTCCTGCGCTTCTTTGCTTGGATGCAACACGTAGAATGTGAATCTTTTACTCAATACTGTAAATTATGCCCACAGTTTCGTATGTTTTCTTGAAAAGATTGTGCCACAATAATAAAATATGAATAGAAATTTTACAATATTTTAATAAACTTTTATTGAATTGAAAGGAGCAAATTATGAAGGTCAAACTATTTAATATCATTTCAGTAATTTTAGTATTATCAATGCTTATGATGGTTTTTCCATTCAACGTTATGGCATCTTCTGCCTATATGGATTCAAATTCGGGAGCCTCCGAAAGCGGGACCGGTATCAATGCTGAAGCTATGCAATTGTATGGAAGCGTCACAGGAATAGACAAAAATGATGTTCAAAATGCAATAGTGCTTTTGTATGACAGCACAAATTCATATTCTTCGACATTGAGCTCAAATGCGGAATACGGGTTTGAAAACATCAAAGAAGGCACTTATTTTCTGAAAATAGAGCTTGACGGATATAAAATCCCTTCTCCGCAATCGATTACGATTTCGGCAAGCTCTAACATAAAATATAATCTCTCTGTTGAAAAAGTCGATTCTTCGGAATTCTTCTTTCAGTGGAAAGCCGACGATACATACTTCGGATATGAAGAAAGCGCCACGGTACCGTCAAAGAAAACTTTTAATTTTCTTGATGAAATGGTCTATGTAAGCGACTCAAATGCCGCTATCAAATTGCTTGCATCATATAAAGTCATTCTGAGTAACGAGGATATGAAGTGGAGTGTAGACTACTCTTCAAAAATGTTTGACCTTATAAATGAAATTCATAATTTCCCCAGAGAGCTTCCGTCGAAGTGGGTTCTTACCTCGGAGGAAATAGACGATGACATAAAAATCGTTTACAAAGAAAAGGGAACGATAGTTTATATAAACAAGCACGCATTCGAAAATGCTGTTCCGCGCAGAGCGGAGATGAACGGGCTTAAGGGGACGTATTTTTCAAACAGACTTTATCACGCGCTGATAAGATACGCCTCCAAAGAAGGAACCGACATCTGGTTTATAGATGAGCTTTTGAAAAACAACTACGGATGTTCGATAATCGTTCCCGATTATGAGGAACTTACGAGAGGTATAACGAATGAGACAGCGGCGGCTTTCGAGCAATTCAAGCCGGAAGAGCTTCTTGCAATACTCGAAATGTTTGCCGAAATGCCGGAGGGCTTTCACAAAATACCCGGACTTGAATATCTTGTCCGCCGTATTGACGGTCAGGTAAACCTTATTCACCCTCAGGCTGCAGCTATTTCGTGGGCGTATGCGGAACACGGCTATATAGAGTTTATGGACAGAGCCTTTCTCGGTGATGAGGTTGAGGCTACTTTCCGCCTTGTGCTTCACGAAAAGACGCACTTCCTTTGGAGATATCTGTTCTCTGATAAGCTGAAAGCAGAATGGATAAGAATAGGCGGATGGTACGAAACCGATAAAACGGAAAGCGGATGGACAACATCAAAGGAAACGGAGTTTGTCACGGCATATTCTCATGACATCAATCCGGATGAAGACATGGCGGAGTCGGTGGCTTACTATATACTTATGCCAGACAGACTTGAATCTCGCGCTCCGGAAAAATATGCGTTCATAAGAGATTACATTATGAACGGCGAAATATACATGGCAAAGATCCGTGAAGATCTGACGTTTGAAGTGTATAACCTTTATCCCGACTACGCTTATCCGGGCAGAATAGTAGGCGTTGACATTGACGTAAAGGGTGCGCCCGAAGAAGATAAGCTACTTACCATTACACTGAAGCTTGACACCGGCGGCAACCCGCTTTACGGTGCGTCAAGCGGCGTTGTAAGAATATACAGCGAATTCAATACGTCTTATGATATGGGGTTTGCTCCAGTTGACGGGGATAACTCAATTTTACGCGGGGAAATAACAATAAGCAAATATGCGTACAAGGGATATTGGTATACGGACTCCATAGCCCTCCAAGATTCAAATGGAAACGAAAGATTTTCAGGAGCCGACAACTTCGGGTGGAAGCTCTATATCGACAACCCGTTGTTTGATGCCGAGTTTCCGCAGTATGTAAAGGACTCAATGTATGTTGTAATGGAAAAGGGCGAGTTTGACGGACATGACGTGACTTACGTTCATGTTAAGCTCAAAGCAACAGACAATGTCGGAATAAAAAGTGTCTATTGCGAAATCGCAAACAACACAACTAATGGTTATCGAATGGATGAGTATGGTAGCTTCGACAACGAAACCGGCGAAGGTACGATAACATTTTTATTTACCGAATTTACTCAATCAGGTGAATACTCAATAAATTATTTGGCTCTTATTGATTTCGGAGAAAATTGGTCGCACAACAACTTTTATTCAGACGGAGCGGGAGCGGGCAAAAATGTTACGTTTAATTATTACAGCAAACATTCCGATTACGAGCCTCCGGAAATAAATTTAAACAATATTATTGTAAATGCATATCCCACGCATCCCGAAGCGCCTAACGGAGAAACCCTTGTGACAATAGACTTTTTTGCGAGAGACAATGCATCCGGACTTGGCAGATGCTATTTCGGCTTGATTGATCCTATGGGTAATGTTAATGGCGGCGAGTATACACACGAAAATTATTGTTCAACGTTTTTTAAAGGTAACGCAACCGAATGGAAAGCATACAGGATAAGCATTATCCTTCCGGAAGGCTCTGCACCGGGAACATGGGGACTTTATGATTTCTATGTCTGTGATAAAGCGGGCAATTTCAGACATTACAACTTCCTTGAAATTGTCCATTTCGTTATAGATAAAGACATGGGAGATCCCACATATAAGCTTTCGGCGGAAGCTGATCAGCTGACCGTCGGAAAGAGCATGAAGCTTTCATGCGCCGAAGCTGACAGCGGAAAAGCTTATGTTTGGGAATGTTCAAATAAAACGGGAAAAGCCAGCATAAGCGAAAACGGTGTGCTTACGGGAATAACTCCGGGATATGTTACTGTAACTTTCTATGAACGCGACGACAATACAAAATTCGGGCAGATAGATATTCTTATAACGTCCGACGCACATCATATGGGAGAATGGCACGCCGAGATCAAAGCTACAAGAAAAAATTGCGGTCTGGCAGTAAGACATTGCACGGATGAAGGCTGCGATTATTTTGAATCTATAAGTCTTGATATTCTTGAATTTCTGGTCGGAGACATAAACGGCGACGACGAAGTGAATGTCAAGGACCTTATACTTCTTGCCCAGTATTATGCAGGCTGGGATGTAGATATAAATATTCCCGCAATGGACATAAACGGAGACGGGGAGACGAATGTGAAAGATCTTATAAGGCTCGCGCAGTATCTTGCCGGATGGGATATAAAATTAAACTGAACATTGAAAAGGAGAACAAACAATGAAGACTTTTGGAAAAATTGCGGCACTTGCCATATCGCTGATATTTATAATCGGTATAATGGTATTGCCGGTAAATGCGGCAGGGAATCCTGAAATAACCGTTTCGGATGCATCAGGAAATATAGGCGACGAAGTGACGGTTATAATATCATTCACAAGCAATCCCGGTATAGCGGGTTTCAACGCAGACATTACATATGATAAAAATAATCTTGAACTCACCAACGTGAGCGGAAACAGTGGGTTCGGAGGTTCATTTATGGGTAATGTAATCAGAAGCAAATTTGTATGGTATAATGCGAGTAACATAACAAGCACCGGCACGTTTACTACACTTAAATTCAAAATAAAAGACACCGCAAAACCCAATACATATGAAATTGGTCTCAGCTATAGTCAGGGCGATATGTCAAATGCCGATGGCGACGATGTCACCGCAACGATCCATGCAGGAAAAATAACCGTAACATGCAATCATACTTACGGTTCATGGGAGAAGAATACGGCAGAAAATCATAAGCACACCTGCAAGGTATGCGGAAATGTCGAGACAGCGGCGCATACATGGGATAGCGGAAAAGTAACCGAAGCGCCCACGCATACAAAAGAAGGAACAAAGACATACACTTGTACCGTTTGCGGCGAGACAAAGACAGAGAAAGTAGAAAAGCTCAAAGAACACAGCTACGGTGAATGGACAAAGCACGATGACAAGCAGCATAAGCATTCGTGTGTATGCGGCGATACACAGTATGCAGCACATACATGGGAT
>FR898226.1:0-1505 GCA_000437375.1 Eubacterium sp. CAG:841
CAGAGACTCGAACCTGCGATTTTTAAGAAATAGTTGAAAAAATGATGATTTAATGATACAATAAAGAGGGGCGGTGATGAAATGGGCAAGCGATTTCCATATCCAAAACGATATTGGATTTATGTGATTATTATTTTAATTTGTTCAATTTTGTTGATCGGCAATATTTATCGCACGGACAGTTGGACGGGAGATAAGCCATTCTCTGAATTTTCACAGCGTGATTGGCATCTGTTTTTTATCTTTTTAATTGAAGAGATAGTTATTATTGGTTTAATATCTCTGTTTCTTTATTTGTGTTTTAGAATTAGCAAGAATCGAGACAAAGAGATCCTTGCTCAATGGGAGGCTGATAAATATTCAGGAATTGAGCCCGGTGATTATGATTATGTATGGTTTGATTTTGCAAATACCGATCGAGCACTGATCTTGAAGCAAGGGGACACATTCAGGCTGAATGTTCAAGAATATGATTATAATACGGGAAATTGGGAAAGCGTTGGAACAAGTATTTATGATAATTTGGAAGCGATAAAAGAAGCATTGTTTTATGAATATGATTTTTATTGCGAAGAAAACGCTGAATTGGATAAACACGGCGACGAAATATATAAAGAAACATAATTAAAATCGTGCCTGACGCGTGAAAAATTCTTGAAAATCAAGCATTTTTAATTTTGATAGAATGAAAAATATAAAATAATAAACGGCCTAAGGCTTATGATGTTGAAAATATAATAAATAATTGGAGGAACAATATGAAAAAAATTATCTCTTTGCTTTTATCATTTGCGTTGATATTAACTTTTTTATCGGTTATCGCTTCGTGCAAGCATAAAGAAGCTACACCTCACGAATATACTTCGGAGGAGCGCGAAGCAATGCGTAATCCGAGTTTTTCTTCATCGCCGTTTTTTGCTGTTAAAGAGGGAGAAAAGCCGCTTGCGGACTCCAAGATGAAATCAGTCATCTCTTCTTTGCCTGCCGACCGCTACGAGACATATCCGAATCTTCATAACGTGCCGCTAACCGCAACGCTTTATAAGGATGGCAAGGAAATTCCGGTCGACCTTAAAGATAAGCGACTGATTCGTTTGATGAATTTTTACAATAATTCCATTTATTATAACCAATATGCCTATACGCAGGGATTATTACAGATAGGTGACATTGAAAAAGCTTGCAGTGAGCCGTTCAGATTGGAGTTGACATTTGACACAACGGACCGCGGCACCAAAATTCCTTATGATACTTATGATACATACATACAGACGTATGACACGTTCATAATAGCAAACAAAGAGTTTACTTTGCTTGCCCACGATCTGCCGGGAATTGAGGGACAAGAAGACAAATATCCGTTTAAGGCTGTCGGGCATTATCCTCTTTTTGAGGACTATTCTTGGCTTGATTTGTTTGGATTTTAATTTATCGTATTGATTATAGTTTTCTTTGCTTTGATATCTGTAGTGCCTGGTTTTCGGGTGAAGATATTAAGCTGTTGT
>FR898226.1:1576-8788 GCA_000437375.1 Eubacterium sp. CAG:841
CGCTTTTCCTTTTGTAATCCGGATGTTTATTTTTTCGATATGACGCACAGGACTTTTCGGTATCAACCGTCAGAACTGCTATCGGGATTCTGAATGAACGCCGTCTTGCATTGAAGTCACAGGGATGTACCCTTGAGAAAAGCGAAGAATATGTGGGTGTATTCAACCTGCTCAGCCGTTTTCTTGACCTGCTTTCCGCCTGACACAATTGAATATCCGAAATCATGCCATCTTTATACCGCAATTTCGCGGTCAATGAAGAGGGCTTTTTTATTGCCAAAATTAAAATTCAAGGAGGAATCAAATGTACATTGAAATGAACCCAACCGGGCTGACGCTGACAGACCTGATCTGCGTTGCCCACCGAAAACAAAGTGAGTATACCTGCTTTGCCAATGTAAAGGACAATGTGTTTCACTACCGACTCCGTCTCGCTGCGGAACGCGCGACTATGGCGAAAACCTGTTTTCTGGACAGGGAACATCGAGCAAGATTTCAGAAAGCGCTCCATCGAGTGCGTGGGAACGATAAAAGTCTCATTGCGCAACTTTTTGTCCTTGCCGCAACCGAAAGTCTTTGGAGTGCATCGGAAGAGACAATCAGAAAAATCCGTACTGTATCGAAAACGATGCAGTACACTCTTTGTCAATATTATGCAATATGAAATCGGCAGATGCATGCCCCCATAAGCTTTTTATTAAAACGCCTCCGCTAATCCGTTTGTATATCTAAGGGCAACTTCACGGCAATCGTCGTCCCTTTTTCCGAGCTTTTCTCTACACGGACATCGCCGCCGTGCAGTGTTGCAATTTCCCACACCAGCGATAGTCCCAATCCCACGCCTCCGTTTTCCCGACTGCGTGACTTATCTACCCGGAAAAACGGCTGAAAGATGCTTTCTCTGTATTGCTCCGGTATACCGCAGCCTGTATCTGCAACCCGTATAACAAGCTGCTTTTCTTCGCTTGTTACAGTAATGCACACCGTTCCGTCCGGACGGTTGTACCGAATGGCGTTTTCGGTCAGATTAAAGAGCATACGATAAATCAGCGTGTCACTGCCGGTTATAATACCGTTACCTGCGCTTTCAAGAGTTATACCGTTTCTCTCAGCAAGCTGTGCAAAGTCGGTAAAGATTTCATCTATCATAGGAGCCACCTCTATACGGTCGGCACACGGTACAGTCCGAAGTTCACTCATCTCAAGCAAGGTTTTTGTCATTTGATTCATCCGCTCGATCTGCTCACGCAGTAAGCGAAGAAAGTTTGCCGTTTCCGGCAACACATTGGGGTGTTCGGCGGAAAACAGCTCAAGTTGTGCCTGCATCAGAGCAAGTGGAGTACGCAATTCGTGTGCGGCGTTTCCGGTGAACTGCCGCTGTGCGGCAAAGCCCTCGTCAAGACGGTCAAGCATCTGATTGAAGGACCTGCTGAACTGACGGAACTCCGGCAGGACATCTTCGGACATCTTCATATCAGACAGATTGTTCGGCTGAACACGTTCCACCTGAGAAGTAAAATTACGCAGGGGTTTCAGTGCGCGTCCGCTTAAAAAGTATGCAAGTATACCGCCGAGCAATGTTACCACTGCCGTGATATACCAGTTGGTAGTGATAAAGGATTCCTGCGCACCATGAATGATGATAGTCAGCTCTTGGTCAAGCTTTTCGCGCTCGGGGTCGAAAAAATCCGGCTCTCCTTTGTCCATATCTCCGTAGTTCGTAATATGAGAACTTATGGAGTCCATATAGTGTCTGCCGGAATAGCTGAGAAGGAGATTCATTGCGATGCAGGTCAAGCAGAGGAGAAATGCAGTCATCAGGGTGATTCGCCATTGCAAGGAAAGCTTTTTCATGATTTCTCTTCCTCCATAATATATCCTTCACCGATGCGGTTTCGTATCGGGTCATAGCCGAGTGCGAAACGCAGCTTTTTTCGCAGTGCGGAAATATGTACACGGATTGAATTGCTGAAATTATCCACGCTGTTATCCCACACATGGTCGATAAGCTCCTCCTGACTGACCGGTCGCCCTTGGTTGAGCAGAAGATATTCAAGTATTCCCATTTCCTTTCGGGTGAGAGTCAACGCCTGTCCGTCTGCCGTAGCGGTACGGGATTTGGTGTCAAAAGCGACCCTTCCACAGGTCAGAATTAAATCGTTCTGTGTAAACTGCCGACGGGTCAGGCTACGTATCCTCGCTTCGAGTTCATCCAGATGAAACGGTTTTGCCAAATAATCATTTGCTCCTGCGTCCAGTCCTTCTACCTTGTCTGCAACTTCACTACGTGCCGACAAAATCAGCACCTTCGTGTCCCTGTCGGTTCGGCGGATCGTCCGCAGTACCGTCATCCCGTCCGCGCCGGGAAGATTCAGATCCAAAAGCACAAGATCGTACCGCTCCACACAGAGCAGCTCAATTGCTTTGTCCCCGTCATAGCAAAAATCCACGCTATATGCAAGACGACGCAGACTGCGGACAATGGTTTCGCAGAGGGAACGTTCGTCTTCGATTACTAAAATATGCATCAAAACCTCCTTGTACTGAGTGTTCTTTTTGCTCTATTATACCACACTGACATAAGATTTTTGTTAAATTTCCGTTCTTAACGGAGATTTTATATCCGTTGTGTTACAATAAAGGGGCGAAAGAAAGGGGGAATCGAATTGGTTCGATCAAAAAAAGCCGTACTTCAGGTTGCCCTGCTTATCTGCGGGGTGGCAATGCTGTGCTACGGTGCTTTGCGCGGGGAGGCGAACACCGTGTTGAGCAAGGCAATAAGATTGTGTTTGGAGTGTGTGGGAATTGGATAAGAAAAAAGTTGAAAAAAAGGAAAGAAAAAAGAAAAAATCGGGTTTATCACACATTCTTTCGCGTTTTCGAGGCGGGATTCAGGCGGGAGCGACGCTGCTTACCAACATTCATCTGCCGAACTTTCTGAAGGGAGGAATTTACCAGGGAAAGGGTAAAGCCGTCTGTGTCCCGGGGCTGAACTGCTATTCCTGTCCGGCGGCATCGGGTGCCTGTCCCATCGGATCGTTTCAGGCAGTGGTAGGATCGTCAAAATTCAGATTTTCCTATTATATTACTGGCTTTCTGATTCTGCTCGGCGTACTGCTGGGACGCTTTATCTGTGGCTTTTTGTGTCCATTCGGATGGTTTCAGGAGCTTCTGCATAAGATTCCGACCAAAAAGTTATCTACAAAGAAGCTGAAGCCGCTGACCTATATAAAATACGCGGTTCTGCTTGTTATGGTGGTTTTGCTTCCTGTGCTTATCACAAACGATGTCGGCATGGGAGACCCATTCTTCTGTAAGTATCTCTGCCCGCAGGGTGTACTTGAAGGAGCGATACCTCTTGCTGCCGTCAATTCGGGAATTCGTGCCGCACTCGGCGCACTCTTTTCGTGGAAGCTCGGAATTTTGATTGCGGTAGTAGTGCTGAGCGTTCTGTTTTACCGTCCGTTTTGCAAGTGGTTATGCCCATTAGGGGCATTTTATGCGCTTCTTAACAAGGTATCTCTTCTCGGAATGAAGGTGGATAAGCACAAGTGTGTTTCCTGCGGAAAATGCGCAAAGGCCTGCAAGATGGATGTGGATGTAACAAAATCTCCGGATAACGCGGAATGCATCCGTTGCGGCATGTGCGTCCGCGCTTGTCCCACGAACGCCGTCAGCTTCCGTTACGGCTTCGGCAATGGAAAAGAATGCAGCTGCCACGCCGCGAAACCGGAAGACAATAAACAAATAAAACAAGAAAAAAATTCTGAAAATGAAAAGGAGAAAAAGCAATGAAAACAACAAAAATTTTAGCCGTGATGACACTAATTCTGCTTGTATTCAGCCTTGTTGCATGCGGCACGACCGGAGGCGGCAAGAAAAACGACGGAAACAGGAAAAGCGAAATCGCCGCGCTGATAGCAACAGAGCCGAAATCCATGGATGAAGCGACAAAGCTGCATCAGCAGCTGATGGCACAGGAAACGGCAATTCTGTCCGAGAACAGCGCCCTTTGGGAAAAGGTGTTTATGTCAGCAAACAAGGGCTCGACCATGATTGAGGATGGTAGCAACTACGGCGACTTCCTGCTTATGACGATCGAAGGAGCAAAGGATCAGTTCAAGGCAAACGAACTTAAACTGCTTCGTGAAGGAGCCGAACAGATTCGCGAGATAGAGGGTAAGCTCACGATACTTGAGCAGAAGTATCCCGGATGCGGGAAAAAGCCATCCGATGGCGATATGAGCGTCCCTGCTGAAAACGGCAAGCCGATAGAAAAGGGAGATCTTATGAAATTCCCCGCATTTGAAGGGAAGGATCTTGACGGAAACGAAGTGAAGAGCAACACTCTGTTTGCAGGAAACACCGTCACGGTGGTAAACTTCTGGTTTACGACCTGTAGCCCCTGTGTGGGTGAGCTTGCCGATCTGGAAGCACTGAACAAGAAACTCGCTGAAAAAGGCGGAGCTGTTGTCGGTATCAATTCCTTTACGCTGGACGGCGACAAAGCGGCGATATCCGATGCGAAGGATATTCTGACGAAAAAGGGCGTAACCTATCAAAACATCTGGTTTGACTCCAAGGGCGAGGCAGGAAAGTTTACCTCGGGACTGTATACATTCCCCACAACCTATGTTGTCGATAAAAATGGCAACATCGTCGGCGAACCGATCGTAGGTGCCATAACAGGAAAGAAGCAGGCGGAAACGTTGCAGAAGCTTATCGATCAGGCGATCGCAAACAGTAAGGGATAACATGCTCACGAAACCGATCGTGCTTTTCGGAACCGAAATAATCATCGAATTGAAAAAAACAAAATTAAGAGTGTGTGCTGTATCTTGTATGATACAGCACACACTCTTTTTAAATTGATTTTCATTGCTTATTTATACATTCCATTTCTGTTTTCGTCGCAATACATTTAAACAGGCAAAAGAATGTGCGGAAAATACTGCAATAATGGCACAGATCAAGCTCCGTGTCAAGTGACAGGATGTTTTTGAGTAAACTTGACAGGAAATATTTTTTGATATAAAATGAATAACGGACAAAATGCTTTGGTTGATTTTTGAGAAAAATTATAATGAGGAATGAAAAAATGAATTTTAACACGGCAAAACTGATGGCAAAAAAGATTGTATCAAAAATGACGATTGAGGAAAAAGCTTCTCAGCTTTTATATAATTCACCTGCAATCGAGCGGCTTGGGATTCACGAATATAATTGGTGGAATGAAAGCTCTCACGGAGTGGCACGCGCGGGGACAGCTACGGTATTTCCTCACTCGATAGGTCTTGCCGCGACTTTTGATCCGGAGCGTATTTTTGAAGTTGCCGATGTTATTTCTACTGAAGCAAGGGTGAAATTCAATCAGCACGACAAGCGAAGCGACTACGATATATATAAAGGACTTACATTTTGGGCACCGAATATAAATATATTTCGCGATCCGCGCTGGGGAAGAGGGCAGGAAACGCTTGGTGAAGATCCTTTTCTTACATCAGTCATGGCAACGGCGTATATAAACGGAATTCAAGGTGACGGAGAATTTCTTAAAGCTGCCGCTTGCTCAAAGCATTTTGCGGTTCACTCCGGTCCGGAAAGTCAAAGGCATTCTTTTGATGCAAAGGTGAATATGCACGACCTTTGGGAGACCTATCTTCCTGCCTTTGAAAAAACGGTTGAAGGTGGCGTTGTAGGTGTGATGGGAGCATATAACCGCATAAACGGAGAGCCGTGCTGTGCAAATTATGGCTTGCTTTCCGAGATACTTCGTCAAAAATGGCGTTTTGAGGGCTATGTTACTTCTGATTGCGGTGCGCTTAAAGATATTGTAACGGGACATAAATGTGCTTCATCAACAGAAGAGGCCGCTGCGATGGCATTGAAGTCAGGGTGCGATCTCAATTGCGGGGACGTTTATTCAAAACTTATTGACGCATATGAAGAAGATCTTATAACCGAAGAAGATATAACAAATGCAGCAGAACATCTTTACACGATACGGTTCTTGCTTGGGGAGTTCGAGCAAAACCATCCGTATAAAGACCTTCCGTATGATTTGCTTGACTGTAAAAAGCATAGGGAGCTTAATCTGAAAACGGCTGAAGAGAGCATAGTTCTTCTTAAAAACGAAAATAATTTTCTTCCGATAAACAGAGATGTTGAAAAGATAGCGGTAGTGGGACCCAACGCAATATCCGTTGCCGCACTTGAAGGTAACTACTACGGATATGCTTCCGAATATATAACCGTTGCCGATGGAATCCGGCGTGAGTTTCCTGACTCTGATATAAAGGTGGAACGCGGATGTAAACTTGTTAAAGAAAAACTTTGTGATTGGAACGGATTTTCAAATATGTACAGCGACGGAGTCGCAGCTGCCGAATCTGCAGATATCACCGTGCTTTGTCTCGGTCTTGACTGTACGGTGGAAGGTGAGGAAATACAGGGCGCAGACAATGAATATCTCGATCACGGCGACAGAAAGTCACTTTTCCTTCCTGAAACACAACAAAAACTTGCCGAAATGGTTTGCGATGTGTGTGAAAATGTAATTGTTGTTTTAATGTGCGGAGGATCGATCGACGTCGGAGAAAAGGTGAGAAACCATGCAAAAGCCATACTTTGCAGTTGGTATCCCGGAGCGATTGGAGGTCTTGCCATAGCGAAGATTCTTTCCGGAAAAGCCAATCCGTGCGGACGATTGCCGATAACCGTGTATTACGGCGATGATGTTATGCCTGATTTTTCAGATTATTCAATGCATGGCAGAACATACAGATATATGACGAGTAAACCGCTGTATCCTTTCGGGTACGGACTTTCCTATACTGATTTTAATTATGCCAATGGATGTGTTTCATATGTTGACAGTGAGAAGGTAACTATTGATATTGAGATTGCGAACACAGGAAAGTTTTCAGGCACAGAAAAGATGCAGGTGTATGCGGAGTTTTCAGACAGCAGAACGGCTACTCCGCATTTTCAGCTTTGCGCGGTTAATGCAATTCGGCTTGAGTCCGGAGAGAGCAAAATGATATCTGTCGATATAGATAGATATTGGCTAAAAGCTGTACTTCCCGACGGAACCAGAACGGATCCCGACGGAGGAATAACACTTTATATCGGCGGTTCTCAGCCGGACAGAGTGAGTAGTGAGCTTACGGGAAAACAATGCATTAAACTGAAACTATAAAGCATTGTTGTACG
>FR898226.1:8856-14455 GCA_000437375.1 Eubacterium sp. CAG:841
CGTTTACGCTCAGGACTTTTTGCTCTTATTTTATATATTTTGAGATATCTGTTGCATAGCAGTATTTTGCCGAAGTAAGCTTGCCAAATATGTATTTGTTCGTTGCGGATTCGCACATTGTGTAAAGTTTACCGTTTGTAATTACTATTTCTTCCGACATCGGAGGCGCTTTTATATCACCACAGATTGTTGAAGAGTCGAGAACATAGAGCGGAACGGCCTGACCGAGAACGGTTATTTCATCTTCGGCGGAAGTGGGATTATAAATATAAATATGAGAAAAAGCCGAAGCGTATGAGGTGGAAATATACATTCTGCCTTGCTCGTCAAAGCACATTCCCTGAACAAGGTCGGGGGCTGAATATGCCTTTTCTATTTTAGGTGATATTCCGAATTCAGCCGAATCGTCAAGACGGTATTCGAGAATGAGGGACGTGTTTTTATCGCCTGAATTTGTTGTGTATTTGTGACTGTCGGGAGTGGGATAGTTCGGATTGCGATAAAATTCTCCAACATAAATGCGGTCATTTTCAACATGCGTGAACGCAACGCGGAGTCTGTCATCAGCCGTTTTTGTCCCGAATGTTCCTATCGATTTGACCGTGTCACCGTCCGAAGCGTTTTTGAATTCATCGTACGAATAGACCATAAGTCCGGAGCTGTCGGCGACGTATATGTAATTACCGTGCAGAGTTATTCCGCCGACATGACCTGTAAAAACGCTTCCGTCATTGTTTGCGAGGGAAATGCGCTTTACTTCTTTCTTTGTTGTTTTGTCTACGATGCTGACCTGAGAGGCGGTTCCGTCTGTGCGATAGCCTGTTACGAGAAATTCGCCGGTGCTTTCATCGTATGCAAGACCCTGAACTATCATTCCGTCGGAAAGTCCGGGAATTACAAATGTTTTTTCGGAGTTTTTGTAATATTCGTTTACGGGAATGCGGAAATAGCACCTTCCGCACAAAAGTACAAGCGCAAGCAACCCGATAATACATCCAAAGACTATACAGACAATTTTAAGTGCAGGCTTTTTGCCGCAAGCAGTATTTTGTTTGCTCATAATATCTTCCTTTTCGTTTGATAAAGCAAAAAATGCTTTTATTTTGTAATAATGATAATCTGTAATTATTAAAACGATGTGAACAATGTCAAAAAAGAGAATTTTATATTTCATTTGCGATACAGAGAAAAACATTCTGAAAAATTTACATATTTTACTTTGAAATAGGTCTATACAAACGGAAAAATCTGTGATATAATTATTGAAAATAATATACTTATGATGTAAAATTATCTTTTGAAAGAGGGTGCGGGAGTTGAAGTGTTTACGCTATGTTGCTTTATTGCTCACCGTGGCGATTATAATATTTGCGTTCTGCTCTTGCGGGACAAGCGGCAAAACAATATTCGAAAATGCTTTGAAGGCGATTTCCACTCCTGACTTTGAAAAGCTTTCTTTTTATGTGACGGATGGCTCGCTTGAAGAAATATATTCTATGCGCGAATATTTTTCATTGCTTGATGACGATAAGTCGGAGGCTTACGCCCGTCTTATGTCAAACGTCGGAGTAGCTTCTTATTATAATGAAGCAAAAGACAGTGACGGAAATATCACGCTTTCGCTGAGGCTTAAACATGTAGACATAACAAAGCTTTTATACGATGTTGCGACCGAAATTTCCGTTTCGGGAACTCCGTCGGGCGAGGTGATATCGAATATGTGTTCATCGGGCAGGATAGAAAACTATATTGTCTACGGTGATGTTACGGCAGAGCTTATAAAGACGGAAAGCGGGCTTCGGCTTAAAGCTGACGGCGAAAGCAAGCTTTCAAAGGAGCTTGAAGTCGCCATTCTCCTCAGATGGCTTTCATTACACTGATATAACGAAAAGGATATTTATATGGACGGCAGAAGATTTAACCCTAAAGACAGAAATCCGAGAGAGAGAAGAAAAGAACTGCCCGAAAAGCAGGACGGAATGATAACGGTAGGAAGAAATCCCGTTTCGGAGCTTCTCAAAAGCGGCAGGGACATAGAGAAGATATATGTGCTTCGCGGCGAACGCGAAGGTTCGATAACAAAAATAGTTGCAATAGCGCGTGAACGCGGAATAGTGGTCGACGAAACAGACAAAAAACGTCTTGACGAGCTTTCCGCAGGAGCAAACCATCAGGGCGTTGCGGCAATTGCTTCTCCCGTTGAATATGTAAGCGTTGCGAGCATGGTTGAAAAGGCGAGAGAACGCGGTGAAAAGCCTCTTATAGTCGTTTGCGACGGAATAGAAGATCCACACAATCTCGGCGCGATAATTAGATGTGCGGACGGAGCGGGTGCTCACGGCGTTATAATAGGAAAAAGAAGATGCACTCAAATGACATCGACGGTTATAAAGTCGTCTGCGGGCGCGATAGAATATGTGTCGATAGCAAAGGTAGCAAACATCGCCGCAGCAATCGACGAGCTTAAAGAAATGGGAGTTTGGACGTTTGCCGCTGAGGCTGACGGCGAGGACTGCCGAAGCGCTGACTTTAACTGTCCTTGCGCGATAGTGCTTGGCAGCGAAGGGGAAGGCGTTTCAAGACTTGTCCGCGAAAAATGCGATTATACGGTGTCAATACCGATGCGTGGAGGCGTGAATTCGCTCAACGTATCAACTGCCGCCGCAGTATTGCTTTATGAGGCGGCAAATAAACAGGGTAAATAATTACGGGGGAAAAATAATTCATCGGAGGTAAATATGGCGGAAGAAAACAAAAAGAGCATAGACGAGCTTCAGACGTCGGCAGACAGCCTTCTTGCAAGGCTGAACGGTCAGCTCGGGGCGGAAGCGTCAAAGCCCGAGCAAGACGTGGGCGCAGCCACGCCGGACGACGGACATTCCGGAGGGCTTACAGACGAAAAGTACAATGAGCTTTATGAAAAATATCTCGGCGAAAAGCCGTCACAGGGAACAGGTTCATCCGGATATGAAGCGCTTCACGGAAGAATAGTTGATCTTCAGAAGGAAGTTGGCGGTGAAACTCCGAAAGTGCCGGATGTTGATGAAAGCATAAAACTTGCTGAGGACTTTGGTGCGGGACTTCCGGATGATAAGGCTGATATAAAGGACGAAAGCGACGAGGATGATGAATATTGGGCTATGATGAAAACCGTCCAGGTCTCGCCTACAAAAAAAGAGGATCAAAAATTCGAAGAAAGCGTGATGGAAGAAACATCCGAGCTTCAAAAGAATATAGAGGATGCGGAAAACTATGTTGAGCAGAATTATGCCGAGGAAGAAGTTGCCGCAGAACCTGTAAAAAATGTAGATAATTATTCTACAAATCCCGGGATTTCACGCAAGAAAGATAAAAAAGGACTCTTCTCAAAGTCGCGCAAAGAAAAATCAAGAAAAGAGGCAAAGCTTGCTACAACAAGCGGTGTAAGTGATGATGACGAAGAAGATTTCGACGAAGCTTCAATAGACAGACTCGGAAGCACGGACGAGCTTATAGCGTTTGAGCCGCCGCTTCCTGATGATGAAAAGCAGACGATAACATTTACTCGTGCTACCAAAAAGCCCGATGCTACGGATGACGGAGATGTTGTTACCGCCGAAGTGGATAAAGCAAATCCGGGGTCGGAATCCGAAATTTCAAAGGATCCTTCCGATACGGCAATGATGATGATGGCTTTCGGCTACGAGCCGGAAAAGGAAGAGGAAAAGGCTCCCGAAAAAGAAGAAGAGCCGCATAATTTTGACGAGTATTCCTTCTCGGATACCGACGAGCTTTCAACAACGGCGAATCTGGGCGATACTTCGATGTTTGAAACTGAAACGACTCAGGTAAAAGCCGTTACCGAAATGATGAACAAGCCGATGTTTGAGTATACCGGCGCTGACAATAACAGAGACATATTTGAAAACTTCAGAAAGAAGTTCAATTCGCTCCGCTTGCGTATGATTATATGTGCAGTGCTTGCATTAGGACTTCTTGTTTGGGAATTTATTCTTCCGATAGCAGGCGTTGCACTTGATACAGTTGTGTTTGTCGCTGTTGATTGGCTTCTCTCCTTTGCTTGCGCTATGCTTGTTTGCGACAGGCTTATATATGCGGCAAAACGTATTGCCAAATTCGGCTTTGATGCCGATACGGTTACGCTCATTATGTTTGTGCTTTCGCTTATAACATCGGTTGTGACGCTTGTCGCTGCAGACGCTTGGGCAACGGTTATACTTTATAACTTTACATTCGCACTTTGCGCATTCTTCAATTTGCTTTCGGCGTTTATGCTTCTCAACAGAGATGTGTATTCTTTCAAGGTCATTTCTTCGGCAAAGACAAAAAAGGTGCTTGCACGTGTCGGAAAATCCGAACGCTCGCGCGAGGATATCGCATTCAGAGACTATCTTAACGACGCATCAGAGGTGTGCAAAGTAAAGAGAACAAGCTTTATAAGTGATTTCTTCTCGAACAAGGAAGAGGAGCCTTCAAACCGCAGACCGCTTAAAATACTTATTCCTGCGGTATTTGCACTTTCGGTTATCGCTTTCATAGTATCGATGTTTGCAATAGACGATTGCGACCTTTACCAGAGCATGACAAATGCTTACATAACATTTATAATGGCTGCTCCGCTTTCTGTGTTCCTTTCGTTTGCCTATTCCGCATATCTCGGATCGGCAAGAGCTTATGCTCACGACGCGGCGATACTTTCGGAAGCTGCACCTGAAAAATACAGCAATGCGGCTGTAATAACGTTCACCGACGAGGACGCTTTTCCGGCGGACAGAATAAAGCTCAAGAGCGTTAAGGTTATCGACAACCGCAGCATAGAAAAAGTTATTTACTATGCTTCAAGCGTATTTTCAAAAATAGGCGGACCGCTTGCAACCGTGTTCAAGGCGGCTTCGCTTGATACGGCAAACTCTGAAAATGTTGAAATAAAAGAGCTTTCTGATTACGGCATAGACGCCGTTGTTGACGGCAAGCACGTAGTTGTAGGTCAACCGGAATATATGGAAAACCAGTGCTTTGAAGTAGTGAAAGAAGATTCCGATGACGAATACGGCGGCAAGACAAACAGAAGAATAATGTATCTTGCCTGTGATGAAGTTATAATAGCAAAGTTCTATATTCAGTACAATACGTCTCCCGATTTCATCTATATAGTGAAGCATTTGTTTGAAAGCGGTGTATGCGTTGCAATAAGCACGATAGATCCGTGCATAGACGACGATATTCTTTATAAAAACCGTCTTGACCCCGAAAAGTATGCTATAAAGATAATAAAGGGAAGCGCGCCTGAAGACGTTTCCGATACGATCTCTGCTTATGACAGCGGAATCGCTTCAACGGGATCGCTTAAAGGAATGATAAAGACGCTTATGCTTTGCGACAGGCTTTGCAACCTTTCAAAGACAAACCTTGCAATGAAGATAGTTTCCGCAGTTATAGGTGCGGTCATTGTCGGACTTGTTATAGGCGCCGGCGCCACGGGAAGCTTCCTTTCGATAATTCCCGCTCTGTATCAGCTTTTCTGGATGATACCGATGTTCCTTGTTTCAAAGGTTTACATAAGATAAATAAAAGTGCTGAAAGGCGACGCCGTCATGGC
>FR898226.1:14475-16961 GCA_000437375.1 Eubacterium sp. CAG:841
CCGTCATGGCGTCGCCTTTTTGTAAATTCGTTTAAAATATAAAATAAAAAAATTCAAAAAAGCTATTGACAAATGCGATTCTTTGTGATACTATTACATCATCACTTTAACGCATTAAAGCAATACAACATTAAATTCGAAGGGAAATATGAAAATGAAAAAATCAGTTGTTAAAATAATATCGCTCGCATTTGCGATTGGGCTTTTCTGCATAGCTCTTTGCTCATGCGGATCAAAAAAGAAGACTTTTATCGTCGGATTTGATGCCGACTTTCCGCCATACGGATATGTAGGCGATAACGGCGAATATACAGGCTTCGACATAGAACTTGCAAAAGAAGTTGCGAAGAGAAACGGCTGGGAAATAGAGCTTAAAGCAATAGATTGGAACAACAAAGACTTTCTTCTTTCATCCGGCGCGATAAACTGCATATGGAACGGTTTTACGATGAATGGAAGAGAAGATAAATATACATGGAGCAAGGCTTATGTTGACAATAGTCAGGTCGTTGTCGTAAAAAGCGGAAGCGGAATAAGCACGCTTGATGATCTTGCCGGAAAAACTGTGGCTGTACAATCCGGTTCATCCGCCTTGTCCGTACTTACGGATGAAGAAAACAGCAAAATGATAAAGCTTAAAAATTCTTTTAAGGAGCTTAAAGAGTATGCCGATTACAACGCTGCTTTTCTTGCCCTTGAAAGCGGCGCGGTTGACGCCATTGCGATGGATATAGGCGTTGCAAAATATCAGATAGCTTCCAGAGGTGAAGACTATCAGCAGCTTGAAACGATACTTGCCTCCGAGCAGTACGGTATAGGCTTTGCTCTCGGAGACACGGAGCTTTGCGATGCGGTTTCAAAAACGCTTTCCGAAATAATGACCGACGGTACATATGATAAGCTTGCCGAAAAGTTCGGAATTGACGGCGCAATAAAATGGAACTGAAATAAAGAAGTCCTTTGACACAATAAAAACCTCAGTGAGTCGGGCGGCGGGGAATACCCGCCCCTGTACTTGCGTTTACGGAGAAAATTAAAATGAATGTAACTACAATGCTTCGTCTCTTGCTTTCCGGAATGGGAACGACCGCGCTTATATTCTTTGTAACGCTTGCGCTTTCGCTTCCTCTCGGACTTGCGGTGGCGTTTTGCAGAATGTCCAAAAATCGCATATTGCGAGGAATAACAAAAGTTTATATATCAATAATGCGCGGGACACCGCTTATGCTTCAGCTTCTTGTCGTTCGTTACGGACCGTTTTTCCTCTTCAAAATAAAACTTTCAGACGCATATGATATCTATGCTGTGCTTATAGCTTTCGTTATCAACTACGCAGCGTATTTTGCTGAGATATACCGCTCGGGAATAGAATCTATGCCTGTGGGGCAATATGAAGCGGCACAGCTTCTCGGATTCGGCAAGGCGAGAACTTTTATTCAGATAATACTTCCGCAGGTTATAAAACGCGTGCTTCCGTCTGTGACAAACGAAACGATAACGCTTGTAAAGGATACGTCGCTTGCGTTTGCCATAGGTGTTATTGAAATGTTTACCCGCGCAAAGCAAATTGCCGCCGCCGAGACTTCAATGCTTCCGTATCTGTTTGCGGGAATTCTTTATTATATATTCAACTATGCTGTTGCATTCGGAATGGAGAAAGCCGAAAAGGCGTTCGGATATTATGAGGTGAAATAAAGTGCAGGATATACTTACAATAAAAGACCTCCGAAAGGATTTTGACGGGCTCGGTGTGCTTTCGGGAATATCGCTTTCTGTGAAAAAGGGAGAAGTGGTTTCAATTATAGGTTCATCCGGAAGCGGAAAGTCAACGCTTCTGCGTTGCGCTACGATGCTTGAAAGAATATCGGGCGGTTCTATATGCTATAAAGGTGATATGATGGCCTGGGAGGACGAAAACGGCAAGGTGGTTTATGCTTCAAAGGATAAGCTTGCGAAGATCCGCTCATGTTTCGGACTTGTATTTCAGAATTTCAATCTGTTTCCGCATATGACCGTACTTAAAAACATAACTGCGGCACCGATATCTGTAATGAAAATGCCAAAGGAGCAAGCCGAATCGGAAGCGATGTCGCTTCTTGCGAAAATGGGGCTTGAAGCTAAAGCCGGAGAATATCCGTGCAGGCTTTCCGGCGGACAACAGCAGCGTGTATCGATCGCGCGCGCACTTATATGCAAGCCTGAGATATTGTTCTTTGACGAGCCGACTTCGGCGCTTGATCCGGAGCTCACTTCGGGAATTCTCAAAGTAATAAAAGACCTTGCAGCAGAAAAAATGACAATGGTCATAGTTACACACGAAATGAACTTTGCCCGCGACGTTTCGGACAGAATAATATTTATGAACGACGGCGCAATAGCCGCAGAAGGCTCGCCCGATGAGCTCTTCAAAAACACGGAAAACGAAAGACTTAAAAAGTTTCTTTCTTCTTTTTACAGCGGAGAAAACTAATAAAAAACGCAAAAGC
>FR898226.1:17012-25711 GCA_000437375.1 Eubacterium sp. CAG:841
CCGCTTGGATTATTTAATCCTTTTCCTTTTGAGCAGGTGGTATTCCGATAACCTTGTCAACAGGTATCGAAAATGCAATGCCCTGACCGGGAGTATCAAGTCCTACTTTCTGATATACGGCGTGCATGATGCTGTCTCTTATTTCGCCGTGCGCAAGTATTATCACTATCTCTTTTTCAGGCTGGATCGTTATCCCGAACAGTTTTTCCGATTCAGAATTTGCCGTGCCGCGAGCATGAATTATTGTTCCTCCGCGAGCGCCGAATTCTTTTGCTGCGTCCATTACGGCATCGCCAAAGCCTGAATTTACAACGCACATAATTGCCTGACAATCAGTTAATATATCCATTTTTATATTCTCCTTTCATCTGTTGTTGCTGAGAAAACGGTATATGGCAACGCCTATTATGCTTGACATTGAAACCGTAAAAGCAATACCTTTTCCGTTTTTTATAGTGTGGAATTTTTCATTGAGAAATTTCAGTATCGTATCTTCGGTGTCTTCACGTATAACGCTCATTATAAGTGCCTTGTTTTTATCCGAAAGTCCGAGCATACGAAGCATTTCTTCGCTTGCCGTGCCGCGAGCGGCGGCAGAAAGCTGCATATTTACTTCAAAGCTTTGGATAAGCGCCGTATAAAGTTCCGTCTTTTCACGGTTAACTATTGTGAAGAGAAGCTTGAGTTTGGGTGGGGCGAGCTGCTTCTGCACCGAGACTTTCTTTATAACGTTTTGTCTTTTTTGTTTTAATGTATCTTTTTCGCTCATTTCAAAAGCCTCCTTACATAAAGTTTATTATCTGCTCGTCGTCCGCTTCGAGAATACGCTTCATTGCTATCTTTTGTTTTACTTTTCTTGTTATTATTGCTTTAAAGCCAAGAAGCTGAATCGTTATAAGCGGTGTCATTGCTACCATTGCAACAATTCCGAAAGCGTTTGACATTATTTTGCTTTCACCGCCGATGACACAGCATACACCTACCGCAAATGGAAGTATAAAGCTTGATGTAAGCGGTCCGCTTGCAACGCCGCCGGAGTCGAAGGCGATAGCCGTATAAAGTCCGGGAACAAAGAATGAAAGTCCGAGCGAAATAAAATACCCGGGAATGAGATAGTAAAGTATATTAAAATCAAAAATGATGCGAAGCATTGAAAGTCCGATTGAAATTCCCACACCGACCGAAAGGGCGATCATCATTGAGGTTTTGCTCACTGTTCCGCCTGTTATCTCTTCGACCTGCTTGTTGAGGACGTGTACGGCAGGCTCTGCAAGAACTACAACGGTGCCGAGTATGAATCCGAAAACTACTATCATCCAAGACGGACCTGACGCAAGCTCTGTGCCCATTTTGTAACCTATTGGCATGAAGCCTACGCTTACTGCGGTAAGGAAAACGACGAGTCCCACTACCGTGTACGCAATGCCTATGAGTATCTGAAACAGTTTCTTCTTCGGGAGTTTTAAGAATATGACCTGAAGAATGAAGAAGAATATTGCTATAAGACCTATTGCTACAATGACTTCTTTTGCTACGGAAAGAAGAGTAGGAAGAAAGTTTTTTCCGAGATGTGAATCCATTGAGTAATCCGGAAGCTGATAGGTAAGATCGCCGTCAGCAAAGATGCCGAGCGCTATTACGGCAAGTATCGGTCCAACAGAACACATTGCAATAAGACCGAAGCTGTTTTCTTCAACGTTTCTGCCGCCGAGAGTTATTGCTATTCCCACACCGAGAGCCATTATAAACGGTACGGTTATCGGTCCTGTCGTAACGCCGCCTGAGTCAAAGGCGAGTGCAAGAAAATCTGCTTTTCCGTTTATTGCAATAAGTGCTGTAAGCGCAAACAATATCATATAGAAAAACATAAGAATCGACGATAAAGGCTTGCGAAAGATTATTTTAAGTACTGATATAAGAAGAAATATTCCCACTCCCACACCGACCGAGACGGTAAGTGCAGTGGGATTTATTATATCCGCGACCTGAGTCGCGAGCACTGTAAGGTCAGGCTCCGCAACTGTTATCAGCACTCCCATTGCAAAGCATACCGAAAGCAAAAGGGAAAGCTTTTTTGTTTTGGTAAGTCCCGCGCCTATATGTTCTCCCATAGGGGTCATGGCGAGATCTGCACCGAGATTGAACAAGGCTATTCCTATTATGAGCATAAGCGATGAAACAAGAAAAACGGCAAGTTCCTTTGAGGTGAAATTAACGAGCGGAGTTAAATTCAGAAGAAAGACTATTGCCGTCACGGGAAGAACAGAGGTAAGCGCTTCACCGATTTTTTTGCTGAGCGCTTTGAGCAATTATATCGCCTCCTTTAATCGTTATATAACATATCTATAATACCATATAAGAATTTTCAAGTCAATTAAATTTTTATTAACAAAAGAGCTTGTTTTATGCAATTTTCAAAGAATGACTAAAAAACGCCCGCATTTCAAGCGGGCGCAGAAAAATTGTTTGCGAATTGTTTTTACAGGAAGAACTTTTTCTCCAGCTTTTCACAAAGTGCTTTGTTCTTTCCGATGAGGAACATGGCTACGGCGAGCAGAATAAATGTAACCGCAGGATAGAATGACCACGCGAATCTGTCTCGAACACCGAAGGTCGTGTTTATCAGAAACTCAATAAGGACGCAGAAAAGCCCGAGAAATATCACGGAGACGGATGCGGCTGTAAGCGATGATATTTTCTTCTCTTTTTTCAGAAGCGATATGACCGCTATAAATACCGCAAGCACAGTAACTGTCGGCAGGGCAAACGTTAAAAACCATTTTCCGTTTGTTTTAAGCTCGATAAAAAGCAAAAATCCGAGAATGTCGGCAGCCATAAGTACAACGCATGTAACTCCGTGTTTTGAAAGAAGTATAGGAAAAACAATTATCAGATAAAGGCAGAGAAGCGCTCCCATAACGTACGACGACCATGTTATAGTGCCGTTTATTGTATAGTCGCAAAGCGTTGTAAGAAAGTCCGGAAGGAGAAGAATGAGCGTTATAAGCGAAACGACAGTGCTTTTCTTTATATGCTGTTTAGGTGTTGGCGAATAAACGGGATATGAATGAATATGTTCGCCTTCCGCTTCGCGCGGATTTATTACTTCGGTGCCGCAGAGAGGACATTTTTTTGCGCCCTTTTCAAGCTCGACACCGCAATTTACGCAGTAGGACATTGTTTTTATTCTGACTCCTTTTCGTTGTTTTCTATCTTTACGTGTACTCCCGAACGTACAAGCGCCGTAAAGAAGCGGCGCTCAAGTTCATGATCGCATATATTGCTTGTGAATGTAAAGCGGAGCTTGCCTTTGTATGATACTGCCGAGCAGTTGTACGCTGTATCGGCGAGGATTCCGAGTACGAATTCAAGGCTTTCCACATATTGCGAAAGCTCATCCGGCAGAGACTGATTTCCGAGATTTGATATGTTCATACACGAAAATCTTTCTCCGACGCTGTTGTATACCGCTTTCATAACAAGATTTTTGATAGTAAGCGGGACCACTTTCAAAAATATGGATTTTTCGGGACGTACATTTGCCGTAAAGCTTGCCTGAAGCTCTTTTTTCGTTATCTTAAGCCCCATTTGATGTCGGATCGCTTCAACGGTTTCCTCCATTGTGTAATTGCCCATGCGGGGATCTATTCCGACATTTACATACATAGCAAAGTTGCGGACCGTTTTTGAAGGGAAGTGCTTTCTCAGATTGACGGGGATGAGTACCTTTACGGGCTTTTGCTTTGCGGGATTTTTGGTTTTCTCGCGTTGAATATCGGCTACGCACATTACCATAAGCGCAGCAAGATAATTTGTGAGAGTGGCTTTATATTTCTTTGCCTGTTCGAGTACCTGCGGAAGATCAATTATTCCGGTGATGATATTCAGATATCCGTCAGGCTCTTTTTTTCCGGTGAGGTGATACGCAGGTTCTTCTTTTCTCGAAGAGACGGTATGACCTTCGTAGCGGAGAAAGCTGTCTTCTATTTCTTCGGGTGACGGTTCTTCGCTGCGCGAAAGAATACCGCATTCGGCAGGGACGGTTATACCGTAGCGCTGCTCTGCGTATTCGGCTATAAGTGTTTTAAGAAAAACCATAGCACCGGAGCCGTCTGTCAGGGCATGGAAAAACTCAACCGCTATGCGGTTTTTATAATACAACACGCGAAAGGCGCAGGTGCGCGCTTCTTTCGATGTCATACGACGGCAGGGAAACGGCGTGTCACGGATAACCTCCGGAACGCTGTCTATTTCCTCAAGATAATACCAGAAAACACCGCGACGCAGTCTTACGGCTATTGACGGAAATCTTGCCGCCGTCACTTTGAGCGCCGATTCAAGTGTTTCGGGATTTATTTCATCCTTCATCGTAGCCGCGACTCTGAAAACGTTGCTCCATTTTCTTCTTCGTGCGGCAGGATAAATTTTTGCCGCATTGTCAAGACGTAGCCAATTAGGTTTGCGGAATGCCACTTGTAACCTCCGAAATAAAGCCGCATGCTTCTTTTAGGTCCGCTTCGGCTTCTTTTACACCGAAAAGCATATATGCATGCCACATATCTTCGCGTATTGTAAGTGAAGACGAGCATCCGTATTCTATGAGTTTGTTATACATATTCACCGAATCATCGAGGAGGATTTCGTCCGAGCCGACATATATCTTTGAAGGCGCAAGCCCCGAAAGATCGGCAAAAAGCGGAGAAACGTGTGGATCCGTGCAATCGGCGGAATACATATCCGCCTGTTCGCGCAGACGTGCCGTTGTCAGCGACGGATCGTTTTCGGCGTTTGTTATATGTGAAGCGCCGGAAAGCGTAAGGTCGGTCCAAGGTGAGATTGCAACTATACATCCGGGCTGACATTTACCGATTTCTTTAAGCTTTACCGCGAGCGAAAAGCAAAGTCCGCCTCCGGCGGATTCTCCGCAGAAAGCGATGTCTTCCGGTTTGTATCCGAGCATGAGAAGATAGTTATAAGCTCTCATTGCGTCATCAAGTGCCGCCGGAAAAGGATGCTCTGGAGCGAGCCTGTACGCAACGCAAAGCACGGGTGCTCCCGTGCGTGCGGCAAGAACGGTTCCGAAACCTTTGCAGTATTTAAGTCCGCCCGTAACATAGCCGCCGCCGTGAAGATAAAGCACGACGCCTGTAGCCTTTTTGTCGTTGGGCGTTATAAGCATGCTCTTGAAATCACCGAAATCCACTTCTTTTTCGGTGACGTCTTCGTCATAGGGGCGAAGCATAAGCTCGCCCATTTTGTCCTGCGCCGCGCGGGTTATACCGACAGGGCAGGAGTTTGTTATGGGACGAAGAAGACGTATTTGTTTTTTCAGTAGTGTTGTTGCAAGTTCCATAAATCAGATGTGTGTTTTCGCAATTATTGTTACGAGAAGCTCGCCTGTAATGGCAGAGGCGATGTTTGCCGTTACCGCGTAAACAATGCGTTTCCACAGCCTTTCTTTTTTCATTATTATAATATAAGCTATCGCTTCGATTATCGTTACCATTATTTCAGCGGCGATAAATGCGGGGATCGCGGTAAAATATGATGCGCTCTCGCACCATACAAGAACCGCCGCAAGACCGAGTTGCGTCACGAAGTTTACAATAAGAACGGGTACAATATACTTTTTTATCGGCAGGCGAAAAGCCAGAAGCATAAGTACCTCGATAATTACAGTCGGTATAAAGGTTTTTACGAATTGCAGAAGATAGCTTTTTGCAGGGCTTTGACCGGTTATTACTTTCATATCGGCAAAGTCAAGCGAAAATATCTGCTGATATACTGTTTTTTCAACAACATCGGAAACCTTCACGATTCCGCTTTCGGTGACGATTATAACTTTGAACTTATCCGGTGTGCCGAAGTAACTGAAGTGGCTTGAGCCGTTACTGTCCGGAACGATCGTGCCGAAAAGAGGAGCGTGCGTTCCGTGAGCGATGGCTGGATACCATGTTCCGTCCGTATACTCGCTTAAGGTTTTGTACATTTCGGGATCAAGCTCCGAGATGTCTTCTTCACTCAGGTTTTTGTATTCGGAATCATAATCTACAAGCAGATCGAGGTAATATTTTTCGCCGACAGTACCGTTTGTGTTGATCGTTATCGATGGTTTCGGTCCCGTGTCTGCCGAAACATTCGTTGCGAAAAGCATCAGAACCGATATGCATACGGCAAAAAGAATACATACTCTGAAAGATTTTTTCATAAAAATACTCCTGTAAGTGTTATTTGTTTATTTGTTGTATGAGATATTGCGAAACCTCACGATATAGTGAAATTTCTCAGAAAAGTTTTTCTGCGGCGTCCGCGAGCGAAACGCGGTCAAAATACGGAAGGTTGAAGTTGTCGTGAAGAGTCCATGTCTCGGTGTGTACGATCTTCTCGCCTTTTTTGAGTGTGCTTATCGGCGAAAGAGTCTCTGCTTCTGCGAAAGATGCGCAGAGGTAAACTTCCGTTGAAGCGCCAAAGTCGGGATATGCGGCGGAATTATCGACGCTGTATTCCTTTACAAGCGCCTGATCATGATTTACATATGCTATTTTTCCCGTTGCCTGGCCTACACCTATTTTCAGCGGTTCGGATACTTCGGGATTTTGGCGTGCGGCGATGAGATTTTTTCCGAAATACAGGCGCTTGTCTGTCATATCTGTGTAGGGCCAAAGAATTATATTGCGGTTGGGGAGAAGCTCGGTTTGCTCGGTCGAAAGGGGAACTATAACTGTTCCGCCTGCATCCATTACGGACAGCGACCATGCAGAACCGGTCACAGGCTCTTTTTTTGTGTTTGTTATGGTATGAGTTATTGTAAGCTTCGGCTCCGTTTCGTCCATTTCTATAAGAATCGAAAGCTGAAGACCTGTTTTGTCCTGTTGCTGAGGAATGAATTCCGCTCCGCCGGCACGTGTTGTGTAAACGACCTTTTCGTTATCGGGATAGTAGGTATCGGGGAATGATTCGGGGCTCATCCAAAGGCGGTGACCGCCGTAGATATTCCACGTTTTTCCTTCGCCGTAGAGCTGAGAAACATCATGTGTTGTTCCTCTGCCGATATCCTCGAACATCATATTTTCTTTTCCTGCGCAAGCGCATCTGATTATTCTCGGACCGACGTCCACGGTGACAAGTACTTCTATCGCACCGTTTGAGATTGAAAGGCATTTTCCGTAGTTTTTGTAGGACGCTTCTTCTCTTATGCTTACCATATATAAAATCTCCCTTCTGTGGTTTCAGTTCTGTCCGCGAAGCTCTTCCAGCTCGCGCATGAAAGTATCAAGGTCTTTGAACTCGCGATATACGGAGGCAAATCTGACGTAAGCAACTGGATCAAGGCTTTTCAGCTTATCCATTACAAGTACGCCTATACTTTGACTCGATATTTCTCTTGAAAGAGAATTCTGCAGTTCTGCTTCTATATCTGAGGCTACCTCTTCCATCTGTTCCATTGTTACAGGACGCTTGTGACATGCTTTTATTATTCCTGAAAGGAGCTTGTTCTTGTCGAAAAGCTCGCGGGTCTTGTCCTTTTTCACGACGAGAAGCGGCAGCGTTTCGATTTTTTCGTATGTCGTGAAACGGTTCTGGCAGGAGAGACATTCTCTCCTTCTGCGTATACTTGAGCCTTCCTCAGAAGGGCGGGAGTCTATAACTTTACTTTCGGTATAACCGCAAATAGGGCATTTCAAAACGAAACACACCTCCAAATTACATTGATATTTATATTATATCACATTAAAATGAAAATGTAAATCATTTCTTTGAAAGTAAATTGGGTAAGCATAAGAGAATTTTGAAGGAATTAAAGCTCTGAGAGAGGCTTAGGCGATGTCTCCTCCCCGAGAAGGTCGGAAATTATATCCTGCACATGAAGCGCGCTTACCGATTCCTCCGCGAGATATTTGCAGACGGATTCTGCTTTTTCAAGATCTGTGGATATCGAAAATATAAAGCATTCATCGCAGGAATCTCCGATTTCGCTTGATATGAAAATTGAGTAATCATTGCCGTTTTCGCGCGGGGTTTTGATTACTCTGTAACGATAAACCGCACCTTGAAAAGTCTGCGATTCGGATAAGATGATTTGATCGTGACAATTTGTTTTCATATTTATTCTCCTTTTTGTTTTTGTCCGCTTCGGCTGTCGTCATTATATCATCGGATAAAGGAGATTTTAAGGGACATGTTTTTCAACATATCGGCGAAATTCGACAAAATGCGACACAAAAGAAGGCAATTACGAAAAACATCTTCGTTTGCTCCATGTTGCTTGTCGATTTGTGTCGAAAATATAATAAAAATTCTCGATTATGCATAAATCCGATTTTGAGGAATAATAATGAAATTGCGGAAAAAATCTTATGATGACAAGCGCCGATATATATGCTATTATGAAAGTGCAGTATATTTTGATGAGGAGAGTTTATAAGAAAAATGATCAAACTTCTGAAAAATGCCGCGCGTATCGGGATGGGGACACGTGCGCGATCTTTGCTCGTTTGCACCGGAATTCCCGTGCTGCTTTGCGTGATGTACATATTCGCTTGTGTGATGCTTGGAAAATACGGAATAATCGAGACAAATACATATGAACTTACGGTAATGCTCGAAAGCGGGGCGCTGGCTCTTGCCATCTCGGTGGGAGGAGTATTGCTTATGGATGCAGAAGAAAAAAGCGGAGAGAAGAAGTAAATTCTTCTCTC
>FR898226.1:25719-70904 GCA_000437375.1 Eubacterium sp. CAG:841
AGAGAAGAAGTAAATTCTTCTCTCCGCTTTTTTGTTAAAGCTTTTCAATTGTCTGCAAAAGCATTTCGGCGGTTTTTATATGCATTTTTTCGCAAGGGTGATTTATTTTGTTCACAAGAAGCGAGGTTATATCAACACCTTGAAAATATAAGTTTTTCCAGAATAAATATACATCGCATACTTCCGCTCCGAAATGCTTTGCGGCAAATAATGACTGCAAATATATTTGATCAAGTGTTCCGTCGGTTTGTGCCGCCATTGCTGTGCGAGCAACCTTCAAAGCTGATGGAAGCGTTTCCTCGTGAATATAGGTGTTCAGCATGTTCGGTGTTACAAGCACGGCTTTTGCGCCGGATGCGGTTATTTTTTCAAGTATTCCGTTTATACTTTTTTCAAAATGTTCGGGACGGAATATGTCGTTTAGTCCGAAAGCGATTGTGACTATATCGGGTTTGTGCGACAGAACGTCGCGCTCCGTTCTTTCAAGTCCGTTTTTTGAACTGTCTCCGCTTAGTCCTGCGTTGATAGAAATTATGTTTTCACCGTATTTTTCTTTCAGCACATGAGTTACGAGCGACGGGTACGCTTTGTCGGGATGCCTGACAGTGTCAAATCCATAGCTCGTCGGGTACAGCTCAAAACAGCCTTCCGTTACGCTGTCGCCGAAAAAAACTATTTTTTTTGGAGAGTTTAAGTCCATATCATTCCTCCGAAAGCTTGTAATCGCGCTCGAAAAGCTCGGCGCAGATTTCTTCTCTCAGTCTTTCGTCATCGACTTTTTTGATAAGCTCGCCTGCGCGGAAACTTTTTGATTTTCCTCTGTAAAGAGTTTGTTTGCATCGCCGTGATATCGAGGTTATTTCATTGTTCCAAAGCTTCAGAAGCTGATTTTTTCTTTTAAGCTTTGGATTTTTCTGTGCGGGACGCAAAGTTTCGACGATAAAGCCGTCTTCTTCGTCTGTTATGCAGATTATTCCCCAATACGGCGGAACCTTTTCGGCAACGTGAGCACGATGCGTCCTGCCGATGATGATATAATTTTCGTCGAAGAAAGCGTCATAGTCTTTTATCTGCCGTGCGAGCCTTTCGTATGAATCTGCGTCGCTTTTTATTTCGTAACCCGTGAGTTTGTCTGTCACTGTATAAAAATCACAGCGAGAATTTTTGATCGGGCTTTCTTCAAAGATTCTTATCTTTCCGTTGTTTTCTTCAAGATAATCAAAGATTACGTTTCTTATTGAGTTGTCTTTCATTTATTTCAGAAGTGATGTCAGAAGCGATTTTATTTCGTCCGCCGATTCCGCAAGGTTTACGGCGTTTCTTATTTTCGGCGCGCCATAAAGTCCTTTGGTGTACTTGTCCATATGAGTTCGGCTTTCGGGTATTGCGCGGGCTTCGCCTTTGAGCTTTATCAAAAGATCAAGGTGGTCTTTTGCGCCCTGTATTTTCTGCGCTGCGGTGACAGGCGGAAATACTTTCCCGTCAAGAATGGCGTTTGCTTCTTCAAATATCCACGGATTGCCCATTGCTCCGCGTGCGACAGCAACTGCGTCACAGCCTGTTTCGTCAATCATACGCTTTGCGTCGGCGCCGGAAAAAATATCTCCGTTGCCGATGACGGGAATTGTGACGGACTCTTTTACTTTTTTTATATAGCTCCAATCGGCGGACGGGGCATACATCTGTGATCTCGTTCTGGCGTGAACGCAGATTGCAGACGCTCCTTTGTCTTCGGCAATCTTTGCAAGATCTGTTACGCATATGCTGCTTTGATCCCATCCTAGACGCATTTTTACGGTGACGGGAATCGGACCCGCACTCCGTACAACGGCTGCGATTATTTCTCCGGCAAGAGGAAGGTCGCGCATAAGTGCACTGCCTTCACCGTTGCGGACTATTTTTGGAACGGGGCAACCCATATTTATATCAATTGCAACGGGCATTACTCCGCTTTTGGAATATTCTTCGAGCAGCATTGCGCACGCTTTTTCCATAACTTCCGGCTCGTGACCGAACAGCTGACATGCGGTCGGTGCTTCGTCGTTTGTTATTGCCGCGAGCTGCGACGTTTTTCTGTCTCCGTATGTGACGGCTTTTGCCGATATCATCTCCGTAACGGCATAACTGCAACCGTGACGACGACATATTATTCTGAATGCGGTGTCTGCCGCGCCCGCCATAGGCGCAAGCATAACTTTGCCGACTTCGGTGTTTCCTATCTTCAAGGTTTTACCTCCGATTTTGTGTTACATCACAATAATACCGCAAAACGAAGAAAAAGTAAACAAAAAAATTAAATACACAAGAAAAAGTTTGAACTTCAAATTTGCAATATGTTCTTGTATTGTTAATAATATTGTGCTATAATTAAACTTGTAATATCGGTTAATTTGGCTTTCCGCTACTTGATGCCGACAGAAAGGAGACGCACTATGTATGACAACATTGGCGGTGAAATGAAAATACTGTCAGATTGTACGGCAAAAAACGCCGCATGTATTTTTCGTTACGCGGAAAAGCGTATGGCGAGAACAGCCGAGCTTGCTCATATCGTGTGTCGAAAAATTCTTTCCGGCAGTGATGCGGATATTATGGATGTCATATGCACATCGGATGAGGCGAGGGAAGAATATATTTCCGGAAAGAAAGCGCTTGAATGTGATGCTTTGACGGGATTGGCAAACGAAAACGAAGCGGCAAATCTGAAGCGAACGCTTTCGTTGTGCGACGTTCTGTATTTTTGCAGAGAGATATCGCGTTTCGGCGGAAAAACATATGCTGCGGCTGACGCCGAAAGGTGGCTTTCGGACGGGGACATTATTCAATATCCTCGCGCAGGAGATGTAAAGATAGCCTTTGTGCGCGGCAGACAGGCGAATGATGCGTTTGCTGAGTTCGCACGCTATATTCACGGCGGGGCGATGCCTTACGGAGAAGAAAGCTTTGTCGACGTATGTCAATCGGTTTATTCGGGAATTGCCGAATACGGAATAATTCCCGTTGAAAACTCATCGGACGGAAGGCTTGCAAGCTTTTACGGAATGTTTGAAAAATTCGGTCTTTATATAATAATGCTTTGCGAGGTAAGGTCCGGCGACGGAGAAAGCTATACGAAATTTGCTCTTTGCTCAAGATCGGTGAAGGCGCTGATGGCGGATGGAGAAAAAACGCTGCATTTCAGGCTGACTCTGGACAGCCCCGACGGAATTACGGCATTGCTTTACGGCGGAAGATATTACGGCGCTTCACTCAGGCGCGCCGAGCCTATCCCCGTATCGGCAGCGGGAAGAGAAAACTCGTTTGATATTTCATTCTGTGTCGACGGGGCGGATCTTGCGGGATTTATATGCTGTCTTAAGCTTGAATATCCTCAGTTTTCAACGGTCGGTCTTTACACTTCGGTAAAGGCAGGTGACGGCGTATGACGATACTCGGAATAGATCCCGGAATCGCAACGGTCGGTTATGGGCTGATACAATACGAAAACGGATGCTTTCGCACGATTGCGACGGGAGCGATAGAGACTCCGGCGGGGATAGACGTCGAAGATCGCATAGAGATGGTTTATGACGATCTTTGCGAGCTTATAAAAATGTATTCGCCGACGGAAATGTCGATAGAAGAGCTGTTTTTCAATACGAACCAGAAAACAGCGATAGCCGTTGCCGAAGCGCGCGGAGCGATACTTCTTGCGGCAAAGAAAAACCGCCTGAACATAGCGGAATACACTCCGATACAGGTAAAGCTTGCCGTGACGGGTTACGGCAGAGCGGAAAAGAAGCAGGTGCAGGAAATGGTGAAAATAATTTTAGGACTTCCGAAAGTTCCGAAACCTGATGACGCGGCTGACGCTCTCGCGCTTGCGATATGTCACGCTCACTGCGGCGGTTCAAGAATTCAGCAATTTTACAACGGAAAAAAGAAAAAACTCGTATAAAAGAGGGATAGTTTATGTTTTATTACGTCAAGGGCGAGCTTGTAATGACGGATCCGCAGAGCGCGGTGGTCGACTGCGGCGGTGTCGGATATAAGCTTACGGTAAGTATGAATACGCTTTCGCGTCTCACAGAGCTCGGAAAGAAAGTCTGTCTGTATACTCATTTTTCCGTAAGAGAGGACGCGGTGGAGCTTTTCGGATTTTATGATACAGAGGAGCTTTATGCTTTCAGACTTCTTATTTCCGTTTCTGGCGTAGGACCGAAAGCGGCAATAGCAATATTGTCACTGCTTTCGCCTGCGAAGTTCGCGGTCGCAGTAAGCACGGGCGATACAAAGACGCTGTCAAAGGCATCCGGCGTCGGTGCTAAAACGGCGGCGAGGATTGTACTTGAACTTAAAGATAAAGTCAGCGCGACGGCTGTGGCAGATGACGGAGAAGCGGTTGTCGAAACAGCGCGCGGCGGAATAATTGACGACGCAATAGAAGCACTTATGGTGCTTGGATATCAGCGCCAGACAGCACAGAAGGCGCTTGCCGGATGCAAGGGTGAAACGCTTGAGGAGCTTATGCGTGCGGCATTGAACAAGATCGGTTCAAAAATGTAATTCGGAGGGAAGAACGTGGCTATAAACAAATTTGACATTGGCAAAAGCGAAGACGAATTCGACATTGAAACAAGAATAGTTAACGCCGGCTATGCCGACGAAGACGGAGATATAGAAATCGGACTCAGACCTAAGGTTTTTGATGATTATGTCGGACAGGAGAGAGCCAAAGAAAATCTGAAAATATATATAGAAGCGGCAAAACAGAGAGGGGAAGCGCTCGATCATGTTTTGCTCTACGGTCCTCCCGGACTCGGAAAAACGACGCTTGCAAACATTATAGCAAACGAAATGGGCGTAAACATAAGAATAACGTCCGGACCGGCGATAGAGAAGAAGGGCGATCTTGCCGCGTTGCTTACAAATCTTCAGGACGGAGACGTGCTTTTCATAGACGAAATACACCGTATGCCTCGCGACGTTGAAGAAATACTTTATCCTGCAATGGAGGATTACGCCGTTGACTTTATAATCGGCAACGGTCCTGCGGCAAGAAGCCTGCGTATGACGCTAAACAAATTTACGCTTATCGGTGCGACAACGAGAGCGGGACAGCTTTCGACTCCTTTGCGTGACCGTTTCGGCGTGATTTTAAGACTCGAGCTTTACACTCCCGAAGAGCTTGCCGGAATAATCAAAAGAAGCGCCGGCATACTCGGCGTTGCGATATCGGACGACGGCGCTGCGGAGCTTGCAAAGCGTTCGCGCGGAACGCCGCGTATAGCGAACAGACTTCTGCGCCGCGTAAGAGACTTTGCGCAGATAAAAGGCGACGGAACCGTTACGCGCGAAATGACCGATCTTGCCCTTAAAATGCTCGACATAGACGAGCTTGGACTTGACAATACGGACAGACGTATGCTTGAAGCGATAATAAAATTCTATGACGGAGGTCCTGTCGGGCTTGATACGCTTTCCGTAACGATAGGCGAAGAGGCTGTTACGCTTGAAGATGTTTATGAGCCGTATCTGATACAGATAGGATTTATAAACAGGACTCCGCGTGGAAGATGCGTTACAAGACTTGCGTATGAGCATCTCGGAATTCCGCAAAGGCACGCGGAGAGTGCGCAGACAAAACTTGATATTGAGTGAGGATAAATAATGTTTATATCCGACAAATGGGAAGATTATGAGCTTATCGACGCTTCGGACGGTGAGCGGCTTGAACGGTGGGGAAAATACATCCTTCGCCGTCCCGATCCGCAGATAATCTGGAAAAATGCAAAGAAAAGCAACCTTTGGAATAAAGCCGATGCCGTTTACAGCAGAAAAGGTGGCGGCGGTGAATGGGTGAAGCGTGATGTGCCTGAAAGCTGGAAGATATCATACGGAGATCTTGCCTTCAAGATAAAGCCGATGGGCTTCAAACACACGGGACTTTTTCCCGAGCAGGCGACAAACTGGGATTTTTGCGCGGAGCTTATAAAAAACGCGGGCAGACCGATAAAGGTACTTAATCTTTTTGCATATACGGGCGCGGCGAGTGTTTCCGCAGCGATGGCGGGAGCTTCCGTATGTCACGTTGACGCTGCAAAAGGAATGGTTGCGCAAGCAAAGGAAAACGCCGCACTTTCCGGACTTTCGGATGCACCGATAAGATATATTGTCGATGATTGCAGAAAATTTATAGAGCGGGAAATCCGCAGGGGAAACACATACGACGGGATTATTATGGATCCTCCGTCATACGGAAGAGGACCTTCGGGCGAGGTGTGGAAGCTTGAGGATTGTATCGACGATTTTATAAAGCTTACGTCAAAGCTTGTTTCCGATAAGCCTTTGTTTATGCTTGTGAATTCTTATACAACCGGGCTTTCTTCTTCGGCGATAGGCTATATAATGAAGCAGGTGCTTCCGGCAGGGGAACTTGATTGCGGCGAACTTATGCTTCGGGTCAAGGCGTCCGGCGGACTTCTTCCTTGCGGTTCGAGCGCAAGATATACTTTCAAAAAATAAATTATTCGGGAAAATAAAAATGGCAGAAACAGTTATAAAAACCGAAAAGTTATGCTTTGCATACGAGGACGAGGGGAAAACCGTTCCCGTTCTGCACGATGTTGATATGGAAATAGAGAGAGGCAGCTTTACATGCATACTCGGACATAACGGTTCGGGCAAGAGCACACTTGCAAAATTACTCAGCCTTGTTCTTATTCCGACATCGGGAAAAGTAATTCTTTTCGGAAAAGATACGAGCGGAATATCGGAGGACGAAGCTTTCGAGTTCCGTCGCAGAGTAGGGATGGTGTTCCAGAATCCCGACAATCAGCTTGTTGCCACAGTAGTTGAAGAGGATGTTGCCTTCGGCCCGGAAAATCTCGGAATCGAGCCGTCCGAAATAAGAAAACGCGTTGACGATGCGCTTGAGCTTGTAGGGATGAGCGAATATAAAAAGCATTCGCCGCACAAGCTTTCAGGAGGTCAGAAGCAGAGGGTTGCGATAGCCGGAATAATCGCTCTCGATCCGGACGTTATAATATTTGACGAATCGACGGCAATGCTTGATCCGATAGGCAGAGCGGAGGTAATGGAAACGATAAAAAAGCTTTCCGCAATGGGCACAACGGTGATTCTTATAACGCACTATATGGAAGAGGCGGCGGAAGCGGACAGGGTTATAGTTATTGACGACGGAAAGATCACCGCAGACGGAAAACCCGAAGACGTGTTTTCAATGACAAATACGATTGAAGAGGCGGGACTTGAAATTCCTCAGGTGACAAGACTTCTTAAAGCCTTGAAAAACGACGGAATAAATATCGATACGCGCGCTCTCACGCCGCAAAAAGCCGCAGAGGCGATAAAATACGCTTTGGGAGGCAGAAAATGATATCGGCTGAACTTAAAAACGTATTTTATACTTACAGCAAGGGAACTCCTTTTGAATCGGCGGCGGTGAGCGATGTTTCCGCCGTGTTTGAAAGCAATATGATAACGGGAATAATAGGTCATACGGGATCCGGAAAGTCAACGGTTGCGCAGCTTATAAACGGGCTTTTGCCTGTGTCGTCGGGAGAGGTGTTCGTTTGCGGCAAAAATATCTGGGCGGAACCGAAAAAGATGCGCGAAGTAAGATTTAAGGCAGGGCTTGTATTCCAATATCCCGAATATCAGCTTTTTGACGAGACGGTATATAAGGATATATCCTTCGGTCCTAAAAATATGGGGCTTTCCGAGAAAGAAACGGATGAAAGAGTAAGAGAAGCGGCGTTTGACGTAGGTCTTGACGAATCATTGCTTGAAAAGTCACCGTTTGAGCTTTCGGGAGGGCAGAAACGTCGTGCCGCGATCGCGGGCGTTCTTGCGATGCGTCCGCAGGTGCTTATACTCGATGAGCCTGCCGCAGGACTTGATCCCAAAGGCAGACGTGAAATACTCGGAAAGATTGCAGGATATAAAGAACGTACCGGAGCGGCTGTAATAATGATAAGCCACAGCATGGAGGATATCGCCGAATACTGCGATAAGATAGTTGTTATGAGCGATTCAAAGGTGCTCATTTGCGGAACTCCGAGAGAAGTTTTTTCACATTCGGATGAGCTGATGAAAACGGGACTTACCGTTCCTCAGGTCACAAAAGTGCTTTGTGAGCTTAAAAATATGGGATATGACGTTGACACATCGGCTTATACCGTAAAGGATGCCGAAGCCGAAATTCTCCGCCTTTTCGGAGGTGAGAAAAAATGCTGAAGGACGTTACACTCGGACAGTTCTTTCCGGGAAATTCGATTTTCCATAAAACCGACCCAAGAATAAAAATACTTCTTACGATAGCTTATATAGTGGCGATATTTCTTGCCAAAAGCGCAATAGCCTATGCTTTTCTGCTTTTGGTTTCGGTGCTTATGACGGTTATGTCGAAGATAAAGCTGTCGGTAATACTTAAAGGAATCAAACCGCTTATCTTCGTTGTTATAATAACGGCGATTATAAATGTTTTCTGGTATTCGCCGCCTGAGGGAACAGAGCCGCTTTTCAGCTTCTGGAAGATAAACATATATCTCGGCGGACTTCTTACGGCGCTGTATATGGCGGTAAGAATACTTTGCCTTATACTCGGCACAGGAGTGGTTTTGACTTATACCACATCTCCGATAGCGCTTACCGATGCAATTGAAAGTCTGCTTTCTCCGCTTAAGCTTATAAAGCTTCCCGTACACGAATTTTCAATGATGATGACGATAGCATTGAGATTCATACCGACGCTTATCGAGGAAACCGATAAAATAATGTCGGCACAAAAGGCTCGCGGATCGGATTTTTCCAGCGGCGGACTTATAAAGCGGGCAAAAGCACTTTTGCCTGTGCTTGTTCCGCTGTTTATTTCGGCTTTCCGACGTGCCGATGAGCTTGCCGTAGCGATGGAGTGCCGTTGTTACAGAGGCGGCGACGGAAGAACGAAGATGACAAAACGCAGACTTTGTCCGGCAGATTTTATTCTTGTCGTATTCTTCGGCATTTTCATAGCCGGAGTTGTACTGATAAACAGATACTTGCCGTATTATACGGTGTGAGGCAAAATGAAGTATTTATTGAAGCTTTCTTATCTCGGAACCGCATATGCCGGTTTTCAGGTTCAGCCGAACGGCGACACCGTCCAGGGCAGACTTTGCTCTGCGGCGAAAACCCTTTTCGGCGTTGATTGCGCCGTCACGGGTTGCAGCAGAACCGACAGCGGCGTTCATGCAAAGGAATATTATGCCACGCTTGAAGCGGTCGGCGGCGCGGATATTCCTGCGAAGAGACTGCCCAGAGCCATAAACACATATTTGCCGAAGGATATATCCGTTTCCTGTGCACTGATTGTTCCGGACGATTTTTCGATAAGGAAAAATGTCGTCGGCAAAGAATATGAATATATTATTCTGAATACGGCTGTCGGAGATCCGTTCTATACAGGCAGAGCGCTTCATTATTCTCATCATCTTGATGCGGATAAAATGAACGAAGCGGCAAAGCATTTTGTCGGCAAGCATGATTTTGCGGCATTTATGGCTTCGGGCAGCGACATTGCCGATACGGTAAGGACGGTTTCCGAATGCAGAGCCGAGCGTGACGGAGATATTGTAAAAATATATATGGCAGCTGACGGATTTCTTTACAATATGGTAAGAATAACTGTCGGTACGCTTATAGAGGTATCTGAGGGGAAAATAAGCCCCGACGGTATTGATAAAATAATAAATTCAAAGGACAGGACGCTTGCCGGAAGAACTGCTCCTCCGGAAGGACTTTATCTCGGCAAGGTGTTTTTGAAATAAATACTTGCAAAGGAGGATAACGGTTTGAACCATAACGACGAAAACAGGGCAATTCCGGAAAGCAATCGGAACGGAGCCGCTTATTTTACAAAGCTTGCCGAAAAATATCATGTTGCGAAATATGTTATGATCGTTGTCCTCGCGGTTATGATACTTTTTACTGCTATATTCGGCAGCAGTGAGTTGAAATCTGAGAATTTCAAATACTTTTTCAAGTATTTTCAGATAAATCCGTTTTCGTCATCGGCATCATACAGCGATATCACATTTACGGGAAATCCGGATATGAAGTTTTCAATGTACAAAGGCGATCTTGTTTCGCTTTGCGACGGAACGATGACGATATATTCAATATCCGGAAGAGTACAGCTTTCTGTCGAGGCGGGTAACGCGGACACGATAGAGAGCGACGGAAAATATCTTGCGCTTTACAGGCGCGGAGGAAACACCGCAACACTTTACAATTCTTTTTCGGATGTTCATACTATAAACTGTAATTATCCTATAACGGATATCGATGTAAGTGCCGACGGCGGATTTGCCGTAGTTACCTCCGAAAAGGATTCAAGATCCTCTGTGCTTGTATACAGCAAGGCGTTTTCTCTTATATACACGTGGAAATCTGCTGATAAATATGTCTCTTCCGCAGAGCTTTCGGACAACGGCAAATGCATCGGCATTTTCGCTTACGGAACCGAAAACGGAATTCCGTTCAGTGAGCTTATAGTAAGGAAAACAGGCAGCGATACATCTGTTATTTCGGAAAAATATCGTGGTGAATCGCCGTATTATGTTCTTTTTTCCGGCGATGGCGGAGTTATATCAGTTACGGACAAAGCGGTAAGATTTTACTCTCAGAGCGGCGAAAAGCGAGGAGAGAAAATATTCGGAAAAACTCTTTCCGATGTGTGTTTTTCGGAAGGCAAGCTTGTTTTTGCGCTTGCAGACGCAGGCTATTCGGGAACAAACATTCTGATTATCTCCGATAAAGGCGAAGAGAAAGAGAGCTTTCGCATTGACGACAGAATATATGCAATACGCTCCGATGAAAGTAATACGGCGTTTCTCGGGTACGGGAAAATATATATAAAAGGAACTTGCGAAGGAGAGACCGAAATAAGCGGCGGTGCTCTCGATATGTTTGTTCTTGATGAAAACGACGTGCTTCTGTGCTATACTTACGGCACGGAGCTTGCCAAAATAAGTTCCGCCGGAAAAGGAGGGAAAGATGGTTGATTTAATTATAGCGGCAATACTTGTTCTTATAATAGCGGTATGCGCCTTTATAGGAATGAAAAAGGGCTTTATACGCATGGTTGCGGGATTTGTGGAATACGTTGTGTCTTTCCTTATAGCTTATGTGTTTTGCGGAAAGCTTGCGGTACATGTAAAGAAACTGCCATTTATAGCAAAGATGATAAGCGACGTGGAAATGCCTTCGCTTGAGGGACTTTCGCTCGGAGAAAAAATTAAATCGGTTATAAGTTATATAGTTGACAATGCTATAAAAAACGGCGTGGAATCCACTACCGCAGAAACTACGGCGATAGTTAAAAACTATATAGCGTCAATAATATCCACGGCGATTGCTTTTGTAGCGCTTTTCGTTATAGCCATGCTTTTGCAAAAACTTATAGCATGGCTGCTCGACCTGGCCGCAAGAGCACCGGGACTGAAGCAGCTCAACGGCGGGCTCGGATTTCTTTTCGGACTTATGTGCGGGTCGTTCTGGACGTGGTTGCTTTCAAACGGCTTTGCTAAGGCCGTGCTTCCGATTCTTGCGGCTAAATTTCCGAATACTTTTTCGGAGGATATCGCTTCGGGCGCGGTAATGAAATTCTTTATGAAAATAAATCCCGTTTCTCTTGTCCTCAACTTCCTTACATGGATAGCGGACAAATTTACGGTGTAAAAAAATAAATGCGTCGGCGGCGCGAAAAAAATCCGCCGAGAACGGAACGAAAACTATGCAATTATGTTCAAGATGCCATAAACGTATGGCGGTGGTATTCGTCACCAGACTTGAAAACGGCGAAACAAAAAATGAAGGTCTTTGCCTTAAATGCGCTAAGGAACTTGAAATACCTCAGGTAAATGATATCCTTGAAAAAATGGGCATATCGGATGAGGATCTTGAAAATATGGAAAACGAGATAGGTTCGATGCTTCCGACTGAAGGCAACGATACGGATCCTGACGATTCCGCATCAAGAGCGCCTGCTGTTGATTTTGAAAAGCTGTTCGGTCCGATACCCGGTTTTCCGATGCCGAAGGCAAACGGCGGAGAAAAGAAAAAAGAAAATCAGTCGACTTCTCCGAAAAACGGAGAAAAGAAAAAGCCGCAGAGGAAGTTCCTTCCGATGTACTGCCGGGATCTTACTTCCGACGCGAGAGCCGGGAAGCTTGATCGCGTTATAGGTAGGGACAAAGAAGTTACGAGGATGCTCCAGATACTCACCCGACGTCAGAAAAACAATCCGTGCCTTATAGGCGAGGCGGGCGTCGGTAAGACCGCGATAGCAGAAGCGCTTGCTCAGCGTATAGCCGAAGGTAAAGTACCGTATAAACTTCGTGACAAAGAAGTTCACCTTCTTGATCTTACTTCTCTCGTTGCCGGAACGCAGTTCAGAGGTCAGTTTGAAAGCCGGATAAAGGGGCTTATAGAAGAGGTTAAAGCGCTCGGAAACATAATTCTTGTGATAGACGAGGTTCACAGTATTGTTGGCGTAGGCGATTCGGAGGGAAGTATGAACGCGGCCAATATCTTAAAGCCTGCGCTTTCGAGGGGCGAGGTTCAGATAATAGGCGCTACAACTCTTGCAGAATACAGAAAGTATATAGAAAAAGACACAGCTCTTGAAAGACGTTTCCAGCCTATAATGGTAGAGGAGCCTTCAATAGCGGATGCCAAGAAGATACTTGAAGGTATAAAAAATTATTACGAAACTTACCACAAGATACACATATCGGACGAGATAGTCGGCAGGGCAGTCGAGCTTTCGGAAAGATATATAACCGACAGATTTCTGCCTGATAAGGCGATAGACTTGCTTGATGAAGCGGCGTCGCATGTCGCAATGAATTCTCCCGTTGTGGAAAGAGTTTCGGAAGTTGAAAAACAGCTTGCCGAGCTTAAAGCAGAAGCGGAAGAACTTGAAAACAATCCGCCTGCTGCCGATGCTGACGAAAAAACTCTTGCCGAGCATTATGAAAAAGCCGCAAAGATAAAGTCGAAACGTATGCAGGACGAGGAAGAATACGAAGAGCTTAAAAACAAACTGGCAACTGTTGAGCTTGATATAAATGCTCTTGCCGAAGTGATAGAGGTTTGGACGGGGATTCCCTCAGGCTCTGTTACGGTAAGCGAATTTGAGCGTCTTGCCGGACTTTCCGACAGAATGAAATCCCGTATTATCGGGCAGGACGCAGCGGTTGATGCTGTCTGTCGGGCGATAAAAAGAAGCAGAGCGGGAGTTGTTTATAAGCGCAAGCCGGCTTCGTTTATATTTGCAGGTCCTACGGGTGTAGGAAAAACCGAGCTTGTAAAGGTGCTTGCGGCGGATCTTTTCTCGACTCCGGACGCACTTATAAGACTTGATATGTCAGAGTACATGGAAAAACATACAGTATCAAGACTTATCGGTTCGCCTCCCGGTTATGTGGGATATGACGAGGCAGGACAGCTTACCGAAAAAATACGCCGTAAACCTTATTCTGTCGTACTGTTTGACGAAATCGAAAAAGCACATCCCGATGTGCTGAACATCCTTCTTCAGATACTTGACGACGGACGTATAACGGACGCTCACGGCAAAGAAGTGAAGTTTGATAACTGCATAATCGTAATGACGACAAATGCGGGAAGCTCAACAGGCAAAAACAATGCCGGCTTCGGATCGACAACGCAGGAGATATCGGAGGCTCGTACCGAAAAGGCGCTTTCTGAATTTCTTCGTCCGGAGTTCATAAACCGTGTGGACGAGATCATAACGTTCCGTTCGCTTTCGCAGGATGACTTTGTAAAGATTGCCGCCATAATGATGGGAGATCTCAAAAAAGCGGTTGCGGAGCACGGTCTTGACCTTTCGTGGACGGATGCGGCTCTTAAATATATTGCGGAAAAGTCTTATTCTGTCAAGTTCGGCGCACGCAATATGCGCAGGTTTATAACGAAAAACGTTGAAGATCCTGCGGCGGAGAAGCTCATAAACGGATATGCAAACGGTTATAAACTGATAGAAGTTGACTCGGACGGCGAAACGCTGACGGTTGATGTAAAATGAGAAAATAAAAAAGGGTAAGGATTATTGAAAATGAACGCAGTTGTAATAGTAACAGGTAAAGACAATAAAGGAATAGTGGCAAAAGTTTCTTCGAAATGCCTTGAATACGGTGCCAATATCGCAGATATATCGCAAACGGTTATGAGCGGATATTTCGCCATGATACTACTGGTCGAAACAGACGGACTGAAATCGACATTTCCAGAATTTGTTGACGCAATGGAGGCGCTCGGCGGTGACAGCGGACTTGTGATAAAGGTTATGCACGAGGACATTTTCAACTCGATGCATCGTATATAATGCACGGAGGGGCCTGTTATGATTGAGAGAAACGATATTGCCGAAACGCTGAAAATGATAGAGCATGACCACCTTGACATCCGTACGGTGACGATAGGCGTGTCATTGCTTGACTGCGCGTCTTCCGACGCAAAAATATTTGCGGATAAGATATACGACAAGATAACGAGAACAGCCGAAAGACTCGTGCCCGTATGTGCTGAAATTGAAAAAACTTATGGTATTCCGATAATAAACAAGCGCGTTTCCATTACTCCGATTGCAATAGCGGGAGCTTCGCTTGGCAAGAGCGAGGATTTTGTTCTTGCGGCGAAAGCGCTCGACAAGGCGGCGCATACCGTGGGCATAAACTTTATCGGCGGATACAGCGCACTTGTTCAGAAGGGAATGACCGAAGGCGACAGACGCTTTCTGCTTTCGATTCCGCAGGCGCTTGCTGAAACGGAAATAGTCTGCTCATCGGTTAATGTAGGTTCGACAAAAGCCGGAATAAATATGGATGCAGTGAAGCTTATGGGAACGATAGTACGCGAAGCTGCCGAAAAAACGGCTGACAACAACTGTATGGCGTGCGCCAAGCTTGTAGTCTTCTGCAATGCTCCTGACGATAACCCGTTTATGGCGGGAGCATTTCACGGAGTAGGTGAAGGTGAATCGGTTATAAACGTCGGCGTTTCAGGTCCGGGAGTTGTATGCTCTGCAATAAAATCAAAACCGGGCGCATCGGTTACGGAGATATCCGAAACCGTAAAACGTACTGCGTTCAAGATAACGCGCGTTGGTCAGCTCGTTGCCAAAGAAGCAAGCAGAAGACTCGGAATTCCTTTCGGAATAGTCGATCTTTCGCTTGCTCCGACTCCTGCAATAGGCGACTCTGTTGCGAGAACGCTTGAAGCTATGGGACTTGAAAGCTGTGGTTGCTGCGGAACCACTGCCGCACTCGCACTCCTCAACGACGCCGTTAAAAAGGGAGGAGTTATGGCTTCGTCAAGCGTGGGCGGACTTTCTGGTGCGTTTATTCCCGTATCGGAAGATGAAGGAATGATAGCCGCTGCAAAGAGCGGATGCCTTACTATAGAAAAACTTGAAGCCATGACTGCCGTATGTTCGGTAGGTCTTGACATGATAGCTGTTCCCGGCGATACAAGCGCAGCCGTTATTTCGGGTATGATAGCCGACGAGGCTGCAATCGGTATGATAAACGGAAAAACCACTGCGGTAAGAGTTATTCCCGCAATAGGCAAAAAGGCGGGAGATATGATATCGTTCGGAGGGCTTCTCGGTGAAGCTCCGATAATGGCGGTAAATACTGCAAGTCCTGAAATGTTTATATCGCGCGGAGGGAAAATACCAGCTCCTATACATTCACTCAAAAACTGACTTATTTATTTGTGAAAAGGTACATATTGAAGCGAACATTTCTATTTATTATTACTCTTGATTCTTTTTAATAAAATATGTATAATAATAAAGACCTGATATTGGCCGTTTTCGGCAATATAGTATGAATTAAAATTTCGGAGGGAACAACAAATGAAAAGAATTATCGCTCTTTTGATCGTTTTTGCTCTTGCTTTGAGTTTTGCGGCTTGTACCGGAAGTGGTAACAACAACACTACCGATTCGACAACCACAGAAGGAACACAGCAGACAACTACTACGACCACAGCAGAAACAACAACTTCGGCTACGACAACTATAACCACCACAACGACAACGAAGGAAACAACCACAACCACTCCCGTTGTTGTAACAACAACGGATTCCGGCAAGGTTGAAATGCCGGAAGGTGTAAAGTCTGTTATAGACGTAACATTTGCTGACGGTAAGATGACAGATGCTTGCGGAACAATGAGTTTTGAGCTCAGAAACGGTGCCAAGATTGAAAAAACAACAGTAAAGCACAAGGATCGCGAATATACAGTAGACGCTCTTACGGTAACTGCTGTAGGTCAGTCCGCAATGGGCACGCTCAACGATGTCAAAACAATTGCTTCTGCACAGGAATTCTACAGCAGAGACTTCTCGTTCGAAGCTTTCTATATCAACAATGACCGTACATCAAGGCTGGCGAGTGCTGTTATGTGCGCAACCGAAAAGGTCGGCAGCAACTCTTGCGGCGTAGGTATAGCAGATGATAAGGGCAGTCCTTATTTCTGCATAGGTGCAGGCAGAAACTATCAGTTCTGCAAATCCGGAATAACGGTAGCTAAGGGTGAGCTTATACACGTTATAGGCGTTTATGATCCTACGAATTCAGAACTCAGAATTTATGTAAATGGCAGTCTTGCAAACATTACTCCTATCAACGGCGCAAAGATTCTTGCAATTCAGAACGATAAACTTACAAATCAGATTGGTTTTGGAACGGATACAAGCGTAAGTACAACCGCTTATGACTTTCCGGCTTCCGCATATACTCTTGTAAGAGCTAATATGTATGACTGTGCTGTTACAGACGAACAGGCTACGGCAATCTACAAGTATGCAGTAGCATCTCTTGCAAAGTAATTATATTTTCTCAGGATTGGAAATAAGGAATAATTGTAAATGAAAAAAATTTATCGCATAATATGTTGCGCACTCACGCTTATGATGGCGTTTGCGTGCATCGCTCCGTCAGTTTTTGCTGCAGGCAAGGCTGATTCGGATGCTGAAATAAAGAAGGTTCCGCTTCTTGTAATAATTGCAAGTTTTGACGCAAACGGCAACGGTATAAACGATTACGATCCGAGCAATCCCACGAAGCTCTATTCGGATAAGACAAAGGATTATTACGGAGAGCAGTGGGCACAGACGACTCCCGAAGATCATTGGGACAGATATTTCGGTGATACAGGTTACACTGTTGCAAACTATTATAAAGAACTCACAATGGGAAAGATGACGTTCGTTCCAGCTGAGTTTACAAAGAAAGCACCGAATCAGACGGTTCAGAACGGCGTTCTTGCCGTTACGTTGAACAGAGCGCATCCTACGGCTTCCGGCGACGCAGCCGGCACGATACTCAGTATAATCCGCGCGACTGACGATTACATAGACTACGCCGCATACGATACGAACAAGGATGGTAAATGCACTCAGGACGAACTTGCGATTCTTATTCTCAACTCGGGACCCGACCGTTCCAGTACGGCGCAGTATTATAATTCCGGCTCGCCCAAATCATATTTCGCTGTTCACGGCACATCTCAACCCACATCGCTTACGATCGACGGTGTACTTGTCATATCCGGAACCAGTGGCGGTCGTGTCTGCAATCTCGGTGAATACAACAAGCCCGGCACGATAATGCCGATAGGTGTTCCCACGCACGAGCTTGCTCACAACTTTGGCGCAGAGGATCTTTACCACAGAGGCGGACATGCGGACGCAACATGGCCTCAGCCTTACAGATTTTCGCTTCAGTGCGACGGAAACCATTCCGGCGGTGGCACAACTCCCACATATCTTGATCCATACCAAAGAGTTTATCTCGGATGGGCGGAGGAAGAGGTTGTAACCGACGGAGAATATACGCTTTACTCGACGCTTACGGGAAAATATAAAGTTCTGCGTGTAAATACACCGGATCCAGATGAGTATTATCTTATAGAGATAAGGCTCAAAGAGGGATTTGAAAAGAATCTCACCTCAGGCGGTACAGGCGGAATAATGGTATGGCATATAGACGAGGGCATAAACCGTCAATATTTTACAAAAGGTTGGGCTTGCTCCGGTACGCCGGAAAACGGTGTCCAACATGACCCGGGTATTGTTCCGCTTTTCAGAGAAGGCTATGACAAATACGGAAAAACAATGGCGGTAAATCATCCGGCAAATCCGTATTATTATCTCAGCGACGATCCTGATACGGCTGTTTGCAACACTGTAAACTTCATCTCTGTTACAACAGGCTCTCCTTCGCTCAACTCGTATCCCGATAACTGGAACGGTCCCAAAAACTTCAATGTAAAAATCGAAGTTCTTTCAAAGCCCGGTCAGGAGATGAAGGTCAGGGTCACCACGGAGCTTTCCGCAAAGGTAGCTCCTGTTACGCAGACCAAAGCGGAGAGTCAGACGACGAATTCGATAACACTTAAGAGCACTATACTTGCGCTCAACGGCAAGGAGCTTACAAAATACGGTGTTGTCTATTCAAAGAGTCAGAATTTTGAAGACAGCAAGTATGCAGAAGGCGTACTCAGCGATGACGGAAAGTCGTTTACAACAACTCTTACCGGACTTGAGCAGAGTACAAAGTATTTCTATAAAGTCGTTGCTGCAAACGAAAATCTTGAAGGCGAATCGACAGTTTCTTCTACATTCACTTCAAGCCCTGCCGCCGAAAAGACATATTTTGAACTGAAGTTGCACAAATATCTCACAAACAAGGACAAGGTAAACACGGTAAAAGTTGATTTCGGTAAGAAGATCGGCGACGCGCTTGAGGGTACTTATATGGAGAAGAAAGGCTATACTTTCTGCGGATGGTATCTCGACTCGGCGTTCACGAAGGCTTATGATCCCGAGTATACGCAGGATACATATAGCGAAATAGAGCTTTTCGCAAAGTGGGAGGAAGGAACATCGTCCACCACTTCAACTACAAAAGTGACAACGCCGGAGACCACGACAACAACTTCTACCGTTGAAACGGCAGGAGCAGAGTCTACCAATTCAACGTCCACTCAGGAAACGGAAACATCGACGACGGAGAAGCCTTCCGAAAGCAAAGGCTGCAAGTCGACGGTTGGTATAGGCGCTTCATTTGCTATGATAGTTGCTATCGGCACAGGACTTGCTCTCGGCAAGAAAAAAACAAAATAATGCAGAAAAAAACGCGCTCCGCGAAAGCAATCGCGGGGCGTGTGCTTTAATGAGGATAAGATGAGAAAAACACCTGATTTTGACGAGAAAAATATAATATTTTCATTCGGAGCTATAAGCGACGTTCATATTACCGGTGGAGATGATGATTCGGAAGAAAAATTCCGCCGTGCTTTGAAGCAGCTTAAAGCCGGAGCTTCACACGGGCTTGACGCAATGCTTGTTGTGGGAGACCTTATAAATTCACGCGAAGAAAAACAACTTGTAAAATTCAAGGACATATATGAAGATGAAATGAAGCCGTTTGTTCCGATCGTTTATTGTCTCGGCAATTGGCACGATCTTTTCTGGGGAGATGAAAATCAGCTTGCGGCAGAGAAGTTCTTTTTTGATTGTCTCGGCGAAAAACATTTCAGCTTTGACACGGATATTGACGCTGCTATGCGCGGAAACCGTCATGCGGTTATCTGCGGTCAGCATATCATAGCGCTTACGCCTATAAGCATTTCTCCTATAAGATACGGAGACGACGCAAAGAAATGGCTTTCTGATATTCTTGAAAAGATATCCGCAGAGGAACCCGAAAAACATATATTTGTAATAACTCACCCTATGATACATAATACGTGCTATGGAAGTCTGCTCGGCGATGAGTGGGATACGGCTGATCTTACGCCTATCCTTTCTGAATATCCTCAGGTAGTTACTTTCGGCGGACACCTGCATTATCCGCTCAACGACGAAAGAAGCATTATGCAGAAGAGCTTCACGGCGCTCGGTTGTGGTTCTGTAAGGTATATGGCGATAGAACACGGTCCCGACGGTAACGGATATATGTATGAACGCGGTCACGTTGTACAATATGGATACCGTTTCTCTCAGGGACTCCTTTGCGAAGTCGACGCATTACAGAACATAAGAGTTACAAGGATGGATTTTTATACGGACAAAAAAATAAAAACTCCATGGATAATAGGCAATACTCTTGATACTTATCGCGAGGACAGAAAGGGCAGATCCAAAGCTCCTTATTTTGAAAAAACGGCGGATATTTCTCTTGAAAAGGGAAAAGACGAAAGAGGATGCGATACTTACTTCCTTTGTTTTGATGCTGCAAACGATGACGATATGGTTCATCACTATAAAATAACAGCTGCGGCAGATGGCGAAAGGTTTATAAATAAAACGATGATAAGCGACTTTTTCCGTCATGCAGATACTGCTGAAATGACGAAAAATTGCAGAATTGACCTTTGCGACTTGCCGAAAGGCGATGTAAAAATATCTGTTATTGCAGTGAACTCATGGGATAAGGAAAGCGATCCACTTGAAAAAGTGTTTTCGCTTTAAGCGGACGGAGGCACATTATGACCAACATAAAAGATCTTCTTGACGGTAAAATTGCTCATGCAAGCATTTTCGGGTTGCTTACGGATATAACGCAAAAAGAGACAAGAAACGGTTCGTCTTTTGTAATAATAACCATAAGCGACGGTAAAAACGAACTCCAGGCTAAAATGTGGGACACCAAACGTTCGGATATCCCATATGATACAAACTCAATAGTTTGTATGACGGTGGATGCTTCTCCTTATAACGGTGTGCTTGGCTTTACGGCAAGCAGAATCCGTGCCGCAACTCCGGAAGACGGTGTTAGCGAGGAGGACTTTATAGCGTCGGCGCCTGTTCCCGCGCAGGAAATGTACGATTTTATAATGGATACCATAAATTCATTCAGCAATGAATCGCTTCGCAACATTGCTGCAGAGCTTTACGAGGAAAATAAGGAAAAGCTTCTTATATGGCCTGCGGCAAAGAGAATGCATCATAATATTCGCGGCGGACTTCTTTATCATGTTTACAGAATGCTTATTTCGGCGGAATCGGCGTGCAAGGCTTATCAGAACACCGACGAGGAGATGATAAAAGCCGGAATAATTCTGCATGACATAGGTAAGCTTCGCGAAATGACGGCAGGCGAGCTTGGCACGGGTGAATACACGGCTGAGGGAAATCTTTTCGGGCATCTCTATCTCGGAACAAAAATGGTCGAGGATTGCGGAGAAAGAATGGGTGCCGATAAAGCGACTGTTATGCATTTGGCTCATATAGTTGCTTCGCATCACGGGAAAAGGGAATTCGGTGCGATTGTTATTCCTCAGACGACAGAGGCATATATAGTCAGCGAGCTCGATATGCTTGACGCTCAGCTTTATGTTTACGAAAAAGCCGACGAAGAGCTTTCGTCGGGCGAGTTTACAAACGGACATTATAAATTTTAACTTTATATAAACTGAAAGGCGTTCCGACATTAGCCGGAACGCCTTTTGAATTATTTTCTCGATATGACTGCAAGAATTTTTCCGTTATGGATCGTTATCTCTGCGAAATCTTCTGTTATTTCATTGCTTGTTCCTATAGGAAAACTTTGCTCGATTGTTAGGTCGGATGCTTTGTATTTTGTCCCTGCGAGCGAAATACAAGCTGTCGCAGTTATAGGGAAGAATGAAATGTATGTGTTTTCTTCTTTTTTTATCAGTGCATCGCTGCTTACGATAAACGCTTTGTTACCGGAGCCATTGAGTATAGCTTTTACGTCGCGCTCATCCGCATAGAGAAGCGCGGAAATATTAGCAAGCGTATGGTCGAGCCTTCCTCCGATGCCGCCTACAATCACAATATCTTTGCATCCGAGCTCAATAGCTTTTTTTACACAGAGCATTGTATCTGTGTCATCCTTTTCCGAAGGATATTCTATTATTTCACAATTAGCGTTTTTGGGGCGTGAGCCGGAATCAAAATCGCCTATTATATAATCCGGAGTTATTCCGTGTTCTGTGGCTTTTATATATGATGCGTCAGCACAGATGACAATATCATTTTCCAAAACAGAAATCTCGGATAAAGTGTCCGTTTCATCATAAGGACAGATTATAAAGCATTTACCGTTATGTTTCATTTCAAATCAGCCTTTTTCAGTGTTCTTTATAAGGCGCTCAATGGCAAAAAGAAGTACGACGACTACTGCGGCAACGACTGATACAGTTATTACCAAAGTCCAATTTACGTTTGAAATTCCCGTTATGTCAAATTCTCCGGTTTCGGCATTCTGAATCTTGGGGAATATTGATGCAACATCAAATATGGTTGCTCCGCAGGCGATAAATCCTGCCGTAATACCCATCCACGGAAAGCGTGCAGGTATATTTTCGCGTTTTATTCTTGTCAGCTTTTCATTGCGGAAATCTATAAGCGAGCCTATGTACATTGCTGAAATGGCAAGAATTATACATTCGGGGAGCATATATGTCGCATTATATATAAAGGAATAAGAGAGTGCCGCCTGTGTAGGAATCGAAAGTCCTGCCCAAACCGTTGCGCCCGAAATGACGTGACAAACATAGCGAAGAACAGAAACAAGAACGCATCCGAGCGTGAGTGCCACAGCCTGATTTTTAACGGGTTTTCTGAATATGCCGGCAAGTCCTACCACCGTGAAAGCAATGATATAGTCAAGCAGGATAACCGCAAGGATGCTTTGCCACGTTGTGACATATGTAAGGCTTTTGAGTCCGAGAAGCTGCTGAATGACGCTGTAAACAAGCGCGGAAGCAACTCCCCAACCGGTGCCTCTGCGATAGGCAATTATCGCTATCGGCAGCATTGATGCAAGCGTTATCGAGCCGCCGTAGGGAAGTTCGGCAATCTTGATAATGCTCAGTACTGTGGCGATCGCTATCATAACGGCGCTTTCCACAAGAGCGAGAGTTTTTTTGTTTTGCATAAAAGTACCTCTGTAAAATTAAAAATCCGCACGGAATAATCCGAGCGGTAATAAAATTACAATCTCCCTACGCTGGCATTATCCATATCAGGTAAAGGGTTCGGATCTCTCCGTCTCAGCCGATTGCTCAGCACCCCTGATTATTCGGTTGCGGTACGACATATATTTTAATATAAAGGAAGAGATTTGTCAACAGAGTTTGAAAAATATCGCATTTTGGCACGCTGATGCCATCAGTGATAATGTTAACAAAAAATTCATAAAAAAATGAGCAAAACCTATTGACAAATTGCTTTTTCAGGGGTATATTATAATCAAAGTTTGGCACTTGATTAACGAGAGTGCTAAAAAGGAGGGCGAAATAATGCGCGAAGTCGAAAATACGGAGAAAAAACTTTCCGAAAGAAAAAAACAGATACTTCGTGCCGTTGTTGAGGCGCATATAGCCACAGGCGAGCCTGTCGGTTCAAAGTACCTTACCGATAATGCCGGAATACAGTTTTCTTCGGCAACGGTGAGAAGCGAAATGGCTGATCTTGAAGATATGGGCTATCTCGAGCAGCCTCACACTTCCTCCGGCAGAGTGCCGACAAAGCTTGGTTATCATTTTTATATAGATTCGCTTATGAACGGTTATAAGCTTTCTGCTATGGAGACGATAGAGCTTAACAACATTCTGAAAGGAAAGATCGGCGAGCTTGATTCGCTTATGACGGGCGTTTCAAAACTTGTCTCGTCGCTTACAAATTATACTGCGGTTGCACTGAAAGCGGAAAACAAGGAACAGACGGTCGATCGTTTTTCCTATATGATACTTGACGCACACAGTTTTCTTGTTGTAATGAGAATGGCGGACAGTAGCGTTGTCACAAAGCAGATTCAGACTCACGTGCTTGTTGACGACAGAATGATGAAACGTCTTACGCAACTTCTTACAAAATATCTTGCAAGAGTTTCTGCAAAGGATATATCGTTTTCGGTAGTTATGGACATAGAGCGCGAAATGGGCGTGGGCGGCGCGATAGTTGCTCCTTCCGTAAAAGCGGTATATGAAGCGATCGGCGGCGGCTCCGATGCGGATCTTCGTTTTGAAGGCGTCAACAGACTGCTTGAATATCCGGAATTTTCGGATATAGACAAGATACGCGGTATGCTTGAAATGATGGAAAATAAGCAGGAAATGATAAAAATCCTTTCGGAAGCCGACAGCGACAAAGTCAATGTTTACATCGGCGGAGACGAACAGGAAGGATTGGTCGACAATTCTGCCCTCATATTCAAGAAACTTACCGTAGGAGGAAAGGTCGTCGGTGCGATCGGCGTTCTCGGACCTTCAAGAATGGACTACTCGAAGGTTATATCCACAATGGAATATCTTTCAAGGCAGATATCGGTGCTTTTCGGAGGAGCGCTTCCTCCGGGCAAGACCGTAACGACGGCAGGCGATGTCGGAAAGGATGAATAGTTATTTATGGATGAAAACAAAATAAAAAGCGAGGAAGAAAAGAAGACTTCCGAAGCGGGAAAAGAGCATCAGATGAAGGAAACCGAAAAAGCCGAGAAAAAAGAAATTTCAAAGCTTAAAGGCGAAGTGAAGAAGCTGACAGGCGAGCTTGAAGCAAAGGCTAAAGCCTGCGATGAGCTGAATGACAAATATCTTCGTATGATGGCTGAATACGACAACTTCAGAAAGCGTTCTCAAAAAGAACGAGAGGGCGTGTATGCTTCGGCATATGAAGAGGCACTGAAAGAATTTCTTCCAATGTCGGATAATCTTCAGAGATCGCTTGCATATGCAGGTACTGAAAATTTCGCAAAGGGCATAGAAATGATAGTAAATCAATTTTCCGATACGCTTAAAAAGCTCGGAATTGAGGAATACGGAAAAAGGGGAGATCCGTTCGACCCGAATATCCACAATGCCGTTATGAGAACAGATGATGATTCTCTCGGCGAAAATACTGTAGCCGAAGTACTTCAAAAAGGTTACAGAAAAGGCGACAAGATACTTCGTTTTGCTATGGTGAAAGTAGCAAACTGAAATATAAATTAAGAAAAAATTACTTTAATCGGAGGATATATATTATGGGAAAAATTATTGGTATTGATCTTGGTACAACAAACTCTTGCGTTGCAGTTTATGAAGGCGGCGAGCCTGTCGTAATCACTAACCCCGAAGGCTCGAGAACAACTCCTTCGGTTGTTGCTTTCTCGAAAAATGATTCAAAGGAAAGAATAGTTGGTCAGACAGCAAAAAGACAGGCTATTCAGAACCCCGAAAGAACCGTTATGAGTATCAAACGTAAAATGGGTACAAATGAAACCGTTGATATCGACGGTAAGAAATACACTCCTCAGGAAATTTCCGCAATGATACTTCAGAAGCTGAAGGCTGACGCGGAGGCTTATCTCGGCACGAAGGTAACTCAGGCTGTTATTACAGTTCCTGCTTACTTCAACGACGCACAGAGACAGGCGACAAAGGATGCAGGTAAGATAGCCGGACTTGAAGTTCTCAGAATTATAAATGAGCCTACGGCAGCAGCTCTTGCTTACGGCGTGGACAAAGAGGGAATGGATCAGAAAGTAATGATCTTCGACCTCGGCGGCGGTACATTCGATGTTTCGATACTTGAAATCTCGGATGGCGTATTTGAAGTTCTTTCAACAAACGGCAATACAAGACTCGGCGGTGATGACTTTGACCAGAGAATTATTGACTGGCTTGCAGACTCGTTCCAGAAAGAACATGGCATTGACCTCAGAAATGACAAGATGGCTCTTCAGAGACTGAAGGACGCTGCCGAAAAGGCTAAGATAGAGCTTTCGGGAACAATGAGCGCAAACATCAATCTCCCGTTCATTACGGCTGATCAGAACGGTCCCGTACATCTTGATATGAATCTTACAAGAGCTAAATTCAATGAACTTACGGCAGACCTTGTCGCTGACACCATTACTCCTTGCAAGCAGGCACTTAAGGATGCCGGACTTGACGTTTCACAGATAAACAAAGTTCTCCTTGTCGGCGGTTCAACTCGTATTCCCGCTGTTCAGGAAGCTGTTAAGAATTTCTGCGGCAAAGATCCGTTCAAGGGGATTAACCCTGACGAATGCGTTGCTATAGGTGCAGCTATTCAGGGCGGCGTTCTCGGCGGCGAGGTAAAGGACCTTCTTCTTCTCGACGTTACTCCGCTTTCTCTCGGTATCGAAACGCTTGGCGGTGTATGCACAAAGATAATTGAAAGAAACACTACTATTCCTGTAAAGAAATCACAGATATTTTCCACGGCGGCAGACGGCCAGACCTCGGTTGAAATTCATGTTCTTCAGGGCGAACGTGAACTGGCTTCCGCGAACACAACTCTCGGCAGATTCTCTCTTGACGGAATTCCCGCAGCTCCTCGCGGTGTTCCTCAGATTGAAGTTACGTTTGATATCGACGCAAACGGTATAGTAAACGTTTCTGCAAAGGATAAAGGCACAGGCAAAGAACAGCACGTTACAATTACTTCGTCCTCCAATATGAGCAAAGAAGATATCGATCGTGCCGTTAAGGATGCCGAAAAACACGCAGAAGAAGACAAGAAGCTCAAAGAGCTTGTTGAAGCAAAGAACAAAGCAGAAGCTTATATTCTTCAGACAGAAAAAACTCTTGAGGAAATCGGCGACAAGGTAAGCGACAGCGAGAAGCAGGAAGTTCGCGACGAGCTTGAAAACCTCAAAAAAGCCGTAGCGACCGACGATATCGACGCTATCAAGAACGCAACCGAAGCCTTTGAGAAGAAGTTTTATGCGCTTTCCGAAAAGCTGTATAAGGCTCAGGGCGGCGCAGAAGGCGGCGAAGGTCAGCAGCAGGGCGGCGCATCTCAGAATGACGATGGTAGTTACTCGGCAGACTTTACCGAGAAAAACTAAAGAATAATAATATTCGCCGGAGGCGCGTCAAAAGTGCGCCTCCGGCAAGTTCGGAAAAGGAAACATAATGAAGGATTATTACGAGATACTTGGCGTTTCAAAAACGGCAAGTGACGATGAAATAAAAAAAGCGTACAGAACGCTTGCAAAAAAATATCATCCCGATATGAATCCCGGAGACAAAAAAGCGGAGGAGATGTTCAAGGACGTCAATACCGCTTATGCTGTTTTATCCGATCCCGAAAAAAGAGCTAACTATGACCGCTTCGGAGAAGAAGGTGTAAACGGTACAGGCGGCGCGGGAGGTTTTGGCGGATTCGGCGGTTTCGGAGGCAGCGGATTTTCCGGTGATTTCGATATATCCGATATATTCGGCGATATATTCGGCGGAAGTACGCGCAGAAGGAACGGTCCCGTTCGCGGCGATGACCTTCTTTACAGAATTACCGTTTCATTTGAAGAAGCGGCTTTCGGCTGTAAAAAAGAAATTAAATACAATAAGGTTGACAAATGCTCCGATTGCGGAGGCACTGGCGCGGCTAAAGGTTCTACTGTCAAGACCTGTTCAAGATGCGGCGGCAGCGGCACTGTTAAAACTCAGCAGAGAACTCCGTTCGGCGTTATGCAATCGTCAACGGTTTGTCCCGATTGCGGCGGTAAGGGCACTATAATTTCAAATCCGTGCAAGAGCTGTCGCGGCACGGGAAGTGTTACTGTATCCAAAACTCTTGAAGTGTCGATTCCTGCAGGGATTGACGACGGAAACCGCATTTCGCTTCGCGGAATGGGTAACGCCGGAAAAAACGGCGGAACGCCGGGCGATCTGTTTATAGAAGTAAGCGTTCGTCCGCACGCTATATTCCAGCGTGACGGCAGCGACATAAAATGCGATATACCGATAACGTTTGCGGAAGCCGCACTCGGCGCACAGATAAACGTTCCTACGCTTGAAGGCGAACCTGTAACATATAACATACCCGAAGGAACTCAAAGCGGAACGGTATTTACCGTTAAAGGCAAGGGAATTCCGAACATAAGCGGAAGAGGCAGGGGCAATATTGTTTTTCGTGCGGTTGTTGAAGTGCCTAAGAGTCTTACGTCGGAGCAGAAGGATGCACTTCGCAAATTTTCAGATCTTTGCGGAAACAGCAATTATGCAAAACGTGAGAAGTTCTTCGGTAAATTCAGAAAGGACAATCGCAAATGAAATGGACGCAGATAAGAGTTACCTGTAAAACCGAGCATATAGATGATGTCGCTGCGGTTCTTACAGTGCTTGATACCGGTGTAATGATAGAAGATTACAGTGATGTTCTGACATCTCTTCGTACAGTTTACGGCGAACTTATCGATGAAAAAATACTTAACGCCGATAAGACGATTGCTTCGGCGAGTATATATGCAAGTGATAAGAAAACAGCGGATGATTATGTTGATTTCATATCGTCGCGACTTGCTTCTTTGGGCATAAAAGCCGATATAGCGACAGCCGAACTTGACGAAGAGGATTGGTCTACGGCGTGGAGAAAATTTTATAAACCCACAAAAATAGGCAAACATATAGTGATTGTTCCGAGCTGGGAAAAATACGAAAAACAAGATGGCGACATAATAATAGATATGGACCCCGGAATGGCTTTCGGAACGGGTACTCACGAAACGACGAGACTTTGCGCAACGCTTCTTGAAGAAAACGTAAAGCCCGGCGACTATATGCTTGATGTCGGTGCCGGAAGCGGAATTCTTGCAATCTGCGCGTCAAAACTCGGCGCAGAGTATTGCGCGGCGTGCGATATAGATCCCGTTGCCGTAAAGACGGAGAAAGAAAACGCAGAGAGAAACAATTGTGAGATAGATTGCTTTGTTTCTGATCTTCTTTCTTCCGTAAAAATAAAAGACGGAAGAAAATACGATATCGTTACGGCTAATATAGTTGCTGATATAATAATAAGAATGTCGCCCGATATAGGCGGATACATCAAAGACGGAGGTCTGCTTGTAGTTTCCGGTATTATTGACGAAAGAGAGTCCGAAGTGCGATTGGCACTTGAAAACAGCGGCTTTGAGTGTGTCAAATTCCTGCACGATAAAGGCTGGTGTGCCATACTGTGCCGCAGAAAGTGATTTTTTTTGCGAAAACTCGGTAAATATTTCAAAATATCTTTGACAAAATTCATTTTATAGTATATAATACAAGTTAGTCTTATAAAGCGATCGCATATGCGGTCGCTTTACTGCGCGACTTTATTTATTACGAAAATGAATTTTTTCTTTTAAGTCGCTGAAAAATTGATAATAGCAGTATGGAAACGGGAAGGCGATACCTCCGTGCGTAAAATAAAAAATATCGCCGGAAAACGAGGCAAAAAGATGACAAAAAGCACAACTAATCAGAACGCAAGACCGGAGCTTCCGAGAGAGGATGCCGCTCTTTACCGTCTTTTCGCGGTAATAGCATACGCAATAATAGGGTTTGCGGCTATTATTACAGTCGGCAAAAACGAGGGAAAATGCACCGGAGTATTTGCCAATACGTTTTATATGGCCGGAATGCTCGCTTTGTTTGCGGCTTTGGTTTTCGGCGTGGTTTACGGAAAAATAAAAAATATAAAAGGAAGAGTATTTTCTCTTGCCGGAGTATGCGCTTCGGTTGCACCGCTCGTACTTGCTTTTGCACTTTATAATGAACTTACAAGAGCAAATGTAAAGATAAAGTTCGCATTTATTGCAATTATATTTATTCTTTTCATAGACAATCTTTGCCCGAAGATATACACATATGTTTCCGGTGCGTCAATAATGTGTGCAGCCTCGGTATATTACCTTTCCACTCCGATGGGAACGTTTACGGGAAGTGCGGTAAGAGTGCTTGATGTTATTCTTAAAGTGCTTTCATATCCCACTGCTTTTCTTGTCCCTGTTTTTGTTATATATGCTATGGTTGAATCCAAAAAGCACGACGGAAAATTCAGGCTTGGAAAGATGAAGATCCGCTTTTCAAAGGATAAGGCTGTTTCGATAGGACTTGTTGTACTTATGGCTGCGCTCTTTGCTTCGGCTGTAATTGTGCTTATATGGCCTACACTTTTGCTCACTTGTCAAGTAGCTGTCGCCGTTATATTTGCGATTCTTGGTATAATGTGCACCATCAAAATATTATAATTTTAGATAAATTCACAAAAAAACTATTGAAATTCTACAAAAAGTGCGCTAAAATATAGATACAGATTTATATTTGTTGGATTTTGCATATAATAAGCACAATCCAAAGGAGAGGAAGCAGGACAAATGTCAAGCAGATTGTTTCAGAGCGTAATACATCAGATGAAGGACGCGATAGGAAGAACAATCGGAGTAATAGATGAAAACGGTGCGGTTGTAGCTTGCAGCGATCTTACAAAGATAGGCGAAACGAGAACTGCAGTACGCGAAGAACTTTCATATGTTTCCGATTGTATAAAACACGGCGGAGTTACTTACCGTACGCTTGTTTCCGGGCCTCATTCGGAATATATTGTGTTCGTTGATGGCGAAGACGCCATGGCTGAAAAAATGTCACTTGTGCTTGCTGTTGCCCTTAACAGCATAAAAGGCTATCACGATGACAAATACGACAGAGTTTCTTTTATAAAAAATCTGTTGCTTGATAATATACTTCCGGGCGATATATATGTAAAAAGCAGAGAACTTCATCTTGCAACGGACGTTGAACGAGTTGTTTTTCTTATAAGAATACTTTCGGGCTCCGAAGCATCTCCATATGATATAATTCTCAATCTTTTCCCTAATTCGGGCTCCGATTATGTTATAAGCACCGGCGAGAAAGAAATCGTTCTTGTGCGCGAGCTTAAGCCGGGAACCGACAAAAGCGAGACCGAAAAAACAGCAAAGATGATAGCAGATACTCTTGAAGCTGAATCATTCACAAAGGTTTCGATAGGCATAGGAAGCGCAGCGGATAATATGAAAGATATATCGCGCTCCTACCGCGAAGCGCAGGCGGCGCTTGAGGTTGGAAGAGTATTTGACACCGACAAGAGCATAGTAAGCTATGAAAATCTCGGAATAGGAAGACTTATATATCAGCTTCCCACTACACTCTGCGAAATGTTTTTAAACGAAGTTTTCCAGAAGGGCAGCATAGAAATGCTTGACAGAGAAACGCTTTCGACAATACAATGTTTCTTCGATAACAACCTTAACGTTTCGGAAACTTCAAGAAAAATGTTCGTGCACAGAAATACCCTCGTGTACCGCCTTGACAAGATAAAGAAAATAACGGGTCTCGACCTTAGAGAATTCGACAACGCTATAACATTTAAGGTTGCGTTGATGGTCAGAAGTTACCTCAATTCAAAGACAAACAGATATTGACATCGGTTCTGAGCGATCCCGATTTATCGGGTTCGCTCTATTGTATATAAGAAATAATCGAAAAAAGAGGAAAATTTATGTTTAATCCCGAAGAAGACATAATAAACTCAGACGGCGAAGAAAAATTACCAAATGAAGAATCTGTGACTTCGGTTGAAACAGAACGTGAGGAGGCAGAAAAAGCGCCTGCGGAAGCATCGCCGAAAAAAGCTGCCAACAAGAAAACTCCGCGAAAGGTGAATGTTGGTCAGGCTGTAGTTACAGCAATACTTGCGGCTCTTCTTGCGGCGACGATAGCTGTCCAGGCGACTTTTGTCGTGCTTTCCGATATATATAAGCAAAAAGTGATAGAAGCATACGGAAAATCACTTGATTTCTACGATATAGCAGAAGTTGCTGATATATTCAAAAACAATTACCTTTATGAAATAGATAAAGAAGCGCTGAACGAAGATCTTATTCGTGCATATGTACTTCTGAGCGGAGACAGATTTGCTCGTTATTATTCCGCAGAAGAATGGGCAGCTGAAATTGCTGCAAGCTCGGGGAACAGCTTTGGAATAGGGGCTTATGTGGTTTCTGTTCCTGAGGGTGCCCGTATAGCTCATCCAATGAAAGGCTCTCCTGCCGAAAGCGCCGGACTTCTTGCCGGTGACTTTCTTGTGGAAATCGACGGAAAGAACATTGCCGGATATACTTTGAGCGAAGTAACGTCGCTTATAGCAGGAGAATCCGGCACAGATGTCATGCTTACGATCGTTCGTGGCGAAGAAACGCTGAGTATTCCCGTAAAGCGCGGAACATATGAGGCGGAAACAGTGCTCGCTTCGGTAATTACTACAGACAAAGGCAAATACGGTTATATTAAAATAACCGAATTTTTGAGTAAAGAGCTTACGGCTAAGCACTTTAAGACGGCAGTGGAGGGACTTCTTGAAAACGGCTGTGAGGGGCTTATATTTGACGTTCGTGACAATGGCGGCGGTCAGGTCGACGCAGTGACCGATATGCTTGATTTTCTTCTTCCGGAAGGACCGATAATGCATATAACGGATCTTAACGGAAACGAAACGATTCCTACAATAATGTCGGATGCGTCAGAGATCGATTGCCCGATGGTTGTGCTTACAAACCAAAACACAGCATCTGCGGCAGAGCTTTTTACATCGGCGCTTAAAGACTATAACAAAGCGACGATAGTCGGCACGAACACATACGGAAAGGGTTGCGGTCAGAACGGATACAGCCTTTCAAACGGCGGAGTGCTTTATGTAACGAGCTTTCTTTACAATCCTCCGTATTCAGAAAATTACGATAAAAAGGGTATTTCTCCGGACGTTGAAGTTGAGCTTCCGGATGAATTCAAAAACACAAGCCTGTTCTTTCTTTCGCACGAGGACGATACACAGCTTGGTCGTGCGCTTGAAGAAATTAAAAAATAAAACAGAACATTATTTAACCACAAGGAGAACATATTAAAATGGCAAAACAGCAGATAGTCACCGAGAGCGGATACAAAAAGATGAAAGACGAGCTTGACTACCTTGTAAATGTAAAACGCAAGGAAGCCGCTGAAAATGTTGGCATAGCAAGAGGGTTCGGAGATCTTTCCGAGAACAGCGAATATGATGAAGCCAAAAACGAGCAGGCCAAGATAGAAGCCAAAATAGAAGAACTCGAAGAGATTCTTGCTCATGCAAAGGTGATAAGCGATAACGAAATCCAGACCGATACCGTAAATGTTGGAATAACAGTAGTGCTTTACGACATTGAATACGACGAGGATGTTGAATACACGCTCGTAAGCTCAAGAGAAGTAAATCTTGCACAGGGCAAGATTTCAGATCAGTCGCCCATAGGCAAGGCACTTGTAGGCGCCAAGGTCGGGGATACGGTTTCGGTTGAAGTTCCGGATGGAACAATGAAGTACAAAGTAAAGTCTTTGAAAAGACAGGAAAACTAAAATAACATCGAAGGAGATATGATATGGCAGAAAACGCAGTAAACCCTTCCGTAACGGAAGAACTTACCGAAGAAAAGCTCAATGAGGTGCTGAAGGTCAGACGCGAAAAGCTTGAAGCGCTTGTTGAGGCGGGAAAAGACCCGTTTGCTATCACAAAATATGATCGTACGCACCACAGTTCGGATATAAAAGAAAACTTTGAAGAGCTTGAAGGTAAAGAGGTTTCGGTTGCCGGCAGACTTATGTCAAAGAGAATAATGGGTAAAGCATCATTCTGCAATGTTCAGGATCTGAAGGGAAACATTCAGTCCTATGTTGCGCGCGACGCTGTCGGCGAAGATGAATATTCTGCTTTCAAAAAGCTTGATATAGGCGATATAGTGGGCATAAAAGGAACGGTTTTTAAAACAAAAACGGGCGAGATATCTATCCACGCAACGGACGTTATTCTGCTTGCAAAGAGCCTTCAGGTGCTTCCGGAGAAATTTCACGGACTTACAAATACCGATCTTCGTTACCGTCAGAGATATGTTGATCTTATTGTCAATCCGGAAGTGCGCGACACATTTATCAAGCGCTCAAAGATAATAAGCACGATAAGACAGTATCTCGATTCGCTCGGATTTATGGAGGTTGAAACCCCTATGCTTGTTGCGAATGCCGGCGGTGCTGCAGCAAGACCGTTTGAAACGCATTTCAATGCTCTTGACGAGGATCTTAAGCTCCGCATATCGCTTGAGCTTTATTTGAAGAGACTTATCGTCGGAGGACTTGAAAAGGTTTACGAGATAGGAAGAGTGTTCCGCAATGAAGGTCTTGACACACGCCACAATCCTGAATTTACGCTCATGGAGCTTTATCAGGCATATACGGATTACAACGGTATGATGGAACTTACCGAAAATCTCTATCGTCACGTTGCACAGACGGTTCTCGGGACGACCAAGATAACATATAACGGCGTTGAAATGGATCTCGGCAAGCCTTTTGAAAGAATTACAATGATTGACGCGGTAAAGAAATATTCCGGCGTTGATTTCAGAGAAATACATTCCGATGAAGAAGCAAAGGCTGCGGCGAAGGCTCACGGCGTTGCATTTGAGGATCGCCACAAGAAAGGCGATATACTCAGCCTGTTCTTTGAGGAATTTGCAGAGGAACATCTTATTCAGCCTACATTTGTAACAGAGCATCCTATTGAGATCTCGCCGCTTACCAAGAAGAAGCCCGGCGATCCGGAATATGTTGAACGCTTTGAGTTCTTTATGAACGGTTGGGAAATGGCAAACGCTTATTCCGAGCTTAACGATCCGATCGATCAGCGCGAACGTTTCAAGGCGCAGGAGGAGCTTCTTGCCAAAGGCGATGAAGAAGCGAACCGTACCGACGAAGACTTTATGAATGCGCTTGAAATCGGTATGCCGCCCACAGGCGGTATCGGCTACGGTATTGACCGTATGTGCATGCTCCTTACGGATTCATCCGCTATACGCGATGTGCTTTTGTTCCCGACAATGAAGAGTCAGGACTGATAATAAAAGTTTTAAATACAAATGTCCGATGTACAGAAATGTACTTCGGGCATTTCAGTATTATTTGCCGGAGGCTGAAATGAAATTTTTGAAATGGCTTGATAATTTCTGGTACCACCATAAATGGAAAACAATAATTTCCTTGTTTTTGATAGTTGTTCTTACCGTGTGTATTGCACAGCTTGTCGAAAAAGAAGATTATGACGCTTGCGTTATGTATGTCGGAGCTGCCACAAATGGGATTCCCAAAAGCATTGAAGCCCGGCTCGAAGAGCTTATGGGCGGCGAAAAATACAATGTAAATTTTTCGCGCCTTACCTATGATCCAGATAATAATCTTGCGTCGGAAGCCAATGTTACGGCGCAAAAACAGCTTGCGAATATGATAGTTATGCCATATTATATTTACATTATGGATAAAGAGGTTTACGAGCTTTACAAAAATTCCGGTGTATTTGTTCCGCTCTCTGATATATACGGGGAAGACTTGCCTGAGTTTGCAAACGATGATTTTTCTCTTATCTATTCCGAGACCGAATTTGCTAAAACGCATACAGATGATGATGCCCTTCCTGAAGGCGCTGTCATTGCGCTCAAAGTAAAACCGTACTCGTGGAGCAAAAAAGCTGCGGCAAAGGAAGAGGCAAAATACAGTGTTCACGAAGAACTTTTCAAAAAAATCGCATGGCAGTGAACTTTTCGATAAAAAAATATTGACAAAACGCCACGGTTGTGGTACTATAATTGAGCGGCTGAAAACGGAGCTGCTTTTGCGGGTGTAGTTCAATGGTAGAACACCAGCCTTCCAAGCTGGTCACGTGGGTTCGATTCCCATCATCCGCTCCATATGTGCCTTTAGCTCAGCAGGATAGAGCAACTGCCTTCTAAGCAGTAGGTCGAGGGTTCGAATCCCCCAAGGCACGCCATGCTTTTGAAGGAGGCATAGCTCAGCTGGCTAGAGTGTCTGCTTGACGTGCAGAAGGTCGGGGGTTCGAACCCCTCTGCCCCCACCAAAATGCTCTGTTTGCAGGCTTTTTTAATTTAATGGTGGATATAGCGCAGTTGGTTAGCGCGTCAGGTTGTGGCCCTGAAGGCCGTCGGTTCGAATCCGATTATCCACCCCATAACTTTGGGGTTGAATATCCCCGCAAAAGAAGCCTTGATAAATCAAGGCTTTTTGTTTTAAGCGCAGTTCTGAAAAAATTTTTATCGGAGAGGTATCAAACATGAACATATGGCACGATATCGGCGCGGAGCGCATAAAAGCAAACGATTTTATTGCAGTTATAGAAATAGGCAAGGGAAGTAAAAAGAAATATGAGCTCGACAAGGAGACCGGACTTATAATCTTGGACAGAATTCTTTACACGTCTACACATTATCCGGCAAATTACGGATTTATTCCGCGCACGTTTGCAGATGACGGTGACCCGCTTGACGTGCTTGTGCTTATGAGTGAGGCTCTTGATCCGCTGACGCTGGTGCGTTGCTATCCGATAGGCGTTATAAATATGATAGACAACGGTAAAAACGATGAGAAGATTATCGCTATTCCGTACAGTGATCCGACGTATAATTCGTACAGGGATATCAGCGAGCTTCCGAAACACATTTTCGACGAAATGCGTCACTTTTTCTCCGTTTATAAGCAGCTCGAATGCAAGCAAACGGCTGTCGATGAGGTGCGGGGTGCAGAGGCTGCGCTTGAGATCGTTGAAAAGTGTATTGAGGTATATGACAGGAAATTCGTGCGCCATGAGGATTAAATGAATGGCATTGCTTTTCCTGACACCTGAAAAGAAATAAAAAAACGGCGGAAGCATATGCTTTCCGCCGTTTTTTATTTCAGAAATTTGATACTATTTTTTTCATATCATCCATGTGCGCCATCATGTCGTCTGCAAGCTTGAGCTGTGCGCGGGCGCGGATAAGATTATGCGTAGGATACTCGGTTTTGAAATAAACATCGCCGTTCAGGTAGTCGCCGAGAAAACGGAGAACAAGCTCGTACGTCAGAATAAACGCCGACATCGGGAGCAGCTCCTTTTCTTTTGCGGTTATTCCGTCGCCTACGCCGCAAAGGAAACCTTTTGTGTATTCCTCAAAGAGGTCGAGACGGAGATAAACGTTTGAAAGGTCCGGATCGTCTTCCGCACCGTTATTTGCTGCAAAACGAATACTGTCGCCGAAGTCGTAGAGCAGAGAGCCCGGCATTACCGTATCAAGATCGATTACGCATACACCCTCGTTCGTTTTGTTGTCCATCATTATATTGTTCAGTTTTGTGTCGTTGTGAGTAACACGAAGGGGAATTGAACCGTCTGCAATTCCGTCAACTATTATGTGTGCGTATTTTTCATATGCTTTTATTCGCTCAATCTCGCCCTGACAGTCTTTTACTCTGCCTGCCTTGTCTTCGCGCACCGCCTGCATAAAATCGTTGTAGCGGCTTACGGTGTTGTGGAAGTTCGGTATGGTTTCGCTAAGTGTTTCTGCAGGATAATCCGCAAGGCGGCGCTGGAAAATTCCGAACGTCTTTGCGGCGTTGTAGAGAAGTCCGGGAGCATCGGCGGACTGATGCGCGGTTGCGTCTTTGACGAAGTTATACATTCTCCAGCATCCGTCGTAAATATGACCGCCATCGCGGCAAGGAATGAGAGTAAGCACTTCGCGCTTGGCGTCGCCGCCGACAGCTTCGATTTTCTTTTTTATATGTTCGCAAACGCCCAAAATGTTATTTGTAAGCGCCTTTACATCTTTGAACACGACGGTGTTTATCTGCTGAAGGACAAATTCATCGTTTGTGCCGTCCGAGTGTTTCCACGAAACGGCATAAGTATTGTTTATATGACCGTCTTTAAGAGTATTGAAGCCGGTTGCTTCTCCGTCAATGTCAAAGTGTGTGCAAATTTCATGTATACGTTCTTCTGTCATTTTGAAATAGCCTTTCAGAATATCTTATTTTTTATTGTATGCTGCGCGGAGCATTTCGATTTCGTGTTTATAGCCGTCAAAATTATTCGGAGTTTCAAGAATGAACGGCAGATCGCACAATGCGGGGTGATTTATTACGCGACATAGCGCGTCAAATCCGATGTAGCCGTTACCTATTGTTTCGTGGCGATCCTTTTTTGCGCCGAGAGGATTTTTGCTGTCGTTAAGATGTATCGCGCGAAGCTTTTCAAGCCCTATAATGTTGTCAAAATGAGTTATAACACCGTCAAGATCGTTTACTATGTCGTATCCGGCATCCCATATGTGACACGTGTCGAGGCAGACGCCGACCTTGTTCTTTTTGTCTACGCGCGAAATTATTTCGGCTATTTCTTCAAACGTCCCGCCGACTTCGGAGCCTTTGCCTGCCATCGTTTCAAGAAGGACGGTGGTTGTCTGCTCATCTGTTATTACGGTGTTCAGAAGAAAAGCTATTTCTTCAATACCGGTCTCCGTTCCTTGTCCGGTGTGACTTCCCGGATGAAAGTTATAAAGGTTTCCCGGAGTGTATTCCATACGGAGGAGGTCGTCCTTCATGGTTTCAAGGGCGAACTGTCGTGTATGTTCGTTTGAGGAACACGGGTTAAGCGTATACGGCGAGTGAGCCACAAGCTGGGATATGCCGTTTTCTGCCGCAAGAACGAGAAAGGCGTCAACATCATCCTGATTAATTTCTTTCGCGGCTCCTCCGCGCGGATTTCGCGTGAAAAAGGCAAATGTGTCTGCGCCCATTGCAACGGCTTCTTTACCCATTGAAAGATATCCGCCAGATGCGGAAAGATGACAGCCGATTTTGAGTTTGTCTCTCATTATACGTTAAAGCGTATTACCACGATATCTCCGTCGCGGAATACATAATCCTTTCCTTCGCTTCTGATGAGTCCCTTTTCTTTTGCCGCCGCCATAGAGCCGCAGGCAACAAGATCGTCAAACGATATTACCTCCGCACGGATGAAACCTCTTTCCATGTCGGAATGAATTTTTCCGGCAGCCTGAGGTGCTTTTGTGCCGTTGACTATCGTCCATGCACGGACTTCTTTAGGTCCCGCCGTGAGGAAGCTGATATATCCGAGAAGATGATAGCTTGCGCGTATGAGCGCATCAAGGCCGCTTTCTTCAATTCCGAGATCGGCAAGAAAAGCTTTTTTGTCTTCTCCGTCAAGCTCGGCAAGCTCAGCTTCGATCTGAGCGCAGATGCTTATAAGCTCGGCGCCTTCGCTTTTTGCAAGCTCTGAGAGCCTTTTGTATATTTCGCTGTTTTCAAAGTCGCCGCCGATCATATCTTCGCTTATGTTGGCAACATAGATTATAGGCTTCATTGAAAGAAGCTCAACGTCTTTTATTTTTTCCTTTTCTTCGTCTGTCAGCGGAATCGCACGGGCGGAAACGCCGTTTTCAAGCCCTTCCTTTATTCTGACCAGAATATCAAGCTCGTCCTTTAATGTTTTATCGCCCTTCATTGCTTTTTCGGTGCGGATGATACGCTTTTCAAGCACTTCCAGGTCGGCAAAGATAAGTTCAAGATTTATTGTTTCAATGTCGCGGAGAGGATCTACCTTGCCGTCAACATGAATGATATTTGAATCTTCAAAGCATCTTACAAGGTGAACGATGGCATCAACCTCGCGTATGTGTGAAAGAAACTTGTTTCCGAGTCCTTCACCCTTTGATGCGCCTCGGACAAGTCCCGCGATGTCAACAAATTCTATTACTGCAGGAGTGTATTTTTCGGGATGATACATCTCCGCCAGAACATCCAGACGCTTGTCCGGAACGGTAACCATTCCGACATTGGGTTCTATTGTGCAGAAGGGATAGTTTGCAGAAGCGGCGCCCGCATTTGTTATTGCATTGAAAAGTGTGCTTTTGCCTACGTTAGGCAGACCAACTATACCGAGTTTCATATTGTTTTAAGTCCTTTTTATCGTACCTCAGAAGGGCAGTTATTTTTATGTAATTTATATATTATCATAATAACAAAATTAAGTCAACGATTTTGAACAGAATTAAAAAAATTGATAAACATTGTATTAAAAATCTTTACATTTAAAAAATGTAATGATATAATGACATCATGAAGAAAATTCTTTGATCGGGAAAGGACGGAAAAAATGAGTACAAAGATACTTGTCGTTGACGACGACATAAATATTTGCGAAGCTATAAAACTTTATCTTGTAAACGAAGGTTATGAGGTTAAAACGGCAAATGACGGCGAAGAGGGAATAAAGGCCTTCAAATCTTTTGAACCCGATCTTGTGCTTCTTGACATAATGATGCCTAAGAAAGACGGAAAGCAGACCTGTCGAGAAATAAGAGAAATATCAAACAAACCGATAATTATGGTGACCGCTAAGGATGAAGTTTTTGATAAGGTTCTTCTTCTTGAGCTCGGAGCGGACGATTACCTTGTTAAGCCGTTCGATATGAAAGAGCTTTCGGTAAGAATAAAGGCTGTTCTGCGCCGTTATCAGAGTATTGATAACAAAACGGACGATGAATGTGTTACTTTTGATAACATTGAAATATCGCTTAGCAAATACGAGCTTAAGATAAAGGGAAAAGTTGAGGATATTCCTCCTAAGGAACTGCAACTCCTTTACTTCCTTGCGTCAAACTACAACAGAGTTTTCACACGCGATCAGCTTCTTGACAAAGTATGGGGATTTGATTATCTCGGCGATTCGAGAACGGTTGATGTTCACGTAAAGCGTCTGCGTGAAAAGCTTGAAGGTGTAAGCGACAAATGGGCACTTAAGACTGTTTGGGGCGTAGGCTATAAATTCGAAGTATATTGATGAAAAACACGGCAGAGCATTTCGCTCTGCCTTAAGTTTATTAAACAATGACCGAAAGCGACAGGGAGAACAGCTTTGAGAAAGAACAGTGTAAAAAGCAGTATATTCACACGGTACATGTCTGCGTTTCTGATGATTATATTTGTAAGCTTTACCATACTTACGGTTATAATATCTTCAATGACGATACAGGCTGCAAACGAACAGAAAAAAGATGATGCACAACAGAATATGGCGTTGCTTAAAACTTATATCGACGATATGTGGAGAAATACTTTTCCTCACAATTCGTTTGAACAGTTTGTAAAGCAGAACAACACGGAAATTGCCACTATGATAAACATTTTGTCGCGGAAGTCCGACGAAATGAACGTGTTTATAACAACACCGGACGGGAAAATACTTGTTTCGACCGACGGCACATATTCAGGAAAAAGAATAAGCGACGGAGATGTTCTTTCGGCGCTTACATCCGCAAATCCTTCTATTTATTCACAGCTTTACAGCGATATGGGCGGACTCCTGGAAAAGAAGCACGGAATGTTTGTTACTGCTTTCAATTACGGAAACAGCTCATATGATGGGGCGCTTATCGTTTGCTATGGTACGGGAGAGCTTGATATGCTCTCCAAAAGTACGATAAAAACAATAATTCTTGCAAGTCTTTGGGTAATGATAGCTTCGTTTATTGCAGTATATTTCATCAGCGAAAAAATAGTTTCGCCTATAAGACAGATGAGCATTGCTACGAAACGTTTTGCGTCTGGAGAATTTGATATAAAAATTCCCGTTGAAGGCTCAGATGAAATAGCCGAGCTTGCCACCGCATTCAATTCAATGGCGGATTCACTTGCAAACATCGAATATATGCGTTCAAGCTTCCTTGCAAATGTTGCGCATGATCTCCGTACGCCGATGACGAGTATTTCCGGATTTATAGACGGAATACTCAGCGGAGCGATACCGCCTGAACAACAAAGCTATTATCTCGGTGTTATCGGGCAGGAGATAAGACGGCTTTCAAGGCTTGTTTCGAATATTCTTGATATTTCGAGAATGGAGGCCGGAAACAGAAAATTTGAAAAAACGCCGTTTGATATATGTGAAACGGCACGAATAATACTTCTCACCTTTGAAGCCAAAATAGATGCAAAAAAACTGAATGTTGAGTTTGACGCTCCCGACGACAGGCTGTATGTATATTCAGACAAGGACGCTGTTTACCAGGTGCTTTACAACCTATGTGAAAACGCAGTTAAATTTTCAAAGGACGGAGGACTTTATCGCATCACGATAAAGGATAACGGCGGAAAAGTAAGCGTTTCCGTATTTGATGAAGGAATAGGAATATCAAAAGACGACCTTCCTCACGTTTTTGACAGATTCTATAAAAGCGACAAGAGTCGCGGACTTGACAAGTCCGGAGTAGGACTCGGGCTTTATATAGTAAAGACCATCATGGATAATCTCGGTGAACAGATAACGGTTGACAGCGTTTTGGGGGAATATTGCAACTTTACTCTCAACCTTACGAAATATACCGGCAAATTACCATCTGCTCAGGAACAGCATATTGACAAAAAAGAATAAAAAGTATATTATAAATACGTCCACATAAAGTGCGGACGTATTTTACTTATCAGATTTATCGGAGGATAGTGCTATGATAAAGATATCGCCTTCAATGCTTGCGGCGGACTTTGAAAGATTGGGAGATGAAATAGCATGCGTTGAAAAAGGCGGAGCGGATTGGCTTCACATTGACGTTATGGACGGAATATTCGTTCCGAACATTTCGTTCGGCATGCCTGTCATTGCTTCTATAAGAAAAGGCTCAAGGCTTTTCTTTGACACGCATCTTATGATAACAGAGCCCGGAAGATATATAGATGATGTAGCAAAAGCGGGAGCCGACGGAATAACGATACATTACGAAAGCTGTGACAATCAACTTGATGTTATAAAGCATATAAAGGAATTAGGGCTTAAAGCGGCTATGGCTATAAAGCCGAAAACATCGGCAGAAGTACTCAAACCTTATCTTCCTTACATTGATATGATACTTGTAATGACCGTTGAGCCGGGTTTTGGCGGTCAGAAGTTTATAGAACATACTTTGGAAAATGTGAGAACAGCGAAGCGTCTTGTTGAAGAAAGCGGCAGAGAAATAGACATAGAAGTGGACGGAGGGCTTAATCCCGTGACGACCGCACTCTGCGCCGAAGCAGGGGCAAATGTAATCGTTGTCGGCAATGCAATCTTCAAAGCGGAGGATGTAGCGGCTACAATAGCAGAGCTTCGCGCGGCTGCCGAAAATGCCGTAAAATAGAGTTTTATTAACCTTGAACAATATAAGCAAAGCAGGAGAAACCGATGAACAAAAATTTAGGCGACAGTATATACAAATCCGCACTTGAAATGGAGCAATTCTGCGGTGAAAGCGATATGTTTTCCAAAGAAAAGAACGTAAAACTTCCTTCAAAAGATGTTATAATCGGTATACTTAAAGATCTTCGTAAGGTGATTTTCCCCGGGTATTTCGGGAGCGAAACACTTGAAACCTATGGTAGCTTTGCGAATTACACGCTTTGCTCCGTGTCCGAAAGGCTGACGTCACAGATAAGGCTTGTAATAGGCGGAGAAGAGGCAGAGGCTGAAGCAAATATCGTATGCGAGCGATTTGTATCTGAGCTTCCGAAAGTACAGAGGTTGCTTGAAAAAGATATATTCGCTATGTACGAAGGCGATCCCGCGGCGCATGATATAGGGGAAATAATTGTATCTTATCCCGGTATATTTGCTATTTTTGTATATAGGCTCGCACATATTCTGTATCTTGAAAAGGTCCCGATGATACCGAGAATAATGACAGAATATGCCCACAGCAGAACAGGTATAGATATAAACGCCGGTGCAAGGATAGGAGAGTATTTCTTTATAGATCACGGTACGGGAGTTGTAATAGGAGAAACTACTGTTATAGGAGACAGAGTTAAGATATATCAGGGAGTTACGATAGGCGCACTTTCGACAAGAAAAGGTCAGGGTCTTTCCGGAGTAAAGCGCCATCCCACAATAGGGAACGATGTCACTGTTTATTCCGGAGCAAGTATTCTCGGTGGGGAGACGGTTGTCGGCGACGGCGCGATAATAGGTGGCAATGCTTTTATTACTTCGTCTGTTCCGCCGAGAACAAAGGTAATAGTAAAAGCTCCGGAGCATATTTTCAAAACCGATAAACCCGACGGGAGTTGGGAAATATAAAATATATTCAAATCCGCGCGCGGTCAGAAGTAATTTTGCGTGCGGATATGATTTTTTATGAAAAATAAACTTGGGTGATGATTATGGAAAGCAAAAAAACGAAGGCAGTTATCTTTGATCTTGACGGCACACTTCTCGATACGCTTGAGGATCTTTGTGACAGCGTAAACGTTTCTATGGATGCGATAGGTGCGCCGCACAGGACGATAGACGAAGTGAGAAATTTTGTCGGAAACGGGATAAGGCGTCTTATGATACTGTGCGTTCCCGAAGGAGAGAAAAATCCGAAATTCGATATTGCCATAACCTCGTTTCTTACTGATTATAAGGTAAACTGCAAAAACAAAACAAAGCCTTACGACGGGATACCGCAGTTGCTTTCAGGGCTTGCAGATGACGGATATAAGCTTGCTGTTGTTTCAAACAAAGCCGATTTTGCCGTAAAGGAGCTTGTACGTGATTATTTCGGAGATCTCATTTCTGTGGCTACCGGCGAGAACGAAAGCGCAGGAATCAAAAAGAAGCCTTCTCCCGATACAGTTTTTGCCGCAATGAAAGAGCTTGGCTGCGAAAAGGAAAATGCCGTTTATGTCGGCGATTCGGAGGTTGATGTCATGACGGCGAAAAACGCCGGAATACGCTGTATTGCGGTTGAGTGGGGCTTCAGGAGCAGAGAGGTTCTTATAGGCGCCGGAGCTACTGAAATAGTTTCTTCTGCGGAAAAACTGAGAAAAGCAATTGAAAAATAAACCTAAATGCCGATCGCGCGCTGTTTTGAAGCGTTTGCGGTCGGCTATAATATTTTATAAATCAATTTTTTCACAAAATATATTTACAAATATAAATTTTTAAGTTAATATAGATGTGTAGGGCATTTTATGCATAACGGCTTATGCCGTAATCTGAAGATATCGGGGTATTTAACATGGAAAAACCTGCTTACAAGAGGGTGCTTGTCAAGCTTTCCGGAGAAGCGCTCGCCGCCGGTGGAGACGGCATCCTGAATTTTGACTACCTGAAAAAGGTTTGCGGCGTTATAAAACGCTGCGTTGACGCCGGAACGCAAGTCAGCATAGTTGTCGGAGCCGGAAACATATGGCGCGGAAGACAGGGCGCCGATATGGACAGGACTCGCGCCGACCAAATGGGAATGCTTGCGACAACGATCAACTGTCTCGCACTTCAGGACGTTTTTGAACAGCTTGGAGTCGAGACGCGCGTTATGACGGCAATCGAAATGAAGCAGTTTGCGGAACCGTATATAAGAAATAAGGCGATATCGCATCTTAACAAGGGCAGAGTTGTTATATTCGGTTGCGGAATAGGTTCTCCGTTCTTTTCAACCGATACGGCTGCC
>FR898226.1:70914-90773 GCA_000437375.1 Eubacterium sp. CAG:841
TTTTCACCCGATACGGCTGCCGTTCTCAGAGCTGCGGAGATCGGAGCCGATATAGTGCTTCTTGCCAAGAACGTGGACGGAGTGTACACCGCAGATCCTAAAAAGGATCCGAACGCAAAAAAACTCGGAAGCATCGATTATATCGATATTCTCAGTCAGGGTCTTTCCGTGCTTGATTTCACGGCAACGTCTTTCTCAATGGAAAACAAAATACCGATTCTTCTTTTCGGACTTGATGATCCGGAAAACATTTACAGAGCCGTTATGGGCGAAAAAATAGGAACAATTGTTGGAGGAACAGAAAAATGAAGCTTGACACAAAAGAATTTGAAACCAAAATGCAAAAAACACTCACGGCACTTTCCACGGATTTTGAATCGATCAGAGTAGGCAGAGCAAATCCTACGGTGCTCAACAGAATTATGGTTGACTATTGGGGCGTACCTACCCCCATAACTCAGATAGGCGAAGTTAAGGTTCCCGATGCGCGTACGCTTCTTATTACTCCTTGGGAATCAAATCTTCTTAAAACAATTGAACGCGCGATAAACGAAAGCGATCTCGGAATAAATCCGCAGAATGACGGTAAATCGATAAGACTTGTTTTCCCTCAGCTTACGGAGGAGCGCAGACGTGATCTTCAGAAGCAGGTTGCAAAGCTCGGCGAAGATTCAAAGGTAGCGATAAGAAATATTCGCAGAGAAGCAAACGAGCTCGCAAAGAAAATGCAGAAGGCTTCCGAAATGACGGAGGACGAGCAGAAGGCTTCAGAAAAGGATATTCAGACTCTTACAGATACTTATATCAAGAAAGCCGAAGAAGCCGTAGAAAAGAAAAACAAAGATATAATGGAGATCTGATAAAGGTTTTTTAATGACCGCTCCTACGGGGGCGGTCTATTAAACTGAAAAGGGGACGGTCTAAAATAATGCCGGAAAGTAATATACGTCATATTGCGTTTATAATGGACGGAAACGGAAGATGGGCGACGCAAAGAGGACTGCCGAGAGAATACGGTCATTCAAAAGGAGCCGAAAAATTCCGTGAGATAGCGCGCTATTGTGGCGATATCGGAATAAAAAACGTAACGGTCTATGCGTTCTCTACGGAGAATTGGAAACGACCTAAAAAAGAAGTCGATTCGCTTATGAAAATAATGAACAGCTTTGTTTCGGAAGCGGAAAAGACATATAAACGCGATAAAATGCGTATTGTTTTTATAGGAAATAAATCCGTATTTGATGAGGCCAAAAGAAAAAAGCTGCTTGAGCTTGAAGCGCTTACTTCGGAATATGACAGAACGCTTTGTATCGCGCTCAATTACGGCGGAAGAGGCGAAATAGTTGATGCCGTGAACGCACTTATATCGAGTGGAAAGAAGAGTATAACCGAAGAGGATATAACCGAAACGATTTATTCGGGAGTTTGCCCTCCGCCTGATATGATAGTAAGAACGGGCGGAGAAAAACGACTTTCAAACTTTCTGCTGTGGCAGTCGTCATATTCGGAGCTTTTCTTTACGGATACACTTTGGCCCGATTTTTCTACCGTCGAGCTTGACGGTATGATAGCTGAATTCGGAACAAGAAAAAGAAGATTTGGAGGCGTTTGATATGTTGAAAAGAATTATTACTGCCGCTGTTTGCCTTGCGATATTTATTCCCGTGCTTATCTTTTCAGGAACAACTGCGGGAAAGATAATATTTATTTCATTGCTTGCGGCACTTGCGGTTATCGGCGTTTATGAGCTCGCCGGTTGCATAGGGCTTCGCAGAAAATGGCTCATAAGCATACCTTCTTATATTTTCACCGTACTTATAATGGTGTTTGTGCTTTACCTTCCGGACAAGAGCTGGATGATAAAAGTTGCGTTCGCTACGGCATTTCTGTATATTTTCGTTACGTTTTCGGTATCGATGCTTTCGAGCGGAAATGTAAGAATGTCACAGACAGCAGAGCTTGTATCGGTGTCGGCATATATAGTTATAGGTTTTCTCTGCATAATACTTACAAGATATGCGACTTCCTCTAATATAGACGGAGATGTCCGCACAATAATGGGCAACTATCTTTATATGCTTATATTCATAGGCGCTTGGGCGACCGACTCAGGGGCATATTTTGTCGGGGTTTTGATGGGCAAACACAAGCTGATTCCGAGCGTAAGTCCTCACAAAACAGTCGAGGGCGCGATAGGCGGAGTTCTGGGCTGTGCGGTAGGCTATGCGATATACGGAGCGGTGCTTTCACTTGCATTCAACGTAAAAGTAAATTGGGCAGCGCTTATGATCCTTGCCGTTATAATCGCCGTTGTGGATCAGTTCGGCGATCTTATAGCTTCATATATCAAACGTGAACAGGGCATAAAGGACTTCGGAACGATATTTCCCGGTCACGGAGGAGTGCTTGATCGCTTCGACTCAATAATAGCGATAGCACCCGTTATTTACATTTTCTCAATGCTTGCGAGGGTAAATATATTTTCATGATTGAAAGCTCAAAAACGCTTGCCGTACTTGGCTCTACGGGGTCAATAGGCAGGCAGACGATAGACGTCGCGCGTTATCGTAAAGTGAAAATAAATGCGATAGCGTTCGGCTCAAATTACGAAATCGGCAGAGAACAGCTGAACACAATAAAGCCCGAGTATTGCGCAGTTTCAAACGTTGAAACCGCAAAGAAGCTTTCTGATGAAGCAAAAAGAATCGGGACGGAGCTTTTCTGCGGGGAAAACTGCATAGACGAGATGCTCTCAAAAGCACAAAGCGATGTCTGCATAAACGGCATCGGCGGGTTTGATGGGCTTCTGCCGACTTTATCGGCGCTTAAATATTGCAAAAGGCTTGGTCTTGCAAATAAGGAATCGCTTGTTGCGGCGGGAGATATTGTAAAATCAGAGGCGAAAAAATACGGGAAGGAAATCATCCCCGTAGATAGTGAGCACAGTGCGATATTTCGCTGCATAGGCGGCAATGTAAATGCTGTAAACAAGCTGATAATAACCTGTTCCGGAGGAGCATTTTACGAAAAAAAACTTGCCGAGCTTGAAAAAGTTACAAAAGATCAGGCGGCGGCTCATCCGACATGGAAAATGGGCGAGGTAATAACCGTAAACTGTGCCACTCTTATGAACAAAGGGCTTGAAGTTATAGAAGCAGCGCGGCTTTTTGACATGCCGGAAGAAAAGATCGACGTTATTATTCACAGAGAAAGCATAATTCACTCTATGGTTGAATATAAGGACAATACGGTTATGGCGCAGCTCTCGAATCCGGATATGCGTCTGCCGATACAATATGCGATAGACTACCCTGACTGCGAGCCTTCGGAAACGGCTCATGTAAATTTTGCAAAGCTGGGAAAGCTGACTTTTGCCGAGCCTGATACGATAGCGTTCCCGCTTCTTGCACTTGCAAGAGAAGCACTCAGGCGAGGCGGCGTTGTTCCGTGCGCAATGAATGCGGCAAACGAAGTTGCGGTAGGCGCTTTTCTTGACGGGAAAATCGGATTTACCGATATATACAAAGTCGTTACATATGTTACAGAGCATTTTGAGAGCGCGGAAGCATCGTCGCTTGGCGTTATAATAAACGCCGATAAAGAAGCGCGTCGTCGCGCAAAGGACATACTCAAACTCTAAAAGAATTCGGAGATAAGAAATGCTTTACGTACTTTTGGCAATTTTGCTTTTCGGAATACTTATTTTCATTCACGAGCTTGGACATTACATTTTTGCACGTATTTTCGGTGTTACCGTAAATGAATTTTCAATAGGGATGGGACCGAAGCTTATATCGGTCAAATCTAAAAAGACGGGAATAGCTTATTCGCTGAGACTTCTTCCCATAGGCGGATTTGTCAGCATGGCGGGTGAAGATGAAGAATCTGAGGATCCGAACTCGATAAACAGAAAGCCTGTGTGGCAGAGAATTATAATCACCGCCGCAGGCGCGCTTTCAAATATTCTTCTCGGAATAATAGTTATGGCGGTAATGGTATTGTCGAGCTCTCAGCTTTATTCCACAACTGTCGCAGGATTTCCCGAAAAGGGAGCGGTTTCGTGTGATTACGGTCTTAAAGAGGGTGACAGAATCATTGCGGTCGGACCGAGACATGTTCATATAGCATATGACCTTTCGTATGCCATAAGCCGCTACGGCGGGGAGCCTGTCGATGTCAAAATCATCCGCGATGGCAAAAAAATGACGCTTGAAAATGTACAGTTTGCAACTTATACACAGTCCAATATAAAATTTGGTCAAAGGGATTTTTACCTTGAAGCGTCGGGCAAAAGCATAGGAAATGTGATAAAACACACGTTTTACGAGTCCGGCGTTGCAATAAGAATGACATACGATTCGCTTTATGATCTTATAACGGGCAAGTACGGATTCAATGAAATGTCAGGTCCCGTGGGCGTTACAAAAGTGCTTGCGAGTGCCGCTCAGACGAAGGATTACGGCTATCTTGCTTATCTTTTCGTCGTGCTTGCAATGAATCTTGGCATAGTGAACCTGCTTCCTCTTCCAGCGCTCGACGGCGGCAGAGTATTCTTTATGCTTATAGAGCTTGTCACAAGAAAAAAGATAGATCCGAAAGCAGAGGGACTCGTGCATTTCATAGGAATAATTCTGCTTATGATTTTAATGTTTGCGGTTACCTGCAAAGATATATTTTATTTGATCAGGAAATAAAATGGATTACGAAAGTATAAGAAGAAAAACAAATGCGGTAAAAGCCGGAGATGTTTTTATAGGCTCGGGATATCCGATCTCCGTGCAGTCGATGCTGAATACTGATACGTCGGACATAAAAGCCTGTATAGAACAGGCGCGTAAGCTTGAAGATGCCGGATGTGATATAATCCGGCTTACCGTACCGACGGCGGATCACGCAAAAACGATATACGAAATGAAATGTGCGGGAATAAAGGCTCCGCTTGTAGCTGATATTCATTTCGATTATCGGGCTGCGCTCGCGGCGGTTTCTGCCGGTGCGGATAAGATAAGGATAAATCCAGGAAATATAGGTGCGGACGAAAATGTTCGCGCTGTTGCGAACGCATGCAGAAATCGCGGAGTGCCGATAAGAATAGGTATAAACGGCGGTTCACTTGAAAAGAGCATACTCGCAAAATACGGTTCTCCTACCGCGGAGGCGCTTGCGGAAAGTGCGCTCTATCATGCCTCACTGCTTGAAAAATTTGATTTTTATGATACGGTAATCTCAATAAAATCAAGCTCGCCGTTGATTATGGCGCGCGCAACGGAGCTTGTCGCGCAAAGGTGTGATTATCCGCTTCACATAGGCGTTACCGAAGCCGGAGAGGGAGACGATGCGCTTATCAAATCTGCGGCGGGAATAGGCGCACTTATATCGCGCGGGATAGGAGACACTGTCAGAGTATCGCTTACGGATGATCCCGTAAAAGAAGTTTGCGCCGCAAAGAAAATACTTCGTGCGCTCGGGGTTATTTCTGACGGATATATAGAAGTCGTGTCGTGTCCGACGTGCGGAAGAACTCAGATAGAGCTTATTCCGATATGCAGGATGCTGAAAAAAGAGTTTGAAAATATTGATCCCGGAAAAAGACATATAAAGGTAGCGGTTATGGGCTGCGTTGTAAACGGTCCCGGAGAAGCTGCCGAAGCCGATATAGGCATTGCAGGCGGAAAAGGTTGCGCTATGCTTATCTCACACGGAAAAGTGATTGGCAAAATAGATGAAGATGAAATAATCGGTACGCTTGTAAGAGAAGTAAAGCGGCTGATAACGGAAGGATAAAACTGTGGGGAAAACACTTTTGGAGCGATTTAATAAATACAATCCGGATGAACGTTTCCGCAAGGTAATGACAGACGGAGTTGTAATATCGACGCGCATAAGCCTTGAAAACAAGTTGGTTTGGGTGGATGTGCGTTTTCCTTATGTCGTTCCGAAAAAGGAAGTGCTGTATCAGCTTGAAGCGGCTATAAAACGCGCATATGAGCTTAAATCGGTTACGATATCACCAAAGTATGCACCGGAGCTTTTTGACAGCTCGTACATACCGCAGATAATGACGGAAGCGTGCAGAAGAAAACTTATAACCGATCTTTTTCTTCGCAGAAGCAAGACAAGATATGAAAACGGGAAACTCATAATAGAAACACTTTACGGAGACGGCGGTCTTGCACTCATGGAAGAAACGGGAACCGAAAAAAGCATAGCTTCGATCATTTCCGATGAGTTTGGAATAAACGTTGAAGTTGAAATAAGAGCATCCGCAGAGCAGGACGCACAATATGAAAAGCAACTGAATGACGATATAAGCAGTAAGCTTTCGAGATATTATGAGGAAACGGCGAAAAAAACCGAAATAGAAAAGAAATCCGCTACGGCATCCGGAACATTCAGAGAGATTGAAATCGACAGCGACGGAAATATTCACGCGGGATTTGCCGTTTTTGATATAAGCGATACGGCACCTGTTTCGGGAGATAAATTTGAACCCGATGAATTCAAGCCGATAGGCTCGTGCACTGAGCCTGAAAAGAACGTCACGCTTGTAGGTGAAGTGGCTTGCCTCGTAGTAAACGAAACGCGCAGAGGAAATAAAACCATAACGTTTTCTCTTACTGATTTTGAAGGCTCGGTTACGGTAAAATGTATTGGAAAAAAAGCGGCGGACTATGCCGAGATTTCAAATGGTACTAGCCTTGTTATGGAAGGCAATCTTGAATATGACGATTATGACCGTGATCACGAGCTTACGTTTTATCCGTCTGCGGCAATTAAGGTAAAGCGTGTTTTGAGAGCGGATATATACGACGGTCAAAAGCGTGTGGAGCTTCATCTTCACACAAATATGTCGATGATGGATGCGACAATGACGCCTTCTCAGGCGGTTGCTACTGCTCACAGATGGGGACATGCTGCCGTTGCGGTTACCGATCACGGAACTGTACAGGGCTTTCCTGAGGCTATGAAAATGTCCGAGAAGCTTGGAATGAAAGTTATATACGGAATGGAAGGATACCTCGTCGATGACGCGGCGAAAGCTATTTTCGGTGAAGACGACACAAGCTTTGAGGATGAGTTTGTAGTTTTTGATATAGAAACAACGGGACTCTCTGCCATGACGTGCAAGATAACCGAAATAGGCGCGGTGCTTGTCTGCAAGGGGGAAGTTTTGAAGGTTTTTTCAACCTTTGCAAATCCCGGAGGGCATATTCCCGAAGAGATAACCGAGCTTACAGGAATTACTGATGAAATGGTTGCCGATGCTCCGTCGCAGAGCGACGCGGTAAAAGCATTTATTGAGTTTGTCGGCAGAAGAACGGTAGTGGCACATAATGCAAATTTTGATATGGGATTTATTCGTCGCGCGGCGGAGAATGCAGGAATTCCGTTCAATCCTCCGTATCTTGACACGCTTTCGATGTCGAGATTTTTGAACCCCGAACTTAAGAATCACAAGCTCGATACGCTTGTTGATTTTTACGGTCTCGGCGATTTCAATCATCACAGAGCTTGCGATGATGCAGAGGTGACCGCGAAAATATTCTGCAAGATGGCAGAAAAGCTTGCAGGAGAAAGCATATATACCGTAAAGCAGATGTCCGAATCTATGGCGGAAAGGACCGATCCTCATAAGCTTCGTCCGTATCACATAATACTGCTTGTCAAAAATCCTACGGGGCTTAAAAATCTTTACAAGATAGTTTCCAATGGATATCTTAAATATTACTACCGTCATCCGAGAATACCGAAGACCGAGCTTACAGACCTCAGAGAAGGAATTATTCTGGGTTCTGCGTGTATAGAGGGTGAGCTTGCATCCGCCGTGCTTGACGGTAAAACGTGGGACGAACTTCTTTCGATTGCGGAATTTTATGACTATCTTGAAATTCAGCCGATATGCAATAACGAATTTCTGATAGGCTCAAAGGGCATAACCCGCGACACACTTATAGAAATAAACAAAATGATAGTAAAGATAGGCGATACGCTCGGAAAGCCTGTTGTGGCAACGTGCGATGCGCACTATCTTGAAGATTACGACGGAATAAGCCGCAACGTTCTTCTTCGCGGAATAGGAATGAAGGACGGCGACAGAGACAGCCATCTTTTCTTCCGTACTACGGACGAGATGCTTGAAGAATTCTCATATCTCGGTGAAGAGAAAGCAAAAGAAGTTGTAATTGAAAATACAAACAAAATAGCGGATCTTATCGGAACGGATATCCGTCCTTTCCCCAACGGTACTTATACGCCGAAAATGGAAGGCGCAGAAGAAGAGCTGATGGACATTTGCTATACTACGGCGAAAAATCTTTACGGAGATCCGCTTCCCGATATAGTTGAAAAAAGACTGAAAAAAGAGCTTGATTCGATTATAAGTCACGGATTTGCCGTGCTTTATATGATAGCGAGAAAGCTTGTCAAATACAGTGAAAGTCAAGGATATCTTGTCGGTTCGAGAGGCTCTGTCGGCTCGTCGTTTGTTGCATCAATGGCGGGAATATCGGAAGTAAATCCTTTGCCGCCGCATTATGTTTGTCCGAAGTGCAAGCACTCAGATTTTTCAAACGAAGATGGCGCCGGCTCAGGCTTTGACCTTCCGCCGAAGAACTGTCCCGTTTGCGGAACAAGGTACAATTCGGACGGTCACGACATACCGTTTGAAACGTTCCTTGGATTTTTCGGAGACAAATCGCCGGATATAGACCTCAACTTCTCCGGTGAAGTTCAGGGAAAGGTTCATAAGTACACGGAGGAACTTTTCGGCAAGGAAAACGTTTTCCGTGCCGGAACAATAGGCACTCTTGCCGAAAAAACTGCATATGGTTTTGTTGCGGGATATTTTGACGATAAAGGTATAAAAATAAATAAAGCCGAAATAAACAGAATCGTTTCAAAATGCGTTGGCGTAAAGAGGACAACCGGTCAGCATCCCGGCGGAATAGTGGTTGTGCCGAAGGAATACGAGATATATGATTTCTGCCCTGTTCAGCATCCGGCGGATGACGCATCGTCGGACATAATAACAACGCATTTTACTTTCAACGATATGCACGATCTGCTGCTTAAGCTTGACGAGCTCGGTCACGATATTCCGACAAAGTACAAGTATATTGAAATGTTCACACACACGAGCGTACTTGACGTTCCTGTGGGAGATCCGGAAGTGTATAAGCTCTTTAACTCTACGGAGCCGCTCGGAATAAAGCCCGAGGACATTCTCGGAATTCAGGTCGGCACGCTCGGCATCCCCGAGAACGGAACGGATTTCGTTATACCTGTGCTTGTCGAAGCAAAACCTAAAACGTTTGCCGATCTGCTTCAGATAATGGGACTTACGCACGGAACCGACGTTTGGTCGGGTAACGCGCAGGTACTTATTAAGAACGGAACATGCGAGCTTAAATCTGTTGTCGGAACAAGAGACAGCATAATGCTTCGTCTTATTCAATACGGGCTTGATAACAAGGACGCTTTCGATATTATGGAAAAGGTTCGTAAAAACAAAAAAGGCGATCCGCTTCCGGACTGGATGATAGACAGAATGCACGAGCATAATGTTGACGAATGGTATATCGAAAGCCTGAAAAAAATAAAATACATGTTTCCGAAGGCGCACGCCGCCGCGTACGTTCTTTCGGCGATACGAATAGCGTGGTATAAGATACACATGCCACTTGAATTCTATTGTGCATACTTTTCCGCTGCGCCTGACGGTTTTGACGGCGAGCTTGCCGTAAAAAGCAAGAAGACCATTGAAGCGGTTCTGCGGGATCTCAAGGAAAAGGGAAATGAGCAGTCACAGAAAGAAGCGGCAACATATTCGGCAATGCAGCTTGCTCTTGAATTCGTTGCGAGAGGATACAAGTTCTTGCCGGTTGACCTTTACAAGTCCGACGCAAGATTGTTTTTGCCTGAGGACGGAGCGATAAGGCTTCCGTTTTCATCGCTTTCAGGCGTAGGCGTTGCCGCAGCTCAGAACATAGTCGATGCGAGAGCCGACGGAGAATTTCTTTCGGTTGAGGAGCTTAAACAAAGAGCTTCTGTTTCAAAATCGGTTGTTGAAATGCTTGAGAAAAACGGTGTTCTTAAAAATCTTTCCGAAACCAACCAAATAACGTTTGGCTTCGGCGATGAGAGTGCTTACAGTCCTGCTGAGAAATCAGTCGAAGCGGAGCCTAAACCTGAAGCACCCAAAAAAGCGGCGCAAATTCAGGAAGAACCGCAGGAAACGGCAAGTCAGCTTACGTTTTTCTGATAATATCGCGACGAAAAGCGAAAAAATGATGAAAAATTACACATTTTTATTGTAAAAAGTATTGCAACTGTTGTATTTTATTGCTATAATAAATAAAGTAAATGTCAATGTCCTATGCGGACAGGAAAAACAAAAAATTGTATGAAAGGGATTTTACCATGAACAAATCACAACTCGTTGATGTAGTAGCAAAGAACACAGGACTTAAAAAGAAAGACGCAGAAGCAGCCGTATCCGCTTTTGTTGATGCTGTTGCGGAAGCTCTTGTTGCAGGAGAAAAGGTTCAGATTTCCGGTCTCGGAACATTCGAAGTAAAGACAAAGGCTTCAAGAACAGGCAGAAATCCTAAGACACAGGAAGTTATCACAATTCCTGCTTCAAAGCGTCCCGCATTTACGGCAGGAAAAACTCTTAAAGAATCTCTTAACAAATAAGCAATCAGAGTTCAGAGCCGCCGAAAGGCGGCTTTGAATTTTTCGGGAGGATGGAATGAGACTTGACAAGTATCTCAAAGTGGCAAGAATAATCAAGCGCAGAGCTGTTGCAAACAATGCCTGCGATGCAGAGCATGTGAAAGTAAACGGTAAAGACGCAAAAGCTTCATATCAGGTAAAGATAGGCGACATTATAGAGCTTTCTATGGGCGACAGAACGGTTAAGGTTCGGGTTACAGATGTAAAGGAGTATACAAAAAAGGACGAAGCTGCAACGCTTTATGAAGTTATCGGCGAATAAAAGAAAAATATCCGGCATATTTATTTATAAAAACAAACGCTTTTTGGAGGCTTGAATTTATGAATGAAACGACCGGAAAATCATCTCTTTCGCTCAAGGACAGAGCGGAGCTTACGCTTGACGGTATAAACGATGTAATAAGCTTTGATGACTCGGAAATATATCTTCAGACAGAGAGCGGAAAACTTCTTATAGAAGGCTCGGGGCTTCACATAACAACGCTTGATGTAGCGTCGGGAAAAATGAAGGTGGACGGACTTATTACGGCAATGACATATAACGATCGTGATAACTCCAAAAAGGGCGGACTTTTCTCACGCGGAAAATGAACAGCTTTTTTTATGATTCAGCCGCAAATATACTTTCGTTTCTTTGTCTTGGCGTTATTTTGGGTGCGGTATATGATTTTTTCAGGGTTCTTAGAATATCGAGAAAAGGTACAGATGATCTTTCCGGCGGAATATATGACAAGATAAGACCGAAAAAAAGTATTTCAAAGCCACAGAAGTTGCTTAGATTGACAGATAACGCGCTGACTTTTATTGAGGACATTCTTTTCTGGATGATAGTATTTGCGTCGGAAGCGATATACATATACTACATAAACGACGGAGAACCGCGCATAGATTGCTTTATACTTTCGGTGGCGGGATTTATGCTTTACAGGATAAGCATTGGGCGGATAGTAGTGTATTTATCGCAGCAGATTATTTTTTTTGTGCGATGCTTGCTTTTTTGGACAACATATATTATAATGTATCCTGTAAGGATAATATGGAAGTTTATCTATAGTGCGGCGGATAAGGCTGTAAATCTTGTTTTTACGGCGATTGACAATGCACGCAGAAGAAAATATTCGAAGCGTGCGAAAAAACGATTGCTTGATATGTCCGCACGTGGATTTGAACAAAACTAACGGAGAAAAAGATGAAATCGAAATTAAATCTTTTTGTAAAAGCGGCGCTCGCGATATTTGCAGTGTTTGCCATAATAACCGTAATGACGTTGCGCTCAAAGTTGGACGATCTTGAGGTTCAGAAAAAGGAGCTTGAGTCTCAGCTTGAGGAATATGCCGAAAAGGTTGAAAAAATGCGCTATGAGCTTTCGCTTTCTGATGAAGAATATATAGAAAAGTATGCGAGGGAAGTTCTCGGATATCACAAAAGCGGAGAGATAGTTTTCAAAAATGCATCCGACCGCTGAACGAAATTGATCAAAGAAAGTCAACAACTTGACAAATATTTGTGTTTGTCTTATAATAATTATAATGAAAACTGAAAGGTCTGATAAAAATGAGCGAAAATAAAGCGCTGCTGGACGGAAAATATCTTATGTATAAGGGCAAGCCACTTGTCCGCGAAAAAAATGTAATAGTGTATGGAGATATGAAGGATAAATATTATCTTTTCCTTATGATCCTTACAGAAAAAACACTTGATGACGGGAAAAAAGTTCCGGATTCCATACTTATTCAGGTGCTTGATACTGACGGAAAAATAATCAAGCAGGGACAGAAGAACGGTCTTTATGACGCGATGGATATAGGCACTATATGGCTTGAAAGAGCAATCGCCGATTCAAAAAAATAATAAAAAGAAAAAGTCTGTGCTGTTGCACAGACTTTTTATATTAAAAATAAAAGCAAAAGCAACGGCATAAACCGTTGCTTTTTGTTTTATTATCAGAGTTTTTCAACTCCGAGCTTTACTTGTTGACCGTTGAGATCCCAATTCTTTGAAGTGGCAAATTCCGTGTCAAATACGACATCTTTTGCGAGGACTTCTCCTTTTATTTCGTCGAAGTTCTTTCTTACAATGTCTTTTATGATTTCACTGCCGGAAATGTAAACACGGATATTATCCATAACCTCAAAGCCGCTTTCCTTACGCATTGTTTGAATTTTTGAAACAAGTTCACGCATATAGCCTTCTTCAATGAGCTCCGGCGTGAGGTTTGTATCGAGAACGACTGTAACGCCGTGATCGGAATTTGAAGCAAAGCCGGGTTTCTGTGCGGATTCTATCAGCAGATCTTCCTCTGTAAGTTCAGCTTTTACGTCGCCGAGATCAAGAACGAGGACTCCGTTTGCTTTAAGCTCAGCCATTGCGGCATTGCCGTCAACGGAGGAGAGAAGCTCGCGTATTTTGCCGAGATATTTTCCGTATTTCGGACCGACAGTGCGGAGCTGAGGCTTGAAGGAGTAAGTTGTAAAAGCGCTTACATCGTTTGCAAACTCAACACTCTTTACGTTAAGCTCGTCTGCGATTATATCGGTGAAATATTCAGGAAGAGTGTAATCTGCTTTGATATACATCTTAGCTATCGGCTGACGGTTCTTTATCTGCGCAGTATTTCTACATGCACGCCCGAGAACGACGATGTCAAGAACGTCTTCCATGCGTTCTTCAAGCTTGCTGTCGATATAGCTTTCGTTTGCAACGGGGAAGTCACAAAGGTGAACACTTATCGGCGCTGTTTTGTCTACGCTGCAGACGAGGTTTCTGTATATCTCATCGGTCATGAAAGGAATCATCGGGGCTGCTACCTTTGAAACTGTTACAAGTGCCGTATAGAGCGTCATATAAGCGTTTATCTTGTCCTGCTCCATGCCCGGAGTCCAGAAGCGTTCACGACTTCTGCGGACGTACCAGTTTGAAAGCTCGTCAACGAAATTGTCAAGCGCACGAGCGGTTTCAGTTATCTTGTATGTGTCAAGATCTGTGTCGACTGTCTTTATAAGCGTTGAGAGCTTGGAAAGCAGCCATTTGTCCATAACGGAGAGCTTGTCATAATCAAGAGTATATTTTGTCGGGTCGAAGTTGTCTATGTTCGCATACAGCACGAAGAACGCATATGTGTTCCACAGCGTACCCATAAACTTTCTTTGCCCTTCTATAACGGCGTCATCGTGGAATCTGTTGGGAAGCCACGGAGCACTGTTTGAATAGAAGTACCAGCGTATGGCGTCCGCACCGTGCTTTTTGAGTGCGTCAAACGGATCTACCGCATTGCCCTTTGACTTTGACATCTTCTGTCCGTGTTCATCCTGAACGTGTCCCAAAACGATAACGTTCTGATACGGAGCTTTGTTGAAGAGGAGAGTGCTTTCCGCAAGGAGTGAATGGAACCAGCCTCTTGTCTGGTCAACGGCTTCCGATATGAACTGTGCAGGGAACTGTCTTTCAAACAGCTCCTTGTTTTCAAAGGGATAGTGATACTGTGCGAAAGGCATTGCGCCGGAGTCAAACCAGCAGTCAAGCACTTCGGGAACACGATGCATTTCTTTACCGCATTCGGGACATTTTATTGTTATTTCATCTATATACGGGCGATGAAGTTCAACCGTTTTTGCTTTTTCGTCGCCGCTCATTTTGTAAAGCTCTTCACGGCTGCCTATGCAATGACGGTGACCGCACTCACATTCCCATATCGGTAGAGGAGTACCCCAATAACGGTTACGGGAAATTGCCCAATCCTGAATGTTTTCAAGCCAATTGCCGAAACGTCCTTTGCCAATTGATTCAGGTATCCAATTTATCGTATTGTTGTTGCGGATGAGATCGTTCTTTACAGCTGTTTCGCGGATATACCATGATTCTCTTGCATAATAGATAAGGGGAGTGTCGCATCTCCAGCAATGAGGATAACTATGCTCAAACTTCGGAGCGTCGAAAAGCAGACCTTTGGCACGAAGGTCGTCCAGAATCATAGGGTCGGCTTTTTTAACGAATACGCCGGCGTAAGGTGTTTCCGCCGTCATATTGCCTTTGCTGTCTACAAGCTGAACGAAGGGAAGATCATACTTCTTGCCGACTTTTGAGTCGTCCTCACCGAATGCGGGAGCGATATGAACAACGCCTGTACCGTCTGTGAGTGTTACATAGGTATCGCAGACTACATAATAGGCTTTTTTGCCCTGTTTTTTGCAAACATCGACAGCGCAGTCGAAGAGAGGCTCATATTCTTTATATTCAAGTTCTTTCCCTGTAAATGTTTCGAGAATTTCATATGCAGGAGCGCCGTCTTTGGCGAGCTTGCCGAGAACCGTGTCAAGAAGCTCCTTTGCCATATAGTAGGTGTATCCGTCTGCGGCTTTGACCTTTGCATAGGTGTATTCGGGATTTACGCAAAGTGCGACGTTTGAGGGGAGCGTCCAGGGGGTTGTTGTCCATGCAAGGATGTATGCGTCTTCACCGACAACCTTGAAACGTGCGATGGCGGAGCGCTCTTTTACGTCTTTGTATCCTTGTGCCACTTCCGCACTTGAAAGCGGTGTTCCGCAGCGGGGGCAGTAGGGAACTATTTTGAAGCCTTTATAAAGCAGACCTTTGTCCCAGATCTGACGGAGCGCCCACCATTCGGATTCAATATAGTCGTCGTGGTAAGTTACATACGGATGCTCCATATCAGCCCAGAAGCCGACGGTGCCGGAGAAGTCTTCCCACATTCCTTTGTATTTCCAAACGCTTTCCTTGCATTTATTTATAAAAGGAGCTATGCCGTACTGCTCTATCTGATCTTTTCCGTCAAGACCGAGCAGTTTTTCAACTTCTATTTCAACAGGAAGACCGTGTGTGTCCCAGCCGGCTTTGCGCGGAACATAATAGCCTTTCATGGTGCGGTACCTCGGTATCATATCCTTGATAACTCGCGTAAGAACGTGACCTATATGCGGTTTGCCGTTAGCTGTGGGGGGACCGTCATAAAAGGTGTAAACTCTTGATCCTTCACGCTGCTCCATGCTTTTCTCAAAGATGTGATTTTCTTTCCAGAACTCGAGCGTCTTTTTTTCTCTGTCTACAAAGCCGAGATTTGTAGAAACGCTTTCAAACATTTTATAACCTCCGAAAAATTTAATACAACTTTATTTTCTGCGGAAAACAAAAAACTCCGCCCGCGCATAAACGGGACGGAGAACAAAAGCTTCCGCTACCACCCGCAAAGCATACGCCAATATGCCTCTCATATGACGGTGAGAAACCGTCGGTGCTTAGTCGGCTTTTGCCTTTCTGCGCCGCGACTCGGAAGTGATGTTCACCGTTCGCTTTTATCGCCGACCTTTCACCGTCGTCGGCTCGCTTTGGATAAAATTCTGCGCGGCTACTGTCTTCGTCACAGTCTTTAACAGGTTTATTTAACTTTTAATATTATATTTTAATTAAATGCAATTGTCAAGTGATTTCTACAATTATTAAACATAAAGACGCTTATTTATTGTACGGGCAGACACTTATGCATATTCCGCAGACAGCGCCCCTGCCGATGTTTTTATATGTTTTCATATGCTCGGAGCATTTCTTTGCATCGAAAATAGTGCTTCTTTCTGCGCCATTAACGTAAAGCTCGCCTGTTATCGCGCCGGCGGGACAGGCATTTTTGCATATCTGACAATCGCCGCAAAGGCAAGGTTTTATCTCTTTCTGTGCGGAAAGAGGCATATCGGTAAGCACGGAAGCAAGTCTTACGGCAGAACCGTATTCGGTGATGAGAAGCCCGTTCTTGCCTATAAATCCGAGTCCCGACAGAACGGCTCCTGTTTTGTGCGGGAATATTCCTCTGTATTCGTCCTTTTTATCGGGAGTGCTTTGTGACGCTGCTACGGGGAGTGCAAGGTATCCTGCGTTTTCTATAAACGAAACTGCATCGAGCGCGATACTGTCAAGTCTTGCGTTTGTCGCACGGTAGTGCTGAAAATATTCCATTGTCGGCGCGCCGTTTATTGTTTTTATAACAGCGCGCGAAAGCTTTCTTACTATTGTTACGGCATACCCGTATTCCGGATGTTCAGGGGATCGGTTTTCGCCGAGTGATGAAAAACCGACAAGGTCTGCCCCGGCTTCTTTCAGTATTTTTTCAAGCTCTTTTTCGTACATAAACAAAACCTCCGCCGTTTTTATGAATGATATCATAAAACGGAGGAAGTTTCAAGTGTTATTCGTCTTCTTCGGGAGGAAGATATATTTTTTCATCATAAGGCTCGTATTCGCAGCGATAATGCGGACAGGCTCGGTTATAAGGATTTGCAACACCGGACGTGCCGCAATATTCTCCTTCGCCGAGTATGGATTCAAAATATGCCTTGCCGCCTTCAAATGACGGTTCACTCAGCGGAGGCATATCTCTGTATACATATTGAGAATCTGTGATTTTTATCTGACATGGAAAGCTTCGCAGGACTTTTATGAGTGCCTTCACCGACGTTTTTTCATCACATTCGCCAAGCGAAACACCGCCCGACGAGCAGATTTTTACCTCTTTATGTGTGTTGCATTTTTCCTTAGGCTCTGTGCCTTTTATAAAATATCCGGATTCTATTCTGTGACCGCGCGGATCAAGAATACATGATTTTGACGGGGCAAGCCCGGAGTCTTTGCAGTAGAGGCACGTTACAACATTTCCGCTTTTTGAAAATTCCGTATGTCTTTCGGATGATGGGATAATATCAAACACGCCGCCCATTACGGCGTCAAATATCTGTGCAGCCGGATTGGCTTTGAAATATCCAACGTCGCGCGCATCCTTGAAACCATACCATACTCCGCAGACAAGGTCCGGAGTATAGCCGATAAACCATCTGTCGGTATTAGCGTTTGAAGTTCCTGTTTTGCCGGCGACAGCCGTTTTGCGTCCGAGCGTTATACAGGAAGCTGTGCCACCTGACGAAACAACGTTTTTCATCATTTCGGTCATAACTTCGGCGCTTTCGGCGCTTATTGCTTTTCTTCCGCTTCCATCGTTTGAAAGAAGAAGTTTTCCGTCTTTATCGTAAACCTCTGTGTAAAAGTGAGGTGACGAACATATTCCGGACGAGGGGAACATTGTATAGGCGGCGGTCATTTCAAGCAGAGAAGCGCCGCGACTGAGCGCACCGAGCGCAAGAGGCGCTTCGGCTATATCGGAAAGATAGCCTCCGTCTGTTTTGTTTTCTTTTTCAACGAGGGTTGATATTCCGATTGTGTCGCGTAAAAACATGAAAGAATTTTCTTTTCCGAGTTTTTCGAGAACATTTACCGCGACGGTATTCGTAGATGATTTTATAGCTTGGTTTACTGTGGTGAGTCCGGAATAAATTCGCGGATTGTTCTTGGGCCAAAGAGAGTAATTTCCGTTTGAAAGCTTTGTGATTTTTGTGGGAATGTCGTCAAAAACGGTTGCCCACGTAATAAGCTTTCGGTCGATTGCCGGCGCATAGACCGATACAGGCTTTATTACAGAACCGGGGGAGCGAAGCATCTGTGTCGCAAGATTGAATATCCTGTCGGAAGATTTTTCTCCTCTGCCGCCGACTATGGCAAGCACAGCGCCGTTTTTATCCATTATAACGGCTGACGACTGAGCTTCACCGCTTGTGCTTTTGGGAAAGTTGCCGCTGTTAAGATAATAGTTTTCAAGATATTCCTGCATTTCGACGTTCATTGTGGTGTATACGGTAAGTCCGCCGCCGTAAATAAGAGCAGACGCAGCTTTTCTGCTCATATCTTTCTGATTACACAAGTCTTTTATAAGCTCTTCTATGAGGCTGTCCGTAAACCATGAATTCTTTGAACCGACGCTTTTCTGCTGAGTGATTTTAAGCTCCGGTTTCTCCGCCAGGGCAGAATGATATTCATCATCCGAAAGAAGACCGAGTTCGTTCATACGGGCAAGAATAATATTCTTTCTGCGGTTGTTGTTTTCCGGACTTGCAATAGGGTCGTAGCGGGTGGGATACTGAATTATCGCGGCGAGAGACGCGCCTTCTGCTATGGTTAGTTCGGAAGCTTTTTTTTCGAAATATTTTTCGGCGGCTGTTTCAATGCCATAACATCCCTGTGAAAGATACACGGTGTTAAGATACATTTCAAGTATTTCACTCTTTGATTTTTTCTTTTCAAGCTCGGTTGCGCGTTTTATTTCGGTTAATTTTCTTTTTACCGTTACTTCCGAATCTCCCGTAAGATTTTTTACAAGCTGCTGAGTTATTGTGGAGCCTCCGTAGCCTTGAGCCGACGGTGAGATAAAACTGAGCACGGCACCGCCCGTGCGGTAGATATCGACTCCGTTATGTTCGTAAAATCTGTGGTCCTCTATTGCTATAAATGCGTTTTTGACGTGTTCGGGTATTGTGTCAATATCAGCAAAAATTCGGTTTTCGAGTCCGTACAGACGCTGACTTTCAAGTTCAACCGCCGCTCCGACTTTATTTTTTACATATATTTTTGTGGTAAGTCCGTGAGAGTAGAAAAGGGTGTCTGTGTCGAGGTTGGCATCTATGCTGCGATAATAATCGTAAAGATTTACAAAAAGAATAGCAGAAGTAAATATTATAATCAAAAATACTGCAAGAAGTATTTTGAGGAAAATGTGTTTTTTTCGTTTGTTTTTATTCATACAGTCGCCTTTTTAAGATTTTTATATGAATATTATGGATTTCTGTGTCAATAATATGTGCGTTAAATAAAATATTCAAGGGGTGAGTATAATGGAGAACGCAACAAGTAAAATAACTTTCGGGGCGGTGGTTATGCTTCTTATCATAGCAGTTGTGCTTTCGGCGATTTCGGTTTCGGTATGTTTTTCTATAAAGAACTCGGTTACCGCAGGAAAAGAGGAAAATACGGAAGATATTCCGGTGATCGCTCCCGGAGACGGAACCACTTCGTCGGAAAACACAAAAAAGCTTCTTTACAGAGTATGCGACGTAGACGGCGTTATAACGGTAAAGAATTCTTCCGGAAGCATTGTCAGAACGCTTGATGTCAGAACCGCTTTTTTGCCCGAAGAAGATCAAAAAGCGCTCAGAGACGGTATTGAAATTTTCAGTGAAAGCGAGCTTACGGAGCTTATCGGAGACTATGCTCAGTAAATTTTGCAGATAAGCGGC
>FR898226.1:90815-100570 GCA_000437375.1 Eubacterium sp. CAG:841
CCATTCAGACAACCGCCGCTTATGTTTATGTTGTTTTTGTAAATAATGAATAAATAAGCAAACCAAACTTGATTTTTTCGCTACTGTGTGATATAATTAATCAAATAATAATTTTGAATCGAGAAAAGGTTATGGCAAAGATCCAGGAATCAGGCGAGATGTATCTTGAAACGATATATGTGTTATCAAAAAAAGGACCTGTACGTTCTACAGATGTGGCGGAACACATGGGGTATTCAAAACCGAGCATAAGCCGTGCTGTGGGATTGCTTAAAAGCAGCGGGTATCTGCTCATGGACAAAGAAGGATACCTTACTCTTACAGATACGGGGCTTGCGATAGCTACAAAAATTTATGAACGACATATTTTCCTTTCGGAATTTCTTGTAAAGCTTGGTGTTGATAAAGATGTTGCCGCAGCGGACGCCTGCAAGATAGAGCACGTTATAAGCGAAGAATCGTTTGAAGCGATAAAAAAGCATGTGAAGGACAATCAGAATAACAGATAAAAAAATAACCCGAAGGTGTAAAAACCTATCGGGTTTTTTATTTTGCAAAATGATGTAAGTTCAGACAGATGATTTTATCCAATCATCGAGAAAATGCATCTGCTCGTCCGTGTGAAACCAATGCTCTCCGTCTTTCATTACCGTAAGAGACGCGCCGATTTTGTGAGCGAATGCAGACATGGTTTCAAATGAAGTCAGGTCGTCGGATTCGCCGTATAAAATGCTGGTAGGAATATCCCACGTCAAAGGATGCTCACGCACATAACAAAGATATTCCCATGATAAAGTTTCTCCGAAACCGGCGTGGATTTCTTTTTTCTGACGCAACTCATCTTCGGTTACATTCGCTTGTATCATCATACTGTTTATAAGCTTTTCCATATCTACAATCGGAGAGATGAACAGCGCTTTTTCAATATGTTTTCCGGAAAGAGAATTCATTGCAAAAAATGCGCCGATGCTGTTGGCAACAACAATTACAGAATCATATACATTGCTGTACAAATCAAAAAACTCGGAAAATTCTTTTTTTGCTTCCTGCGGAGTTTGGGATTTGTAATCAAATCCTATGACGGCACTGTTGTTAAAAAGCGGTTTATAATGTTCTGCTTCGATAGCATTTCCGTCTTTTCCGTGTATATATATTACCAAACGATTCATTTAAGTTTACCTCTAATTAAAATACTTGATGGAAAAGACTTTGTGATCTTCAAATTACAGCAAAATTCCTTCCTGCAAGGTAAGCACTTTGTCGGAAAGGGCTTTTGCTTCTTCTTCGCTATGCGTTACAATTACGGCGCATTTGCCGTTCAGATAGGCTTTTAGAAGCGAAATGACGGAGGTTTTGGTTGCCGTGTCAAGTCCGCGAAGCGGCTCGTCGAGAAGGCAGATATTTCTGTCGGAGGCAATAAGTCTTGCCAGCGATACCCTTTGAGCCATGCCGCTTGAAAGTTCCGACGGGAGTTTGAGAGCAACATCTCCGAGCCCGAGCGCCGATAGTATTTCGGAGGCTTTTTTTGTATTTTCCAAGCTGTCTTTCCCGCTCATGACGCATGTTACGTTTTCAATTACCGACACGCTTTCAAACAGGCGCGGTTCGGCAAACGAAAATGCGATATCGCTGTCGGTACGTACAGTTCCTGCGTCCGGTTTCTCAAGTCCTGCGATTATACGCAGAAGAGTCGTTTTTCCGGAACCCGATTTTCCCATTACGGCTACGGTTTCGTTTCCTACCGAAAGCGAAAGTCCTTTAAGAACAACATTTTTTCCGTAGTTTTTTGATATGTTTTCTATATTTATCATAACACAGCTTCACCGCCTTTGCAAAGCTTTCCGAGTGCAAGAATGATTATTTTTTCGATAATAACGCTGAGTATTATAATTACAGCGGTAAGTGCAAATAATTCTTCGGATTCAAGATATATTTTGGCACTGTAAAGCATTGTGCCTATAGAGCTTTTCGGAACGCATATTACTTCTGCCGCTATGCCCGCTTTCCATGCAAGACCGAGAGCTGAACGACATCCGGCGTAAAAATAGGGAAGTGCTGACGGTAAATATAAAAGCTTAAGCTTCTTTGATGAAGTGAAATTATATATTTCCGCTACTTCCATTTTGTCGGCAGGAACAGACTCTATTCCTTTTCTTATATTCATAAAAACTATCGGAATGACCATAAGAGCGGAGGCGAGCATAGGAACAATGTTTTTAGAAAAAATAAAAAGCATAACAATTATGACAGAAGCCACGGGAGTTGCTTTTATAACTTCAATGGCAGGGGAAATTACGACTCCGAACAGCTTTATTGTTTTTGAAAGCACGGCAAGTAACACGCCGATTATTATTCCTGCCGAAAGTCCTGCAAATATATAAGCAACGGATCTGCCACAGGCTATATAAAAATTCTTGGTTTTGAGCAGGCGCAGCAACGCTTTAAGCACCTCCGGAGGGGAGGGGAGAATGACCGACTTTGATATTATCAGCGCGATCATCTCCCATACGAGTATCCAGAACAGAAATACGCCGATGCCTGTTATAAGTTTTTTTACCTTAGGACTCATTTGACTTCTATTGATTTGTAGAAGTCATCGGACGGGAGTTTGCCGCCGACAGACGACGGGTTAGCCTTGTAAAGTACATCGAGCATTCCTTTCATTGCGGCAACGCCTTCGTCTCCCGAAATTGCGCTGATGTTACAATTGGGAATAGCCTTTTTGGCAACGGCTGCTTTGGGAACTATTCCGTATTTTTCGCAGTATGAAGCACCTGTGTCCACGTCGGAATTTATTACATCGACTGATTTTTTGTATTCGGAAAGGAACGTCTTTACTGCTTCGGGATGTTCGCTGTAAAACTTGTTTGAAACTACAAGAACGCCCTGAACGAGTGTGGTATCACTTACTTTGTCCCATTCTTCGGTGAGATCGAGAGCTATTCGGAGATCGCCTGTCTTCTGAAGGAGCGCGCTTGTCACATTAGGCTCCGGAAGAACGCCGATTGAAACCGTATTTGCGGCGAGTTTGGAAGCAAGTTCTGCATGATCGGAAAGATATTCGACCGTTACATCTTCTCCGACTTTAAGACCGTTTTTCTCAAGAACGAAGTTGAGGGCATATTCGGGAGTTGCCCCCTGACCTGTCGAGTATATCGTTTTGCCTTTGAGGTCGGCAACGGAATTTATAGTATTTCCGTTTTCGAGGACGTAAAGTACGCCGAGAGTGGCTACACCGATAAAGCTCATATCAGCACCTTTATTGAAAAGCACGGACGCAAGATTTACGGGAAGAGCGGCGATATCGAAATTGCCCGCTATTACCGTTGCCTGCGCTTCTGCGGGTGCGGATGCGAGAGAGAAGGTATAGTTATTCTGAGTCGTGCCGTTTTCATTTTCGGCCATAAGAGAAGCCATTCCCATTCCCGTAGGACCTTTGAGTGCTGTTATGCGCACGTCTGTTCTTTCTACGGGAGTCTTTTCTTTGCAGGCAACAAAGCAAAAGCAGAGAAGTGACGCCATTACAATTGCAATAATTTTTTTCATTTGTACCTCTTTTCTGTCAGATCATCTGACGCTTTTAAGAATATCTTCAGAGAGAATTAAGACCGTTCCTTCCGAATACTTGATTGCACCGAGATTTTCAAGCGATTCGAGTGAGCGATAAACGGAAGTTCTTCCTATACCGAGCTTTTTCGAAAGGCGTGAAACGTTGAGCTCAAAACTTTGGCTTCTTTCCTCAAGCATGGCGGTCGCCACAGCAGAGTCTGCATTTTTTGCAGTGAACGCGCTGATTTTTCTGTTGAGAAAGCGTATTCTGTCCGAAAGAAAGGATATATACGCAAGTGCAACTTGTGAATCAGAGGTGATAAGTTCCTTTACTTTGCTTTCGCTGACGAACAGCACATCGGATGCGGTTTTTGATATTACGGTGCTGACATAGCCGCTGTCTTTTCCGAAAAGCGCTGCTGCACCGAACATATCTCCGTGCGAAAGAGTGTTCAGTCTTACGCGTCGGTTTCCCGTTTCGCCATAGACTTCAACTTTTCCGGAAACAATTATACCAAGATTTTTTTCAAAGCTTTCGGCAGAGTATATAAGTTCACCGGGATTGAAATGCTTTGGAGAGCAGGAAAGAAGCTCTTTGTATGTGGCATCAGACGCTTTCGAAAATACATCGCAAGAGTCTAGTGCGGAAATAATTTTTTTGTCGGTCATAATATCCTCCAAAAGTGTTCTATTTGGAACAGTTTTATGATATCACATCTGTCTTTCTTTGTCAATAAATTTTCTGATATTTTTCCGAAATATATACACAAGCGCAAATATATTTGATATAATGATATATGTAAAAAACTGTTTTTCGGAGGTGATTTTCCTGAATACACAATATATTTGTGAGATGAACGGCAATTTCCGAACAGAAACCGACGTGTTTTTCTCGGAAAAATGCTCATTCCGAGTGGGTGGGAAAATCGGACTTTGTGTTTTTCCGTCAAATGAGGAAGAGCTTATATACGCTGTTAAAAAGGCTGAAGAGTATGGAGAAAAATATATTGTTCTCGGGAATATGACAAATATTCTTCCATCCGATGATACATATGACGGAACCGTTATAGTGACGTCCGAAATGCAGAAAATGCGTTTTGACGGCAACTTCGTTTTTGCCGAAGCAGGCGCTCCGCTTACCAGGCTTTCTTTATTATCAGCAAGGCAAGGACTTTCGGGACTTGAATTTGCCTATGGAATTCCGGGAAGTTTGGGTGGAGCCGTTTATATGAACGCCGGAGCTTACGGAGGATGTATGGCTGATGTTCTGACATCGGTTACGGCATACGATCCTAAAAGCGGAGTTGTATCGGACTATACTGCGGACGAGTGCAAGTTTGGATACCGTAATAGCAGGTTCCGTCACAGCGGAGAGATAATACTTTCGGCAAGGTTTGAACTGAAGCGCGGAAACGCTGATGAAATAATCTCCGAATGTGAAAAAAATATGTCGGCACGCAGGGAAAAGCAGCCGCTTGATAAGCCGAGTGCGGGAAGTACGTTCCGCCGCCCCACAGGATATTATGCAGGAGCGCTTATAGAAGCTTCGGGATTTAAAGGAATGAGGTGCGGAGGAGCGCAGGTTTCCGAAAAGCATGCAGGATTTATTATCAATGCCGAAAATGCTTCAAGCGCCGATATAGCGGAAATAATAGAACGCATAAAAAACAAAGTCTACAAAGACTCCGGCGTTATGCTGGAGGAGGAAATAATATATATAAAATGAGGTTTTAGAGACTATGTCTTTTTCCGGTGAAACAAAAACCGCGCTCGCAAAAATTGCCTGTGAGCAGGACTGCTGTGCCGAAGCTGAGCTTTCGGGAATGCTTATATTTTCTTCTGTATTTGAAAAGGATAAAACGGTTTTTCTCTCCGAGACGGAGGATGCGGCTTATCTTTTTTCTGGACTTTTGATACGGTGTCTTGATATTTGTTCATCTCCCGAGATTTTCGAAAAAGGAAAAAACGGCGCGCTTGTTTTTCGAACGGTGATAAACGGTGATGATGCGGAAAAACTTTATAAATTTGCTTTTCCGGACGGTGTCTGCAGGATATCTGCCGAGAAATTCACATGCAAGCATTGTGCCGATGCTTTTATACGCGGTGCATTTCTTTCGTGCGGATTCGTAAATCCTCCAGAGAAGCGCTATGGAATCGAATTCAGCGTTTCAAATGCTGACATTGCCGTCGAACTTGCCACGCTTTTGTCGTCGAAGTTCGGTATGCCCAAACTGAGCGCAAGAAAAGGGAATCAGATAGTTTATTACAGGGGCGGAGAAAAGGTAGCCGATGCACTTATATTTATGGGTGCACAAAGTGCGGCTTTTGAGATAATGGACAGTCAGGCCTTGCGCTCGATAAGGAACGATCAGAACAGGCAGACAAACTTTGAGGTCGCCAATATCTCAAAGCAGAGCGCAGCGTCAAAAGCGCAGACGGACGCAATAGAATTTCTTAAAAGCACGGGAAAGTTTGAACTGCTTTCGCCCGTATTGCGTCAGACGGCAAACCTGAGAGCTTCAAATCCCGACGCTTCGATGACCGATCTCGGAAATATGGAAAATCCGCCTGTGTCCAAGTCTCAGGAAAGCAAGAGACTTCAGAAAATAGTTGAGTTCTACAATCTTCACAAAAACAATTAACAAAAGAGAGGAAGCGGAGAATGTCGTTTTGCCATTTGCACCTTCACAGCGAATACAGTCTGCTCGACGGAGCATGCCGAGTAAAGGATATACCTAAGCTAGCTGCCGAAAACGGTCATACCGCCGTTGCTATAACGGATCACGGCGCAATGTACGGAGCGGTTGATTTTTATCTTGCCTGCAAGGATTACGGAATAAAGCCGATAATCGGATGCGAGGTTTATGTGGCTGCCGGTTCGAGGTTCGACAAGACCCGCGATTCGGATTATTCAAGATATCATCTTGTGCTTCTCTGCAAGAATGAGACCGGATACAGAAATCTTATTTATATGGTTTCGAAGGGATTTACGGAAGGCTTTTATACAAAGCCGAGAATAGACCTTGAGCTTCTGCGCGAGCATAGCGAGGGACTTGTATGTCTTTCTGCTTGTCTTGCCGGCTATATTCCGAGAATGATATCTGCCGGAGAGTTTGAAAAAGCTGAAAAACATGCTATTGAAATGGACAAGCTGTTCGGCAGGGGAAACTATTACCTTGAGCTTCAGTATCACGGAATAGAATCGCAAAGAGAAGTAAATGAAGGACTTATAGATATATCGAAAAGAACGGGAATTCCGCTTGTAGCTACGAATGACGTGCATTATCCCAAAAAGTCGGATGCGGAAAATCAGGCTGTAATGCTTTGCATACAGACAAACTCAAAACTTTCCGATGGCAGACCGATAGGTTTTGAAACTGACGAGTTTTACTACAAAAGCACGGAAGAAATGACGGCGCTTTTCGGGAATATAGAAGGAGCTGTCGATAATTCTGGCAAAATAGCCGACATGTGCAATTTTGACTTTGATTTTTCGAAGCGTTTTCTTCCGAGATATGCTCCGGATACAGGCGAGAAGCCCGAAGAGTTCCTTTCGCGCATGGCGACGGAGGGACTTGAAAAGAAGATTGATTCAGGCGAAATAGTTTTCGATGACGTTCATACAAAGCAAACATACGAGGAAAGAATGAAATACGAGCTTTCCGTAATATGCAAAATGGGATATTCCGAGTATTACCTGATAGTATGGGATTTTATAAACGCAGCAAAGCGAATGAACATCCCGACAGGACCGGGACGAGGCTCGGGAGCCGGTTCGCTTGTGGCATATCTTGTCGGGATAACAGACGTTGACTCGATAAAGTATAACCTTATGTTTGAGAGATTTCTCAATCCCGAAAGAGTAAGTATGCCCGACTTCGACACGGATTTTTGCTATGAACGTCGCGATGAAGTAATAGAATATGTTTCGGAAAAATACGGAAAAGAAAGAGTTTGCGGGATAATAACCTTCGGAACACTTGCCGCAAAAGCCGTACTTCGGGACGTTGGTCGTGCGCTCGGAATGAGTTATGCGGATGTTGATGCCGTTGCAAAAGCTGTGCCGTCCGACCTTCACATAACGCTTGAAAAAGCTATGGAAGGAAAGCTTGGCGATATGTATGAAGCGGATGAAAATGTTAAAAAGCTGGTTGACATTTCAATGGCGCTTGAGGGAATGCCGCGCCATGCTTCGGCGCATGCAGCGGGAATAGTAATAACAGACAAGCCTGTCTGTGATTATGTCCCGACGGCGGTCGGCAACGGAATGACCCTTACGCAGTTTACTATGGATACGATAGCAAAACTCGGACTTTTGAAGTTCGACTTTCTCGGACTTCGCTATCTTACAATAATTTCGGATGCGGAAAAGGAAATAAGACGGACAAATCCGGATTTTGATATAAAAAAAGTTCCGCAGGATGACAGAGAAACATACGAACTTATATCGTCCGGTCATACCGACGGTATATTCCAGCTGGAGTCCGGAGGAATGAGAAAATTACTCTCTCAGATGCAGCCGAGAAGTCTTGAAGACATAATAATCGCGATATCGCTTTACAGACCGGGACCTATGGACTCGATACCGACGTTTCTTGAAAACAGAGCGCATCCCGAAAAAGTAAAGTATGCATGCCCGCAACTTAAAAGTATACTTGAAAACACGTCGGGATGTATAGTATATCAGGAACAGGTAATGCAGATATGTCGTGATATTGCGGGATTTTCATTCGGGCGCGCCGATATAATCCGCAGGGCAATGTCAAAAAAGAAAAGCGGTGAAATGGAAAAGGAACGTCATGCGTTTATCTACGGCGAAAAAGACTCGGATGGTAACGTAATATGTACCGGAGCTGTGGCAAACGGAGTCGCAGAGGATGTCGCAACCGAGATATTTGACACGATGTCAGCTTTTGCAAGCTATGCGTTCAACAAATCGCACGCGACGGCTTATGCTTATCTTTCATATAGGACGGCATATCTTAAGTGTCATTATCCTTGCCAATATCTCGCTTCATTGCTTACGAGCGTGCTTGGAAATATGACAAAAACCGCATCATATATAGCTGAAGCACAGAAATCGTATCGTATAGAGGTGCTTTCTCCCGATATAAACGAAAGTTTTGAAAAATACAGCGTTGTAAACCATAATGGGAAAAGTGCCATACGTTTCGGGTTGCTTGGAATTAAAAATGTCGGATTGTCGTTTCTTTCGGATGTTATAGGCGAAAGAAACAAAAACGGAGCATTTGCATCGTTTACCGATTTTATATCACGTATGAGCAACTACGATATAAACAAGCGTCAGATAGAGGCGCTTATAAAAAGCGGAGCCTGCGATTCATTTGGAATAAAACGCAGCGTTCTCCTCGGTGACTACGAAAATATAACCGATATTTATCTGCGCCGAAAGAAGAGCGCGGACGATGGTCAGATAGATATGTTTTCAACGCTTGACGAGGCTGTTGTTACGGAAAGCGAATATAAATATACCGACAGACCTGAACTTACCAAAAAAGAACTTTTGTCACAAGAACGCGAAAGCACGGGGATGTATTTTTCCGGACATCCGTCGGACGAGTATTCGGCGGTTGCGGAAAGACTCGGAGCTGTTCCTATCGGTGAACTTCTCAAATCCGAAGATGACGATGAACGCAATGAAAGCAAATATTCTGACGGAGACAAAGTAACTGTTGCCGGAACGGTTACCGGCAGAACGAACAAGCAGACAAGGACAGGTGTCCCGATGGCGTTTATAACACTTGAAGACAGATACGGGGAGATAGAGATCATCATCTTTCCTAAGGTGCTTGAAAAGTACAGAGCACTTTTGACAGAAGGCGCAGCAATAGCTGTTTTCGGCACTGTTTCCGAAAGCGAGGACGCAAATACAAAGGTTATAGCCGAAACGATAACCTCTCTTTTGTCTGCGGGATCTGACGTAAAAATGTCTGAAACGCCGAAAGCTGCAGAATCGGACAAGCCGAAAACGCTTTACCTCAGACTTCCGGCGCTTAACGGCGTGCTTTTCGACAGGATAAAGGCAGTGCTTGATATTTTTATAGGCTCAACTCCCGTTATGCTTTACGGAAGCTCCGAAAAAAAGTATATAAAGCGTGTGGGCGCGGGGGCTGATATTCAGCCGAATATGCTGGTGCTTCTCAAAAAGCTGCTTGGTGAAGAAAATGTTGTTATAAAATAATACA
>FR898226.1:100635-150692 GCA_000437375.1 Eubacterium sp. CAG:841
AGAGTTTGCTTTAATATAAAAGGGATTATTTATCTTCTTCGCAGATGTTAAGACCTTTGAGTTTGAAAAGGTTTATAAAGTCTTGTCTGTAGTCGCCGAATACGGTTACTCTGTGCCACATAGGCATCCAATTTTCAAGAAGTGCTCTTGCATTGCATGAAGCAACAAGCTTAGAACGGCAACCTGCATCTCCGCCCGCATTACCTACGGAAACCGAAGAGTGTATGCAAGCCCAATTGTCTGCGTTGCTCATATTTATTGTGGTAAGCTTTTCGCCGGCTGGGAATATTACCTGAACTGATGCGCCGAGCTGATCCTCAGCATGGCTTCTTATGTAGTAATCACATACCTTTGAAGAAGAAACACCGAATACCTTGCGGCAGGCAACACAGTGAGCATAGATTATTTCATTGCTTGATGTGTCTACAACGGGGTCGGAAACAAATCCGTGCTTGCCTGTGAGATAGAGAGTGATGAGCGATGAAACTGTGGAATCTATATCGGCTTCACAAACGCCAAGCTCTCCGTCGTCAGCCATCTGGAAGTGGGAGAGACAGGGATACATATGACGGCTCTTGCCGTAAACGTCGTTATATGAAAGTTCGAGGCAAGCTATCGTTACGGCATCCGCGCCGGTTTCTTTTATCATTTTCTTTATTGCAAGATATATCTTTGCGCTTTCTATTATGTCTGAGTGCGAAGGCTCTACTGTCTTTACGGCTCCGCCTGTCCACTTTTCAGCCATAGCGGCAGCTTCATTGTCATCCGTACTGTCAAACATAGCCATAAGATCTGCTGCGGTCTTGTTTATAAATTTGATACCGAAACGTTTTTCTGCAGCGCTTTCGATTTCGTTTTCAACATCGTTTTTGACAACGAGAACTGTCGTCTGTTTAAGTTTCGCATTTACAACGAGCGTGCGCGCAAGACGGGCGATATCCGCATAGTCTGTCGAAGCTTCAAGCGGAACAGGAAGCTTTTCGTTTCTTATCATCGGGGATGTGCCGGAAAGAGTTGAGCCGCTTCCGCAGAAGGGAACGTCGGCAACCGCACAGGGAATACCGTCCTTTGATTTGCGTGCGTAGAACTCGTCAAGTCTTATCCAGTTAGTCATAAGAAGAACAAGAACGCCGTCATAGGTTGCTTTGTCGCTCTCATATACAGCTGCAGCTTCATCCTTTGAATTGTACTTAAACACATCGAATTCTGCGTCGGGATTGTATGCTCTTACAACGGACATAATTCTTTCGGTTTCTTTTTCGTAACCGAAGTTTATATGCGGCCAACCCGGAACATTTTCTTTTTTTGCCTGAACTACTACCTTAATTTTTATCTGTTTTTTCATGATTGCCTCCAAAGCAATTGATTGATATAACAAATATAACATATATTTGCCCGGATTGCTATTGACTTTTACGGCTGATAATTGTATTATTACGTTATGAGGAGGTGAAGATATGAGAGAGTACATTATAAACTCGTGCGGCGTGTCGGACTGTCCGCCCGAATGGAGCTGGATAACAGGCGAAAACGGATTTGGAGATTACGACATATGGGCAGCATTCAGAGGTCGCGGGAAAATATCGGTGGGCGGGCAAGAATTCGATGTGTCGGCAGGCTCATGCATAGTTCTGCCTCCGCACAAGAAAATAATAGCAAGCCACGATCCGAACGATCCATTGCTTATCATTCATATACACTTTTTCGCAAGCAATGAGAACGAAGCGCCTGTGCTTTTATCCGGAAAGTGTGTGAGCGTAAGAGATATTGTCTTTTTCAGGGATATTCTTGACAGAGTGCTGATCTGCTATTACAGAAATCTTCCGGAAAAAGCTTCGATGTGGCTTTCGGCAGCACTTTCGGAGCTTGATGCTGCGGTAGATGTAACTCCGGAAGGGGATTCGGGAAGCAAATCAAGACCGATGATATATGAGATGTGCGATGAGATAAATTCGTCAAGAGGCGCGCCTCCGCTTCTTTCGGAATTTGCAAAAAAATACGGATATTCAGAAGCATATCTCGGAAAGCTTTTCAGAAAGACTGTGGGTGTGGAATTTTCGGGATATGTTATAAATGCGAGGATAAACAAAGCCAAAATATTATTGCGTTCTTCGGATTACACGGTGGGCGAAATAGCTGAGCTTCTTGGCTACTGTGACGCATGCTTTTTTGTAAAACAGTTCACAAAAATGACAGGCACGACTCCCGGAAGGTACAGGCGGTCATAAAAATAACCAAAAATACAGGTGCTTACAGGGCAAAAAACGGACACATAGTTACAAATTTGTGAACTATTTTTTATTGCTATTGCAATTTGAAAAAAAGTTTGTATAATAGACAATAGGGAAATTTGGGATTTGTCCCATAACAGATCGATGCGCCTTTGACATCAAGGCGAGAAATACAAAAAAAGAGGTATGTTTTATGAAAAAAATCGATTTGACCAAGTATGGAATTACCGGAACGACAGAGGTCGTTTATAACCCTTCTTATGAAATGCTTTTCAAGGAAGAAACAAAGCCTTCTCTTGAAGGATACGAAAAGGGACAGGTAAGTGAGCTTGGCGCAGTAAACGTTATGACGGGTATATATACCGGTCGTTCTCCTAAGGATAAGTTCATCGTTGTCGATGAGAATTCAAAGGATACCGTTTGGTGGACATCGGACGAGTATAAAAACGACAACCATCCCGCCACAAAGGAAGCTTGGAATGCAGTTAAGGCTATTGCAATAAAAGAGCTTTCAAACAAGAGACTTTTTGTTGTAGACGCATTCTGCGGAGCAAACAAAGACACTCGTATGGCTATACGTTTTATAGTTGAGGTTGCATGGCAGGCTCATTTTGTAACGAATATGTTCATAAAGCCCACAGCTGAAGAGCTTGAAAACTTTGAACCTGATTTTGTTGTTTACAATGCTTCAAAGGCAAAAGTTGAAAATTACAAGGAACTCGGTCTCAACTCCGAAACAGCCGTAATGTTCAACATTACAAGCCGTGAACAGATAATCGTAAACACATGGTACGGCGGCGAAATGAAGAAGGGTATGTTCTCAATGATGAACTACTATCTGCCGCTCAAGGGCATTGCATCTATGCACTGTTCGGCAAACACCGATATGAACGGTAAAAACACAGCTATCTTCTTCGGACTTTCCGGCACAGGTAAAACAACGCTTTCGACAGACCCCAAGAGACTTCTCATCGGCGATGACGAGCACGGCTGGGATGATAACGGCGTCTTCAATTTCGAGGGCGGTTGCTATGCAAAGGTTATCAACCTTGACAAGGATTCCGAACCCGATATATACAACGCTATCAGACGCGATGCGCTTCTTGAAAACGTTACTCTTGACGAAAACGGTAAGATAGACTTCAACGATAAGAGCGTTACGGAAAACACCCGTGTTTCTTATCCTATTGACCACATTAAAAATATTGTACGTCCCGTATCGACTGCTCCTGCCGCAAAGAGCGTTATATTCCTTTCGGCTGACGCATTCGGCGTACTTCCTCCCGTTTCCATACTTACTCCCGAACAGACGCAGTATTACTTCCTCTCCGGATTTACTGCTAAGCTCGCAGGTACGGAACGCGGTATAACAGAGCCTACACCTACATTCTCTGCTTGCTTCGGTCAGGCGTTCCTTGAACTTCACCCCACAAAGTATGCGGAAGAGCTTGTTAAAAAGATGCAAAAGAGCGGAGCAAAGGCTTATCTTGTAAACACAGGCTGGAACGGCACAGGCAAACGTATATCCATTAAGGATACGCGTGGAATTATCGACGCTATTCTCAGCGGTGATATCGATAAAGCACCTACAAAGAAGATTCCTTACTTTAACTTCGAAGTTCCCACGGAGCTTCCCGGCGTTGATTCAGGAATTCTTGATCCTCGCGACACATATGCCGATGCTTCCGTATGGGAGACAAAGGCGCTTGATCTCGCAGGAAGATTCATTAAGAATTTCTCTAAATACGAAGGCAACGAAGCAGGCAAAGCACTTGTTTCCGCAGGTCCTCAGAAATAATTCAATAACAAAATTCCCGGCTAAAAGCCGGGAATTTTTTTCATATAATTTGATTTTTATTATTGTATGTGATATAATATGACAAATATTTTGATTTTGAGGGTGTTATGAATTATAAATATGTCGCTACCTGTCTTTTCGGACTTGAAGGGTTGCTTGGAGCAGAGATCGACGCACTTGGATTTCACAGAACGGAAACGATAGACGGCAGAGTTTATTTTGAGGGCGATGAAACTGCGGCGGCAAAGGCAAATATATGGCTTCGTACGGCGGAAAGAGTTTTTCTTGTGCTCGGAAGCTTTCCCGCTCCGACATTTGATGAGCTTTTTGAGGGTACAAAAGCGCTGGATTGGGAAGAATTCATCGGCAAAGACGATGCATTTCCCGTTAAAGGTCATTCCGTAAAAAGTATGCTCACAAGTATTCCGGACTGTCAGAAAATCGTGAAAAAAGCTGTTTCGGTAAAGCTCGGCGGTGTTTATCATACAGATTGGATGAAAGAAACCGGCACGAAATATCAGATAGAGTTTTTCATTCTTAAAGATGTAGCTACTCTTATGATAGATCTTTCCGGAACTGCGCTTCACAAAAGAGGCTATCGACCGGAATCGGCGGCTGCACCGCTGAGAGAAACTCTTGCGGCGGCACTTGTTAAAATTTCAAGACCGAGAGAAGATGTGCTTTTTTGGGATCCGATGTGCGGCAGCGGAACAATACCTACCGAAGCCGCGCTTATGATGACAAACACAGCCCCGGGACTTTATCGCGGGTTTTCCGGAGAGATGTATCCGTTTATCGGGACAAAAATTTGGAATGATGCAAGGGAAGAGGCGCTCAGCCTTATAAAGCGAACGGAGTTTGAAGCGTATGCTTCTGATATTGACGGAGACTGCGTTGAACTTGCGAAAAAGACTGTTAAAAATGCCGGTATGGACGGTATCGTCAAGATTTTTCGCAGAAACGCTCTTGAAATAACAAGTGAGGGCAGAAGAGGAACAATCGTCTGCAATCCTCCGTACGGAGAGAGGCTTCTTGATATAAAAGAAGCGGAAAAACTGTATGCCGCAATGGGTAAACATTTCAGAACGCTTGAACCGTGGCAGATATATATTATTACGAGCAATGAAAATTTTGAGCGTCTTTACGGCAGGCGAGCGGATGCAAAGCGAAAGCTTTACAACGGTATGATACCTTGCACATATTATCAATTCTTTAAGAAAAGGACGTAATAAAAATGTTGAACAAGAGAATAGCACAGCTTATAAATTATGCCGTAAAAAACGGACTTATAACCGCAGAGGACAGAATATGGGCGACGAACAGACTTCTTGAAGCAATGGTCGAAGACGAATATTCAGAGCCGACGGAAGTTGAAGATTGCGAGCTTGAAGAAATCCTTTCATCGCTTTGCGATATTGCATCCGAAAAAGGACTTCTCGGAGGAGAAAGCGTTGTTTACAGAGATCTTTTTGACACAAAGCTTATGGGACTTCTCACTCCCGCTCCGCATGAGGTAATATCGGAATTCGGCAGAAGATATGCTGTTTCTCCGAGAAACGCGACGGATTGGTTCTATGATTTTTCACGCAGTACGGACTACATAAGAACATACCGTGTGAAAAAAGATATGAAATGGATGTATCCGTCAGAGTTTGGCGATATAGATATTACGATCAATCTTTCAAAGCCTGAAAAGGACCCGAAAGCTATTGCAGCTGCAAAAAATGCTCCGCAAAGCGGATATCCGAAGTGCGCTCTTTGCGCCGAAAATGAAGGATATGCCGGAAATATTCGCTCGGCGGCAAGAAACAATCACAGAATAATTCCAATTACGCTCGGCGGAGAAAAGTGGTATTTGCAGTATTCGCCTTATGTTTATTACAACGAGCATTGCATAGCGCTTTCCGGCGAGCATAGACCGATGAAGATAAATCGTGCGCTTTTTGACAAAATGCTTGATTTTGTAACTATATTCCCGCATTACTTTATCGGATCAAATGCGGATCTGCCGATAGTGGGCGGCTCTATCCTTTCTCACGATCATATGCAGGGCGGAAGATATGAGTTCGCAATGGAAAGGGCGCCGATAACGAGAGCTCTCTCTTTTGACGGATTTGAAAATGTTGAGGCCGGAATTGTTGAATGGCCGCTTTCGGTTATAAGATTGCGTTCGGACGACATGACGGCAATAGCCGATCTTGCCGAAAAAATACTTGAAGAATGGCGCAGATATACAGACGAAGATGCATTTATTTTTGCGGAGACGGAAGGTGTCCCTCATAATACCATAACACCGATAGCGCGCAGAAGAGGCGAAAAGTTTGAGCTTGACCTCGTTTTGCGAAACAATATTACAACGGAAGAACATCCGCTTGGTGTATATCATCCTCATGCCGACAAGCACAATATAAAGAAAGAAAACATAGGGCTTATAGAAGTAATGGGCCTTGCCGTACTTCCGGCAAGACTTAAAAATGAGATGCATTTGCTGAAAGAAGCTATACTTTCGGGTGCAGATATTTCAGCTGATGACAGAATAAACAAGCATGCAAAGTGGTTTGAATCATTCAAGGATAAATATGTTTTCACCGAAGCCGATACGGAAGAAATTCTTAAAGGTGAGATAGGCAAAACGTTTACAGCCGTACTTTGCGACGCCGGTGTTTACAAACGTACAGCAGAAGGAGAAGAGGCAATGATGAGATTCATCCGTCATTGCAACGGCAAATAAAAGCAATAAATTTTCCTGCAAATCGTGGCCAGTCAGATTTGCGGGATTTTTTATGCCCAGACTTGGTATATTTCCCGAAAAAGAAAATATTTATAAAAAGGGTTGACAGAAAGACTGTACGGGAGTACAATAAAGACTGTACGATAGTACAAACCAAAATGTTTTACTCGGAGGAAACGATGGACCTTTTTGAAAAATGCGAGAAATATACAACGGCAAAAGATATTCAAAAGCTTGGACTTTATCCGTATTTTCATGCGCTTCAGTCACGGCAGGATGTTGAAGTTATTATGGAGGGCAAGCGCAGAATAATGCTTGGCTCAAACAATTATCTTGGACTTACAACTCATCCAGACGTTGTTGAGGCAGGCATAAAAGCATATGAGCAGTACGGTTCGGGTTGCTCGGGTTCTCGTTTTCTTAACGGAACGCTCGCTTTGCATATAGAGCTTGAAAAATCGCTGGCGGAGTTTTTGCATAAGGAGGATGTAGTTACATTCTCAACGGGATTTCAGTCCAATCTCGGAATTATAAGCGCTATTGTCGGCAGAGGCGATTATGTTATCTGCGATAAAGAAAATCACGCCAGCATTTATGACGGATGTAAGCTCAGCTATGGCAAAATGCTCCGTTACAATCACAGCGATATGCAACATCTTGAAGAAGTTGTTGCCACAGTGCCGAAAGATGCCGGAATACTTATTGTAACGGACGGCGTTTTCAGCATGGGCGGAGATATTGCAAAGCTTCCCGAGATTGTTGAAATAGCAAAAAAGTACGGTGCGAGAATAATGGTAGACGACGCTCATGCGCTCGGTGTAATAGGCGAAGGCGGCAGAGGAACGGCAAGTCATTTCGGACTTGAAAACGAGGTCGATATTTATATGGGCACGTTTTCAAAATCGCTTGCAAGTCTTGGCGGTTATATGGCTGCTTCAAAGCTTGTTTGCGACTATGTGCGTCACAATTCAAGACCATTTATTTTCTCCGCTTCGATAACTCCGGCATCATGTGCTTCGGCACTTGCGGCACTTCGTGTGCTCAAAGCGCATCCGGAACTGGTAGATAACCTTCAGAATATAGCAGAATATATGAGAAATAAACTTACAGAAAAGGGAGTGGAGATACGTCAATCAAAAACTCCTATCATTCCGATATACACATATGACGCAATAAGAACGCTTACGATAACCAAAAAGCTTTATGAAGAGGGCGTTTATGCAAACAGCTCCATTCCGCCGGCGACCGCACCGAACGAATGTCTTATACGCACGAGTCTTATGGCGACTCATACAAAGCCTCTTATAGATGAGGCGACAGAAATAATTGCAAAGGTAATAAGTGAAAATTGATGGAAAGAAAAGTTGCGATAGTCACAGGCGGCTCTCGCGGAATAGGGCTTGAAACGGCAAAAGAGCTTTCGAAGAGCTGTATCGTTTACGAGTTCAGCCGCAGAGGTGAAAGTCATGACGGAATAACGCATATATCCGCCGATGTTTCCGATGAAAAGTGTGTTTCCGCCGCAATTGATGCAGTAATAAAAAAAGAGGGAAGAATAGACATTTTGGTTTGCTCTGCTGGATTCGGAATATCGGGTGCTGTTGAATTCACGGATGAAGCTGACGCAAGGCATCAGATAGATGTGAATTTTTTCGGGACTGTAAATGCAGTACACGCAGTATTGCCTCATATGAGGAAGGCAGGAAGCGGCAGAATAGTTTGCGTCAGCTCTGTGGCGGGTGCAATACCGATACCTTTTCAGACATATTATTCTGTTTCAAAAGCTGCAATAAACTCATTTGTCCGCGCCTTGTGCGGCGAAGTAAAGCCTTACGGAATAAGTCTTTGCGCTGTTATGCCGGGAGATACGGCAACGGGATTTACAGCGGCGAGAGAGAAGATTCATCGTGGCGATGAAGAATACGGGGGAAGGATATCCCGGTCGGTTTCCGGAATGGAAAAAGATGAACTTTCCGGAGGAAGCGCATCTGTGGCGGGAAAATTCATAGCAAAGAAAGCGTTGGCAAAAAAAGTACCCGCGGTTTGTACGATAGGTTTTAAGTATAAATTTTTCGTGTGGCTTGCGCGGGTTCTTCCACAAAGCGCTGTAACAACAATAGTAAATTCGATGTATGCAAAATAGTTGCCGAAAAGCAGTTGCGGTTTATCTCCTCCGCAACTGCTTTTTGTAATATTTGCCTTGACTTTTTAACCATTATAAAATATAATTATTATAAGAATAATATTTTTCGGAGGAAAGCCTCTATGGAAAGAAAAATTGCGAGCATTGCAAAAGCAATACGCGTTATAGCTAAGATTTGCAGAATATTTATAATAATAGGATTTGTATTTATGCTTGTACTTACAGCCTTTATGTTTGCATTGCCGGAGGGAGTTGTACAGTTCGGAGTAGATGCAATCATAGACTACAAGCTTTCACCTGAGATATTCGGACAACTTGACGGTGCGACATCATCTTCGCAAATAAATGTTGTATTTGATGCGTCCGATATTGCGCCTTATATGGTTGCTGTTCTTATTGAAATGATATTTGCGTTTTTCATTTTATGGCTTGTGGGTAAGATTGCTGGTAAAATGTCCGATAAGAACGCCCCTTTTTCGGGTAAAGCCGAGGGTTGCATAATTGCGCTCGGAATAGTACTTATTGTAGGTTCGATCGTTCCGAAAGTCTATACAATGATAGTAACATTTTTTATGTCGGTAAAGTATGGGCTCGGCGCAAGAGTTTCATTTGATATGAACCTTGATCTTAAGCTCGTCCTTTATATTCTCGGATATATACTTCTTTATATGCTCTACAAATACGGTGCTTTGCTTGAAAAAGAAAAAGCGGCACTTGCCGAAGAAGTTTCACCATGCGCCTTCCAAAGCTCGTGCCAGAACCATTCGGATGAAAATATAAGTTCTGTATCCGGTGAAATGCCGAGCGAGAACACTTCTCAGGCATTGACTCCGGAAAGTTCATTTGATTTGAGCGGTCAATCCGATAGTAACGAAAACAATACTGAAAATTTATCATAAAAGGAGAAAAATAAAAATGGCAGATTATTCTACACCTCATATTAAAGCAGTTCCCGGTGATTTCGGTAAGACCGTTCTTATGCCGGGAGATCCGCTCAGAGCAAAATTTATAGCTGAAACATTTCTTACGAATGCAAAGCTTGTAAATAACGTTCGCGGCATTCAGGGCTATACAGGCTATTACAATGGCAAAAAGGTTTCCGTTATGGCAAGCGGAATGGGAATGCCTTCAATAGGTATTTACAGCTATGAACTTTATAAGTTCTTTGGCGTTGAGAGTATTATCAGAGTCGGTTCCGCCGGCGGAATGACCGAAAAAGTAAAAATCCGCGATGTCGTTCTTGCAATGGGTGCTTCAACAAACTCGAACTTCCAGGATCAGTACCTGATTCCCGGTCATTTTTCCGCTATAGCTGATTATGGAATGCTTACAAAGGCTTATGAAAACGCAGTAAAACTCGGTGCAAATTGTGTTGTCGGCAATGTGCTTTCATCTGATACATTCTATACGGATGATACGACTGCAAGCGATAAATGGCGCAAGATGGGAGTCCTTTGTGTTGAGATGGAAAGTGCTGCGCTTTATATGACGGCGGCAAGGCTTGGAAAGAAAGCTCTTTCTATACTTACAATATCGGATCATCTTCTCACCGGAGAAGCAACAACATCTGATGAAAGACAAACGTCGTTTAAGCAGATGATGGAAATAGCACTGGAGACAGCAGAGAAGTAAGGCTTAGAATATGAAAAAGATAGTTGCACTTTTGCTTATTTTTACAGTTATTTTGATTGCGGTTGTATCCTGCTCGACGGGCGGACAGACAAATGAGACAAGCGATACGTCATCGAGTACCACACAGTCATCAAACACAATAGTGAATCGTTTTACCGATGAAGACAAAACTGAAAAGACTGTTAAGTTCGGCGGAACGGAAAAAGTTATAAAATACAAAGAAAGCATAGAATATTCCGAGGGGGGAAAATATGATGTATATTTTGACTCTGAAGACGAATACAGATATGTTTATGGTACAGATACTCTTTACATGATACGCATTGTAAAATTCGGAGAAGAAAATATATCATGTGACGAGGCGACAGTTAGGCTTATATCATTTTTCTCCGGAGAGTTAAACATGGTCGATTATAAAATCATTGTATATGCCGATGAGAAAACATATCACAAGTTTGCACTTGAAAAGATTGATGGCGGAAATGCAGAATATTCGCTGATAAGGGCATACATTCCGATGTCAAACGGCGTTGCGGAATTCTGGTTTGAGTAAATAGAACGAAGACAAATACAAAAGGCACGACATTATGTCGCGCCTTTTGCGCTTTAATAAGGGAAATTATGCTTTTAATAAATATTCCGTTTTCGGAAAAAATAATCTCAAAGCAATACTTTGAGAAAGGAAATTTGTTTTGGATATAAACGAAAAAGAATATAAAAAATACTGTGCAAAAAAAGCGAAAAAATCTCCCGCATTTAAGGATATGTTTGCCGCGTTTGTTTCCGGCGGAGCAATATGTGCTTTCGCAGAAGGACTGAAAAAACTATACGGACTTACATCGATTCCCGAAGAAACGGTAAAAATGCTTGTACCGGTAACCTTGATCTTTATTGCGGCGCTTGCAACGGGACTCGGGATTTTTGATAATATAGCAAAGTTTGCCGGAGCGGGAACACTTGTACCTATAACGGGCTTTGCCAACGCTGTCGTATCGCCCGCGATGGACGATAAAAGCGAAGGACTTATTATGGGGGTTGGTGCAAAAATGTTTACTGTAGCCGGACCGGTTATAGTATACGGAGTGCTTTCATCTGCTTTGTACGGAATTATTTATTGGATTTGCGGGGTTGTGGGATGAGAGTAAAAAAACTTATAAATGCTCCTGCAATAATAGGCTATTCATCGGTTGTCGGAAAACGTGAGTATGAAGGGCCTCTCGCAAGTGACTTTGATCTGCATGATTCCGGCGAGCATTTCGGGATGAATACATGGGAAAAAGCCGAAAGCGAAATGCAGAGAATTGCATTGAACACTGCGCTTGCAAAATCAAAACTCGGCGCAGTAGCAATTGATGCAATATTCGCGGGAGATTTGCAAAACCAGTGTGTAAGCTCTGTTTTTGGACTTGCTGACTTCGGTGTCCCTTATTTCGGACTTTACGGAGCGTGTTCAACATTTGCGGAAGCGCTTATCCTTTCATCGATGCTTGTTGACGGAGGTAAATTTGAAACTTGCGCAGCTGTTACGTCATCGCATTTTTGTGCGGCAGAGAGACAATATCGTTTTCCGCTTGAATACGGCGGTCAGAGAACGCCTACGGCTCAAAGGACGGTAACGGGATCAGGTGCTGCAATAATAAGCAAGAGAGCGGGGAATTTGCCTCGTATAACGGAAGTTATGCCGGGACGTATAGTAAACAAAGGAATAAAAGACGCAAACAATATGGGAGCGGCAATGGCTCCGGCGGCTATAGATACGATATGTAGATATTTTAAAGAGACCGGTCTTTCACCGGACAAATTTGATCTTATTCTTACGGGAGATCTTGGCGTGGAAGGGCATGGAATAGTTCTGGATTATTTGCTTCGATACGGAATAGACGTATCTGCAAATTATAACGATTGCGGGCTTATGATATACGATATAAAAAGACAGGATATGCACGCAGGCGGTTCCGGTTGTGGATGCAGTGCGGCGGTCATCTGCGGACATATTATGAAGAGATTTGAAAAAGGAGAACTTTCCGATGTTTTGTATATAGCAACAGGTGCGCTTATGAGTCCTTCAACGTCAAAGCAAGGACTTTCAATTCCCGGAATAGCTCATCTTGTAAGAATCAAGCTGGAGGATATTTAACATGATGGATTTTTTATGGGCTTTTATAATCGGAGGAGCATTTTGTGCCATAGCTCAGATATTGATAGATATGACCAAGCTTACTCCGGCAAGGATACTTGTTTTATATGTTACGTTGGGTGTTTTTTTTACAGCAATAGGAATCTACAAGCCAATAGTTGATTTTGCCGGCTGTGGGGCAACAACGCCGCTTCTTGGATTCGGATATTCTCTTGCAGAGGGCGTAAAAACAGCCGTTGACAAAAGCGGAATTATTGGAGCACTTACGGGAGGTCTTACCGGTGCAGCCGGAGGCATAGGAGCCGCAATTGTGTTCGGATATCTTATAACGCTTGTGTTCAAGGGAAGACCGAGAGACTGAAAAATGGCCGCTTCGGTGGTCATCTTTTTGTGCAGACGGAGAGATTTGTCTGTATTTTGTTCAAAAAACGTGTGGTGACCGATTTTTCGTCACGTGCGAATGTCTGTCCATTTTCAAAAATGCGGAGCCGGTATATACTTTGCGCTGTAAGAACAAAAAATTATTACAGGAGGACAAAAATAATGAGGTCTATGACACCAATGAAAATTGCAAAATTCGGTTATATAACGGTTTCCGCGCTTTGGTGCGCACTTGGAATCGTGCTCATCGCTATGCCGAGTATATCGGCTTCCGTTCTGGGAATCACACTTGGAATAATGACGATAATATTCGGAATTGTAAAGCTCATCGGATATTTTTCCCGTGATCTGTTCCGCCTTGCGTTTCAGTATGACCTTGCAACGGGATTTCTTCTTCTTGTGCTCGGAACGGTGCTTCTGATATATCCGGAGCATGTGATTGCGTTTTTCTGTACGGTATTCGGAATTCTAGTTCTCGCGGACGGACTTTTCAAAATTCAGATAACGTTCGATGCAAAGCGCTTCGGAATAAGAAAATGGTGGATGATACTTTCCGTCGCTGTGCTTGCTATTGTTTTTGGAGGAATTGTTATATTCAGCTCACTCGGAAACTGGAGCGTGATGTCTGTCATGCTCGGCCTTGCACTTCTTTTTGAAGGATTACTAAATATATGCACGGTGATAACGGCGGTGAAGATAATCCGTAATCAGAAGCCGGATATAATCGAAGTTGACTGTTCGGAAAGGAAGGACTGATATTTCATGCGTTTTTCAAGAGCGGTTGTAAAATACCGCGTGCTGATACTTGTTCTCGCTGTTCTTTTGCTTGTACCCTCGGTAATAGGCATGATAAACGTGAGAATAAATTACGATATGCTTGACTATCTGCCGTCTGATATGGATACGGTAATCGGACAGAAGAAGCTTATGGAAGAATTCGGAAAGGGCGCATTTTCATTTATAATAGTTGAAAATATGCCTGAAAAAGATGTCGCGAAGCTGACTGAAAAAATCAAGGCTGTTGACCATGTCGAAACCGTGCTCTGGTATAATTCGATAGCCGATATGTCCATACCGATGGAGATCATTCCTGAGGAGCTATACAGCGAATTCAACCGCGAAAACTCAACGATGATGGCTGTATTCTTTGACAGCGCCACGTCGGCTGATGACACAATGAACGCGATAAGAGAGATACGTTCCATTGCGGGAAAGCAGTGCTTTGTTTCGGGAATGTCAGCGCTCGTCACCGACTTGAAAGATCTTTGCGAAAAAGAAGAGCCGATATATGTCGGTATCGCGGTTGTGCTCGCACTTCTTGCAATGATGCTTTTCCTTGACGGATGGCTCGTTCCGTTCGTATTTCTTGCGTCAATCGGAATTATGGTTGTCATCAATCTCGGCACAAACTACTTCCTCGGCGAAATTTCGTACATAACAAAGGCGCTTTCCGCCGTGCTCCAGCTTGCCGTCACCATGGACTATTCAATATTCCTCTGGCACAGCTATAACGAGCAGAGAGAGCGCTTTGACGACAACAAAGAGGCGATGGCACACGCCATAAACGAAACGCTGACAAGCGTTATAGGTAGCTCCGTTACGACTGTTGCCGGCTTTGCTGCCCTCTGCTTTATGAGTTTCACGCTTGGCAGAGACCTCGGCATAGTAATGGCGAAGGGCGTTGTTCTGGGCGTTCTCGGATGCGTTACGGTTCTTCCCGCTATGGTCCTTCTTCTTGACAAGCCTTTGCAAAGAACAAAGCACAAGTCGATCATTCCCGATATGAATAAGGTCGCGTCGGGCGTGACAAAGAAATTTCCGATATTCCTCTGCGTATTTGCGCTCTTGATTGCTCCCGCATTTTACGGATATAAAAAGTCAAACAGCGAGGTCTATTACGACATGGGGCAGTGTCTGCCGGAGGATATGGAATACGTGATTGCCAACTCCAAGCTCTCGGAGGATTTCAACATAGCATCGACCCATATGGTGCTTGTTGATTCAAGCCTTCCCGGCAAGAGCATCCGTTCGATGATAAATGAAATGGAAAAGGTGGACGGTGTCAAGTACGTACTCGGGCTTGAATCCGTTGTCGGCTCAGCTGTGCCGGAGGAAATCATTCCCGAAAGCATACTGAGTATACTCAAAAGCGACAAATGGGAGTTGCTCCTTATAAACTCCGAATACAAAGTCGCAAGTGACGATGTGAACGATCAGATAACGGAACTGAACGGGATAATCAAAAAATATGATCCTTCGGCAATGCTCATAGGAGAGGCTCCCTGCATGAAGGATATGATCGAAACGACGGACAGAGACTTCCGGGTCGTAAACGCGGTTTCGATAGTTGCGATATTCCTCATTATCGCAATAGTGGAAAAGAGCATAAGCCTGCCGTTTGTTCTTATAAGCGTCATTGAGCTTGCAATATTCATAAACCTCGGCATACCGCATTATGCGGGACAGTCACTGCCGTTTATCGCGCCTATATGTATCAGTACGATACAACTCGGTGCAACGGTCGACTATGCGATTCTTATGACAACAAGATACAAGGCGGAGCGTATATCCGGAAAAGACAAACGTACCTCGGTAACAACGGCGCTTGCGACATCGATACCTTCGATAATAGTTTCAGGGATGGGACTTTTCGCCGCAACGTTCGGCGTTGCAATCTATTCTGATATAGATATCATCAGCTCAATGTGTATGCTGATGGCAAGAGGTGCTGTTATAAGTATGCTTTGCGTCATATTCATTCTTCCGGCACTGCTTATGCTTTTCGATAAGCTGATATGCGCAACGACGCTAGGAATGGGCAAAAAGAAAACACAGCCTGCAAGGGAGGAGTAAATCATGAAAAATAAAATCATCAAAACGGTTTCCGTTGTGCTATGTGCCGCGCTTATGTGCGGTGCAGCATTTATGGGAATATATGCGGTTGCCGCAAACACCGGTAAGAAAAGCGACGACACAACAGGAGAAACAGTAAGTTCTGCGCCAGTTGTGGGCGATACATCCGTTACAAAAAAAGAGACTGTCTACGTCATCGCGGGAGCAGACGGTAGCGTAAAAAAGCTGATAGTCAGTGACTGGATAAAGAATGACGGAAAGAGCGACATTCTGACAGATGTCACGGAGGCTAAGGACATTGTCAACGTCAAGGGTGACGAGGAATACGTCATGGGCGGGGAAAACACATATGTCTGGAACGCAAACGGAAACGATATATATTACCAGGGCAATATAGAAAAAGAGCTCCCCGTCAGCATAAAGATTACATACGAGCTGAATGGAAGTGTTATCAGTGCAGATGAAATCGCAGGGAAGAGCGGTAAGGTGAAAATCCGCTTTGACTATATAAACAATGAGGTCAGAACCGTGAATATCAACGGTAATGACGAAAAAATTTATGTTCCTTTCGCAATGCTTACGGGGATTATCCTTGATACCGACACGTTTTCTTCCGTTGAAGTGTCGAACGGGAAAATCATAAATGATGGTGATCGCATTGCGGTTATCGGAATTGCACTTCCGGGACTTGCGGAAAGTCTTGGTGCCGATTCTGGTAAGCTCGATATTCCGTCATACGTGGAGATAACGGCGGATACAAAGAATTTCAGCCTGAAAAACACCGTCACCGTCGCCTCGAACGAGATTTTCGGTGGACTTGATTCCGAAAACACGGATGCCCTCGACGGAAAGATATCGGCTCTCACAGACGCTGTCGGCGAATTGACAGACGGCTCATCTGATCTTTATGACGGCGTCTGCACACTGCTTGACAAGTCTACAGAGCTTGTCGACGGTATAAACAAGCTCTATGAGGGCGCAGTTGCACTCAAACAGGGAACGGTGCAGCTCAGATCCGGCTCATCGGATCTTGTCAGAGGAGCAAATCAACTCTATTCGGGACTCGGAAAACTGAATTCGAAGAATTCCGAGCTGAATGCAGGCGCAAAGCAAATATTTGATACGCTTCTTTCGACGGCATCTGCACAGCTTGCGTCAGCGGGGATAACGGATATTCCAGAGCTTACGATTGAAAATTACAATGCCACTCTTGCCGCAATCCTTCCTTCGCTTTCCGAAGAAAGCATTAGAACGAAGGTTGAGGAGACCGTCAAAGCAAGCGTAAACGCAAAGCGCGACGTCATAGAAGCGGGCGTTACGGCGGCTGTCAGACAGCAGATAGAGCAGAAAATAATTATGACGCAGGTTCTTGCGTCAATTGGCATGACAGAGGAAACCTACAAAGCCGGAATTGCAAACGGCACGGTTGCGGAGGAAATGCAGGCGGCTGTCAATGCGGCGGTCAGCGAAAAAATACAGGACGAGACAACACTCGGCGCGATATCCGGAATAGTTGACGCGCAAATGGGAAGCGAAGAGATTCGGTCGATTATCGCGGCGCAGACTGAAAATAAGGTAGAAGAGCTTATAGCAACGAACCTTAATTCTCCGGAAACAAAGGCTCAGGCGGACGCCGCGGTCGCAAAAGCTGCAGCCGGTGCAGCAAGCATAAAGTCGCTTATTTCTCAACTTGACAGCTACAATAAATTCTACAAAGGACTCGGCGAATACACGGAAGGCGTAAGCGAAGCATATGTCGGGACAGGCAAGCTGAAAAGCGGTGCAATCAGCCTCGAAAACGGTGCTGTAAGTCTTGACGCGGGCGCAAAACAGCTTCTTTCCGGACTTTTCACGATGAAAGAAAGCGCCCCTGCGCTCATAGACGGTATCGGCGAGCTCAAGGATGGCGCGATGCAACTCCGCGACGGACTTGCGCAGTTCTCCGAAAAAATAAAAGAAAAGCTTGAAGAGTACGGAGTCAGCACGGAGGAGCTTTCAGTTCGCATAAAGGCTTTGTCTGACGCTTCAAAAGAATATACGACATTTGCAGGCGCGGCGGAAGGCACGGAGAGTAGCGTCAAGTTCTTTTATCGTACGGACTCCGTAAAGAGGAAATAAAGTATGAATATATTTTTCACGCTGTTTTCGGTCTTTGTAATAGGCGCGAGCTTCGGCTGGGTGCTTGAATTGCTTTTTCGCAGAACGGTGCACGGAAAATGGATAAACCCAGGGTTCATGACGGGTCCTTGTCTCCCACTTTACGGCTTTGGGCATGTGCTTCTGTATCTTTTCTGCATGATCGACTTTTCGTTCATAGGTTCAAAGGCACTGGCGACTGCCGTAAGAATAATCATTCTGACCCTGCTTCTGACGGGAATAGAATATATAACGGGACTGATTTTCGTCAAAAGGTTTCATGTCAAGCTTTGGGATTATTCAAAGCAATGGGGAAACATCGGTGGGATTGTTTGCCCGCTGTTTTCCCTTGCGTGGGGCGCAATAGGTACGTCATATTGCTTCCTTCTCGAACCGCACATAGAAAAGCTTGTTTCAAAGATGGTGTCGTCGCCGATTTGCGTATATCTTCTCGGCACTTACATGGGTGTGCTGACAGTTGACCTTTTCTATTCGTTCAATATAGTCAGCAAGATAAAGAAATGGGCTGTTGAACAGAAATTTGACGTCCGCTATGAAAACCTCAAATCGGCTATACAGAGCAGGGCAAGGGCACTTAAAAGAAAGCATAATTTCCTTTTGCCTTTCAAATCGACGGAGGGGATTGCGGGCGAGCTTGAAAATTACAGAAATTCCGAAAGGGAAAATCCAAAATGACATAAAAACGGGAACCACATTTATGGTTCCCGTTTTCCGTATCGAAAATTATTTAAGATGGAATACGAACTCAATGTTCTGACCGTCATCACTCTTAGCGGCAGCCGTTCCGCAGTGACCTTCGGCAATGCTGCGAGCAATCGAAAGTCCGATACCGAAGCTCCCTGTTCCGGCACTGCTCGATTCGTCCTGCCTGTAAAAGCGGTCGAAAAGCTTTGAGCAGTCGCCTTTTTCAATGCCTTCGCACTTGTTTGACGTTTTTATTATAACGCCGTTCTTGGCTTTTTCAAGCGAAAATTCAATATCCGAACTCTTTTTGGCAGGCATATTTTTCAGGCGTAAAGTAATCGTCAACAAGGTAATCTATCCCTGCCTTGCGAGCCTGAACCAACTGATAGCCTCGTTTTATACGGTAAGTTTTTCCGCCTTTTATAAAATGAGCTCCGGTTTGGTGAAATCTAAATGCTACTTTTTTCTCAACACATTGCCGACGAAGATCGAGAATCCAATCGTAATTACATGGGCGTGCATCAACTCCGGACTCGCCGCCTACGGAAACCTCGTCTATATCATCGTCAAGATATTTGGAAATGTTAATATGCTCAAGCATAGGCGCTACTATTATTGATTTATGTTTTATCGGTAGCGATTTGAAAATGGGAAGGCGATAATCAGCCATTTCCTGATTTTCAACAGTACAGCCTATAAGCACATTTTCATAACCATCTCCCCAATCGGACGGCAGACACTCTTTGAGTCTATCTATTCGTTTGGTGAAAAAATAGAAATAGCAGTCATCTCTCAGACGCATCATCTTCCAACATTCTTGCCGCCATTCATCAGCATCTTTAAGCAAAAAATCTGATGTAAAGCAGGTAAATATTATTTTTCCGGACGGAATTTTATAGCTCCCGTCGCGTTTCTTTTTTACGGGCAAGTCAAATTGTCTGGTTTTGCGACACAAACTGCTTGATATTTCGGCTCCGTACATTTCATCTTGCCGATATACATAGCAATATTTACATCCGGGACTTATTTTAGTGCATCCGTGCCATGGATTCCAATCGGCGTATACATTTTCTTTTTCGTTCATTGTTGTTCCGACTTATTTTTTATTTGTGATTTTATTTTATACCTCTATATGTGATTTGTCAACATTACGGACGATTGGTATAGGTCGATTTTTCTTTTCTATAATTACCTGATACAACTCTACTCCGAAAAGATTTGTATTGAAAATAATCGTTTTAGATGCTATAATAAATTTATAATAACTTGATGCGACAAAAGGAGCGACACGATTACATATGGCAAACTTCACGAAGCAGGCAATAAAATCGTCCTTTATGAAGCTGCTTAATGAGCAGCCTTTGAGCAAAATCAGCGTACGGGATATTGTCGAGGACTGCGGAATAAACCGTAACTCTTTTTACTATCATTTTCAGGATATACCATCACTTATTGAAGAAATAATCAAAGAAGAAGCGGATAAAATAATTGCACAGTGTCCTACTGTAAATTCTCTTGAGGAATGCGTTGATCTTGCATTCAAATTTGCTTTGGAAAACAAAAAAGCGGTGATGCACATATACAATTCTGCAAATCGTGACATTTATGAGAGATCCAAAATGAAGGTCTGCGAATACATAGTCACTGCTTACTGTGATACTGTTTTCGGAAAAAATGCCGTCAGCGAATATGATAGGGCAACCGCTATAATGTTTCTTAAGTGCGAGCTTTTCGGACTTTCATATGAGTGGATAGAAAAAGGAATGAAAGATGATGCCATAAACGAAATGTATCATATAATTGAAATGAGTCGAGGATTTTCGGACGAAATTATAAAAAGAAGCAAAGAAAAAAGTTCAAATGAGAAAATTTAAAAACAAACCTGAAAAATTTCTTTTAGCTATTTATTTCACGAGTAGAGTCGCAGAGAACGACTCTACTTTTTTATTATATTATATTTTGAAAAACACCAGCTTAATGTCCTGTTCTCATCTCATAATATAGAAAACGGTACAACTATTGTTGCACCGTTTTTTACTGATCAGTTGTTTTTGAGAAATTCCTCAACTTCATCCATCGTTGGTATTGATGGTGACGCTCCTTTCCTTGTTACCGCGATTGCAGAAGCGGCAGAAGCTATTCTAAGTGCTTCTTCGGCTGTCTTTCCCGATGATACGGATGAGATAAAAAATCCTGTAAAAGTATCTCCGGCGGCAGTAGTGTCAATTGCTTTAACCCGGAAAATTCCAAATGAATATTTTCCGTCTTTACCGCTGTATCGTGCGCCTTTGTCTCCGAGTGTGAGAACAGTACTTATTCCCGGCGCCTTTTTTTCAAGCTCTGAAATGATTTCATCAGGATTGCTTTTTCCTGTCATATCATAGCCTTCGGTTTCATTCAAAAGCATATAATCGACAAGGGAAGTGTCAACACTTTTCAGTGTTTCATCCATAGGAGAGGGGTTAAGAACGACCTTCATCTTTTTTGCTTTTGCCTTTTTCATTATAAGGTCAAGTGCATTTATTTCGTTCTGAAGAACGATAAAGTCGCCTTCCGAAAACTCGGAAAGGACTGAATCAATATATTCTTCGGTCATGCATCTGTTCGCGCCGCCATAAATTATAATACGATTTTTTCCGCTGGGGTCTACCTCGATTATCGCATGACCTGACGGAGCGCTAACCTTTTTTATAAGATGAGTATCAACACCTGCATCCGAAAGTGCATTTACGAGAATATCTCCGTCATCACCTACACACCCCGCGTGAAAAACATTTGCACCAGCTTTGGCAAGCGAGATGGATTGGTTAAGCCCTTTCCCACCGCAAAATGTTTCGCGTTTGAGCGCGCTTATAGTTTCGCCTGGAGCCACAAAATGATCTGTACTGTAAACATAATCACAATTAAGCGATCCAAAACTAAGAATTTTCAAGTTTGTCCACTCCTTATTTTATATTTTCGGGGAAGAAATCAAGAGTTTTCTTTGCCATTTCTCTAATTGAAACTTTATCAAAGCCAAATATCGATGCACAAAGTGTGTCATTTACTCTTCCACCCCAATATTCGGGGATATTGCTTCCACCAAGAGCCACACCGAGTATTGAACCGGCAGTAGCGGCATTGCAGTCTGTATCAAAACCTTCGCTTACTGAAAGGCATACTGTCTTTCCGTAGTCTTTTTCTCCGTAAAGAAGGGAAGCGGCGACGATTATTGCGTTTGAAATTGTATGGCACCAATCATAGTTATTTTTTTCGTTCCAATTTGCGTGGAGCTTTTTCCATACGTCTTCAATGTTTACTCCGTTTTCATAATCGGTTATAACTTCATTTATGCTTTCATAAAGTCTTGATGTTTTAGGAATGTACGCAAGTCCTGTTTTTATAATTTCTTTGATGTCATCGGTCCCGAAAGCTGCAGCAATCATAGCGGAAACCCACATTTCACCGTAAATGCCGTTTTTAACATGAGAAATTGACGCATCACGGAAAGCCATAGAAGCGGCTGTTTTAGGATCGCAGGGATTTACATATCCAAAGAAGTCTCCGCGTATCTGAGCGCCGATATATTCTCTGTAAGCGTTCTTATATACAGCTGAAACAGGAGGACGGAAGCCGTTTACAAAGTTTCTGTAAGCAACACGTTCTGCCGTGCAATAAGCGTTCTTGCCCTGACGCTCTATCCATACGTTCATAACGTCGTTGGGTGTAAAGTCACGTCCGAATTTCTTGAGAATTATATATCCTATGAGAATGTAGTTTGTGTCATCATCAACGGGCATCATTCCAAAGTCTGAAGGATAAGCTCTCTTGTCAATAGGGAAAGAAATGTCCTTCATAACCTCTTCGGTTATCTCTTCTCTTGATATATAACGTGATATAGGATAGTTATTTGTTCTCTTAAGAATCTCATCAAGCGTAGGCTTGAGAATTCCTTCAATGGGCTTTCCTAGATAACATCCGCATATTCTGCCAAGCCACCCACCGTATACTTTATCGGCAACAACATCTTTTTCGGGCATTTTGAGTTTCGCATGTTCTTCGCTGCAAAGTCTGCAGATGTGTTCATAATCGGAGGGTTCTGTATATTTGTAGTTTTCTACCTGTTTGGCATCACGAACCATTTTATAAAGAATGTCTGCAATCTCGTCTTTTTCGAATACTTCGGGCATTGATGCCACAGCGTCGAAAAGTGAGGCATATTTGCTTATATCCTTGCCTTCATCTATACTCTGTTTGTATTCTATTTTAAGCGTTTTGCTGTATGACTCCCATGAACTCCAATTATTATAGTCGGGAAGATCGTTTGTATTATCGGAGCTTGTATTGTTTTCAGTAGTTTCGCTTGCAAAACTGTCGAGTGTTACACCAAAAACATCTGCCATTGAAATAAGGTGAGCAAGATCGGGAGTAGCTCCGCCGCTTTCCCATTTCTGTATAGCCTGTCTTGAAACTCCGAGAAGCGCACCGAGTTTTTCTTGGGAAAGTCCCATGCGCTTTCTTTCGCATATTATTTTTTCAAAATTGAACATTGTGGTTTTCCTCCAAAAACAAATAAATTTCCACATTGCTTATTGTAATCGAAACATTGCAATAAGTCAAGCAAATTATAGAAGCTAATGGAGTAATTTAAAAAAATTCTTTATCTCGTAAATCAATTGCAAATAAATTTCATTTATTGATAGCAAATAAAATATTTTTCTATTGAAAAAATTTTTGATATATGATATATTTATAGAAAATTTTATTTAAAGGGTCGTTATTTTATTAATGAAAATTGTAGTTAAAGTAGGCACATCAACGCTTACTCATGTCACCGGATGTGTGAACATAAGAAGAATAGAAAAACTGGTTAAAGTACTCAGCGACATTAAAAACGCAGGAAATCAAGTGATACTTGTTTCTTCCGGAGCCATTGCTATGGGAGTAGGTAAACTCAATCTTGAAAAACGCCCCGTTGACATTGCAGGGAAGCAGGCGGCGGCAGCGGTGGGGCAGTGCGAGCTTATGTACACATACGACAAGTTGTTTTTGCAGTACAATCAGACAGTGGCTCAGATCCTTCTTACGGCTGAAGACCTAAGAACCCCGGACAGGCACATGAAATTTGAGAATACAATGCAAAAGTTGCTTGAACTCAGAGCGCTTCCGATAATAAACGAAAATGATACTGTTTCGACGGATGAAATAAAAATCGGAGATAATGATACACTTGCGGCAATCGTTGCCGAAAGTACGGGGGCGGATCTTCTTGTTCTCATGTCTGATATAGACGGTCTTTATGATAAGGATCCGCACAAATTCGATAATGCTGTACTTATTCGTGACGTATTTGATTTGAACGACGATATAATGGCACTCGGAGGAGATGCCGGTACGGAACGCGGAACAGGCGGAATGGCGACAAAACTTCAGGCGGCAAAAATAGCAAATTCCGCAGGTTGCGATATGATAATAATGCAGGGAGACAACCCCGAAAGCTTATACAGTATAATCGACGGAAATCCCATAGGAACAAAATTTCACGCAAAGAGAGTATAAAGAAAATGCAAACTCAAGAAATACTTATAAGAGCCAAAAACGCAGCAAAGGAAATGCACAAATTCGGGACCGACGATATCAATCTGGCGCTTGAATATATGGCAGATGCACTTATTGAAAATACAGACGTTATATTGTCTAAAAACAAAATCGATGTTGATGCGGCACGTGGTAAGATAAGTGACGTTATGATAGATCGGCTGGCTCTTGACGAAAGTCGCATAAACGGAATGGCAAAGGGAATACTCGACGTAGCAAAACTGCCTTCTCCCGTAGGAAATATACTTGATAAAGTAAAGCGTCCGAACGGGCTTATAATTGAGAAAATAAGTGTGCCTATGGGAGTTATCGCTATAATCTACGAAAGCCGCCCTAACGTTACTTCCGATGCAGCATCACTTGCACTGAAAAGCGGTAATGTGTGTATACTTCGCGGCGGAAAAGAAGCTTATAACTCATCAAAAGCAATTACGGAAGCACTCAGATATGGGCTTGAAAAAGCAGGCTTGCCCAAGGATGCGGTTCAGATGGTCGATGATATTTCAAGAGAAAGCGCAAAAGAGCTCATGCTTGCCAAGGGATACGTTGATCTGCTTATACCGAGAGGTGGTGCAGGTCTTATCCGCACCTGTGTCGAAAATGCGGTTGTTCCTTGTATTGAAACAGGAACAGGAATATGCCACATTTATATTGACAAAGATGCAGATTTTTCAAAAGCGCTTTCTATAGTAGAAAATGCAAAGACAAGTCGTCCTTCCGTTTGTAATGCTGCAGAGGTTTGTCTTGTCCATAAAAATATAGCATCAGAGTTTCTTCCGCTTTTGAAAAAGCGTCTTGTCGACGACAGAGCGGAAAAAGGATTAAAGCCTGTAATACTCAAGTGTGATACCGTCGCGCTGAATTATATTGATGCAACACAAGCGGAAACAAGTGATTTCGACACCGAATTTCTTGACTATGTCATGGCTGTAAAAGTAGTGGATTCTGCACAAGATGCGGTAGAGCATATTGCGGCACATTCAACAGCACATAGCGAAGCCATAATTACGGAAAACAAGACTACAGCCGACTATTTTCTTTCAAATGTTGACAGCGCCGCAGTATATGTCAATGCTTCAACACGTTTTACCGACGGAGGAGAGTTCGGACTTGGCTGCGAAATGGGAATATCCACACAAAAATTACATGCACGCGGGCCTATTGGTCTTCGTGAACTTACAACATATAAATATATTATTCACGGCAACGGTCAGATTCGCTGAGTGAAAAGGAGAAAAAAATGCTTAAGATCGGATTTATAGGCGCAGGAAATATGGGATATGCGCTTGCAAAAGCTGTAAAAAACAGCGCAGTTGATACCCGAATTTATATATCAAACAGAACTAAAGAAAAAGCTGAAAAAGTAGCCTCAGAACTTGGAATATTGGCTTCAACAAATGAGGAAATAGCCGAAAACTGTGATATTATTTTCTTTGCCGTAAAGCCTAATATATTGCCTAAAATGATAGATGGCATAAAAGGAATTCTTTCCAAACGCAATAATTTTACAGTGGTAAGTATGGCGGCGGGTATAAATATTGAAAAATTAACTTCTTATCTTGATTTTTCGTGTCCTATTATAAGAATTATGCCGAATACTCCTGTTTCAATAGGAGAAGGGATGATTTTATGGTGCGCTAATGAGCTTGTGGGCGATAAAACAAAAGCACTTTTTAATGATATTCTCGAAAAATCGGGAATTCTTGACGAAATAAATGAATCTCTTATCGATGCGGGAAGTGCTGTTTCCGGTTGCGGGCCGGCATTTGTATATATGTTTATTGAAGCTTTTTCAGATGGCGCGGTAGAATGCGGTCTCTCGCGCGAAAAAGCGCAAAACTATGCGGTTCAAACACTTATAGGTGCGTCTTCGATGGTTAGCAAAAGCGGTATGCATCCGGGAAAGCTGAAAGATGCAGTATGCAGTCCCGGCGGTTCAACTATCGCAGGTGTCCATGCACTTGAAAACGGGGCTTTCCGTGCAACCGTTATGAACGCTGTAAAGGCATCGTTCGATAAAACGAAAAAGCTTGGAGACTCGTAAAGCAAGAGCGAACTTCTGTGCAAACAGAAAATACGGACGAGTGAGTGGTAGCAGAAAACAAAGAACCTGCCCACTTACGCAAAACGACTATTTTGTAAGCGAAGAGAGCGTGTTCCGAAAGGAATGAACGAGAGGGGAACACGCTCGCGGAGCGTTAATTACACGGGAAATAAGCTCCTTAAATGCGACTGTATGCCTATATAGTGAATTATACAAAATAGAAATTTTATATAAATCAGGGAAGTAAATAAAATAAAAAGCCGGATAAATCAAAGCTATTTTTCAAGTCTTGCTCTTATTCCGGTTTTTATTATAATTTTGTTTATTTCATTAAATGCATTTTTACAAGCGCTTTATATATTTTTTCTCCGTGCGGAAATATCATTATATCATCACGATTAAATTCTTTTAACACAAAAAGAAAAATAAAATACGCAAATACTGTAAGCACAATTGATATGACAGTTCCTACGGTCGGATGTCCTGCGCGGTATATTGCATTATATGAAGTTAAAGTTAATATTGAAGCAAATCCCGACGCAACAATAGGCTTTATAATAAGTTTGAAAATATTTATTTCAGAGCTTACATATTTAAGCACAAACATAAAATTTACTGCCGCCATAACGAAATAGCTTACAAGAGTTCCTATAGGAGCACCCAAAATACCAATTGATTTAATAGACATAAGTGCACAGCTCACAACTGCTTTAGCTACTATTCCGCAGACCATCGATATTATGGGTTTTCTTTGATAATGACAAGCTTGAAGTGCTGCAGACGTAACCGTGAGTATCGCCGAAAAGAATATTGCCGGTGATAATATTGACAAAAGCGGTGCTGCGCTGTTTACGGAAGCTTCGTTTGAAAATAAAAGTCCCAATATCGGCTTAGACATAAGTGCCATTCCGATTGCACATGGTATGGAAATTATTACCGTCATTTTCACTGAAGCACTGAGTACGCTTCTTTCTTTTATTTTATTTTCAGCTGCTCTGGCGGCGGATAGTGCCGGTGCAAGAGATGTTGAAATAGGATAAATAAATGCTGACGGTAAATGAAAAAGCGTTACTGCAAGTGTTGTATAATTTCCATATGCGGCTTCAGCCGCTTCTGCAGAAGAATATCGCTTTATAATATTTATTATTGTAAATGTATCTATTGTGCTGGTCAAATTAAGCGCTACTGAGCTTAGCATAACCGGTACGGATATAAGAAGCAGATTTTTAAGTATTTTCTTTGACGAGGAAACAGTTCCGTCATCCTCTGCAAGCGTATAGCTGTAGTCCTGTTTGTGTAAAAATTTTGCACATATAAGAAAAACCAACCCACAAGCTTCACCTATCGCAACGCCTGCTATCGCGTATGCCGCACAGATTTCTATACTTTTTCCCGTTCTTACAGCCCATGTTCCAAGAACTATTCCTAAAATAAATTTGCCTGCAGATTCTATTATTTCAGAGCATGCTGTGGGAAACATATTTTGGTGTCCCTGAAAATATCCGCGTATGGAACTTGATATACAGATAAGAAAAAGCGTTGGTGATATCGCCATTATAGCCCAGCTGGCATCAGCAGAACCCATGAGCTTTGCAAGTCCGCCCGCACCAAACAGCATTATAGAGGTTCCTATCGTTCCAAGAATAAAAAATAAGCAGACCGCTGTGCGGAATATCCGCCTGACTTCAGCTTTTTTCCCTTTTACTCTTGCTTCCGAAACCATCATTGAAATTGCTGTCGGAAGCCCTGCTGTTGACACAAGATACAATGTTGTAAACAGATTATAAGCTATATTGAAATAACTCATGCCTCTGTCTCCCAAAAGGTCATGCAGAGGTATTTTGAATAAAACCCCTATGACTTTTACAATTATATTGGATATCATCAATATGATCACGCCAACAATAAGTCGTGGTTCTTTGGCTTTGTTTTTCTGCATTGCTTTACCTTTCGGAACTTAATTATTATTCGGATGCCATATATAAATACTATTCATTTCAGAAGTAATATATTCTGATATTAATAATTGAAAAATATTATTCTTTGCCTATAAATTCCCTGAATACCGAGTCTCCCGGAATCAAGTGTGATGGCATCTCCGGAACGTTTTCGTATCTTTGTTTGAGCTCTTCAAATATTCTAAATTCATCTTTATTGCATAAATCATAATTTATAGATTCAAGTATATAATTTTTCATAACGTTTATCTCGTAAAGCATAAGCGAATTTATAACAAAATCAGCTTTTTTACCTTCCGGAATAATAACCTTTTCCTCATTTGCAACAACATCGTCCCAAAGTCCTATAGTTCTTGCGGGAGACGATGAGCGAAATTTGTAATCGCGAACAAGTCTGCGCACAAAACGTATATCTCTTCCTGAAAAATAATGTCCATAAGCCATAACATCTTCTGAGACGCTTATATAAATTGTTTTTCTTTTTTCATTTGGAATGTGGCAAAGGATTTCAGGATACATTGCCTGAATTCCTTCGAAAACAATAATCTCATTTTCCGCAAGTCTGTGAGGATGATAACCACTTCTTGTCTCTGTGCTAAAGTCAAAAGTTGGAAGCTGCGCTTCCCTGCCGCCTGTAAGTTCTGCAACACATTTGCCAAAATATTCAAGATCTATTGCGGCTGCCGATTCAAAGTCAGGCTTTGGTTCATCTTTTATTCTGTCCCTGTAAAAATCGTCTATAGAAACGACTTCCGCTTGCTTTCCGTATTTTGCGAGTTCCTTGAAAAGTATAGCTGCCGTCGTTGTTTTTCCGGAGCAAGAAGGCCCGGAAAGCATAATAAATCTAATATTTTTATCAGATGATATTTTTTCTGCTGTATCAATTATTTGTGCTTTATAATTGTCTTCGCACAAAAGAATGAAGTCTTTCATTTCAGCTTCATTGTTAAAGAATTTTTCGTAATTTATCACTATGAAACACTCCTTATGAATTCTGTGAGTAAAATTCTTCCATTGTCCTTAATTTATTCTGTCCTTTTTCATTCTCCTTGTCAGACAAATATTCATACGGATATTTGTAGTCAAAGATTCTTTCTATTTTTCCTCCTGCAGTAGAAACAAGTTTCGATACGGCTCCCGCGCCAACAGAAAAAATAGAATGAACTTCCTCCATCATATATATATTGTAACGTCCCTCTGTACCGGGCAATGCAAAGCCTACGTTTTCAAGATTATCTACCGTGTTTTTCTGTCTGTATATATAATAAGGTATATACCCTGCATTTTTACAGGCAAGTTGAGTATAGTCCACGCATTTTGTGGTTTCACTGAATGTATTGCAGATATCGCCCGCATGGCTCGCAAAATCAGCTGCGCTCTTTATACAAAGCGTATGTACAGTGATATTATCGGGACGAAGTTCGATTATTTTATCTACTGTTTCAGAAAAACTACGGAAGCCCTCAGACGGTAGTCCTGCTATAAGATCTGTATTTACATGCTTTATGCCGGAATTTTTAACAAGATCGTATGCACGGAAAAAATCATCCACAGTGTGATGACGGCCGATTATTTCAAGTACGGCGGGATTAAGTGTTTGCGGATTTACGCTTACTCTTGTCACGCCACCGTTTTTAATGACTGTAAGTTTTTCCTGTGTTATAGTATCCGGACGTCCGGCTTCAAGCGTAAATTCTTCAAGACCATGAGTGTCTATGCACGAATTTATGACATCAAGAAGTTTTTTCAGTTGTTTTTCATCAAGAGTTGTCGGCGTTCCTCCGCCTATATACACGGTTGAAACAGTAAGTCCGAGCCTTTTTATTTCTTCGAATATGTCCTTTATATCATTGCACAGTTTTATAATATAATCGTCTATCAATGAAAGAAGCTTTGAAGAAGTAAATGAAACAAAACTGCAATAGCTGCATCTGGAAGGACAAAAAGGAATTGAAATATATACACTGCATGTTTTGGGATCAAGCTTTGAGATTATCTTTTTTTCTGTTGCTGCAATATCTGTTACAAGTGAGGCTTTCTTAGGGGAGACCAAATATTCCTTTGTCATATGACTTTTTACTTCGGTCTTTGTTTCGCCCGACGAAAGACCTCTCAAGGCGAGTTTGGCAGGTCTTACTCCTGTGAGTATGCCCCACTGAGGAGTTACTCCGAGAAGTGCTTTCCCTGCAGAAAAAAACGCTTTTCCGCAGGCTATACGTTTTAATGTATAGTCTGTATATTTGCCGGTATTAGGCTCCGAATAACTTTTTGTTATACTCTTCCCTCCCGAAGACAAACTTACAGTTGCTGTCACTCCGTTTTCATCAGATGTTATATCTACTATTGCTTCCGGTGAGCCTTCGGGCGCTGTATCGCATTTTGAAAACTTTGATGCAGGAAAAAAGAGCAGACAAAGCGTTTGAACATAATATTCATTTATATCTCCATTTACGGTAAGTTTCATTTTATAACATCCTTTTTAAGAAGTACTTCACTGTCCATAACTATTGTTATTGGACCATCGTTATTTATTGTATACATCATTTTTGCTCCGAAAACACCGGTTTGAACGTTGCAGACGGATTTTCTTAGTTCTGATACAAAAAATTCGTACAGTTCATTTGCTCTTTCAGGTAATTCTGCATCAAAATATTCCGGACGGTTTCCGTGTGAATAATTTGCACAGAGTGTGAAATTAGATACAACTATCGCGCTGCCGCCTACATCTGTAATTGAAAGATTAAGTTTGTCATTTTCATCAGAAAATATGCGCAGTTTTGCGATTTTTGTCGCCAAAGCGGAGGCGTCACGTTCGCTGTCGCCTTTTCTGACTCCGAGCAGTATCGCAAGTCCCGAGTCTATTTTGCCTGTAAGTACATCGTTTGAAATAACCTGAGCCGAACTGACCCTCTGTATAACGGCACGCACAGTTGTCAACCTCCGTTCTTTGCATATCCGCGCTCTACTGCAACTACGTCTTTTATGCTTTTTAGTCTTGCCATTATGCTATTGAAATGGGCAAGATTTTTGCACGCTACAGCTATATTGAATACTATCTCGCCTCCGGCGCGTTTCTGAGTGTTTATCTGTATTATAGAGACTTTCATATCAGCAAGAGTTGTGCTTATATCTGCGAGCATTGATATTCTGTCTTCTGTAATGACTTGCATAAGCGCTTCATATTGAGCGTGCTTTGAATCGGTCTCGTCAACTTCTTTCCATTCAACATTTACAAATCTGTCGTTTTCCTTTGATATTGAATTAAGCACGTTTGGACAATCTACCTTGTGTACGGAAATGCCGTATCCTTTTGTTATAAATCCAACTATATTATCGCCCGGAAGTGGATTGCAACACTTTGCAAATTTCACCTGACAGCCTTCAACTCCGTCAACTATAACACTCCCGTATGAGTGCGAAGAACGCGGCCTCTGAACAGTTTGTACCTGTGTTACATCTGTTATTTTGACTTCCGGCTCGGGCATTACAACACGCTCGAACTCTTCTTTGAGGCGTGATCCTACGGTTGTCATACTTATGCCACCGTAACCAAGCATACCGAAAAGATCTTCAGGAGAGTTCATCCCGAGCCGTGATGCTACTTTGCCTGTAATTTCGTTAAACTGTTCATCGGTAACATGCACAGGTGATATTCTGCGAAGCTCCGTTTGGATTTCATTCTTCCCTGCTTCAATATTTTCGGCACGTTTTTCTTTTTTGAACCATTGACGTATTTTAGCTCTTGCTTCGCTTGTGCAGGCAACTTTGAGCCAATCTCTGCTCGGTCCTTTGGATGCGGAAGATGTAATTATCTCGACGATTTCGCCGTTGTTGAGCTTTCGATCGATAGGCACGATCATACCGTTGACCTTTGCACCTATCATTCTGTTTCCTACCGCTGAATGAATGTGATATGCAAAGTCTATACAGTTTGCATTCTGCGGGAGCGTTATAACATCACCTTTAGGCGTAAATACAAACGTCTCGTCCTGAAATATATCTATTTTCAGTGCGTCTATAAATTCATCCGGATCTGCGGTGCTTGATTCATTTTCTATAAGTTTGGCTATCCACTCAAGCTTGCGGTCAAGATCACCGTCGCCTTTGTCGCCCGATTTATATTTCCAATGCGCGGCAATACCGTATTCAGCTATCTGATGCATTTCCCATGTTCTTATCTGAACTTCAAAAGGAATGCCGTCTCTGCCTATTACGGTAGTGTGTAGCGAGCGGTACATATTAGGCTTCGGTATGGAAATATAGTCTTTGAAACGTCCGGGCATTGAATTGAACATCTCATGGATTATTCCAAGCGCTGTGTAACATTCAAGCTCGGTATTTACGATTATTCTTATGGCATAAAAATCGTAAATTTCATCAAAACTTTTGTTTTGATTATACATTTTTTTATATATGCTGTAAACGGATTTTACGCGACCTTCAAGTGTGCATTTTATTCCGTTTTCGTTCATTTTTTCATGAATAAGCTTTCGTGTCTTGTTTATAAAGTCACGATTTTCACCGAATTTTCGTTCTATATCTGCGCTTACTTCCTCATATCCTATGGGATCAAGATAAGAAAGCGCAAGATTTTCAAGTTCCTGCTTGATTCTTTGCATACCGAGCCTGTGTGCAAGCGGAGCGTAAACATGCATTGTTTCAAGCGCTATCGTGCGTCGCTTGTTCTCCGGCTGAGCATCGAGTGTACGCATATTGTGCAGGCGGTCGGCAAGCTTTATAAATATTACCCGCACGTCTTTTGCCATTGCAAGAAACATCTTGCGAAGGCTCTCCATATGTGCGTCCTCTTTGTCTTCGATACGGATCTGGACAAGTTTCGTCAACCCGTCGACAAGTTCTGCAACCTGTGGGCCGAATTCTTTTTTAATTTTCTCAATATCAATTTTATCTGCACAGTCTTCAAGTGTGTCATGAAGCAACGCAGCGCATATCGAATCGGTATCAAGCTCTAGTCCCGCCACTATTTCAGCAACGGCTACGGGATGGCAAATATATTCTTCTCCGCTTTTACGGTATTGCCCTTCGTGCAGTTGCTTTGCATATTCGTATGCCTTTGTTATTTTTTCTATATTATATTTTTTTCCTGTATTTTCGAGAATAAATAGTAGTCTGTCAATTCCTGAAAACATTTGGTTACCTCGCTTTTCCGGACATTATCGGTGCTGCGAAAATGTCTTTCTTTTCTTTGAATTTCCGAATTGTTATCTTGTATTCAAAAAGTGATATTTTTTCAATTGAGATAAAATCCAATTGCTTAAAGGCAGCAAGCGCCACCCCTGTTTTTATGTATGAAGATGAGCCCGAAGAAATAAGCTGTTTTATTGTCACTACTCCAATGTCTCCACCAAGTGCTGAAATAAGTCCTCTGTAAATTGCAGAGCACTCTGATTTGTTTGGAACGTCAGACAAAAACGGGGTTCTTCCTTCAAAAATGAACTCATCACATTCTTTCTGCATTTCACACAGATTTGTTTTTGCTTCGTCCGAATAGTCTATGTCGCGCGCTATAAGCTGAATACTTTTCATTCCCCTGAACTCGTTTATATCTATTCCGCACAGTATATCAACTTCATCGCCCTGTGAAAAACCAAGCTCGGCAATATTGGCTCCGAAGAAAAGTGTTGTAAAGCTCTCCCCGTCACGAGTCAATATAAGCTTTGAGTGCTTTCCCATGCTCAATGGCAATACTTGCAATATCATAGCGTTTTTGAATATGAAAAGTGGTGTTGCATTGCCCGCTCCGAACGGATCAAGTCTGCTTACCGCGCGCACGGTGTCTTCATTTATTTCATCGGATTCAATCTCCGCATCAATAACGGTTTTCTGAATACTTTCGTCACGATCCAAGTGCTCTTTTGTATACTCGCTCAGCTTCTTTTTGAACTCGTTGAGCTTATCCCTTTCAACTGTAAGTCCTGCCGCAAGCTCATGACCGCCATACTTACATAATGTGTCCGAACATGCCGCAAGTGCCGAAGCAAGATTAAGTCCCTTTACACTTCTTGCTGAGCCTTTACCTATTACCCCATCGCCTTCGAATGAAATCAATACCGAAGGAAAATTGTACCGTTCGGTAAGTCTTGACGCTACTATTCCTATCACACCATGATGCCAATGATCGCTTGAAAGAACTATTACGTTTTCGTTTGATATATTATGTTCTTTTTCTATCTGACTGACAGCTTCAAGGAAAATTTCATTTTCAAGCTCTTGCCTGCGTCTGTTTGTGTTGCAAAGCTCATCTGCTATAATATCGGCAACTTTTGGAGATTCGGCAAGAAAAAGCTGAACGGCTCTTCCGGCATTACCTATTCTTCCAACCGCGTTTATACGTGGAGCAATGGTATATCCTATAAACGATGAAGTTATTTTTTTGGGATTGTCATAATCAATACCCGTAGCTTTGAAAAGCGCTCTTATACCGATTTTTTGAGTATTCTGAAGCATTTTAAGTCCGGATGAAACTATTATTCTGTTTTCGCCTACCAAAGGCATAACGTCAGCAATAGTACCTATAGTTACAAGATCTATATATTGCTTGCACATATCGTTTATCACGGATTTATCGTAGCTTCCGTTGTTCTTTGAAGAAAGTTCAAGCGCACATATAAGCTTGAACGCCACTCCGACGCCCGAAAGCTCCTTGAAAGGATATTCGCAATCAGGGCGCTTTGGATTCACAACAGCTTCGGCTAAAGGAATGTCGCTGCGGCATTGATGGTGATCTGTTATTATTATATCAACTCCGATGCTTTTCGCATATTTTACGTCTTCCGTCGCGGTAATTCCGGTGTCAACAGTTATTATAAGCGTCGTACCGCTTTTTGCAATGCTATCAATGGCAGAAAAATTAAGTCCGTATCCTTCATTTTCTCGTGCCGGAATATAGTAATCCACATTCGCACCGTGCTCGTGAAGATACATGTACATTATCGATACCGAAGTAACTCCGTCTACATCATAGTCGCCGTAAATAGTTATTTTTTCTCCAGATTTCAGTGCTTCTTCAGTTCTTCTTACAGCCTTGTCCATGTCACAAAGCAAGTATGGATCATAAAGCTCGGAATCCGTTTTCTCCAGAAAGGCTTGAGCCGATATCGGATCTGTATATCCTCGATTTATAAGTAAACGGGCACATACAGGGCTTATTTTAAGTGAATCGGCAAGTGCTGATACAAGCTCCGGATCCTGAGTTTTTATAACCCATTTACTTCTGTCAAACATTTTTTCCTCCGCTCAGTTTTCTTTATCTGAGTATCTTCTGATTATTGCAAGCGCACACTTTATACCGTCTACGGCTGCGCTTGTTATTCCTCCGGCGTAACCGGCTCCTTCACCGCAAGGATATATATTATCAAAGCCTTCGGCTACATAGGTTTCGGGATTTCTCGGCATTCTCACAGGAGATGAAGTTCTTGTTTCCGGCGCGGTAAGAACAGCGTCCGATGCAGCAAAGCCCTTTATCTTTTTATCAAAATCAAGCAGCGCCGCAGATAAAGCATCCGGCACGAATTCAGGAAATACATTGCTTATGTTTGTAAGCGTTACCTTGCCCCCCATATATGTCGGAATAACGCTTCCTATATGATTGTCCGAATTTTTCAAAAATGATCCTACTGTTTGCGCGGGAGCAAAGTAGTTTTCCCCGCCAAGCTTATATGCCATTTGCTCGATATTTCTTACAAAAGCTTCTCCGCCGTCTACTGTACCGCCGAAATCCTGCGGCAGAACAGAAACGCATACTGCGCTGTTGGCATTTCTACCGTCTCTGGCATGACAGCTCATTCCATTGGTAACAACCCCATATCGTTCCGAAGCAGCAGCCGCAACTTCGCCGCCGGGGCACATACAAAACGTATATACTCCCCTTCCCCCAACATGAGTGGAAAGAGCATATTCGGCATGAGGGAGTATTCCGTCGTAGGCTGATTTGCCGTACATTGCAAAATCTATATTCTCCTGCAAATGCTCTATTCTGACTCCGACAGAAAAAGCTTTTGGGATTACCCAAAGATTGTCATTCCGCAGTTCGGTAACCGTGTCTCTTGCGCTGTGCCCTAGCGCAAGGACAAGCGCTCCGCATTCGATTTCTCCTGACGAAGTCCTTATTTTATTCACTTTGCCGAGACTTTCGCATATACCGTTCATTTTTGTATCGAAATAAACATCTGCGCCGAGACTTATAAGCTCTTTCAGCATGTTGTCAACAACGCCGACAAGATAATCGGTCCCTATGTGCGGTTTGGCTTCGTAAAGAATGTTCTCGGGAGAGCCAAGCTTGTGAAACGTTTCAATTACAAAGCTGCACAGATTATCGTTTATGCGCGTCATAAGTTTTCCGTCGGAAAAAGTTCCCGCTCCGCCCGCACCGAACTGAATGTTTGATTCTGGATCGAGTATCTGCTCGTTTTTGAAACGCGCGACGTCCGCCATACGTTTTTTTATATCAGATCCGCGTTCTATAACTATTGGGCGATAGCCGTATTTTGCAAGTATATAAGCACAAAACATTCCGCCAGGACCAAATCCCACGACAACAGGTCTGCCGCAGAGCTTTTCGGTGCCATGCTTTGCCTCGATGCTTGAGTCTGCCACTTTGGTTATTTTACTTGCTGCGAGAGCGGCGACATCGTACAATTTGGTTGATCTCACATCGGCGGATACCGAATATACAAAACGTATATCGCTTTTCTTTCTTGCATCTACTGATCGCCTTGATATGTTGTAAGAGAATATTTCATCTCCTGAAAAAAACTTCAAGAGTGCTTTCTCGGCTTTGCCGAAAGCATCGTCTCTTGAAGCTTTGATCGGTAGTGATATCCCTGATACAATAAAACGCTCTGTCTTTTTCAAGTCACTCATAATTTTATATTGAACCTGCCGATACGGCATAAGCCCATATAAGTATCGCGCAAAGGAGGGATATTATTCCGATTATTATATCGGCACGTCTGCTTTTTCTTATAGCGTAATCGTCCTCTGCCGGACGATCGGACTCATCGGAAACGTTTTTCTGCTTTTTTGAAAAAATACTCATCTTCCCTTACCTCCGGATTATTTTGAAACCTTGCTTTTTTTCTCTGCATCATCGTCGCGAAGCAGATTTGAAAGCTCGGTCTTGAGTGTGTTATAGTCGTAATTGCGTCTGAGCTGACCGTCAATCGCAAGTGATATCGTGCCGGTTTCTTCAGAAACAACAATAATTATCGCATCGCTGTTTTCGCTCATTCCTATCGCGGAACGATGCCTTGTTCCGAGATCTTTTATTATATCGTCATTTGTGGACATCGGCAAGAAGCATCCTGCTGCGCATATTCTTCCGCCGCGAATTATAACGGCGCCGTCATGAAGCGGAGCTTTGTTAAAGAAAATATTCTTGAGGAGAGATACATTTACGTCCGCATTTATTACCGTGCCTGTTTTAATGATTTCTCCGAGAGGTGTCGAACGTTCTATAACTATAAGCGCACCGGTGTATTCTCTTGAAAGCTCGCTTGCCGCTTCGCATATCGCAGTTATTGCATTATGCTTCAAGGATGTGTTTTTTGATTCTGAAATAGTCTTTATAAACGATACTCCGCCGAATTTTTCAAGTACGGAACGAAGCTCAGGCTGGAAGAGAATAATAATTGCAATAAGTCCGACCTGAACAAGATTTGAGAATATGAAATTGAGCGCACGCATATTGAGCAATTCGCTTATAAACATGAGTATCACTATAAGGAATACACCCATAGCAAGCTTGCTGGCGCGTCTGTCGCGTATAAACTTGACTATATAAAAAATAATTATTGCAACAAGCAAAATATCTATTATATCTATAATGCAGTGCAGAGACTTGAATTGCTCCGCAATGATATTAAACAAAGCCTTGATCTTTTCCATAGTGTGAAGAATCCCCCGAACAAGTCAACAACAAGTTAAATGTTTTTATGAGTAGTGATACTTTATTATAATATATTTTTTTATATAAATAAATACCTTTTTCAATTATTTTTTCAATTTTTAATGAATTTTTTTATTTTTATTGCTATGAGCTGTATAATTTGATATAATCTCTATATGCAAAATACTTAAAAGGACTACAATAAATGAACGTTTTCAAAAAAATCGCACGCGCACTAACAAGCAAAGCGGCTCGAGAATGTAAAAGATACTATACATCTGCGATAATCGTTGCCGCCGGAAAAAGCACCAGAACAAGCGGCGCAGTTCCGAAACAACTTGTCCCGATAAACGGCATTCCCGTAGTTGTACGGACAATGCTTTCTTTCGAAAAATGTGCACTTATAAATGAAATAATAGTTGTTGCGGCAAAGGGTCAGTTAAAAGAATACGAAAATTTCAAAAGGCAGTATAACATTACAAAACTGTCTGCGGTGACTGCAGGGGGGAACACGAGAAGTGATTCCGTGCTTGCCGGCTTCGGAGCAGTGTCTCCAAAGTGTGAATTTGTCGCCATTCATGACGGAGCCAGATGCCTTATAAAATCCGAAGATATAGAAAAAGTAATAAAAAGCGCGTTCCGTTACGGTTCCGCCATAGCGGCGTCAAAATCTACAGATACATTGAAAAAGGTAAATGAAAATGGAATAATATCCGAAACGGTAAACAGAGATACCGTAATGCGGGCGCAGACGCCGCAGGTATTTATGAAAGATATTTACGAAATCGCCATATCGTCAAAAACAAAGCCTTCCTCCCCTACTGACGACAGTATGCTTGTCGAAAGCGCAGGATTCAAAGTTCATACTGTTGAGGCAGGAGCGTACAACATAAAAATCACAACGGATGAAGATTTTTATGTTGCGGAAAGAATAATATCGAACGGAGAACTTGTATGAGTATCAGAATAGGACATGGATATGATGTTCATCGTCTGACGGACGGAAGAAAACTTATTATCGGCGGGGTGGAAATACCGTTCGAAAAAGGTCTGCTCGGACACTCCGATGCGGATGTTTTGCTTCACGCCATAGCGGATGCGCTGCTTGGTGCATGCGGACTTCCGGACATAGGCGTGCTTTTTCCAGATAATGATCCGTCTTACGAAGGAATTTCAAGCCTGATACTTATCGAAAGAGTAAGCAAAGAGCTTCGCAGGCAGAATGCCAGAATAATAAATATAGATTCGACGGTAATAGCTCAAAGTCCAAGGCTTTCGCCATACATAGGTCAAATGCGTGAAAAAACTGCTTTGGCTCTCGGAATAAATGCAGAAGATGTAAATATAAAAGCAACAACAGAAGAAAGGCTCGGCTTTACGGGAAGCGGTGAAGGCATCTCCGCACATGCGGTATGTATTATCGAAAAACAAAACAATACATAATTCCCTTTCATATCTTTTGATTTTCGTAATAAACCTCTTTTTTTGCTGCTTCGTGACGTTTTAAGAACTTTGTTTTGTCATTATAAACAAAACACATATTGGATTTTTGTGACAAAAATTTTTCGTTTTCACCTTGCAAATTTTTCCTTATCGTGGTAATATATGTATGGTAGTTTTTGGAGTTACAAAAAGCGACACGAAAAATTTACACGAAATGGAGAACAAAGAAATGGATCAGAGAATTAAAGTTTTTATTGCAGACGAAAGCGCCGAGTTCCGCCGCGCGCTTAAAGAAAACCTCATAAGAGCGGGCATCGACGTAGTTGATGAAACCGACAGCGGAATAGACGTACTTACAAAGATCAAACGTTGCACACCGGATGTTGTGCTTATAGACGTTTGGCTTCCCAAGCTTGACACGGTTCAGATAATCAAAAAGGCGAAAACACTGTTTCAGAATCCGTCAAACGTCCCCGACTTTATAGTATTTTCATACTGCTCGAACCCGAATCTTTTTGCAGAAGCAACAGAGGCGGGCGCGGCATACTGTATGCACAAACCGTTTGAATATTCTACGCTTATCGAAAGAATCGCACGCATCTACAAAAATCGTCAGAGCGCCTATAAAAATCAGATAATGAACGGCGTTCAGTATTCGCAGGAACCGAGCGATCTTGAAGCGCAGGTTACCGAGATCATACATAGGATAGGTGTTCCCGCTCATATAAAAGGCTATCAATATTTACGCACAGCCATAATGATGACAATAGAAGATAACGACCTTATAAATGCGGTTACAAAGGTTCTTTATCCGTCCGTAGCAAAAAAGTATCAGACAACATCTTCAAGAGTTGAACGTGCAATACGTCATGCAATTGAAGTCGCTTGGGACAGAGGCGATATCGATACGCTTAACGCCTTTTTCGGTTATACAATTCAAAACGAACGCGGCAAACCGACAAACAGCGAATTCATCGCAATGATAGCCGACAACATGAGACTCAAAAACAAAATTTCTTAAAATAACCAGAAAGACGGCACAGCAGAATAAAACTGCCGTGCCGTCTTTTTTATTTAGCAAAAGCCGTACATCAAGCGATTATACGCTCTTTCTGTATAGTAACGCCCATAACAATAGATACTTTACAATTTTCCGGTTAGTTTCGCCTTTATGATATACCAGGCAATTGCAAGTATTACGAAAATAAATCCTATAATCAGTGTTTGATTATAAGTTAGAGGAATATGTAGTTTTTTAAGCAACTTTTCTGCGTCTGCAGGACCCATTATTAGTTCGTATATTCCAAATAGTGCAAATAGCGCTGTGGCCGAATAAGAAATAATACTCACAATTTGCATAATTATATTAATAAAGAGTTTCATTTCAACTTATACCCCCTTTGATTAGCTCTCGCAATTGGATCAGAACTAAATATTGAATATACTGTATGTCCTCAGGCATATGCAACAAATCCGTATAGAAGAACTTTGCCGCCGGTAGAATGTAAAAAGTCATTAAATATAAGAGGAACAACTTTGTATTTCATAAGGTCTGTTGCGATATAAGTGGCACGAGTAGTAAAAACCTTCGAAAATGCAGGTGAAACAACTTTGCATCCATTACGGTAGCTTTTCCATGTTTTTCTTTTTGTTATCTTCCATAATTGCGGTCCTCCAAAATAATATTCACTATATGTCTTGTAAATTTCGCGAAAAAATCAAAAATCAATGTTATCAAACAAGCTTAGCTGTTCATATTTCGTTTGACAATATTATGTTTTTATATTGACCCACAGCTTATCGATCATGGTGCTATGGTCACCGAGTCATTATGAATCAATTTTTTAACGATATTGGACTGTTGCGCGTCGTGGAGAAATTTTAAAGCAAATATAGTTATTACAGCACTTACTTATGATGCTTTTTTGGCTGGAAGGAAGCAATAAAAGTGTGCCCTGCTTCTCCAAAAAATCAATTATGCCTTGCTTTTGCAGAAACAAGGTTTTTCTTGCATCAATTGCGTTTAGCCAAGGGTAGGCGATGATATGCTTACCTAACGCAAATAAAATCGCTAATGAAATACTCCATATTTCTCCACTGACAAAATCCATTGTTCGGTTGTACCTTGCATTACTCAGACAAAAAATATCTTTAATTTCGCTGTGCGTATATTTTTGATGACCAGCAAACAAAGCATACTCTATGCAGTTGTGTACTGTACATTTGCTTTTGTCATCAAAAAAATTATACCATATAGGGTCAAGTACATTCCCGGAAAGTAATTTCAACTCTTCTTTCGTTGATAATCGTTTGTCAATATAGACCTTGCTTTGCGTCTCCCATCTGCCGTTTCCCGTAATTGCATTTGCAAGTCCCCAACCTCCGCATCCGAAATCACTGATGATACCATATGTTTTCCCTGATAGAAATTCATAATTTACAGGAGGGAATGACTCTACACTGCTAAAAGTGTCAGTAGAGCACTCAGCTAATCCCGCAAAATTTTCAACCCTTATACTTTTCATTATTTGAATCCAATCTCTATAATCTCAAATATTTTGATAGATCCATTAATCATATTTCGATATGCGTCTGAAAAAGGAACCGTTGTATTAGCGTTGCATTACAAAATCTTTATAAAGATTACGTATAGGAAATAAAAGCCTCGACAATATTATCTTTTATTCTCCCGCTTCGACCTCGCTGTCAAACTGTTTTTTGGATTTCGGTGCCGCTATAACATTTACACTGTCGCGGTGATATTGTCTTACAACAAACTGCTGATCCTTGTCGGAAAAGCGAACCTTTACTATGCCTGCAAGCGGCACTGCTTCACATACCGTCCCTCTGCCATCAGGAGTATCGACTATTGAGTCTACCTTAGGAGTCTTTTTTATTTCTTCTTCATATACTTCGTGTTCATAACGCAGACAGCACATAAGACGTCCGCACGCACCGGATATCTTCTGCGAGTTAAGCGAAAGATTCTGTTCTTTCGCCATTTTTATAGACACCTGACCGAAGTCATCAAGGAATTTGCAGCAGCAATAAGGGAGTCCGCAAACGCCGAGTCCGCCTATCATTTTCGTTTCATCTCTTATGCCTATCTGTCTTAACTCTATTCTGGTTTTGAATACTGAAGCAAGATCTTTTACAAGCTCACGGAAGTCTACTCTTCCGTCGGCAGTAAAATAAAACAGGAGCTTTGAATTGTCAAACGTATACTCCGCTTCAACAAGCTTCATTTCAAGCTCATGCTCTGCGATCTTCTGAAGACAAATTGTAAAAGCTTCTTTTTCCTTTTGCTTGTTTTCTTCGTTTTTTTCATCGTCTTCCTTTGTTGCGCGTCTGATGACAGGACGCAAAGGAAGAACCACTTCACTTCCGGGAACGATTTTATTTGCTACGGCGACACCGCCGTATTCTATCCCTCTTGCGGTTTCGACTATAAGATTTTCTCCGGCGGTCGCAACGATACCGCAAGGATCAAAATAATATATTTTTCCTCCGTCTTTGAAGCGGATACCTATTACCTCGTATTCGGTTTTCTTTTCGGACTCTTCGGTGATTACGGTGTCCATTTTTTATCCTTTCCTTACGCTGCGCGCCACAAAAGCACAGAAAGCGCCGAAGCGGCAAGCGTTATATTAAAATTATAGTTGCTGTCATATGCAAGCGCTGCTATCGCTTCAACAGACTTCTGAAGCGTTTCCAAAGGAAGCGCAAGAACATATTTCTCCGCCTCGTCTTCGGTCCAAAAGCCGCCTTTGACTTCTCCCGTAAGCTTGGACGAAAGTATATCTCTGTATGCAAGGGCAAGCATCGAAAAAAGCCTGTCCGCTTCTTCTCTTCCCGGCATAGCCTTTGATACCGTATTTAACATATCGTATTCCGATATGCCGCGATTTTTCTTCGATTGTGCGTCGATTATCGCTTTTGCCGAAAGAAATGTGGAGTACTCTTTTTCCCCGTCCGAAAGCAGTTTTTCCGCTTTTCCGGGCGCTCCTCCCGAAAGTCTGACGGCAAAGTCAAGCTTTTTCTCATCATATAAAAATTCGGGAACAGACTTTGCGCGCAGATATTCAAAAACTTCATCTCGTGACAGGAGCGGCATTACTACTCTCTGCACTCTTGATTTTACCGTGGCAAGAATATTAGCCGAAGACTCGCACAAAAGCAGAATATAAACTTCGGGGGGAGGTTCTTCGATAACTTTCAAAAGAGAGTTCTGCGCCTGAGCCGAAAGTTTTTCGGCCCCGTCAAAAACATACATTTTGAAATCAAGCTCCGTCGGAGTAAGCGGCGTATCATCTATCATTTCCCTTACCGCATCAACGCTTATATTTTTCTGCCCTTCTTCGCGAGAAATAAATTTTATATCCGGACAGTGGCCCTCGCTTATTCGATGACAAATGTTGCATTCATCACAGTTTCCGACGCAGGCAAGAGATGCCGCAATATATTTCGCAAGCGATTTTTTTCCGGCGCCCGAAGGCCCTTCTATAAGATATGCATGAGACAGTATTCCATTCGATATCCATCCGGAAAAGCGCTGTTTTATGTCTTTGCAGCCAAAAAGAAATTCGTCCTTATTCATCAGAAGCGAAGATATTTTTCAACGTCAACAATGAAAACGGTGGCACCGCCAACGGAAACATGTGCCTGTGAAGCACCGAAAATACTTACATTGCCGGGAACGGATATCGGAACATTCATTTCACGCTTTTTACTACGTGTTTTGATTATTTCAAGTGCGCGATCAACGTCTTTTTCTTCAACACCCAAAATAAACGTTGAGTTGCCGTTCATAAGAAATCCGCCTGTCGAAGATATTTTTGTAATATGAAATCCTTCGGATGTAAGACTTGTATTTACAAAATGAGCATCGTCGTTATTTACTATAGCAAGCAAAAGTTTCATTATTGTCACCCCGTTTAATTATTTTTTATTATTATATCAAATTTTATAAATGCTGTCAATCACATTAAAATAAAAAACGGCGGGATTTATCACGTCCTGCCGTCATTTATTATCATATTAACAATTTCGGAAGCCATCAAAAGCCCCGCCGAGTTGGGCACAAAAGGAGATGACGCCGGAGTTCGTTGTCCGTCGCCTTTTGGTTCTTCTTTGGAATATATAACTTTAAGATGCTTTATGCCTCTTGCTCTGAGTTCCCGTCGCATAACTCTTGCAAGCGGACAACATTCGGTTTTGAATACATCGGTTATTTCAAGCATATCCGGGCGAAGCTTATTCCCTGTGCCCATTGCACTTATCACAGGAATTCCCATTGCCTTTGCTTTTGATATTATTTCAAGTTTCGCCGTAACCGTGTCTATGCAGTCGGCAATTACATCAAACCCGGAAAAATCGATGTCATCAGCATTTTCGGGAAGATAAAATACTGTCTTCACATCAACGGTCATATCGGGATTTATATCCATCATGCGCTCTGCCATGACTTCGGCTTTCTTTTTTCCGATAGTAGAATGAAGTGCCGCCGCCTGGCGGTTTATGTTTGATTCGCAGACTTCATCGGGATCTACAAGGCACATCCTGCCCACTCCTGCCCTCGCAAGCGATTCTGCAACATACGAGCCGACTCCGCCGACCCCAAAAAGCAAAACAGAGGAACGCGACAGTTTTTCTATCGCGTTCTCTCCGTATAATCTTGCTGTTCTTGAAAATTGTTCCTTTATCATTGCTTCTGTAAGTTTTCTTTCTTTGTTCTGCCTATCATCTTATAGCGCAGATCTGTAGAAAGAATGGTCTTTCTTATTCTTATGCTCTTTGGAGTAACTTCTATAAGTTCATCATCGGCAATAAATTCAATAGCTTCTTCAAGCGTAAAGACTTTGGGCGGAACAAGACGAAGCGCTTCGTCCGCACCGGTTGAACGTATTGCGGTAAGATGTTTTTCTTTACATACGTTAACGGCTATTTCACCCATCTTCGGGTTTTCGCCAACAACCATTCCTTCATAAACCTTGCACTGAGCGCCTATAAACATTGTGCCTCTGTCCTGTGCATTGAATACGCCGTAAGATGTCGATTCGCCCGTTTCAGAAGCCACAAGAGAGCCTGTAAATCTACGAACGATATCACCTTTATATTCGCCGTAAGAATCGAATACAGAGCTTATAATGCCTTCACCGCGCGTATCAGTAAGAAATTCACTTCTGTATCCGAAAAGACAACGTGTAGGTATAAGGTATTCAAGACGCATGCGCGAACCATGAGGAGTCATATTTACAAGATCGCCTTTGCGCGCGCCGAGTTTTTCCATAACGGAACCGCAATAGTCCTGCGGAACGTCAATTTCAACGCGTTCAATCGGCTCGCAGAGCTTGCCGTCGATTTCTTTGTAGAGAACTCTGGGCGTGCTTATCCCAAGCTCAAAGCCTTCACGGCGCATTGTTTCTATAAGAATCGAAAGGTGCATCTCGCCTCTTCCCGCAACCTTGAAGCAGTCGGTAGTTTCACCGTCGGTAACACGGAGAGATACGTCCTTAAGGAGTTCTTTATAAAGTCTTTCTCTTATCTGACGAGAAGTTACATATTTGCCTTCTCTGCCTGCAAACGGGCTGTCGTTTACCATAAACGTCATTTCCATTGTAGGCTCAGAAACCTTTACGAATTCAAGCGGTTCAACACAGTCAACCGACGTTATCGTATCGCCTATGGATATGTCGTCTGCACCGGAGAAAGTAACTATATCACCGACCATTGCGCTCTCGACCGGAACTCTCTTAAGTCCGTCAAATTGATTAAGGCTTACAATCTTTGTCTTCTTGGGAGCAACGTCGGGAGAATGGAAGTTCGATATCATAACTTCCTGATTTACCTTTATCGTTCCGCGTTCGATTCTGCCTATTCCTATTCTGCCGACATAATCGTTATAGTCGATAGAAGAAACAAGCATCTGAAGCGGAGCTTTTTCATCGCCTTCCGGAGCGGGAATATATTTCAGTATCGTATCAAACAGAGGCTGAAGATCCGTTCCCTTTTCATAAGGAGAATATGAAGCCGTTCCGGCTCTGCCAGAACACCAAAGCATGGGAGAGTCAAACTGCTCATCCGACGCATCAAGCTCGAGAAGAAGCTCAAGTATTTCATCTCCGACTTCGTCAAGACGTGCGTCGGGACGGTCTATTTTATTTACAACAACTATAACTGGATGGTGAAGCGCAAGTGCTTTTTGGAGTACGAATCTTGTCTGTGGCATAGGACCTTCCGCTGCATCTACAAGCAAAATAACGCCGTTCACCATTTTGAGAATACGCTCAACTTCGCCCCCGAAGTCTGCATGTCCTGGAGTATCGACAACATTTATTTTTACGCCCTTGTAATGTACGGCTGTATTTTTTGCAAGTATTGTTATTCCACGCTCGCGTTCAAGAGCGTTTGAGTCCATTACTCTTTCTTCAGTAGCCTGATTTTCACGATAAACTCCACCCTGCTTGAGCATTTCGTCAACGAGCGTTGTCTTGCCGTGGTCAACGTGGGCTATTATCGCAACGTTTCTTAAATCTTCTCTTTTCACTTTATAAATCTCCTTAAACCGATATTGATTCAACGATAAGCCATTTAATTCCAAACAATAAGAAATTATATCACACTTGTTCAATAAAATCAATATTTTTTTATAACTTCTGTAAAAAAACAGCGAAATGTAGTACACATTACGCTGTTTTTTGCCGATTTTACTGTTCATGATGAAAAAACGCACAAATTTACGTCTTACCGCACGAAAAGTTTATTCAAATCTAACTTTTATCAACATCAAATACATAGAATATTCATCGGAATATTTTCCTGTGCCGTTTCGTCTTACCGTAAGACTGACTATGCAGTCATTTCCGCCGGACAAAGCCTTTATATTTTCAACGGAAACGTCGCCCGAATATATTTTTTCGCCGTTTGCATCAAATACCTCAATTGTATCGACAACATCGACGTTTTTATCGGTTTTGACAGAAAAACCGTTTTGAACTGCTATCTCCGGCATTTTATCAATGCATTCGTTTATATCGAAGCCGAGTATCTTTCCTGTACCGAAATATGTCATTTCATCGCTTGAACCGTAGAGCTGACCGCCATAATAATATTTATACGGAATGATTTCTTTTCCATTATCGGATACGATCGTAAAATCCATCTCACCCATTTCGGAAAGCTTTTTGGATAGATCTTCCGTTTCCGTTGACTCAGACGTATTTACGGAATCATCGGTGTCGACGTTGTTTTTACCGCTGTTGCACGAAAAAAGTGTTGTGCATACAACAATAAGAATAAATATCGCAAGTATTTTTTTCATATCATTCACTTCCTTTCAACCATTAGTCGAATAATGCATCACTTTTTCTCACACAAAAAGGGACATTTTTTCAAATGCCCCTGATTTTTTTATGCGATTATACGTTTGCACTGTAGTTAGGCGCTTCTTTTGTGATGTTTATATCGTGTGGATGAGACTCTTTGAGTCCTGCGCCTGTTATGCGGATAAACTGTCCTCTCTGCTGAAGGTCCGGAATCGTTTTGCAACCGCAATATCCCATTCCCGAGCGAAGTCCTCCGAGAAGCTGATATACAGTATCGGCAAGCGGACCTTTATAAGGAACTCGACCTTCTACGCCTTCCGGTACGAGCTTTTTCGTTCCGGTCTGGAAGTATCTGTCTCGTGAACCTTTTTCCATAGCTGCGATAGAACCCATTCCGCGATAAACCTTAAAGCGTCTTCCCTGATATATTTCGCTCTCGCCGGGACTTTCCTCACAGCCTGCGAAAAGCGATCCTATCATTATTGTATCTGCGCCTGCGGCTATCGACTTTACAAGATCTCCGCTGTATTTTATGCCGCCGTCTGCGATTACGGGAATATCATATTTTGCTGCAACACAAGCTACATCATATATAGCGGTTACCTGCGGGACGCCTATGCCCGATACAATTCTTGTTGTGCATATCGATCCGGGCCCTATACCAACCTTTATTGCGTCCGCACCGGCTTTTATAAGGAATTCTGCTGCGGCTGCCGTTGCGATATTTCCCACAATAAGCTGACAGTCAGGAAAAGTATTTTTTACTTTTTCCGTAGTTTTTGCAATGTTCATTGAATGACCGTGTGCCGAGTCGAGAACAAGTACGTCGGCTCCTGCCGAAAGAAGCGCGCCGGCTCTGTCAAGCACATCGGCAGTTACGCCTATAGCTGCGCCGCAAAGAAGTCTGCCGCGTTCGTCTTTTGCGGAATTGGGATATTTTGTAGCTTTCTGAATGTCCTTTATCGTTATAAGTCCGCGGAGATATCCGTTCTCATCTACAAGAGGAAGCTTTTCAATCTTCCTCTTGGCAAGTATTTCTCTTGCCTGTTTATGTGTTGTGCCGACGGGAGCTGTAACCAGGTTATCTTTAGTCATGACCTCGCCTATGTCCATGCTCATATCCGTAAGGAAACGCATATCGCGGTTTGTGATTATACCTACAAGCTTTCCTTCGCCGTTCACTATCGGAACGCCGGAGACTTTATAATTGTGCATAAGCTGTTCGGCTTCATAAACTTTGTTTTCGGGATGGAGGAAGAAAGGATTTGTAATTACGCCGTTTTCGCTTCTCTTTACCTTTTCAACCTCACTTGCCTGCATATCAATCGGCATATTTTTATGGATTATACCTATTCCGCCTTCTCTCGCCATAGATATCGCAAGCTCGGACTCCGTAACCGTGTCCATAGCGGCAGAAATAAGCGGAGCATTGAGCCTTATCTTTCCGGTAAGTCTTGTTGAAAGCTCTATATCTGTGGGGAGTACCGAGCTTTCAGCCGGTATAAGAAGAACATCGTCAAACGTAAGTCCTTCTTTTACGAATTTTTCGGCTGTGTTTTGATTTACCATTCGTTTTTACCTCTCATTTTTTTAAATAATTTTTTCTATTTTACAACAATTTATTATACGTGTCAACATAAAAATGAGTATGTTTTCTCGTTTTTTGAGAGAAAATAAAAATAAAAAGGATTTTTATATAAATGAAAAAACGAAGAAGAATGTATAAAGCTCCCTCCGCGGATAGATTCTCGGCGGAAGCTATGTTTTCAAATCCCGTTGCTTCCGCAAACGAGTGTACGGGTATGACACCGACAGTCCCCCTGACGGAGGACGAAGCGACAAGTTATTGCGACCTTCTCGATGTTCCGGTAACCTCGTGTGACGGCGGAGAGGCGTATAAACGCGCAAAATAATCATTTTATTTTAAGAGAATCGGGATGTTTTTAGCTTCTATGCACTTTACTTATATATCTTTGTAATTTGCAAAAACATGGAGTCGTTGTACTTTGATTATTCAAAACCCCTGACTAAAACATCGGGAGCGGAAATTCCGCTCC
>FR898226.1:150708-178930 GCA_000437375.1 Eubacterium sp. CAG:841
GGAAATTCCGCTCCCGATGTTTTTTCTTTATTTATCTCTTGTAAAGAGGACCGTATGCCGCGCAGGCACGATAGTCCTGACCTTCTTTGTCCATGCCGAAAGCATTCCATGCTGACGGACGGAAAATATCGTCCACAGGCACGTTGTGCATTGATACGGGGATGCGGAGCATTGAGCAAAGCGTAATAAGATCGGCACCGATGTGACCGTAAGAAATTGCGCCGTGATTTGCGCCCCAATGATTCATAACCTCATATGCATCCTTGAACGGGCTTCCCTCTTTGCCGTCGCAACGAGGTGTAAACCATGTGCAGGGCCATGTAGGATTCGTGCGTTCCATAAGAACATCCGTTACTTCGTCGGGGAGGTTTACTGTCCATCCTTCCGCTATCTGAAGCATCGGTCCGAGCCCCTTTACAAGGTTGAGACGTATCATTGTAACAGGCATTTCGGCTCTTGTCACAAAGTGAGACGAGAAGCCGCCGCCACGGAAGTTATCGAAACCGGCCTCGCACCATGTCGTTGCATCAGTCATCTTCTTGATGTCTTCATCGGTTACTTCCCACCACTTCTTCATGAGATGATTGCCGTCTTTGTCCGTGCATTCGCCGCAAGCGTCAAGACAAGCCGCGCCGGAGTTGAGAAGATGGATTATACCACCGTTTTCTTTTGCTTTGCCCGTGAATTCATATCCGGCAACACGCTTTGTAGCTTCCGGCGACCAGAATGTACGAACGTCTGCAAATATCTGTGCACGATTTGTGAGAAGTCTCATAAAGAGCATTCCGAGACCGTTGAGAACATCGTTTTCGGTTGCGAACGTCATCGGTTCGCGTGCGCCTTCAAAATCGAATGAGGAGTTGAGAAGCGCTTCGGGATAGTCACAGTTCGGCCAATGGTCTGTCCACTGTCTCTGACCCTGGAATCCTGCGCAAATAGCGTTGTGACCGAGCATTTCTTCTTCAAAACCTTCGGGAAGGTTTTTGTTTCCGCGGATAAGATCTCTTATTATAAGATACATCTTAACCGTGAATTCCCACTGTTTTTCTTTCTGCTCGGGAGTAAATTTGATAGCTCTCTTTTCACCGAGGAAGTCAACAAAGTCGGGGTTGTCGTCTCTGCCCTCTTTGCAATGCTCTTTTGTCCACGCAAGAGCACGTTCATAGTCTTCTTTATTGTAAATGCCTTCTTCCATACGACGAAGAATTTCAACTTCGTCTACGGATTCAACACGCATTCCGAGATATTCTTCTATAAACTGCTGATCGATGATCGATCCGCCGATGCCCATGCACATAGAACCGATCTGGAGATAGCTCTTGCCACGCATTTCGGCAGCGGCAACTGCAGCGCGACCGAAACGAAGAAGCTTTTCTTTTACGTCTTCGGGAATGTTTGCAACATCGCCTACATCCTGAACTTCATGACCGTAGAAGCCAAATGCGGGAAGTCCCTTCTGTGCGTGAGTTGCAAGAACGGATGCCAGATAAACCGCACCGGGACGTTCTGTTCCGTTAAAGCCCCAAATGCCTTTTATAGTCGTAGGATCCATATCCATTGTCTCTGCACCGTAACACCAACAAGGTGTTACCGAAAGAGTAATTGCAACATTTTCTTTTTTGAATTTTTCCGCACATGCAGCGGTCTCTGGAACACGACCGATAGTTGTATCAGCCATTACAACCTTAACAGGAGTACCGTCTGAGTAGCAAAGATTTTCTTCAAAAAGTTTTTTTGCGGCTTCTGCCATTGCCCAAACCTGCGGTTCGAGACTTTCGCGAAGCTTCATCGGACCTCTGCGTCCGTCAACAATAGGGCGAATACCTATTACGGGATACGTCATGATAATTCCTCCGAATTATATAATTTTTCGCGAGAGCAACTTCTTTGCTTCGCGGATTTGTGTAAATTATACCATAGATATTATTATAAATCAACCTTGCGGAAAAAAATTTGAAAAAATAAATTTTTTTACCCATTTCCTATTGACATTTTGCTTTTTTTGAGTATAATTAATTAAGCCGTGTGGCGAAATCGCACGGAAATACGCGAGAGTGGCGGAACTGGTAGACGCGCACGTTTGAGGGGCGTGTGGTACACACCATACGGGTTCAAGTCCCGTTTCTCGCACCACCGAAAAACCACTGCGTAGACAGTGGTTTTTTGGTATAACAAATCAGGATATTACTTCCCTTCTCGGAGAGATCGCTCCGAGTAAAAATTAACGGTCAAAATTGCATATGCGGGTATGGCGGAATTGGCAGACGCGCTAGATTCAGGTTCTAGTCGGGGTTCCTCGGTGAAGGTTCAAGTCCTTTTACCCGCACCACCAAAAAGCCTTGAAAACTCAATGTTTTCAAGGCTTTTTGCTTTTTATTTTCCGTTGTCACACAGCATTTAGGAGATGCACCACCTATGGCGGTGTGTCTGCCGATTTTCAGTTCGCTTTTATACGCTATCAGGCAATATCACGTTCAATCCAATGATTGCTTGGATTTGAAGCAATGAATTGATAATTGTTTTTAAAAAAATTTGTGCTATTCTATAATCACACCGGTGAAATAAAATTTGGAGGTGCTTTTATGCAACTTAATCTGGGACAGAAAATACGCGAGCTTCGCCAGCGTGACGGACGCACACAGGAAACACTTGCCGAGGCAATCGGTGTGACGTCACAGGCGGTTTCGCGCTGGGAAGCAAACGGCGGATATCCCGATATGGAAATGATTCCGTCCATTGCTCATTATTTCGGCGTTTCGATAGACGAACTTTTCGGTTACAACAATGAGCGTTCACAAAAAATCAACATGTTGGTTGAGAAAATCGAAAATATGAATTTTCAAAATAACGGAGTGGATATTAACATCGGTGAATGTATTTCATTTGCAAGGAACGCCTTGATCGAATTCCCGGGAAACGAAAAAATCATGCTCTGCCTCGCCTCGGTACTATATAATGCAGGATATGTTCGCTATGGAGAACATCATTTATCCGACAGCGAAGGATACGATATTCTGGATACCGAAAGACATCGGACTTATTCGGAGTGGAAGGAGGCAATATCGCTTTATGAGAAATTGCTGAAAACCATGGAGGATGGAGAGCCGCGTCACCGTGTCATCCGCAAACTTACACAGTTGTATCTGAATATCGGAGAACAGGCAAAGGCACTTGCCGTGATTGAGACCGCTCCGGATATTTACGGCTCAAGAGAAATCCTGAAAGCAAAGGCAACAGGCGGAAAAGAGCGAGCAAAAGCATATGGAGAAGCTCTGCTGAAAACAGTCATGGTATGTTCCGAGCTTATGGTAAGCGGCGTCATTGCTTTCGGAAAGAATATGTCTCCTGCCGATAAGGCACAAAGCCTGCGCGGAGCCATTGCGATTTTCGGCAATGTCTGCACCGACGGAAACTACGGAATATACCATCCTTACATTGCAAGAATCTATACGTTGCTTTCGGTGTATCTATGGTTGGACGGCAAAAAAGACGATGCGTTTGAGGCATTGGATTGTGCTCTTACTCAATTCAGATATTTTGAGGAATCCCGAGTGAAAGGCGCGCGCTGCTATACCGCGCCTCTGGTACGCCTGATTCAACCGGATGCGACAATTGATGATTCCCACCCACCTATATCGTATGCAAGTCTTGTCGAAGACTGGCCATGGTGGTGCGTACCCGAGGCTTCAAACGTAAAGTCTGAAATACAGGCGGACCCCCGTTGGCATGAATGGGTAGCGAAAACGCGGGCATGTGACCCGAAGAACTGAATTTGGTTGCACGGTTCCGCACAGGCTTCTTCCGCACTCTTGGTGGGAGCAAAAATCGGTAGCATTTTCACAGCAGATTATCCAACCGAAAGTGGAAAAATGCAGTCTCATCCAACCAATACGCCATTGCTTTGGAAACTGTTTGCCGGTATAATATAATTGTAGCTACAAAAATCAGGAGGTGTATGGTATGACTGCAATGAAAATCAATGAACAAATTGCATTTCTCAGAAAGCAGAGAGGTCTGACACAAGAAGCACTTGCCAATGCTCTTGGTGTAACAAATCAGGCTGTTTCAAAATGGGAGTCCGCGCAATGTTGTCCGGATATTTGTCTTTTGCCACGGATTGCCGATTGTTTTGGAGTGTCAATAGATGAGCTTATGGGGCATAGTTCCACGACTGGAAATGATAGTCTTGTTGAAAAGGCTCTGGCTCTTCTAAGCGAAAAAGAACGAATTTCAACATCAATGCTTCAGATGCATCTAAATATCGGATATTCAAAAGCAAGGAATTTGATTCGTCAGTTGGAAACCGATGGACAAATCATGCCCTCAGGAAAGTGGAGCTATATTCTCAGGAAACAGGTACGATAGCCGCGCCTGCCGACGGTTCCATTCGCCGTACGTATAGCGTGAAAGACGATTGCAACATTCACCCACCTATATCGTATGCAAGTCTTGCCGAAGACTGGCCATGGTGGTGCGTACCCGAGGCTTCAAACGTAAAGCCCGAAATACAGGCAGATCCCCGTTGGCATGAATGGGTAGCGAAAGCGCAGACATGCGACAAAAAGAATTGAATATCAAAAAATCCGGCGCAGGCTTCCCTACGCCGGATTTTAATATTTAACTGTTCTTGTTATTCGACATTGTTCTGTCGGCTTTCCCGCCAAAATCCTTTATATCGTCGTACATTTTTCCGTAAAGCGCTATCAGCAATTTATAAAGCCGCTATTTCTCTGAATAATTTTTCGTTTTGCTTGCGCGACCATAATCCAAATACTTCATTAAAACTTGTGAACAAACAATCTTCTGTATAAAACGGGTAGTCTTTACAAGAAGTCTTAAATCTTTTCAATAAAACCAAGTATACATTTTTGTCGTCAATAATAAGATTATGGCATTTTTTTCTCCACGCTTGTCCTGTTTTCCAGCCGCTATATAAATCATTTAATTCGGGAACTATAAAATTGATAACGCCACCGACTCCTACCACTTCAAACAAGTTGTGACCTTCGGCAGGACATTCGCAAATTAAAATATGTAATAACAGGTGCTCCAAATAATCACAATATACAATGTTTTTGGCCAACTGCCATTCAAAAGGATTTTGCATTGCGAATTCTTTTGTAGATAACATTATAGCGTGATCTTCATATTTATGATGAGCCAATAGACCGTCGTTTGTTCGCGTAACTTTAGAATTTTTATTCCACGATTTTGTCATATAATCGCTTAAACCAATACCATATTTGTTTTGCAAATAATCACAATATTCCAAGTAAGTAAAGTTTTGAATTTTTTCGTATTCAAATAGATTCATAATAAAACTCCTTTGTTGATTATTAAAAAACATATTCCACTGAGAAACAGCCCAAAAACACGTCTCTCAACTCTTATGAACCGTAATTCGCCTTGCTTCGGTTTATCTTTATTATTTACCGTATATCTCCGCTGCTTCGGGCGTGATTTTGCCTTCAGCCACAAGTCTGTCTATACATCTTTGCAAGCTTATCATTCCCTCGCCTGAACCAAGCTGTATCTGTCCCGCGATCATGTGGTTCTTGCCCGTTCTTATAAGCGCTCTGAGCGCCGGCGTGAACGGAGCGTATTCATATGCCACAACTCTCCCCGTACCTACGGCAGCGGGAATAAGCCGCTGAGATATAACTCCGCGCAGCGTCATGGAAAGCTGGGTTCTTATCTGTGCCTGGAGCGAAGAATCGAACGCGTCAATAATTCTTGCCACAGTTCCGGACACGCTTGATGTGTGGAGCGTAGATATAACAAGGTGACCTGTTTCGGCGCACGTTATCGCTGCCGATATCGTTTCCGGATCGCGCATTTCTCCTATTGCAATAACGTCCGGATCTTCACGGAGTACGGCTCGAAGTGATTTTTTGAATGAAAGCGTATCGCGTCCGACTTCTTTCTGTGTTACTATACTGTGTTTTGATTCGTAAACATATTCTATCGGGTCTTCTATTGTTATTATGTGACCGTTCTTTGTGGAGTTTATATAATCGAGCATCGCCGCCATAGTCGTACTCTTGCCGCTTCCCGTAGCGCCTGTTATAAGAATAAGACCACTGCTGTAATTACAAAGATCGGCAAGACTTTGCGGAAGTTCAAGCTCTTCAAACGAACGTATTTTGTTGCTGAGCACACGAAGCGATGCGGCATATGAACCCATGTGCGTAAACGCTCCGACACGGAAATTATATCCGTTTATTCTTATTGAAGTATCTATTTCTTTTTCGGCTTTCAGTCTTTCAAAAAGCTCGTCTCCGAGTATTTCGTGAACATACGCACCGGAATCGTCCGCAGTAAGTTTTTCGCTGTCTATATATCCGTATTTTCCGTGAACCCTGTATGCAACGGGAACTCCTGCGGAAAAAAGAATATCCGAAGCTTTCAGCGCGATCGCTCCGCGCAGTATCTGTTCAAGTGATCTCATCGGTAGTTCTCCTTTTTATATATGTTTTATAAATTCAGTAACGACGGAAGCCGAATATTTTGAAGCGTTGTCTATAAACTTAAGATATTCCTCTTCACCGCCACCGGTGTCCGAAACCGTACGGACAATGCAGAACGGAACATTTGCCATGCGGCATACTTGTCCTATTGCTCCGCCTTCCATCTCACAAACTATACCTCCGCTTATGCGTCGCACACGTTCCTTTTTATCTTCATCCACAACGAAAGTATCTCCGGTAGCGATAGTTCCTCTTATAGCTTTTTGACCGAGCTTTTCCGTACATTCTGCAAGCAAAGCCGAAAGTTTTTCATCGCATTTCATATGTACTTCTCCGATAGCGTCGATAAATCCCTCGCATTCACCTCCGCAAAGCGAAGTATCGTAATCGTATTCCACAACGTCGGTTGCAATAACTGTATCAAGCACTTTTATTTCGGGAACAAGCGAGCCCCCCGCACCTGTGTTTATAACAAACTCCGGCTCATAACAAAGCAGCATCGTCTGCGTACATGCAGCTGATGCTACCTTTCCTACGCCGGACACTGCCACGCAGACAGGCTTTCCGCAAAGAAGCCCACAAGTATATTCTCTGCCGAGCAGAACCTGCGAATGCTTTTCGGTCATCTCGCCTATAAGCGCTTTTGCCTCTTTCGTAAGCGCGCAGATTATTGCCGCTTTGACTTTATTTTTTGTATTTGAAATCAATTTTTTCACTCCGTTTCTTTGATAAAGAAATTTGCCTTTCACATTTTTCACAGCAAAAAACTAAATGCCGAAAAAACATTCACCCTCGGCGGGTTGCCTTTTTTATCCAACGTTTTTGCTTTCTACACCTGATTTTAGCGTTTTTTACGGATTTTATTGTAACACATCTAAACAAAATTTACAAGCGATTTCGCAAAAAAGGCGGGGTTGCCTCGTCAATATGCCAAAGTTTGCGTTTTTCGATGAAAAACCTTGATTTTTGCCACAAGATATTGTATGCTTATTATAGTTTTTTCGTTTCACTTTTGTGAAATATGCAAAAAGGAGTGACACCGATGCAGCTTTTGGAAAACAGAATAATTGCGGACGGACAGATCCTTGAAGGAGATATCCTCAAGGTGGATTCCTTCCTTAACCATAGCATAGATATTCCCTTCGTCTGGAAACTTGCAGAAGAACTGCATAGACTCTACTCGGATTGCGGCGTAACCAAAATACTCACAATAGAGGCGTCGGGAATAGCAATAGCTTCTCTCACGGCACTCTGTTTCGGGGTGCCTATGCTTTTTGCCAAGAAGTCAAAATCATCCAATATCACAGGCGAGGTTTTCTCTTCTACGGCTCACTCGTATACGCACGGATGCGACAACAACATAATCGTTTCGAAAAAATTTCTCGGAAAAGACGATAAAGTGCTTATAATTGATGATTTTCTCGCTCAGGGCAGCGCCCTTTCGGCTCTTTGGGATATAACAAATCAGGCAGGAGCGGAAACGGTCGGTGCCGGAATAATTATCGAAAAGGAATATCAGGGCGGCGGAAACCTTCTCCGCAAAAAAGGACTCAGAATAGAATCTCTTGCTAAAATAAAATCAATGAGCAAAGAAAACGGTATCGAATTTTGCAAATAATAACGGTTTAACGTAGCGTGTCTACATTAAATAAAAAAACAAAAACAAAAAATCAAAGGAGAAACAAAATGTTGAAAAAAGTTCTTTCTATGGTGCTTGCATTTGCTATGCTTGCGGTAGCTTGTGTTCTTTTCGCTTCCTGCGGAAACAAGACAAGCGATTTCAAAATAGGTGTTATTTGTCTCCACGACGAGACATCCACCTATGACCTCAACTTTATAAATGCAATTGAAGGTGCACAGAAGGCTCTCGGTCTTTCCGACGACCAGGTAATCATTATAAAGAATGTTCCCGAAGGCAATGAATGTCTTGACGCCGCAAAGGATCTTGTTGACCAGGGTTGCAAGGTTATATTTGCAGACTCTTTCGGTCACGAATCATTTATGATTCAAGCCGCAAAGACTTATCCCGAAGTTATGTTCTGCCATGCTACAGGCACAAAGGCTCACACAGAAAATCTTCCTAACTATTTCAACGCTTTTGCTTCCATATATGAAGGCAGATATCTCGCGGGCGTTGCTGCCGGTCTCAAACTCAATGAGCTTAAAGAAGCAGGCAAACTCAAGGGCGATGCTCCTAAAATGGGCTATGTCGGCGCATTCCCCTATGCAGAAGTTATCTCCGGCTATACAGCTTTCTATCTCGGCGCAAAGTCCGTTTGCCCCGATGTTGTTATGGACGTTACATTCACAGGTAAGTGGTATGACGTTACAGCCGAGCAGCAGGCGGCAGAAAAGCTTATAAACGTTCAGAAGTGCGACCTTATCAGCCAGCACGCCGACTCTATGGGCGCTCCCGGTGCTTGCGAATCTGCCGGAGTTCCTAACGTTTCATACAACGGCTCCACAGAAACAGCTTGCCCCAATACATTTATCATATCTTCCAGAATCGACTGGCAGCCTTACTTTGAACTTATAATCAAAGCCGTTAAAGACAACGACGGCAAAATCCCCGTTGACTACACAGGCACACTTTCCACAGGTTCCGTTGCCCTTACGGCAATAGGCAAAAAGGCTCCCGCTGCGGGCACACAGGCTAAACTTGATGAAGTTAAAGCTAAACTCGAAAGCGGAGAGATCAAAGTATTTGACACAAATGCATTTACGGTAGGTGGCGAAAAAATTACAACATTCATGGCAGATGTTGATGACCTCGGCGACTATCAGGGCGATACAGAAGCTGTAAAGGACGGCTATTTCCATGAATCCGAATACCGTTCTGCTCCTTATTTCACACTTGAAATTGACGGCATAACTCTTCTCGACAGAGGCCCCAAGACAGAAAACTGACTTTTTTCAAAAACACTTATGTATAAAGGCGGAGCAACCCTCCGCCTTATACTTCTTTTTTGCAGACATCTACGGCAATTCTAAAATTGCCGTTTTTCCTATTTTTATTTCGGAGGTTACCGCGTGAACAAGGAAGTTGCGATAGAATTACGTCATATTACAAAAACGTTCGGCAGTATAACAGCCAACAAAGATGTTGATATGACGGTTTACAAAGGGGAGATACTTGCCATTCTCGGAGAAAACGGCAGCGGAAAAACAACCCTTATGAATATGATTGCCGGAATTTACTATCCGGACGCAGGTCACATAATAGTGAACGGAGAGGAAGCTGTTATAAAATCTCCGAAAGACGCTTTTAACTATAAAATAGGCATGATACATCAGCATTTCAAACTTGTTGATGTGTTCACCGCAAGCGAAAATATAATTCTCGGCGTAAATGACGGGAGCAAGTATAAACTCAGTAACGTAAATCAGAAAGTTGCTGCAATCGCCGAAAAATACGGTTTTGCGATAAACCCGAAAAAGAAAGTCCATGAAATGTCGGTTTCCGAAAAGCAGACGGTAGAAATTATAAAAGTTCTTTACAGAGGCGCCGATATACTCATTCTGGACGAGCCTACGGCTGTTCTTACTCCTCAGGAAACCGAAAAGCTCTTCGCCGTTCTCAGAAGAATGAAGGACGATGGAAAATCCATTATCATAATCACGCACAAAATGCATGAGGTTCTCTCCATATCAGACAGAGTCGCCGTTCTCCGCAAAGGCGAGCATATCGCTACTGTCGTTACGGCGGAAACTTCTGAATCCGAACTTACCGAAATGATGGTAGGAAAGAAAGTAAGCCTCAATATAAACAGACCAGAGCCTAAAAATCCTTGCGACAGACTTATAGTCTCTCATCTGTGCGCAAACAATTCCGAAGGCTTCAAAGTGCTTGATGATATTTCGTTTGTCGCAAGATCGGGCGAAATTCTCGGCATAGCAGGCATAGCGGGAAGCGGTCAAAGAGAGCTTCTCGAATCAATAGCCGGTCTTTACCATGTCGAATCAGGCGAAATATTTTACAATAATCCTTCAAGCGGAGAAAAAGAAAATCTACGCGACAAGACTCCTCTTCAGATACGCGATCTCGGCGTAAGACTTTCATTTGTTCCCGAAGACAGACTCGGTATGGGGCTTGTAGGCAACATGGGCATAACCGACAACATGATGCTTCGCAGCTATACAAAGGGCAAGTCCATGTTTCTTGACAGAGTTCCCCCAAAGAACCTGGCAAAGGATATAATCAAAAGTCTTGAAGTCGTCACTCCGGATGACGAAACACCTGTACGTCGCCTTTCGGGCGGAAACGTACAGAAGGTACTCGTCGGACGCGAAATAGCCGCAGCACCGTCTGTACTTATGGCAGCATACCCCGTAAGAGGACTTGATATAAATTCATCATATCTTATATACAATCTTCTCACAAAGCAAAAAGAAAGCGGCGTCGCCGTCATATTTGTAGGAGAAGATCTTGATGTACTTATAGAACTTTGCGACAGAATTCTTGTCATAAACGGTGGCAAAGTCACCGGAACGGTTGACGGAAGAACTGCAAAGAAAGAAGAAATAGGACTTCTCATGACAAGACATTCTTCACAAGACCAAAGCAAGGAGGAAATAAGCGATGCAGAAAAATGATAAAGCCAAGCGTGAACCGCTTTTTCATATAGTAAAGCGAAGTGGTATTTCAGCGAAACAGTCCATAATGATTCGGGCTATCGCTATTGCGGCGGCACTCGTCGTTGCCGGTATTATAAGTTTCCTCATTACAAAGAAAAGCCCTCTTGCAATATATAAGCAGATGTTTTTAGGTGTTTTCGGCTCTTCTCACCGAATTATGAAAACGCTTAAAAATCTCGCCGTGCTTCTTTGCATTTCGCTTGCTGTAACTCCTGCATTCAAAATGAAATTTTGGAACTGCGGCGCCGAAGGTCAGGCTTTGATAGGCGGACTTGCCTGTGCTTCGTGTATGTTCTATCTCGGCGGAAGTGTTCCGAAATGGCTGCTTATAATCATAATGGTAGCCACTAGCCTTATGGCTGGCGCAATATGGGCTGTTATTCCCGCGCTGTTCAAGGCTAAATGGAACACAAACGAAACTCTGTTCACACTTATGATGAACTACGTCGCAACATCTCTTGTGGCATTCTTCATCAAGTGCTGGGCAAAAGACGGCTCCGGAATTCTCCGTCCTATGACCGAATACGGACTTCCCGTTATCGGAGGAAGCGATTCCCTGCTTGCAATAATTGTTGTTGCAATACTTACGATAGCCATTTACATTTACCTTAAATATTCAAAACACGGATATGAGATCGCCGTTGTTGGCGAAAGCGAAAACACCGCAAAATACATAGGAATAAACGTAAAAAAGGTTATAATCCGCACAATGATACTTTCCGGTGCTATATGCGGTCTCTGCGGACTTCTTCTTGTCGGAGGCATAGATAAAACAATAAGCACAGAAACAATAGGCGGACAAGGCTTTACAGCCATAATGGTATCATGGCTCGGAAAATTCAACCCCGTATATATGATACTTACTTCTTTCCTTATAGTTTTTCTTCAGGTTGGTACAAAGCAGGTTTCCACATCCTTCAGAATCGACACTTCCCTCGCCGACATTACAACGGCAATAGTTCTTTTCTTCATAATCGGATGTGAATTCTTCATAAATTACAAATTGCAGTTCCGTCACAAAAAAAAGGAGGAGAAAAACTGATATGCTTACATTTCTTACTCAAGCCGTAAGAATCGGCATGACGCTTCTTTTCGGTTCAACCGGAGAAACAATAACGGAAAAATCAGGTCATCTCAATCTCGGCGTTCCCGGCGTAATGTGTATCGGCGCCGCATTCGGATGTGTTTCAGAAACAATGTATATACAAAGCGTCGGTCCGCTTACAGACGGAAGATCATTTTTCGTTTATCTTCTCGCCGTTCTTATTCCGATATTGGCGGCGATAATCGGCGGAGCGCTCGCCGGACTTCTTTACAGTATCCTTACGGTAACGCTCAGAGCGAATCAGAACGTAACCGGACTTGCCCTTACAACCTTCGGCGTAGGACTTTCCAAGCTTATGATAACGTCTGTTCAGAAAAAGATCATTGCTGTGTCAAATGAGGGAGTTAACATAAGCTTCACACAGGCAAGCAAGTATTTTACGAAATCGCTTCCCTTTACCGACAGTCTCGGTTGGTTCGGAAAGCTTTTCTTCTCGTACGGAATCATGATTTATATCGCAATTGCGATAGCAATTATTTCTTCATATGTACTAACAAAAACCCGTCTCGGGCTTTATCTCCGTTCCGTAGGTGAAAATCCCGCCACAGCCGACGCGGCAGGAATAAATGTATCGGCTTACAGATATGGTGCAACGTGCATCGGTTGTGCAATCTCGGCACTTGGCGGTCTTACATTTATTATGGACAACCTCAACGGCAACTGGGAGTACATTATAGACGCTATGGGTTGGCTCTCCGTCGCACTTGTTATATTTACCGTATGGAAACCGAACATCGGAATTCTCGGTTCTATAATTTTCGGCGGACTTTATATAGCCGCAAGCTATATAAACGGTATTGACCTTGCAACAAAAGAACTTTTCAAAATATTGCCCTATTTTGTGACCGTTGTTGTTCTTATAATAACGAGCATCAAAAACAAAAGAGAAAATCAACCTCCGGCAGGACTCGGAGCAAATTACTTCAGGGAGGACAGATAATAGATGATAAAGCTGGAAAGAACCGATGTAATGAATCTTGAAAATGCAATCAGAGGAGCAAGAAACCCTATGAACAGCTGGGCAAAAAGCGACAGCTACACCGATGATAACGGTGTCTTCACGCTTGGAGCAAACGACCTCGACCTTGCGAGACGTCTTTGTAACGCCGGCAGCGATCACAGAAAGTTTATTCGTCAGATATTCGTTTCGGTTGATATTACCGCACCGCTTTATTGGTGGAAAGAGTTTGACACATATAAAGTCGGCACCGTTGCAAATTCAACAAGTACAATGCATAAAATACATTCAAAGCCTATTGAACGCGAAGACTTTTCATGGGATCATACCGTTCCCGAAATGCTCCCTATTCTCGACGGCTTCATAGCAAATATAGAAGCCCTAAGAAAAAAGTATCTTGAAACGCAAGATAAATCGTATTGGTACACTATAATACAGTTTCTGCCAGAAAGCTATAACCAAATGCGTACCGTAACGCTGAATTATGAAGTTCTTACAAACATTTATAATTCTCGCAAGGCACATAAGCTTGATGAATGGCACACCTTCTGCGATTGGATAAAAAATCTTCCATATGCAAACGAGCTTATTATAAAAGACTGATAAATATACAAAAAACGCACGGCGTGCCGTGCGTTTTTTGTTTGCTGTATTCAATTACTTGCCAAGCTGTTTTTTAAGATCATTTGCAACATTTTCGCTACGTGCATCAGCGCCTTTCTGATTCATATGCCAAGCAGAATTATAAAAGTATTCATCGGGATAAATGCAATCCTTGTAATCGGAGATAACAGTTATGCCAATCTCTTTTAATTTATTTGTATACACCTCAATTATCTGATCGGTCACTTTGCTTTCTTCCATGCCTGTTTTCTGCATTGCGGCATAAGTGAAATAAACCGAGCATCCCTTTTCGTCCAGTTTCTTTACAAGCGCTGTCATCTCTTCTTTTGCGCTCACATCATACTTGAAATTATAGTTATAAATGTTTTTATCCCACTCTCTGCTTGCTTCGTCATCGTCGCCATATTTATTTGTAGATGTTGAGAAGCGATCGTAAGGTATAAATTTACCGCTTTGAAGCTCTTCACTGAATGAAGAAAATTTGCTTATAAGATCTGTGAAATCCGAACGATCAATATAGCGAAGGAAATTATAATCGTTCTGACGGAACGCCCATGCTCTTGAACCTATTGCGCTTGTTCCCAGCGTGTTATATCCGGGTTCCGGCGACCAAAGAAGTATGTCGCCTTCACCTACAAAGTTTTCGATTATATCGAAGTAAAGAAGCGCACTGATGTTGGCATTTTCACCAAAGTTGATTATTTCGTATTCTCCGCTGAGCACTTTCTTTATAATATCGCAGTTATAGCCATAGTAAGAGCCGGAACCACCGACAATTATTATTTTCTTTTTATCTTTAGCCCACATAAGTCTGTCAAGATGATTTGCTCCGTATCTTGCCCAGAAATTATAAAGTGTGAATGTACTGTTTACATAGAAATTTTTGAAGTTATCACAGCCTTTAAAGCTATCTTCGCTTATGCCGGGAGTGCCGCCCCACCATCCGCCGCCTTCGCCGGCTTCGGATGCAAACGAACCGTCAAAAACGACAACCGTTTCAAGCTCTTTGCAGTTCGTAAACGCACCGGAAGAAACGTTTTTAACGGTTTTTGCAATAATTACTTTCTTCATACCTGCATTTTTGAATGCATCGGAAGTTATCTTTGTAACGGTTGCGCCTCCAAGCGTTTCGGGTATACAAACGATTTCATCATTTCCGGCATATCCGGTTATATGAGCTTCTTTGTTCTTGATTTCATATTTGAAAAGCGATTCGTCTGTGTTCTTCTGCCATACACACCAAAGGTCAAGAACAGCCTTACCCTCCGCGTCCACTCTGCCGCCAAGAGAAACAGCCGTACCGCTTCCGTCTTCTTTCGTGTTGTACTCAACGAGTGTATAGCCGTCGCGCACGAAATATCCTTTTTCGGGAAGAGTGTTGGGATTATGAAATCCCGTAAGCGCATAAGTTGATTCAAATGTTTTGCTGCCGGAAGAAGATTTGCCATCGCCCGTGTGATAAACTATCTTCATTGAAGTGTTCACATATATTTTCGTTTCCGATGAAGCGTCAAATTTATAAGTAAGCGAAGAAGAAACCTTCTTTGAAGCATTATTTACAATTGCGTCGTCCTTAGAAATGCCGTCGAATATAAAACCGTCACGCATTTCAACAGTAATTGTAACCGTCTGCTTTGAACCCACGCCTTTTTTTACTTCTGTCTTTACGGTGCAAGTGTCAGCATTGTAGTTCACAGTTACAAAATCGCCGACTTTTTCACTTTCAATGTCATAAATTTTTTCTGCAACAGGCGGGATCACCTCTCCCGTAGTCGTTGTAGTTGTTTGAGTTGTTTGTGAAGTGGATTCCGAGCTTGTTCCGGTTGTAGTTGTTGAAACAGTTGTATTCGGCTCTGTGCTTGATTCATTGTTTCCCTGCTTTACACAGGAAGCCGCTATGATACAAAACGAGAGTGTCATAATGAGCGCAAGTATTTTTTTCATCATTTTACTCCTTACATTTCAAAATATTCGTCTCTGCCCGCGCCGACAGAAACATATTTTATTTTGCAGTTTGTCATTTTCTGAATATAGAGTATATAGTCCTTTGCAGCCTGCGGAAGCTCGTCGAAGCTTCTGCAACCGCTGATGTCCTCTTTCCAGCCGGGCATATATTCATAAACCGGTTTTGCTTCTTCAAGCGCCTTTCCTGACGGGAAAACATCGGTCATCTCGCCGTAAACGTCATATTTTACACATACGGGAATCTTGTCAAGATACGAAAGAACATCAAGCTTTGTAAGGGCAATTTCATCTGCGCCCTGCATAAGTATTCCGTATTTTGATGCGGGAATATCAAATCCGCCGACTCTTCTCGGTCTGCCCGTTGCCGCACCGTATTCGTTGCCGGCGTCGCGAAGCGCCTTGCCCTCTTCACCAAAAAGTTCGCATGTGAACGGACCTTCGCCTACGCAGCTCGAATATGCCTTCATTATACCGATAGCCTTGTCAAGCTTCTTTGAAGGAATTCCGGCGCCGATCGGAGCATATGCGGAAATTGTTGACGAAGCGGAAGTATAAGGATAAATGCCGAAGTCAATATCGCGAAGCGCGCCAAGCTGAGCTTCAAACATTATATTTTTGCCGTTTGCAATAGCATTTTCAAGATATTCTGTAGTGTTGCAGATATAATCTTTGAAAGGAAGCCCGTATTTTTCAAGCCACTCAACCATATCGTCTGACGATACAGGCTCATGACCATAGCCCTTTTCAATTGTGAGGTTTTTCCACTCAACTATGGCGGGCAGACGTTTTTTTGTATCCTCCATATGAAGCAGATCGCCCATGCGGAGAGCTTTTTTCATATATTTGTCCGCATAAACGGGAGAAATTCCGCGTCTTGTCGAACCAAATTTCGCATCACCGAGTCTGTCCTCCTCAAGGCAGTCAAGAAGCTTATGATAAGGCATGCAGATTGTTGCCCTGTCGCTTATTTTAAGGTGATCGGGGGTGATTTCTATTCCCGCATCACGCAGACGCTGTACCTCACCGAAAAGGTGTTCAACGTCTATAACCATTCCGGGTCCCATAACGTTCACCGTTTCATCACGAAGTATTCCCGAGGGAAGCAGATTAAGAATAAATTTGCCCTTGTCGTTTACAACAGTATGACCTGCATTGTTTCCGCCCTGATATCTTGAGACTATATCGTACTTTTCGCTGAGCAAATCGACCATACGTCCCTTGCCTTCGTCTCCCCAGTTAATTCCCACAATTGCTGTAAGCATTTTTCTTTACCTCACACATTTATTTTTATATTTACTCCGAGCATATCCTTGTTTTTTTCAAGAACAGGATAAACACACCCGTCTATAAAGTCTTCCGTTTGTTTTTCCGCACACCCGGTAAAGGTTTTCGGGTCCGAAAGTTCGTTCATTTCCTCTTTTGTAAGCCCGAAAGTCCGATCATTCAGTATGCGGTTAAGCAAGTCGTTCTCTCCTCCGGAAAGTTTCATTTCTTTTGCCACCGCCACGCTGTGAACGCGGATAGCTTCGTGCAGAGTCTGCCTGTCTCCGCCTTTCTTCACACAATACATAAGAATATTTTCCGTCGCCATAAAAGGAAGCTCTTCGTCCAGATGCCGTTTTATCATGGCAGGATATACGCTTCCGCCGGATATTACGTTTATATAAAGCGAAAGTATTGCATCCGTTGCAAGGAATGCTTCCGGAACGGAAATTCTCTTGTTTGCGGAATCATCAAGCGTTCTTTCAAGCCATTGAGACGCTGCCGTTACCGCAGGATTCATAACGTCTGCCATAACGTATCTTGAAAGCGAGGCTATTCTCTCGCTTCTCATCGGGTTACGCTTATATGCCATTGCCGATGAGCCTATCTGGCCTGCTTCAAACGGTTCGTCAAACTCTTTCAGGTGAGAAAGAAGCCTTATATCTCCCGCAAATTTCGATGCGCTCTGCGCTATTCCGCAAAGTACTGAAAGCACATCGTAATCGAGCTTTCTCGAATATGTCTGTCCCGAGACCGGAACACAGCCGTCAAACCCCATTTTATCGGCTATCAGCTTTTCAAGTTCTGTAACTTTTTCCGTATTTCCGTCAAAAAGTTCAAGGAAGCTTGCCGAAGTGCCCGTTGTACCTTTGCATCCGAGCAGCTTCATTTCCGTAAGCTGAAAATCCAGATGACGAAGATCTGAAAGAAGGTCGTTGCACCAAAGCGTCGCCCGCTTGCCCACAGTGGTCGGCTGTGCCGCCTGAAAATGAGTATATGCAAGCGTCGGAAGCGATTTATATTTCAATGCAAAATCAACTGTCGCCTTTATTGCGTTTACAAGCAGCTTTTTTATTTGCAAAAGTGCCGCGCGCATAAGTATAACATCCGTATTGTCACCGACATAGCACGATGTAGCGCCAAGATGAATTATTCCTTTCGCTTTCGGGCAGGCGTCTCCGAATGTCTTTACATGCGCCATAACATCGTGACGGACAAGCGACTCATACTTTGCGGCAAGCTCATAGTCAATATCGTTGACATGAGCCTTCATCTCCGATATCTGCTCGTCGGTTATGTCAAGCCCAAGCTCTTTCTCGCTTTCGGCAAGAGCCACCCAAAGCTTTCTCCACGTCGAAAATTTCTCGTCGGGAGAAAATATCTTTTTCATTTCATCGCTTGCATAGCGGGAACAAAGAGGGCTTTCATATGTATTTTTCATATGTGTATCCTTAAATTTTTATTTTTCACTTTCCGATTTTTCAAGCGCCGCACCGACAAATCCCAAAAACAGCGGATGAGGCTTGTTGGGTCTGCTCTTGAATTCCGGATGATACTGAACACCGACGAAGAACGGTCTTTCCGTTATCTCAACAGTCTCAACCAAACGTCCGTCCGGCGAAGTTCCGCTTATTGTAAGACCGGCATTTTCCATATCGGCACGATAATCGTTGTTGAATTCGTAACGGTGACGGTGTCTTTCAGCAATCTCACCTGTTTTGTAGCAACGCTTCATTGTTGTGCCGTCTTTTATCACGCACGGATAGCTTCCGAGCCTGAGTGTTCCGCCTTTGTCTATTTCGTCGCTCTGACCGGGCATAAAGTCTATCACCTTATGCTCCGAATCCGGATCAAACTCTCCTGAGTTTGCGTCCTTGTATCCGAGAACGTCCCTTGCATATTCTATAACGGCTATCTGCATTCCGAGACATATTCCGAAATACGGAATATTGTTTTCTCTTGCATATTTTGCCGCAGCTATCTTGCCTTCTATGCCCCTGTTACCAAAACCGCCCGGAACAAGTATTCCCGAAACATCTGAGAATATTTCTTTGGCGTTTTCATGCGTAACGGTTTCGGAATCTATCCATTTTATCTTGACATGCGTGCCAAGTTCGTATCCGGCATGGCGCAAAGCTTCGGCAACCGAAAGATATGCGTCGTGAAGCTGAACATACTTTCCTACAAGTGCTATGCGGACAGTCTTGTCTCTGCTTTCTATTCGACGTACAAGCGCTTCCCATTCGGAAAGGTCGGGCTTTGGAGCATCTATATTGAGCTCGCGGCAGACTATATCCGAAAAATGGGACTTTTCAAGCATAAGCGGCGCTTCGTAAAGCACGGGAAGCGTCATATTCTCTATAACGCAATCCGGTTTTACATTGCAGAAATTTGCTATCTTGCGGAATATACTTTCGTCTTCTATATGCTCGTCACAACGAAGAATAAGTATTCCGGGATTTATTCCCGAGCCCTGAAGTTCCTTTACGGAGTGTTGTGTCGGCTTTGACTTATGTTCGCCCGACGCCTTGAGATAAGGTACAAGAGTGACATGTATATAAAGAGAATTTTCGCTTCCGACCTCGTGTCCTACCTGTCTTATCGCCTCAATATAAGGCTGACTTTCGATATCGCCTGTAGTTCCGCCTATTTCGGTTATAACGACATCGGCTGAGGTCTTTTTGCCTACGGAGTATATGAATTTCTTTATCTCGTCCGTAATATGAGGAATTATCTGTACCGTACTGCCGAGATATTCTCCTCTGCGCTCCTTTGAAAGCACATTCGAGAAAACCTTTCCCGTCGTAAGGTTCGAATATTTGTTAAGATCCTCATCAATAAATCTTTCATAGTGACCGAGATCGAGATCCGTCTCCGCTCCATCCTCCGTAACATAGACTTCTCCGTGCTGATACGGGCTCATTGTTCCGGGATCGACGTTTATGTACGGATCAAGCTTCTGTGCCGCAACTTTAAGTCCTCTTGCCTTGAGCAATCTTCCCAGAGACGCTGCCGTTATTCCCTTGCCGAGTCCGGAAACGACACCTCCGGTAACAAATATGTACTTAGTCATCGAGGTCATCTCCTCTCTGTTCGGAATGTTCTCTTTTCATAATTTTTCCGTGTCTTTTTTCAGACACCCGTTTGTCATGCTCCATACCTTTCTTTTCTCCTTATTTGCGAATATAAAAACGCATTTAAGTATATCATAAAAATTCTCTTTTTTCAATATCATATCAAAATAAAGTTATGTTATTTTTCAATTTGCAGACGGCTTTATATCAAAAATCGGAAAACACGCCGAAAGGTGATCAATTTGCTTTGTACATATTGACAAACAGGCTTTTTTGTGAGATAATATATCAACCGCTCTATAATAAAAGAAACGGGGAAATAAAATAATGCTTAACATTTCACATCTTACAAAAACATATGGAACAAAAAAAGCGGTGGACGATCTTTCGCTGCATATCGCGCCGGGAGAAATATACGGCTTTATAGGACACAACGGTGCCGGAAAGACAACAACTCTCAAATCCGTTGTCGGGATACTTTCGTTTGACGAAGGCGAAATAAAAATAGACGGAGTTTCAATAAAAGAAAGCCCCATTGCCTGCAAGAAAAAAATCGCCTACATACCGGATAACCCCGACCTTTACGAGTTTATGACGGGAATAAAATATCTTAACTTCATTGCCGATATTTTCGGTGTAAGTGCTGATGAACGCAAATACAAGATCGCAAAATATGCTGATATGTTTGAAATAACGCAGGATCTTGCTCAGCCTATATCGGCGTACTCGCACGGAATGAAGCAGAAGCTTGCAATAATATCGGCGTGGATACACAATCCCCGGCTTATCATAATGGATGAACCGTTTGTCGGTCTTGACCCGAAAGCTTCTCACCTCCTGAAAGGGATGATGCGTGAAGTGTGCGAAAACGGCGGAGCTATATTCTTCTCTACCCACGTTCTTGAAGTTGCCGAAAAGCTTTGCGACAAAGTAGCTATAATAAAAGGCGGAAAGCTTATACGCTCCGGCACGATGGAGGAAGTCAAAGGCGATGCGTCACTTGAGGAAGTATTTCTTGAGTTGGAGGGCTGAAAATGCTTAAAATATTACTCAGAAAACAGATGACGGAGCTTTATCGCGGCTTTTTCTACGATCAGAAAAAGAATAAAGCGCGTTCAAAGCTTTCAAGCGCTCTTTTCATTTCAATGTACGTCATTCTCATGGTCGTAATTCTCGGCGGAATGTTTACGCTGCTGTCAATATCAATGTGTTCTCCGCTCGTATCATCCGGTATGGGCTGGCTTTACTTCGGAATAATTTCGACGATTGCGATCGCACTTGGAATCTTCGGCAGCGTATTCAATACATATTCCGCTCTTTATCTTGCAAAGGATAACGATCTGCTTCTCTCGCTTCCGATTCCGGTAAAATACATACTTATATCTCGTCTCTTTAGTGTATATATTCTCGGACTTATGTTTTCGGCGCTTTCAATCGTGCCCGGAGTTATAGTGTACAACATCGTTGCGGGCGCCACCGCCATGACTGTTATCGGCGGAATAATGTTTCTTTTAAGCATTTCGCTTGTCGTTCTCATTTTGTCATGTGCGCTCGGATGGGTGGTTGCAAAGGTGAGCCTTAAACTGAAAAACAAAAGCTTTATAACCGTATTTCTTTCGCTTTTGTTTTTTGCCGCTTACTATTTTGTATATTTCAAAGCGAATGAGGTAATAAGCCATATAATTGAAAATGCGGCGTCAATAGGCGACAAAATAAAAGGTTCTGCATATCCTATATACATAATCGGACGTTCTGCGGAAGGAGATCTCCTCTCAATTCTTCTTTTCTTTGCGATCACCGCAGTAATTCTTTTCGTTGTTCTTTATATAATCGCGCACGGATTTATAAAAATAGCAACATCGAGCGGATCTTCAGCGAAAACAAAATACGTAGAAAAAACAGCAAAAAAGAACAGTATCTTCGGTGCTATGCTCGGCAAAGAGTTCGCGCGTTTCACGGCAAGTCCGAATTATATGCTCAACTGCGGTTTCGGAATAATCTTTCTGCCGATAGCGGGCGTGCTTATATTTATAAAAGGCTCGGATCTTGCATCAAACTTAGCACAAGCGCTCGGTGACAAAGCTGAAAGCTTTATTCCCGTGCTTTTCTGTGCCGCGCTATGTATGCTTGCTTCTATGAACGATATGGCGGCACCGTCAGTATCTCTTGAAGGCAAAAACATATGGATAGCTCAGTCCCTGCCGATAAATGCTTGGGTTGCGCTTAAAGCAAAGCTCTATGTGCAAATAATTCTCACGACCGTTCCGGCTTCAATATGTATTGCAGCTTATCTTGTGAAAATGAACAGCGGACTTCTTTCCGGAATTCTCGTTGTTATATTTTCTGTAATATACATATTCCTTTCTGCCCTTTTCGGACTTTTCGTCGGTCTTAAAAAGCCTAATCTGACATGGACAAATGAAATCTACCCGATAAAGCAAAGTCTTAGCGTTATGCTCGCAATCTTCGGCAGTTGGGGATTTGCCGTTATTATGGTGGCAGCATATTTGTTCCTTAGCTTTTTTGTCAGCGCTACACTTTTTATCGCAATATTTTCACTCTTGTCGGCAATACTTGCTTTCGTCCTCTATCGTTGGATAAAAATAAAAGGCTCAAAGATATTCTCCGAGCTTTGATAGTAAATAATCCGCCCGAATTAAAAATCGGACGGATTTTTCGTTCATTTATTCTCACTCACAAGCTTCCAGAAAAGCGCGGAAGGCTCCGGAAGCGATTTTTTACTTTGGCAAACAAGCGCTATCTCCGATGAAAGCGTCTTTTCGTGCAGTTTCAGTATTCTTATACTTTCATCGCATTTTCCGGGAAGCGCCGACGTATGTAAAAGGCCGACACCTATTCCGCTGAGCGCAAGAGAGAGCGTCATCTCGGCATCATCGTTTACACAGCATATCTTCGGCACAAGTCCGGATGTCTCAAATACCGATTCTATTATTTTCTGCCATCTGCGATATACTATAAGCGGAGATGCAGAAAGCTCTTGTAAAGATATATCGTCACTGTCCGGACAAGAAAAGAATTTTCCGTTTCCTATTGCGGACATTTCTTCCCTCCGTATGTATTCGGTTTCAAAATCTCCTGCGGGAAACGGAGTACGTATAACCGCCATATCTATTTCCCTGTTGCGTAGCTGTTCAAGCAACTGATATGTATTTGCACTGTGAACGGATATTTTAACATAAGGATATTTATCGTGATAATCCTTTATCCAATCTGTAAAAAGCGTTCCTCTTACCGATGATATCGCTCCTATGCGCAGTTCGCCCGCATTACCGCTTCGATAATCGTTCATCTCGCTTTTTGCGCTGTCACACATTCCTATTATCTCAAGTGCTCGGCTGTAAAAATGCTGTCCGGCGTCGGTAAGAGAAAGCGTTCTTCCGTCTCGACGGAAAAGCTTGCACCCAAGCTCGTCCTCAAGCATATGAAGCTGCATTGTAAGAGGAGGCTGAGTCATATGCAGTTTTTCTGCTGCGGCAGTGATCGTTTTTTCTTCAACCGCGGCTACAAAATAAGTAAGCTGACGAATGTCCATAAAAGCTCCCGATTTATACGTTATATATATAATTATACCGTGAAATATATATATGTCAATATGAATTTGTGTGGTATAATAGGCTATGAAATAAACAAAACGGAGAATAAAACAATGCGATATCTTATTCCGTATCTTAAAAAATACAAGCGCGAAGCAATAATCGCTCCGCTTTTCAAAATGCTTGAAGCCTGCTTTGATCTTATCGTCCCGAAAATTGTTGCAAGCATCGTAAACAAAGGCATCGCCGAAGGCGATCGTCGCTATATAATAACCCGATTTGCTATGCTGCTCGGAATGGCGGTTCTCGGCCTTGCATGTAGTTTCGTTGCACAATATTTCGCCGCAAAAGCCTCTGTCGGAACTGCAACGGGACTCCGTCGTCAGCTTCTTGAAAAAATTCAAAGTCTTAGCTTTACGGAGCTCGACAAAATAGGCACGTCAACTCTCATAACAAGAATGACAAGCGACGTAAATCAGGTTCAGAGCGGTGCAAACATGTTTTTAAGACTGTTTCTTCGCAGCCCGTTTATCGTATTCGGTGCAATGATTATGGCATTCACCATAAATGCTGAAATAGCGCTTATTTTCGTTGCAGCCATAATAGTTATGTTCGTTATAGTTTTCGGCATTATGTTTATTACCGCACCGATGTATAAAAACGTACAGAAAGAGCTTGACGGTGTAACGGGAGCTACGCGCGAGGACCTGAACGGCGTCCGTGTCATCCGAGCATTCGGTCGGGAAGAAATCCAAAATGAAAAATTCACAAAAATAAATTCCGCACTTACAAAAGCTCAGCTTCGCGTAGGAAAATTCGCCGCACTGATGAATCCGCTCACATATGTTGTCGTAAACGCCGTTATAGTACTTATACTCTGGCTCGGAGCGGAAAAAGTCAATGGCGGAACACTTCTTTCGGGCGATGTCATAGCTTTGATAAATTATATAGGTCAGATACTTGTTGAGCTCGTCAAGCTTGCGAACCTTGTAGTTCTTCTCGGAAAATCAATCTCCGGAATGGGACGCATAGGTCAGGTGCTTGATACCGAAAGCTCAATGGCCTTTGATGGCACAAATATCGGACTTGACTGCGACGAAATAATCCGTTTCGATAATGTTTCGCTGAAATATGCGGAAGCGGGAGCAGACTCGCTTACGGATATATCTTTTTCCGCAAATCGCGGCGATACGATAGGAATAATAGGTGGCACGGGAAGCGGAAAGTCATCTCTTGTGCGGCTTATTCCGCGTTTCTACGATGCCACAAAAGGATGCGTCTATCTCAAAGAAGAACCCATTAAATCTCTTTCAAAAGATGCTGTTCTTTCCTCCGTCGCAATAGTGGATCAAAAGCCTCGCCTTTTTTCCGGAACTATACGTTCAAACATGCTTTGGGGTAATAAAAACGCCACGGATGATGATATATGGCATGCGCTCGAAACCGCACAGGCGGCTGAATTCGTGCGGCAAAAGCCTGACGGTCTTGACGAAAAAGTTCTTCAGGGTGGCTCCAACCTTTCCGGCGGACAAAAGCAACGTCTTACAATAGCAAGAGCGCTCCTTTCCGGTGCCGATATACTTATTCTCGACGACAGCACTTCTGCCCTCGACTATGCGACCGACGCAGCGCTCCGCAAAGCCATCAAAGCTCTGCCGGAAAATCTCACCGTTATTATCGTAAGTCAACGCGCAGGCTCGATAGCCTACGCCGATAAGATACTCGTCCTTGACGACGGAAAGCTCGTCGGCATCGGCAAGCACGAAGAGCTTCTTGAAAGCTGCTCTGTATACAAAGAAATTTACGAAAGCCAATTCGGAACGGAGGCAAAGCAATGAAAAAGAAAACAACCGCGCGCGTTCTTTCGCTTATAAAGCCGTATTCCCTTTCCGTTGCGGCAAGTATACTTCTGGCACTCATAAGCACAGCGGCACAGCTTCTTATTCCCGTATTCTGCGGAAACGCAATCGACGCAATGATAGACAAAGGCAAAGTCGACTTCGAAACAGTTCTAAAGACAATAATAATGGTTGCAGTGACAGCTGCTCTCGGCGCAATAGCACAGAAATTTCTTGCAAACTGCAACAACAATATTGCCTTTTCCGTATGCCGCGACCTTCGCGACAAAATAAGCAAAAAAATAAACAAGCTTCCTCTTGCGTATCTTGACACGCATCCATCAGGCGACACGGTAAGCCGTATGATAGCCGACGTTGACACCTTCTCAGACGGGCTTCTTATGGGCTTTACGCAGCTTTTCACCGGAGTTATAACAATCCTTTCAACGCTCGGTATAATGCTTTACCTCAATTGGAAAATAGCCATTGCGGTGTTTGTCCTCACTCCGCTTTCGTTCTTTGTGGCAAAGTTTATTGCTTCAAGAACAAATCGCTTTTTCAAAGAACAGGCGATAGCTCGCGGAGAACAGACGGCGCTCACAAACGAACTTGTCGAAGGTCAAAGCGTTGTAAAAGCGTTCGGTCACGAAGATGAAAGCCTTAAAGATTTTGACGAGGTAAATGAAAAGCTCGGAAAAGCGGCAATGAACGCCACGTTCTTTTCAAGCCTTACAAATCCCAGCACAAGACTTATAAACAACATCGTTTACGCGGTGGTAACGCTTATAAGCGCTCTTTACGCAGTTTCGGGACATATCTCCGTCGGTCAGCTCAGCGTATTTTTGAGCTATGCTTCACAGTACGCCAAGCCTTTTAACGAAATAAGCGGCGTTATAACCGAGCTTCAGAATGCATTCACATGCGCCGGCAGAGTGTTTGAACTCCTCGACGAAAGCGATGAAATTCCGGAAAGCCGCGATCCGAAATCCCCTGCACCGAAAGGAAACGTTGAAATCAAAAACGTATCATTCTCTTATGTTCCGTCGCGACCGCTTATAGAAAATCTTTCTCTCTCCGTAAAATCCGGACAAAGAATAGCGATAGTGGGTCCGACCGGTTGCGGGAAAACCACGCTTATAAACCTTCTCATGCGCTTCTATGATGTAAATCAAGGAAGCATAGAGGTTGACGGCGTCGACATACGTGATATGACGCGCAAGGATCTTCGTACAAGGTACGGCATGGTACTTCAGGATACATGGCTTTCGTCGGGTACAGTGCGTGACAACATCGCATTCGGAAAGCCTGATGCCACATACGAAGAAATCGAAGTCGCAGCAAAAGCGGCGCACGCACATTCATTTATCAAAAGGCTTCCGGACGGCTATGACACCGTCATAAAGGAAAACGGAAGCAACCTTTCTGCAGGTCAGCGCCAGCTTTTATGCATAGCCCGCGCAATGCTGTCGCTTCCGCAGATGCTTATCCTCGACGAAGCAACTTCATCGATCGACACGCGAACCGAAATGAAAATACAATCGGCATTTTCTAAAATGATGGCGGGACGTACATCATTTATAGTGGCACACCGCCTTTCCACAATAAAAGAAGCCGATGTAATACTTGTAATGAAAGACGGTCATGTTATTGAACGCGGAAATCATTCGTCGCTTATCGAGCAGAACGGCTTCTATGCAAAGCTTTATTTCAGTCAATTCGGCGGAGCATAATAAAAAATCCGCTTTTCGATTGACAATAAACACACATTGCGTTATAATAAATCAGATGATATATAATTAAAATATCAAGGAGATTTCGCAATGCCTCCCAAGCCAAAATTCACAAAGGAAGAAGTAGTAAAAGCCGCGCTGAAGCTTATAAGCGAAAGCGGTATCGACGCGCTTACCTCTCGCGGACTCGGAAAATATCTCGGTTGTTCGGCCTGCCCTATCTTTACAATGTTCAAGGATATGGACGAGCTTAAAAACGAAGTATATAAAGCCGCAAAAGCTTTGTTTGACAGCTATATGTCGGTTTCCGAAAACTATAATCCCGCATACAAGAAAAGAGGTATGCAATGGATAAAATTCGCACAGGAAAACCCAAGACTTTTCCAGATGCTGTTTATGTCCGAAACTGGATCCGGCATGGATTTTGAACATGCCATTCAAGCTGTACCGTTCAGCAAAGATGCCGATGTAGCCATAATAATGCGTGACTATCACGCAACAAAGCAACAGGCGGAACATCTTTTCGGTCAGATGTGGATATACACTTACGGACTTTGCACACTTTGTGCAACGGGGGTTTGCAGCTTCACGGAAGAAGAAATTACAATAAGACTCGGCGAGATATTTCAGGGAATGATATTCGTAATACGTTCAAAAAGTGAAGACGTAACAGGCATAAAACCCGTTGAAAGCAATTCTCTTTCAAGTGAAAATATAAGCAAACATCATCCTGATTTAAGTAAAAATATTTGAAAAACAAAAAAACACACAGCCCTCTGCAAAAAATGCAGAGGGCTGTTTTTCAGTTGTCATTTTTCGTATGAAAAGTAACCGAAGTCGCCGTTTCCGCCGGTGTAGAGTCCGTCATCCTTTACAAGCGCCGCAACACAGCCTCTCATCTTGTAGAGCATCGCACAAACATAATAATCGAAATCATCCTTAAGACAAGGCACGCTGTATTTTGCGATTACGCCGACTGCATCGTCATGAAGCTTTTTCATTGCCGCCA
>FR898226.1:178962-187581 GCA_000437375.1 Eubacterium sp. CAG:841
GCGTCGTATTCTTCCCTGTGCTCGCAGATCATAAGATTTCTCAGTTCGCTTAGCTTATCTCCCTCGAAAATAAGCACTGCCGGCTTGTATTTGTCGCCGTCCTTTACAAAGTAGCCGTTGTCGGAAAACCAATCCAATATGGTCTTTTGTAAATCTGTGAAGCCTTCTGTGCTGTATCCGTTTTTCACAAGCTCGCGGATTGCCGGCAGATAGCTTGATCGTACATCGCAGCGATTATAAGTCCGTTTTCCGAATCTTCCGCTGTCGTCGAAATAAGCACGCAGTTCATTGCCGTATCCCGAACGTCCGCTATCGCTGAAGCTGCACGCATTTATTCTGCCGCGCCGTGCGCCCTGCTCATATCCAATAAAGCCCCAGCTGCCGCCGTCTTTTCTCTTGAATCTGTTACATACTATGCCGTCGCCTTCCGCCTTCACTTTGTCTACAAGCTTCATAAAGAAAAACATTGTCGCGTCCTGCTCGCTCATGGTGCTTTCGCCGATAAACTCCGCATAGTGCTTTGTCACAAAATCGCTTGCCACCTGCCAGAATTTTTTGTAATTGTCATAGGCGAAATCCTCGCAGAGCGCATTCACCTCTTCTATGCATTCGCTTGGCGCAATGAAGAAATTTGTGATATATTTTCCGTCGTCGAGCTTTCTGAGAAGCTCACTTTTTTCAAGAATATCAACCTCTTCCTCCATATAAGGCGCCGCAATACCGAGTTCTATCGCCAGCTCCTCGACCGTTGACGGATTGTTGTTTGCCTCGCACAGGATATTTACCGGTATCTTTCTCTGCACCGCGCTCCACGGCAGTCCCGACGGCTGATTTCCCGATGACGAAAAGCTCAGTCTTTCCGGGTTATAACTTCTTTTTCCGAATTCTCTTGCCATATACATACCTTCTTTCAGTTTTTCTCTCGCACGGAAAAGCCTTGTCTTGACCGTGCCTTCCGGGATACCGAGATTTTTCGCAATATCGCAGACACGTTTGCTCTGTATATAGTACATAAGCAAAACGTTTCTGTATTCCGAAAGAATGAAAGCCATTTCACGGCGAATAGCTGCTATGTCTTCTTCCCGTATAAGGTCGGAGACAAAGTCGGAATTGTCCGGAATTTCAAATTCCAAGATATCCGTATCCGAAAGCCTTTCCCTCGTCTTGTGCTTTTCGGTCGCCCAGCCTGCATAGATATTGCGCACTATCTGCCAGACCCAGCCCGAAAAGCTGTTGGGACAAGCCCCTCGGCGCAGCTGCTCGATTATTCCGAGCGCTATGTCCTGCGAAAGCTCCGCCGCCTCCGTCTCGCTGCCCGTCTTTTTAAGGCAGTAATAATAGACCCTTTCAAAATATTCGGAGGTAAATTCACCAATGCGAAACTCCGCAAGTTCTTTGCCGCCTTTCATTCTCTTCTCGCCCCCTTTCGCTTAAGAAGTATCTGTTTTTCAAATTCGGTTTCAAAAATTTATCAAAAAAGCTCCGCAGATTACGGAGCTTTGTAGTTTTGGTTTATTCCCACTCGATCGTTGCCGGCGGCTTTGAGGTTATATCATAAACAACTCTGCCGACGCCTTTAACTTCGTTCGTGATTCTTGTAGACATCTTTGTGAGAAGTCTGTAAGGCAAACGTGAGTATTCGCAAGTCATAAAGTCGCTCGTCTGAACGGCTCTTATGGCAAGAGTATAATTGTATGTTCTGAAATCGCCGACAACTCCGACGCTTCTCGAATCGGTAAGCACACAGAAATATTGGTCGGGATGTACGCTCTTACAATTGCCTATCTCCTCGCGGACAATAAAATCAGCCTCGCGAAGAATTTCAAGCTTTTCTTCGGTAATTTCACCTATTGTTCTTATAGCAAGACCGGGACCCGGGAACGGCTGACGGTTAACGAGACTGTCCGGCAGTCCGAGCATACGTCCGAGCTTGCGGACTTCGTCCTTGAAAAGTCCGGCAAGCGGTTCGACAACACCCTCGAAACCAAGATCCTTAGGAAGTCCGCCGACATTATGATGGCTTTTTATAACGGCGGATTTGTTCTTTCCGGACTCAACTATATCCGGATAAATCGTTCCCTGTGCAAGAAAATCCGGATGACCGCATTTCTTTGCCTCGTCCTCGAACGTGCGGGCAAATTCCGTGCCTATTATTTTTCTCTTCTGCTCCGGATCTGTAACTCCGCGAAGTTTTTCAATAAAACGTTCGCGGGCGTCAACATAAACAAAGTCAAGTTCGCGACCTTCAAATGCAGCACGGACTTCATCCGTCTCGTTCTTTCTCATAAAACCGTGATCTATGTATACACACACAAGCTGCCCGGGAATTGCTTCCGAAAGAAGAGCGGCACAAACAGAAGAATCAACACCACCGGAAAGTCCGAGCAGGACACGCTTTTTGCCGACCTGCTCTCTGACGGCTTCTATCTGCTTCTGAAGATAATCCTTCATTGTGTAGTCGCCGTTCGCACCGCAGACTTTGTAAAGGAAGTTGTTTATCATATCGGTGCCGTGCTCCGAGTTTTCAACCTCCGGATGGAACTGCACACCGTATATTTTTCTTTCCTCGCACTGATATGCCGCACACGGACAAAGCTTTGTATGCGCCGTCACATCAAAACCTTCGGGAAGAATTTTTATCATATCGGTGTGACTCATAAGCACCTTCTGAGTGCGGTCAAGGCCTTCAAACAAAGCCGATTTTTTATCTATCGTTGCCGCAAGAACGCCGTATTCGCTTTTTTTGCACGACACCACTTCTCCGCCGAGCATATGAGCGATGAGCTGCGATCCGTAACAAATTCCAAGCACGGGTATTCCGAGCGAATAGAGCTTTTCATCGCACTTTGGGGAATCCTCAAGATAAACGCTGTTCGGTCCGCCCGTAAAAATTATTCCTATCGGATTTATTTTTTTGATTTCATCAAGAGAAATATCATACGGTTTTATCATAGAATAAACGCCGCATTCTCTTACTCTTCTGGCAATAAGCTCTTTATACTGCCCGCCGAAATCGAGTATAAGTATCGTTTGATTTTCCATTTTGAACGCCCTCACTGATTTTTTGTATTGTGAATTTATATTATATCACTTTTATTTTCAAATATCTACTGTTTTCGCGATATTTTGATATTTATTTTTCCGCATCAAGAGAATATTTTTCAAGATAATTGCCATACATACGTCCAAACTCCGCCCCGTCGTTTTTGACTTCCTTGAGATATTCGTGCATATCAAGTGCGTCGTGCTGTGAAATTTCTATAACACATCCCGCTATATTTGAACAATGGTCTGATACTCTTTCAAGATTTGTAAGTATGTCAGAAAGTACAAATCCGTGTTCTATCGAGCATAAGCTGTTCTGCAAACGTTTTATATGGCGCTTCTTTATCTCGTCGCGCAGATAGTCGACTACCTGTTCAAGCGGCTCAACCATATTCGCCGCGCTTATATCGTTTTCTATAAACGACTTTTCCGCAAGGTCAAGAATTTCAAGCACTGCCGAGCAAAGAGTTTTAAGCTCCGATTTCGCTTCATCCGAAAATTCAATTTTCTTGTCAAGCATTTCCTCCGCCGATTCCACCATATTTACGGCATGATCCGAAATACGTTCAAAATCGCCGAGAATGTGCAAAAGCTTTGTAACGGAATGGCTTTCGCTTTCCGACATACTGCGGCTTGACAGCTTTATAAGATACGAACCGAGCATATCTTCGTATTTGTCCGCCTTATCCTCATAATCACGGATAAGCTGTGCGTTTTTCTTGTCATAAGAATCAAACAGCTTTATCGACATTCGCATGGCGTCGACCGATATACGCGCCATCTTTGCCGCAACTTCGTTCGCGCGCTCTATCGCGATTGCCGGCGTTGCAAGAAGGCGTTCGTCAAGCATATTGACCTCTTCGTCATTTTTGCCTTTCACAGTTATTGAAGCAAGCTTTTCAAGCTGTTTGGTAAACGGCGACATTATAAGAATAGAAAGTATTTTGAAAGCTGTATGAACAACAGCAACGCCCACCATATCTATCGTTTTATCCGAGATTCCTAGTGATGCCACACTGTTTACAAGATAATACGCGGGAAGCAATATCGCAACTCCTATTATGTTGAAATACAAATGGATAAATGCCGCGCGTTTACCGTCTCTCGTGGCGCCTGCGGACGATATAAGTGCCGTTACGCAAGTACCTATATTTTGTCCCATAACTATCGGTATAGCCATGCCGTAGGTTATCGTTCCCGATGTCGTAAGCGATTGCAGAATACCGACCGACGCTGATGACGACTGGACAATTGCTGTTACTATCATACCGGCAAGAACGCCGAAAATCGGGTTTTCAAACATTGTCATTATAGATCGGAAAGCTTCATTATCTTTAAGTCCTGCGACAGAACCTGACATATATTCTATTCCAACCATAAGCACAGCAAAACCGAGAAGAACTGCCGCTACGTCCTTTTTTCTGCTGCTGTGCGAAAACATAAGCAAACATATCCCTATAAGCGCCACTATCGGAACCCATGTCGTGGTTTTGAATATTTCGAGTGCGGCACTGACGCTCTGCCCTCCGGAGCCTATTTCAGAAAGCGATATGATCCACGCTGTTGCCGCTGTACCGAGATTTGCGCCCATTATAACGCCTACCGCCTGAGTAAGCGTCATCGTTCCTGAGCTTACAAAGCCGACAACCATGACTGTTGTCGCCGACGACGACTGAATTATAGCCGTTACCACAAGCCCGAGCAAAAAGCCCTTGAAAGTATTCGATGTCAGCTTTCCGAGTATCATTTTCAGCTTGTTTCCGGCACTGCGCTTCAGCGCGTCGCCCATAAGGCTCATTCCGAAAAGGAACAACGCAAGACCGAAAACAAGTTCAAGCATGTCAAAAACGTCCATTTTTTATCCTCCGGGCAAACGTCTGCAGCTGTCTTTGCATCCGTCAATTAATTAAAAAAGCACCCGAACCGACCTGCTTTTCTGTTGGTCGGCTCCGGTGCATATGGTCAGATCAAAACAGTTTTTATAACGATTTCCACACGTTTTGTAATAACCATTTTTATTAAAGCCCTTTTCTCTTTTTCATTACTTTCAACCTGATTATATTTTACTATACAATTTGAGTAAAAGTCAAGAGAAAATATTACTTTACGGTTACTTTCTTTATCTTCTGCTCTGAAATGGGTTTGTCCGAGTAATCGGTTCTTACGCAGGCTATTTCATCAAGACAATCAAAGCCATCTGTCATTTTTCCGAAAGCCGCATACTGACCGTCAAGATGCGGAGCATCCTCATGCATGATAAAGAACTGAGAGCCTGCCGAATCGGGATGACGCGAGCGCGCCATTGATATTACGCCGCGCGTATGCTTTAAGTCGTTTTTAACGCCGTTTGAAGAAAACTCGCCTTTTATCTGCCAACCGGGACCGCCCATTCCCGTTCCGGTGGGATCGCCGCCCTGAATCATAAAGCCCTTTATAACACGATGAAAAATAAGTCCGTCATAAAAGCCTGAATTTGCAAGCTTTTCAAAGTTTTCAACAGTTATCGGCGCTTTCTCAGGATAAAGTTCAAGCGTCATTGTCTTTCCGTTTTCCATTTCGATTATTGCTGTTTTCATGCGTTTATTTCCTCCATTTGTTTTGTTTCGTCGTCACGAGGCATATTTTCCTTCGGGAGTTTGTTTCTCACGGCAAAATAGCATATGCAATGTATAAAAAGAGTTACCAGCCACGATATAGGATATGAAATATAAAGCCAGAAAAGTGAGTGGAAGTGCGCAAAAACGGTATATATCCACACAATTCTTACACCGCATACGCCTACTACCGTAACTATCATGGGCATAAGAGATTTTCCCATACCTCGCATCATTCCGACCATCATATCCATTGCTCCGCATATGAAATATGTAACAGATATGATTCCGAGTCGTTTCACGCCTTCCGAAATTATCGTCGGATCGCTGTCGTAAATTCCGACAAGCGGCTCACCGAGCAAATATATCCCTATTCCGCCGATAATGCCCACCGTCGTAACTATTATAAGGCTCTGTGCGCATATGGTATTTATTCTCTTGTACTGTTTTGCACCTACGTTCTGACCGGTAAATGTAAGTGCCGCCTGGTAAACAGCGTTCATCGACGTATACACAAAGCCTTCAAGGCTGTTTGCTGCCGCACTTCCCGCCATTGTTATAGATCCGAACGAGTTTATAGACGACTGAATTATTACGTTCGATATTGAGAATACCGAACCCTGAAGTCCGGCGGGAAGCCCTATCTTTGTCATTTCGAGAAGTTCTTTTCCATATATGCGAAGCTTCTTTATATAAAGCCTGCAAGGACCGTCGCTTTTCATAAGACATGCCGTTACAAGCGCCGCCGATATCGCTGTTGAAATGACCGTAGCTATCGCAACCCCTGCAACGTCCATCTTGAAGCCTATTACAAAAACAAGGTTCAGCACTACGTTCACCATTCCGGAAAGAATAAGAAAGTAAAGCGGACGTTTCGTATCGCCCGTCGCACGAAGTATGGACGAGCCAAAGTTGTAAAGCATAGTTACCGGAAGTCCTGCAAAATATATTTTAACATAAAGTGAGGACAGCTCTATAACGTCCTCTGGACTTTTCATCATTTCGAGCAGCGGTCTTGACATAAACACCCCGAATATGCCTACGCCTATTCCGAAAATAATGCTTATAAATATTGCCGTGTGAGTAGCGTGCGAAGCTTTTTCTCTGTTACCCGCTCCGATGGCGTTCGCCACGACCACGCCGGCTCCGACCGACATACCCATAAGAACATTTACTATAAGGTTTATAAGAGATCCCGTAGAACCTACTGCGGCAAGAGAAGTGTCGCTTCCGTATTTGCCCACGACAACCATATCTGCAGCGTTATAAAGAAGCTGAAGAATGCCCGTAAGCATAAGCGGCACGGAAAAGCTTATCAGCTTGCCAAAAAGCGGTCCGCGCGTCATATCGATTTCATATCTTGCTTTTCTCACGGAAAATATCCTTTCTTTTTTCAAGTTACCACATCATAATACATCACATAACAGATTATTTCAATAGTAAAATAAAATAAAACGCGCAGGATTTCATCCCGCGCGCTTGTATAAAGTTGCAAAGTCAGCCTTTAAGAAGCATATAGAAAGCATAAGTCACAGACGAGCCGTCATCGGCGTTCTTTGTTACAAACAGCTCCGCAATATAATTTCCGCCCTTTATCTTATCCGAAAGCTCGGATATGTTCGCTTTGTTGGGTTCGGCATCGTCTGATTCCATGCGATAAAGATTAAGCGTTGCGTACTCAAGATACTCGCCATCCGATGTTATATATGAGATATCTCCGATTGAAATTTCCGGTATCTTCCATGCAAACGTCTGCCTTTTGAATCCGCCGAGTATTGCTCTTCCGCAAAATACAGCAGAAGTTCCGTCTCCGACGACGGTAGACGACGCTTTTTCGCTGTATGTGCATTCATATTCTTTTCCGCCCGTCACGAAAACCACTTTCGGAGCCGCAAGCCGAATTTCGTTCTTTCCGCCATTAGGTTCCGTTGCGGCAGTTGTACCCATTATCTCTGTGGATGTCGCAGTAGCGGTCGTACTCTCCGTTATGCTGTCGGTCGTACCGTCGGTCATCCCTTCGTTTTTCTTCGCACACGATATCATCAAAAAGCAAAATGCACACGCGAATATCAATGCGATGATTTTTTTCATATTTTCCTCCGTTTTTTTCTTTACAACATTTAGTCGTAAAGCACGCTCCGTTTTCTCACCCGGTGAAAAAAATTTTTAAGTTACGCTATCCGAGCAAAACGTCAAGAGCGAACATCATTATAAATCCGAAAATAAGTCCCGCCGTTCCGTGCTTTCCGTCACCGTTCGATTCAGGAATAAGCTCCTCCGCCGTAACGTACAGCATAGCACCCGCCGCAAAGCTCAGCATAAACGGCATAACAGAAGTAAACGCCGTTGAAAGCATAACTGCCAGAATTGCTGCCGGCGGCTCGACGAGTCCCGTATAGCAGCCTTTCAGCGCGGCTTTGGTTTTTGTCATTCCCTCTCGTCTCATCGGTAATGAAATCGCTGCTCCCTCCGGAAAGTTCTGTATTCCTATGCAAAGCGCAAGCGTCAGCGCCGCGCCGTATTCTCCCGTTTCCGCCGCAATTGCAAACGAAAGTCCGACAGCCATCCCTTCCGGAATATTGTGAAGCGTAACAGCGAGCATGAGAAGCGAATTACGTTTTTTCAGAGATGTGTCTTCCGCTCCGAATTTGTATTTGCAAAGCAAAGCGTCGGCTACGGTTATCGTTGCCGCTCCGCATATGATTCCGAGCGATATAACGGGCACTCCCGATTTTCCGTTTGAAAAATCGAGCGCCGGAATTATCATGCTCCATACGGATGCCGCGATCATCACTCCGCCGGAAAATCCGGACATGAACCTCTGTGCCGACAGCTTTGCTTCTTTTCCGAATATAAACACCGTAAAAGCGCCGAGACAAGTCATAAAAAGCATAAAACCTGTCCCGGCGGATGTCATAAGTAAAGCTTCCTTCATATATATATCCACCTATCGTTTTATTGACGCGGACGGTCGTAACCG
>FR898226.1:187676-234004 GCA_000437375.1 Eubacterium sp. CAG:841
GTCGCAAAACAATCTATTTACCGGATATATAATTTTTTATTACCATAATTATAACCGCCACGAGTCCAAGCGCAAAAAGCGCAACTATTATATAGCGCTGAACTCTCAGCCCCTCTGCCGTATCGTAAGAGGCAGGATCGTCCGCTCTGTCCGTCATCAGACTTTCGCTTTCCGTTCCCGCAGCAAGTGCGACAGCGGAAAAAAGCGTAAATAACATTATGAGCGCTGTTAAAACGGCTAAAAATCTTTTCATAAATAATTCTCCGTAAATTGTGATACGTCGGTCATTATATATCAAAAGCTTGCTTTTTTCAATGCTTTTCCGAAAAATTATTTGTCTGTTGGTTAAAAAGGCAGGCTTTGCACTCCGAATCGGCAAAAATTGCTTGACACAAGCCGTTTTAATTGATATACTGTTTTTATTGTATAATAAAGCAAAGGTGTACTTATGAATTCACTATATAACTGTTTTATAGTAAACCCCGCAGCCGGAGGCGGGCGTGACAAAGAAAAACTTATCGAAAAAATACGCATTGCCTGCGAAAAGCACGGTGACGAATATGAAATACATCTGACGTCCGGAATTACGGACGCCGAAAATTTCGTCCGCAGAGAATGCGAAAAAAATCCGGAGCGTAAAACAAGATTTTACGCCTGCGGCGGAGACGGAACTCTGAATGAAGTTGTAAACGGCGCCGTCGGTTTTGAAAATGCGGAAATTGCTGCAGTTCCTGCCGGAACCGGAAACGATTTTATAAAATCATTTTCTGAGCACGATACTTTTATGAATATTGAAGCTCAGCTTTGCGGAACGACGGAAAAATTTGACCTTATAAAATTCAACGGCAAGTATTGTCTCAATGTTCTCAATATCGGTTTTGACTGTTCCGTCGTTGAAAAAATGAGAAACATACGTTCAAAAATAAACGTGCCGAACGGCATAGCATATCCGCTCGGTGTTATCTCCGCATTTTTCGGTCGTTTTGGGCACGATTACTCAATAAAATTTGATGATGAACCCGAGCTTGAAAAGACTTTTCTTCTTTGCGCGTTCGGAAATGCAAGAATCTACGGCGGAGGCTTCTGTGCCGCCCCGCTCGCCAAGCTGAACGACGGTCTTATAGACGCATGTATAGTTGAAAAAATATCAAGACCGAAATTCATATCTCTTATAAAAGACTACAAAAAAGGGACTCACATACTTCGTGAAGATCCGCTCGATTTCATAACGTATAAAAAATGCAAGCATATACGTTTTGAAGCTCAGCAGGATGTAGGCGTTTGCTTTGACGGCGAAATAGTCCGTCTTAAAAGCATAGATATAGAAGCCGTACCGGAGGCGATTACGTTTGCTGTCCCGAGGGGCTCCGAATGTCTCATTCTCAACTGAGAAAAACATTCGTCCCCGCAGAATAATAAAAGCACAATATTACAAAATAATTTTTAATCAGAGGTTTAATACATCATGCCAAGAGAACTTTCAAAAAGCTACAATCCGGGCGAAATAGAAGCTCCGCTTTATAAAGAGTGGTGCGAAAAGGGATATTTCACTCCCTCACCCGACAAAAACAAACAACACTTCACTATCGTTATCCCTCCTCCGAACGTTACTGGGCAGCTCCATATGGGACATGCACTCGACGAATCTATGCAAGATACGATAATAAGATATAAAAGAATGCAGGGTTTCTGCACTCTCTGGGTTCCCGGAACGGATCACGCCGGAATAGCAACACAGATAAAGGTTGAGGAAATGCTTCGCAAGGAAAAAGGACTTTCCCGCTATGATCTCGGCAGAGAAAAATTCGTTGATACCGTTTGGGAATGGAAGCATAAATACGGCAATCGTATAATTTCGCAGCTCAAAGCACTCGGCTCTTCCTGTGACTGGACAAGAGAACGTTTTACTATGGACGAAAATCTTTCCGCCGCAGTAAAGAAGGTATTCGTTTCTCTCTACAACGACGGGCTCATTTACAGAGGATTCCGTATAAGCAATATCTGCCCTCGTTGCGAAACCGCACTTTCCGATGCAGAAGTTGAACACAGCGATAAAGAGGGCGCATTCTGGCACATCCGTTATCCGTATGCCGACGGAAGCGGTGAAATAATCATCGCAACAACACGTCCAGAAACACTTCTCGGCGACACTGCCGTTGCGGTAAATCCAGATGACGAACGCTATAAAGACAAAATCGGCAAAAAGCTTATTCTCCCTCTTGTAGGCAGAGAAATACCCATAATAGCGGACGAATACGTTGAAAAGGGCTTCGGCACAGGCGCGGTTAAGATAACTCCCGCACACGACCCCAACGACTTTGAAGTCGGCGCTCGTCATAATCTTGATACGATACTCGTTATCGACAGCAAGGGCAAAATAACCGAAGAAGGCGGCAAATACGCCGGACTTGACCGCTATGAGGCAAGAAAACAAATAGTTGCCGACCTCGAAGCGCAGGGCTACCTTGTAAAGATAGAAAAATACACTCACTCGGTAGGTCATTGCTGCCGCTGCGGAACAGTTGTAGAACCGCTTGCGTCAAGACAGTGGTTCGTAAAAATGGCTCCTCTCGCGAAGAAAGCGATTGAAGTTGTGGAAAACGGCTCTATCGATTACATTCCCGAACGCTTCTCAAAGATATATATGAACTGGATGAACGGCATCCATGACTGGTGCATATCGCGTCAGCTTTGGTGGGGGCACAGGATTCCCGCATATTACTGCAATGACTGCGGCGAAATGACAGTCTCCGAAACCGACGTTACAGTATGCCCGAAGTGCGGAGGAAAGCACATCCATCAGGATGAAGACGTACTTGACACTTGGTTCTCGTCTGCTCTTTGGCCGTTTTCCACTCTCGGTTGGCCGAATAAAACAGAAGATCTTGACTATTTCTATCCTACGTCGGTCCTTATCACGGGATACGATATAATCACGTTCTGGGTTTCAAGAATGATAACAATGGGTATGTACTGCATGAACGAAAAGCCGTTTGATCACGTTATGATACACGGTCTCGTCCGCGACTCGCAGGGACGCAAAATGTCAAAGTCGCTCGGAAACGGTATAGATCCGCTTGAGATAATCGATAAATGCGGTGCAGACGCTCTCCGTTTTGCGCTTCTCACAGGCAACTCTCCCGGTAACGATATGCGTTTCTCCGACGAGAAGATAGAATCGGCAAGAAATTTCACGAACAAAATATGGAACGCCGCACGCTTTGCTCTTATGAACATTCCGGACGACCTTACAGATACAGCACTTCCCTCTGCCGATAAGCTCGGAACAGAAGACAAATGGATTCTTACAAGACTTTCCGAGCTTACGGGCGAGGTTTGCGAAAATCTTGACAAATACGAGCTTGGAATAGCGCTCGGCAAGCTTTACGATTTCTTCTGGGGAACATTCTGCGATTGGTACGTTGAGCTTATAAAGCCTCGTCTTTTCGATAAAGAAGGCGCTTCCCATACAGATGCCTGCCGCGTACTTTCGTTCGTTCTGCGCACTCTCACAGAGCTTCTACACCCGTTTATGCCGTTTATTACTGAAACGATTTGGCAGCAGCTCCCGCACGAGGGTGAAAGCATCGTGATAACAAGTTACCCTAAGGCGGAAAACATTCCTACTTTCACTGCCGATGCCGATAGCATGGAACTTATAATCTCCGCCGTTAAGGCAGTAAGAGCACGCCGTGCCGAAATGAACGTTCCCCCGTCCAGAAAAGCGAAGATGATAATCGTTTCTTCCGAGAAGAACGTATTCAATTCATCGGCTTCTCCTTTCTTTGAAAAGCTTGCTCAGGCTTCCGGCGTTGAATACGCCGATGACTTCCACGACGATACGGCAATAGCCATAGTTTCGGACAGAGCGAAGATATTCATTCCTCTTGCCGAAATGGTTGATATAGACGCCGAGATCGCACGTCTTTCTGTGGAAGAAAAGAAGTTTGAAAGCGAGATTGCGCGCATCGACGCAAAACTTTCAAACGAAGGCTTCGTTGCAAAAGCTCCTGCGGCTGTCGTTGAAGCAGAGCGTACAAAACGCGCCGGATATGAAGAAAAGCTTGCTTCGGTAAGAGCTTCTATTAAAAAATATCAAAATTAAGTGAGGCTTTTTCAAAGCTTATTCGACTAATTTACAAAAGCGATAGACACAATACTTTTGAAAGGCGGATAAACAAATGAAAAAAATTTCGGCACTTATTCTCGCTCTTTGTCTTTTGGCAGCGCTTCTCTGCTCATGCGCTAAAGGCGCACCCAACAACTACGGCTGGTCGGGCAATGACTCGGGCAGCGGTTACAATAAGGACTCATACGGCGAAAAAACAGACGGCGAGTTCCCGAAATCCGAGGGCAGTTTTTCCGATGATCTGACACCGGAACAAAAGCTTATAAAAAGATATTCGGTATCCCTTGAAACAACCGAATATGATAAAGCAAAATCCGAAATAGCTTCGCTTGTGGAAAGCTACGGCGGATACTTCTCTTCTTCAAGCGAAGAAGGCGGAAGAATATATTCCGGCGGGAACCGTTCATCGCGTTATGGCAAATTTACAATCCGTATTCCCGCTGCAAAGCTTGATGAATTCATATCCGAGCTTGGCGGAAAAGGCAATGTAATTTCATCAAATCTCTCAACAGAAGACGTTACCGATTCTTATTACACGTATCAATCGCGTCTCGATGCGCTTGCTCTTCAGGAAGAACGTATTCTTGCTATGATGGAAAAAGCAGATTCGCTCGACTATCTCATAAAGCTTGAAGATAAGCTTTCTTCTATACGTTCGGAGATAAACGAAATAAATTACAAAATTAAGTATTACGACAAATCCGTTGACTATTCGTATGTAAACATAAGCCTCAGCGAAGTCATCGAGTACACCGAAGTAAAGGAAGATACATTCCTTTCCCGTCTCGGAAATGCCGTAAAAAACACTTTTGTCGTTTTCGCAAACGTTCTCGGCGAAATACTGATTTTATTTGTATGGATTGCTCCGTTTGCCATAGTCGGCGTGATCATAGCCGTAGTAGCCATAGCACTTACAAAACGCAAAAGAAAGGAAAAAGCTGCAAACAGCAAATCCGATACGGAAACCAAATAAAAACATCAAAAGGCTCGCAAAAAAGCGAGCCTTTTATTTTTCACTTTTACGGTTGCCGTTGCAACCGTATTTTTTTGTTTCGACACCGCACTTTGACAAAATCCGCAGACTTGAAATGATATTATAAATTCAAAGGACAAGCGTTCTTTGAAAGGAGTTTTAAATGGAAAATCTGATACTTGATTTTACCGGAGACACGCTTACAGCCGTTCTTATGGGAGATATGGATCACCACGGGGTTGCAAGCGTAAGAACACAGATTGACGATGCGATGTTCCGTCTTATGCCAAAAACGCTTTGTATCGAGCTTTCAGGCGTTGAATTTATGGACAGTTCCGGTCTTGGGCTTATTCTCGGAAGATATCAGAAAGCCGCCGACCTCGGCATAGAGGTAACACTCTCAAACCCGTCGCCGCGCACCGAACGGTTGATAGTTATGACCGGTATAGACAAAATGATAAAAATAAAAGAAAAGGAGGTGTAAGCCGTGAAAAAGACAGAAATAAACGAAATAAAGTGTACTTTTCTTTCGCTTTCGCAAAACGAATCGCTCGCGCGCGGAATAATATCGGGATTTCTGCTTCCGCTCGATCCCGATGTCGAAGAACTTGCAGACCTTCGCTGTGCCGTTTCCGAAGCTGTGACGAATTGCATAGTTCACGCTTATGCAGGAACAGTCGGGAATGTGACCCTCATCGCAAAGGCATACAGTGACAGAACGGTTAAGATAACCGTATACGATAAAGGTTGCGGAATAGACGACGTTGAAAAAGCGCGTCAACCGCTTTACACAACGCTTCCCGGAGAGGATCGTTGCGGAATGGGATTTTCAATTATGGAAAGCTTTTCGGACAGGCTTACCGTCAGTTCAAAGTCAGGAAAAGGCACAAAAGTAACAATGATACGCCGTCTTTCCGATCCCGCTCCTACTACATAAAAGGCGGATGATCTCCGCCCATGAATAAGGGGTGCATACAATGGCTGATTTTGAATCTGTTTCAAAGGATGAAAATCTTGATCTTATAACTCTCGCCCAATCCGGCGACAAGGATGCGCTTGAAAAACTTATAACCCAGAACATGGGACTTGTAAAAAATATCGCTCGACGCTTTATGGGGCGAGGCACGGAATATGAAGATCTTGTTCAGATAGGCTCTATAGGCATGATAAAAGCCGCCAAAAGCTTTGATCGCAGTTTCGGAACGGTATTCTCCACTTACGCCGTTCCGCTTATTATAGGCGAGATAAGACGTTTCCTGCGTGATGACGGAATGATAAAGGTAAGTCGCGATATCCGCAGGCGCGGCACCATTATAATGCGTGAAAAAGAAGCATTCGCCGCCGAGCACGGCAGAGAGCCTAAAATATCCGAGCTCAGCGAGCTATGCGGAATAAGCACCGAAGAAATTGTCTATGCGCTCGATGCCGTATGTCCGGTATATTCGATAAACGAAACGCTTGGAAACAGCAACGACGATGACGGCGCCACTCTTGAAAGCTTTATAGCGTCAGATCAGGACGAAATAGAAAAAACAACAGACCGTCTTGCTCTGCTCGGAGCGGTCGAAGGTCTTGACGATATGAGCAAGAGCATAATCAGACTTCGCTTTTTCAGAGAGCTTTCACAACAGCAAACCGCCAAAATACTCGGACTTACACAAGTAAAAGTATCACGCGAGGAAAAAAAGATATTTGAAAAACTGCGAAAGCAACTGTAAACCACAGGTTTATTGACAAATTCGCCACGATATGATATCATAAATCCATCACGGGACGCCGTGAAATAAACTATAAAGGAGGCGGTTAAGTGTTCAGTTTGTTAAACTACCGGATATTTTTCCGCCGCAGAGCCACTCGGTAAAAGGCGGAACTTTCCGGTAAAAGAGCGGCGCGGCATTTTACCGCGCCGCTTACACAACTTTTATCGGAGGAAAATCTTGGATGTAGCTTTTACTATAGGATGCAATATACGTAAATATCGCACGGATGCTTCCCTTTCCCAATCGCAGCTGGCATCTGCGCTTTGCGTTTCACCGCAGGCAGTGTCAAAATGGGAACGAGGTCTGTGTTGTCCCGACGTATATCTGCTGCCTCAGCTTGCGCGGCTTTTTTCAAAAAGCATAGATGAGCTTTTCAAAAACTTCGCAGCATAAAAATAAGGCATATCGGTATTAAAACCGGTATGCCTTGTTTCTTTCTGTCAATCAAGCGAAAGCGTCATAAGCTCGGATATACTCGTGTCTCCTGCATAAACGTGTTCTCTGCACGCTTCCCAAAGAGTTTTCATGCCTTCCGATTTAGCTATCTCGCGAACCTCTTCAGCCGTAAGATGACGTCCTACCGTATCTCTCAGTCTATCTGTCATATACATTATTTCGTGCACCGCAATACGACCTCTGTAACCGGAGTTGTTACAGTACTGACATCCCTGCGGGCGATATATCGTCGCAGGTTCATCTATATGCAAAAGCTCCATTTCCCTGCGGTTTGTCTTTGTCTTTATCTTGCACATCGGACAGAGCTGCTTTACAAGTCTCTGTGATATTACTCCTATGAGCGAGTCCTCGACCAAATAGCCTTTTACGCCCATATCAACAAGACGGTTTATTACGCCGGGAGCGTCGTTTGTATGAAGTGTGCTGAATACAAGGTGTCCGGTAATCGCAGCACGGATAGCTATCTGCGCTGTTTCTTCGTCACGCATTTCGCCTATCATAATTATATCGGGGTCCTGACGAAGAATACTTCTCAGCGCAGCCGCAAAAGTCATATTGGATTTTGTGTTTACCTGCGTCTGATTTATTCCCATCATAGTGTACTCTACCGGGTCTTCAACCGTAACTATGTTTACTTCGGGTTTATTTATCTCTTTAAGGAATGAATAAAGCGTTGTCGACTTACCGCATCCGGTAGGTCCTGTCAAAAGCACTATTCCGTGCGGATGAGCAAGTATCTTGTCAACGACTTTGTTTTCGTCTTCGCTGAATCCAAGATCTTTTCTCGTAAAGCTGAATGAAGTTTTGTCAAGAATACGTATAACGAATTTTTCTCCGAAAATAGTCGGAAGAGTCGATACACGGAAGTCATACTCCTTTCCTTCTATCGAAAGGTTTATACGACCGTCCTGAGGAATACGTCTTTCGGCGATGTCTATTCCGGAAAGTATCTTAAGTCTTGCGCATATTGCCGGAAATGATTCTATCGGAAACTCCGCTCTGTCCGCAAGATCGCCGTCTATACGATAACGGACTTTGACTATCGTTTCAAAAGGCTCTATGTGAATATCGCTCGCGCGGAAAGGAATTGCCTCTTTTATTATCGAATCGACAAGTCTTACGGCCGGAGCATTGGATATTTCCTCTTCTTCCTTCGCGGTAGGTGCATTCGCCGTCGTTGCAGAAGTTGCTGCCGTTCCGGTCTTTTTCTCTCTTTCCTTCTGAAGACTTACAAGAGCATCCGCCGTTGATTTTACAGCTGCTGTGGAATTTAAGTATTTTTCAATATATTCCGGCAAAACCATAATGAATTCCACCGGCCCTCTGTGAAGCACCCTCGCCGCAGATCTCGCATTGAGATCAAACGGTCTGCCTATAGCTATAACCATAGTTCCGCTCGCGTCAACGGTTATGGGAACTATACAATTTTTGCGCAGGAACGTAACGCTGAAACATCTCACAAGCTGATCGTCCGGATCAAGCATTTCCATCTGAATATATGGCATACAGTAGAACTCGGAAAGTACGGAATAAACTTCGCGTTCGGAACGCGCTTTTGTTTTAAGCATATATGCATCTATCGTAATTCCAAGCTCTGAGGATTCGGCAAGCATTGTATTCATTTCCTGCTCGTCGATTATACCTCTGTCCATATAAAGCTTTGCAAGTTCAATATTTATATTCATACTTTTACAAACATCCTTGTAAATTATTTTTTATCATACAAGCGTATTCATTATCGAAAGTATAGGCGAATATACGGCAAGGAACATTATCGCTATTGCCCCACCCATAATAACAAGAAGTATGGGCTGAATAAGCGCCGTCATCGATTTCAGGGAGTTTTCAACCTCCTGGTCAAAGAATGTACACGAGCTCATAAGTACCGAATCAAGCTCGCCCGTTCTTTCACCTACCGATATCATCTGTATAAGCATCTGCTGAAAAATATTGTATGAATCAAGCGCCATTGTAAGATTCATACCGCGTTCAACCTCACCCACAGCAAGACGGAAACGCTTTTCAACATATTTGTTACCGAGAACATTCGCTATCATATACATAGCTTCCATAAGATCCGTACCGCCCGAAAGAAGAAGTCCGAATGCACGGGCAAAGCGCGATGTAACCATGCTTCTCTGAACATTTTTTATTATCGGGAGCTTATATTTTAGCGTATCGTATGTGTATCTTCCTATTTTGAATCTGCCGAATATAACAAGCACCGCCACAACAGACGCAATTACTATAAGTATAGTAACTATGTTATCCGCTATTTTATGGCTCATATTGAATATCGCCGTCGTAAGCGCGGGCATTTTTACGTCAAGCTCAGATAATGCTTCTTCAAATGTCGGAATAACGAAAAACGTCATTACGGCAAGTATTCCTATCATTATTACAAGAAGCACTATCGGATATACAAGTGCCGACTTCGTTTTTGACTTTATCTGTGCGTCGGTTTCATAATAATCGGCAAGATTGTTGAGCACAACGTCAAGCGAACCGCTTCCCTCGCCGATATATATCATACTTGTGAAAAATTCCGGATAAGCGCGTTTTTGCTTTTTAAGCGCCTCCGAAAGCATCATTCCGGAATTAAGATCCTCGTGAACAATTGAAAGCGACTGTTTGAAAAATGCAGAATAATCCTGATTTTTCAGATTTCCTATGCTCTCGGAAACGGGAATTCCGGCGTTTATCATTATTGCAAACTGTCTGCAAAATGTAGTAAGCTCCTTTATCGGTATCTTACCTGACAGCGAAAGCGCCGCAGACGGTCGTTGATTTTTCATTGTTTTTGCCGAAGTAAGATAAAGTCCCTGTCTTGCAAGCGTATTTCTGAGTTCCGTAACGTTTTCGGCAAGATAAATACCGCTGAATTTCTTTTTGTTCACGTTTACGGCAGTATATTTGAATTTCTGCACTTTTAAGCCTCCGTTAATGGTTTATGATGCTTGAATAAAGCGAAAGTATTGGTTCGGTAAGGAATATCGCAAGAGAAAATCCAACCGAAAGGAACGGTGCGAAAGGATATTCGGTTTCTTTTCCGTCACCGTTTTTACGTCTCAGCACTATAAGAATTATCGACGCCGACACCGACGCCAGAATAAGTCCTATAAGTATTCCTTTCCAGCCAAGAAAAGCACCGCAGACAAAAGCAAGCTTTACATCGCCCATTCCGAGTCCTTCGCGTTTAAGCACCCAAAGCGATATAAAATATGTAGCAAGGAAAAATCCTCCGCCCGCACCTGCGCCTATAAGTCTTTCCGTAAGTGTTTGCGGACTTTTTACAAAGCACGCAATTATTGAAACCGCAAGAAGTCCTATCTGAAATCTGTCGGGTATCCACTGGTGCGAAAAATCTATTGCCGCCACTGCGAAAAGCATAGTTACCGCAATTGCACAAAGAAATGAATAAACAGGATATTCGCCATAGAAAACAGCGACCGAAACCGTCCATATAAGCGCCCCGACAAGCGGAAAATACAGCCTTGTTTTCGACATTCTCTCACCGCAGCAGCGCATCTTCCCGCCCGAAAAGATATACGAGAAAAGCGGGATGCAGTCTGCCGCGCTAAGCTTTTTGCCGCACTTTTTGCACTTCGGAGCGGAAAAAGTTTTTATTCCCGCAGGAATTCTGTAATAGGCAGAAGCAACAAGCTCTCCGCAGATAATCCCTAAAACGGCGCATATTATAATGAGAACTGTCATTGGTTGCCTCCATTGATAGCTTCCGAATGATTAGTTGTTGTAACCATAGATGTTGTAATTTCAGAAGCATCAATTACAACACCTTGTTCATTATACGGATAAACAACGCAATAGATGCCGCCTTGTTCTTCGTTCGATTTGTCGTATACAACAAATCCGTATTTGGGTTTTAATGTTTTGTTATCATAAATAACAAAGCTCGGTTCTTTCTTTTCGGCACTAAGTACAATGTTATATTTGAATATAACATCGTATGTGCCATTTTCTTCATTAACTACAGAATAGCAGATTTCATCTCCGTATGCGTTTCTTTCTGTGACGATCGAATATTGACGATCACTGAATTTTTTCCCGTCCAAATCACTCAAATTCTGTATATACCGCGATATAGCAAACATTATAGTATTACTGTCTTTATTTTCACTTATATAGAGTTGCAAAAACTTCTGGGCAAGTTTCATTATCTGCTCATTCGTAACATCTCCGACGTTAGGCTCTTCAACCGTTTGACTTGTCGTGTTCCACTTTACAACGCTGTAAGTGTATTTGATTTCACTCACTACTCCATCAGCGTCTTTTATTTCGTTTTCTTTTACATCCACCGAAACAATCATTATCTGAGTTTTCTTTTCGCCAGATGTTTCAATAAGCTTAAGCGAATATGTTTTGCTTGCCGACACCGACACTTCACAGCTGTAATTTTCGTTTATCTTTTGAGCGAATTCATTCATATGCGCATCTATCGTGGCAACGGGAAGCTCTCTTATTGTCTCGGTACCTGCGCCATTTTCTTCTTCCGAAGTAGTGGAATCAACTTTATAGTAACTTTCGTGGCCGTCTTTCACCGAAGTAACAAATTCATCCGCTATAAGGTTCATTTCTATACTGCTGTTTGCACGCTTGGCGGCGTTTACGGCGCGTTTTGTACTCGATGAAGCAAACACAACGACAAGCACGCTGAGCGCTATGATTATCGTCATAAAAACAACCGCTGTGGCAAGCACCGCGCCTTTTTTTGCTCTGCGTCCTTTCATTGTTTTCCTCCGTCAGTTTGAAAATAAAGTTTTTTCGGGCTTATTTGTCTTGCTGTTGTAACGACTTACTGTGACTTTAGGCTGTGTTGTCTTTCCATTGTCGTCAGTCGGGAAAGTCAGTTTCATTATTATAATCGCATCCGATTGATTGACAAGCTCATATTTTCCGTTGTAGTAGAATGTGTATGTGTCGGGGCCAGGTGTATGTTCGTATTCCGCCGTTGTTCCGTATAATCTTCTTACAAAAGCCTCAAAAGCCGTCTCGGTCGAGCTACCCCGTACCTGCGCCTGTATCACAGCCGCAGTATAACAATCTATAATATTCCGCGCCTCGTTTGCGGCGCCGACCGCAAGCTTTGAATTGCTCATAACCCTGTTTGAAGAGGATATAAGCCCTATTGTAACTGCAGATATTATGGTTACCACAGTCATAGCGCACACAACTTCAACAAGCGAAAATCCGCGCCGTCCCTTTCTCATAATTTCAAACCTCAATTAAAATATTTTTGTTTTATTATATACCTTAGTGAAAAGCGCGCCGAACATATCAAGATTTTCCGTAAATTTGGAATTGTCCTCTATCGACGGATTGAAATACTTGAATTCATAGCTGCCGCTTCTGTCTTTATTCGCCCTTGCAAGAAGAAAAGCAAATCTCTTGGGGAAATTCATAATTATATATTCGGGATCGGGCAGATCCGGATCCGCCTTTACAGCTTCACAGTAAAGCAATATACGCTTGTGAATATTTTTGAAATTTCTTTCAACCATATCCTTGGGAGAGCCTATCTCTATCGAAGTCGATGTATCAAAGCTTCCCGTAACCGACATATCTGCACTTGACGACGCCGCTCCCGACGGTTTTGTATATTCGCCCGTTTGTTGCATGTTTTCAGCCGCGTCGAAATTCTTTTCCGCCTCCGCATCGGCTTTTGCCTGTTCTTCGGAAGTTTCGCCGCTTTCGGAAAGTGCGCTCTTCACCGCTTCGTCAACCTGCGCTGTGAAAGCGTCAAGCTCATCCGGCGGGAGTGTTTTTTCGGCTTCATCTATATCGTAATAAAGCACGTCGTCGTCAAACTCGCCGTTCTCGTTTTTAAGCGCATTCGTCGTCGTTTCCATTGCTCTTGCAACAACAACTGTCGCGCTGTCATGAGGATAAAGCTCATTTTCTTCCGTATATTTATCTGTTCTCAGTATCTCATATCCGAACGGAAGCGAGGTTGACTCTATCATCTTTTCCTTTGAAACAAGCGCCATTGTGGTTTCCTTGTCTCTCATATCGACAAGCATATACGTTCCCGTACGCGCTCTCTGCCGCAGGAAAAGCACGGCGTTGCTCACTCCGCAGGAAGTGAACGTTATCGTCTTCGGATCTATTCCGAGCGTTCCGAGCTCTGTTTTTATCTCTTTTATTATGTCTTTTCTTACGCAACTTGCAATAAAAGTGTTCGTCTTCTTGCTCGATCCTATCTGCGTGGTATTGACCGAATATTCCTTTACATCGCCAAGATCTGCGACAAGCTCCGCGCGAAGCGCTTCTTCCGTTTTTGAACGTGAAAACGAAGGAAGAGTTATCTTCCATGAGCTTACAACGTCGTCCGGCAGGACAAGATAAAACACGACCTGCTTAAGATTTGCACGTTTTACATAAGGTTCAAGTCCTGCGCGATACATTTTTCCGTACTCCGAGCGAAGCGCAAGCTCCCTGTCGAACGGAAGATATTCTATTATGGAATTCGCCGGCGACTGACCGAGAATTTTCATTATTTTCACTCTTGCGTTTTCCACATCAAGACTGATTACCACGTTTCTTGTTCCGCTTACTTCTGCCATTTATATTTTCTCCTTTAAGGATTCGTAGTTTCTACATATGCTGTTTTTCGGATAAGCACGAATTTAAGCGTATCCGTGCTGTCCTTGTAACCGTCACTGCCCTTTGATTTTGTGTAATATGTTATAGTGCATATAACCATATCGCCACTGTCGATTTTTATTCCGCCATTATTGATTTCCGTTTGGCTTTGGTTATTTACTCCGGAGAGGTCGAATTCAACGCTTTTTATATTCTCATAACCGCGCGACTGAGCTCTGTCATTCCAATATCCGCTCCAAGATTTATCTTCGTTATATTTAGGAGACTCTTTCCAATATTCATCATCCTTGCCCATTGTGATAGGGCTTTCGGAATTATCATCGTCGTAGAAATCCGCGCGTATCATTTCGGCAAGAACAGTAGCCTGTCCGAGTCCGTCGCTCGCGCCTTTTTCGTTCATTATCTGAACACGGATAAAGCTTACAAAAGCAATAATATCAACAAGCAATATCATTGTAACGGCAAGTGTGATACAAAGCTCTACAAGCGTAAAGCCTCTCTTGCTCTTGTTCTTTGGCATGCAGGCACCTCCTCCGCGCATTTTCGGGCATTGATATGCAAAAACGCCGAAATCCGCCGTCGTGCGGCATTTTTCAAAGCATTTTTGCTCATAATAATCTATTGTAATTTTACTATAAAACAAGATTTTTAGCAATGTATATTATATACAAAATTCCCTGTTTTCACTTCGACACATTGCACATAAGCAAAATGTAACTTTTTTATAGAAGAGCTTCCCTGTTTGTGCAATAATAAATGTCGCTTCTGCCGGATATAAAACGGCAGAATTCTTCAAACCTGTCCCAATCGTCACGGATATCAAACTCATAAGAATGACCCCATATGTAAAACAGCTCAGGCTCGTCCGTTTCAAGCGAGATAAACTCTTTTGCAAGACGAAGCATTTCATCCCATTCAGTATGATGATGAACCGTAGGCTTCAGCATAATAAGGTTTTCCGGAATACCAAAACTGTGCGATGAGTACACGGTTCTTGCATATTTTATTCCCGTGCGGTTCTTTACTATGTCCGCAACTCTTTCGTCGCAGTTCGGTCCTCCGCCGGGATAAGCCATTCCAAGCACCTCATAGCCGGCAAGCTCGGAAAGCGCAAGTCTGTCCTTTTCAACCTGCTCAACTATTTCCTCGTCGGAAAGTCTCGGAAGTGAGGGATGCGTCAGAGTATGCGCCGCAATTTCGTGGTTTTTATATATTTCTTTTACTTCACAGGCGCGCGACTTACAGTGTGAAACCGTAACGTCTTCTCTTACAAGCAGGTTTGCCGTTCCCAAAAGTCCGGAGTTGAGATTGAATGTGGCTTTAAGACCGTATTTGTCGAATATTTTTATCAGTCTTCTGTCCTGTGTAACACCGTCATCATAGCTGAATGTAACCGCTTTTTTCATTCCGTCCCACATTTCTTTTTCCTCACTTTTTCAGAAGTAAAATATATAAGGCAGACAAATCCGGCTCCGATAAGCGCTCCTGCCGAATCTATAAGAACATCTTTTAGAAGTCCGCATCTGCCGGGCACGAAAAGTTGATGGATCTCATCTCCCACAGCATACAGCACCGCGCCGATAAACGCAACTCCGCAAGCGACAAAGCGATTTATATCAAATGTCATGGCAAATATAGAAAACAACCCGCAAAGCACAAAATATTCTGCCACATGGGCTGCTTTCCGCACAAATTTTCCTATATGCTCTATCTTTTCGGCTTTTTTGTCACTGTCAAGCTCCGAAAAACTTCCGTCCGTTCTTTCAAGAACGGATTCCGTCACTCCACCGCTCAGCTCAGCCGATTTTTCACCGCTCTGTGCGGACATAAGAAATATGGTTATCATCATTATAACCGAAGCAACAGCAGCGAATACCCGTACTCTTATTTTCGGTTTCAAAAACAATACCTCCGAAAAATAATACATATACACTATATCACAAAAAGCTCCGTTTGTGAACGGAAAAAATTATATTTTTAATTTTATCTACAATCTGTTAATAATTGAGTGGTAAAGTATTTTTATCAAACGATATTGAGGTGATATTTTTGCTTTCTCTTAAAGGGATTACTAAAAAATACTATGTCGGAGACACGGAGGTAGAAGCTCTGCGCGGAATAGATATAAATTTCCGCGAAAGTGAATTCGTTGCGATACTCGGTCAGTCCGGTTGCGGAAAGACCACGCTTCTCAACATAATCGGAGGACTTGACAGATACACAAGCGGCGACCTTGAAATTAACGGCATTTCCACAAAAAAATATAAAGATAAGGATTGGGACAGATACCGTAACCATTCAATAGGTTTTGTGTTTCAGTCATATAACCTTATTCCGCACCAGACGGTGCTTGCAAACGTTGAGCTTGCACTTACAATATCGGGCGTTTCAAAAACCGAAAGACGCCGCAGAGCGACCGAAGCGCTGAAAAGAGTCGGACTCGGAGATCAGATAAAAAAGAAGCCGAATCAGATGTCTGGTGGTCAGGTTCAGAGAGTCGCTATCGCACGCGCACTCGTAAACGATCCCGATATTCTCCTCGCCGACGAACCGACAGGCGCGCTTGATACGGAAACAAGCGTAGCCGTTATGGAAATCCTGAAAGAAGTCGCAAAAGACAAGCTCGTTATAATGGTCACCCACAACCCCGACCTTGCCGAAAAATATGCTACCCGCACCGTTCGCCTTCTCGACGGAAAAATAATATCAGATTCTCAGCCCTTTATACCAACCGAAAAAGACAAAACTGTAGCTGCCGAGCGCAGTGCCGCAGAAAAGAAAAAAGGCAAACGACAGATGTCGTTTGCAACGGCAACAGCGCTTTCATTCAACAATCTGAAAACAAAAAAAGGCAGAACCATTCTCACTTCGTTTGCCGGAAGTATAGGAATAATAGGCATAGCGCTTATAATGGCTGTATCAAGCGGCTTCAAAAACTATATAAACACCGTTCAGGCAGATACCCTTTCGTCGTATCCGCTCAGCATAACGCGTGAATCCGTAGACCTTTCCTCAATGATGGCATCGATGATGTCCGGCAAATCTCCGTCGGGCGAACATCCGCTTGACAAAATATATTCCCGCGATGTTCTTGTCGAAATGATGAAAACAATGTCGTCCGGAACAAGAACGAGCGAACTTTCAAGCTTCAAGAAATATCTTGACAGCGGTGAAAGCGGAATTGAAAGCTATATAAACGGAATACAGTACGGTTACGGCGTAACGCCTAAAATATACTTTAAGGACAGTAGCGGCAAGCTTGTTCGCGTGAGTCCAGGCACGGTTATGGAAAACCTTTACGGCAGTGCTTACGCCTCGATGTCCGCAAAATCCGCGCAATATTCCGGAATGAATTCATCAATCGTGTGGACGGAAATTCTCGACAACCGCGACTTTGTAAAATCCCAATACGACGTTCTTGCCGGTGAATGGCCCGAAAGCGATGATTTCACAAAGCTTGTTTTCGTGGTTGACAAAAACAACGAAGTAAGCGATTTCGTTCTTTATTCGCTCGGTCTGCGAGATCAGAGCGAAATAGACGATATGAAAGTAAAAATAATGGAGCATAAGCCCATCGAATCCGAGCAGACCACATACACCTATGATGAGATTCTCGGTCTTGAATACAAGCTTATTCTCGATACCGACCTTTGGGCATACGACGAAAATACAAACACATGGCTTGATAAAAGAGAAGATTCGGACCATCTGAAATCAACAGTAGAAAACGGAAAAACTCTTACCGTTGCCTGCATTGTCCGTCCCACTCAAAACGCTTCCGCCACATCCATAAGCGGCTCGGTAGGATATTCTTCAAGCCTTACGAAATATATTATAAACAGCATAAACAACTCCGATATAGTCAAAGCTCAGTTTTCGGATAAAAACACGGACATCTTCACCGGACTTCCGTTTGAAACAGGCGAAAAAAAGAAGCTTACAATGGAGGATGTAAACGCTTATATCCTTACGCTTCCCGAAGCGGAACAGGCTCAGATGAAAGCATATATCGCCTCAATGGACGAAGAATCCGTGCTTAAATTGTTTGAAGAAAAGCTTTCTGCAAAAACATCTGCCGCCACATATGACGGAAACCTTGAAAAGCTCGGCGTAAAAGACATTGAAAATCCCGAAGTCATAAATATTTACCCCGTTGACTTTGAAGCCAAAGACAACGTAAAAGACGTCATCTCCGCATACAATGACAAAGTAAAAGCAGCGGGCGAAAACGAAAAAGTAATAAGCTATTCGGACTACGTCGGCATATTGCTTTCATCCGTGACAAAAATAATAAACACAATAACCTACGTGCTTATAGCATTCGTTGCGATATCGCTCGTTGTTTCCTCAATAATGATAGGAATCATCACTTATATCTCCGTTCTCGAAAGAACAAAGGAAATAGGTATTCTCCGCTCGATAGGCGCGTCAAAGAAGGACGTTTCAAGAGTATTCAACGCGGAAACATTTATAATCGGACTTATTTCAGGTGCAATGGGAATAGGAATAACGCTTCTTATATTACTTCCCGTAAATCTTATTCTGAATTCCCTCACGGGCATCGTTTCGATAGCGGCTCTGCCGCCTGTCGGCGCCGCGATACTCATCGCGCTCAGCATTCTGCTCACCGTCATAGCAGGTCTTTTCCCCGCAAAAATAGCTTCAAAGAAAGACCCGGTAATAGCGCTGAGAACAGAATAAAAAAACAAAGCAAAAATCCCGCTTGTGCGGGATTTTTTATTGTCAGTTCGGCAATATAAGAGTCATCAATGCTTTTCTCTGCCCCTCTGTCGGCAGTTTAAGCTTGCCGTTGCTTAAAAGAGTGACGATACAATGAAGCAAAAACCATCCATCGGAATTGAAGATGAACTGCATTTGATATTCAACCATCTTTCTTATATGCTCCGGAACGGCATTTACAGAAGCTTCTATAAAAGGCTTTTTAAGCTCAGCAAAGGTATCTGCATATTTGAGCTTTATTTTCTTACCGATATCAAGCAGTTTTTGCTTGATATCGTTGCTCGCAAGCGATACAATCTGCCAGGATGATTTAAAATAGCCGTCATAATCGCCGTTCGTCTTTATATATCCGCGCTCGGCAAGCCATGCGTATTCGTTTTTTGAAAGAATTCCGGACTCTTCCTCACTTTCATAAAGTGACAAAACCCGATGCGCTTCATCGGAGAAATCAAGCATATACTCATCGCCGCCGACCCTGTCTGTCCATTCGCTTTTTATCTGCCAGAAAGTATGTCCGTTTTTCCCGCCATATGATGTCCACATCGGTCCGCACCAATTTTTCATATATACATAGTCATCGGGGATGTCGCACTGTTGCACTTCAAGCGATGCATAAAAAATATTATGACTTCCGTCAGGGCGTATCGTCGCAACTTCTTCAAACGAAATGCTCTTATCTATAAGCTCTTCGCCAGAGCATGCAGCGATATACGGAATAAGCGACCATAAAATAAAGTTATCGTCAGCACGGGGGCTTTCCGTAAGCGATATAGGAGCATCGGTCTGTCCGCATACGATATCGGGATCAGACAGAATTCCGGAAGACACAAGCTCATCGTACAAATCATTTGCAAACAAATTCGAAGCTCTTCTGTACATCTCATTCTCAATAGTCATAATCTCTTTCGACGGTATATCGATTATGAAATTTGCGATGTATCTATCACCTTTTTTCAGAAGAAGACCATATTCTTCAAGTGTTTCGATCTCGCTTTCGATATACACGGGCGAAACGCCGAGATCATCGGCAATATTGCCGACCGTCTTTGCACTTTCTCTGACGCAGTAGCAAATATTCTGCGACAAAACGGAGTGTAAATAATCCGACAATCCTGTTTTACCAGAAGAGCCGCTAAGTCCGATTCTACTGAATTTTATTGGATTGAATTTAAGCTCACTTGTTTTTCTCATAGTATCCATACCTCTTTTCAGTTCTTTTTTAGCTTCAAACAAGTGCCATTTGACTGTGCCGAGCGGAATATCAAGCTCCTTTGCAATGTCTGCCTGCTTACGGTTCTCAAAATAATAAGCAATAACAATTCTTCTCTGCAGCTTTGAAAGATACGCTATCTCGGCTTGCAAACGATGTAAAAAATCCACATCTTCTGCATCATCCAAAGACAAGTCTGCCTCTCCAATCATATCTGCCGCTTCGTCTATCGGCACACCGATTATGCTCCTTGCGCTCTCGCGATAATAATTACTGAGCGCATTGTGTGCAACTGTCCATATGAATTTATCGTAACTTTCTATATCATCCTTGCAGAGAAGCGCACGGAACACGCGCAGAATTATTTCCTGCGAAAGGTCTTCGGCGTCATGCATGGTTTTGCACCGTTTAAGTGCAAAACCGAATACAGGTTTTAAGTATTCCGTTATGATGTTTTCCGCATCTTGTCTTTTCACTTGTTTGTACCTCTTTTGAAAGCTTTCACCCATACAGACACGGGAGAAGAAAAAGGTTGGAACTTTTTCAAACAAAAATCCCGCTTGTGCGGGATTTCTGCTTTTATGTTTTATTATTTTCTCTGCTGTGAAGATCCTATCGACGCTCTGCCGCCCTTTTGGGGCCCGGAGCCTGTTCCTTTTGCAAGCACGAAAAGCACGGCTCCGGCAGCAGCAACAACAGCCACTATCGCAAGCACAACAACTATTTTTATAACGCTTCCCGGCTTTTTATCGGTGTCTTTTCCGCCCGTTGTTCCGTCGCTGAGCTTCGGAATAACTTCTCTTCTTACTACCTCTCCGCAAACCGTACATTTTATAACGCGTGAACCTTCCTTGTCAGCCGTAGCAGCAACCTCAACTTCGGGAGCACCTTCTTTATGACCTTTGGCTTCCGCTATAACAGCTCCGCAAGCCGTACATTTTTGCGGCTCGGTACATGTAGCTTCCGCTCCGGGGGTGTGTCCCTTTGCAGGAACCACTTCACTTGAAATAACCTTTTCACATACCTTGCAGTACTGCTCTTTCAGTCCTGCTTCCGTACATGTAGCGGTTTTTTCTCTCCATTCAAGATCGTGTCCCTTTGCTTTTATCGTCTCGCTGTAGATTGTTTCGCCGCAAAGATCGCACTTTCTTATTATGTAACCGTTTTCTGTACAAGTAGCGCTTTTTTCGCTCGTTGTAACTTTGGAGTGAGTGCATACAGGCTTTATTTCTTTTGTTTCAAACAGCACGGGATCTGACATATCTCCCGCCTCGCTTGTGTCCGTTGCAGCATATCTTTGATAGAAAATATATTTTCTGTTTGCTTCAAGTCCGGCAAACAAAGGCGACGACTGCCACTCTTTGCTGTCCTTTGAATATTCGCAACCGTTTACCGCATTAAGCTCGATACTCGACTCGGTCGCGCTTTTGAGCGTAGGTGCGGGAGCTTTTCCGAGCTGTTCTTTTTTGGTTTCAACAAGCATCATATCCATTTGCTTGGTTTCGATGTTTCTCCAGAACAGCCAATATTTCGTTCCGGGAGTAAGGCCGGTAAATATACCTGTTGTTGACCATTTCCCGTTACTGATATTAAGTGAATATTCATATCCCTTTTCGACGGATATCATTATTATGTTTGCTGTTGCGGAAAGTATTTTTGGCGTATACGAACCGTCACCGGGGATATTAGTTCCTCCGCTGCCGCTGTCGGATATTTCACCGGCGCTTCCGTTTCCGAGAACAACCCTCAGTCCTTCGCTGGGTTCGCTCGCAGAATAATATTCGGTAGCCGCTCTGCGCGCATAAAACGTGTATATTCCGTTCTTTACAAGGTTCTTGAACGTTCTGCTTGTCTGCCATGTCGAAAGATCGTAAGAATATTCAAGACCATCATCGTTGCTCTTCATAAGATCAACTGATGTCTCCCCTTTATTTATAAGCACCGGACTTTCGGGTTTCTGTCCCTGAATCAGCGCACGCTTTACCGTAACTCCGCTTCCTGCGCCTGTCACCGTTCCGTAATCTGTACTCGATGCTGTTCCCGTAAGCGAATTTACAACTATTGATGCAGACGCCCCTGCATACGGAAGGAATTTAAACTTAAGTTTTATCGAAACTGCGTCCGAAGTAGTTACGGGCTTAGCGGACGATGAAGCTACAGCGGCAGCTACTACAAGCGTTACCGTATTGCCGTTTGTCGTTTCGCTAACGTTGAAATTCCATCCGCTCGGAAGAGTACTTTTACTGCTTACATACGAGAAATCGCCCTTATAATAAGTAAGCGTTACGGTTATTCCGTTCAGTCCGGAAGTTGCCGGATCTATATCGCTTATCTTCATTATAAATTCATCGGTCTGATCCATAGACATTGAAACAGGTCCGGTAAGCGTCATTCTGTAGGCGGGCTTGTCCTCAGCGTGAACGCAAATAGCAAAAAGCGACAAACACATAAACGCCGTCGCAATTATCAGCGCAATTATCTTTTTCATTATTTTTTCCTCCAAAACCTTCTCTTTTTCAAAAAGGACTTTGCAAATGCCAAAGTCCCTTTCGAATCTGTCTTATTTGTTGCTTATAATCACAGTATTTATCACATCTTGGAGCACTTCGTCTGTAAGCGCGGAAGAAGAATAAAGAGTACACTTTATAGACCAGTCTTTATCCTCAAATCTTGACCACTCCACTATTCTCGCGCCGTCGGTAAGCGTTATATAAATATATTCGCTTCCGCCTTCGGTATAAGATCTCATCTCATTTGGATTTATAGGAGTTGTTATACCATGAATATCCGAATAATCAAGAGATTTTGCTCCGCGGAAAACAAAATCATTGCCTTTGTATGTAAACTTTATCTGTCCGATGTCGCCCTTTTCAACGGAATATGTTGCATTGCTTACAAGCGTCTTGTCAACCTCCATAACTATTCCGAGATCGGTTATAAACTTATCCGCAACGCTTGTTTCTTTTGTTGTTTCGGTCGTTGTGGTACCTACGGTTATATCGGGATTTACAGGATCTTTTCCTTTGCAGGCACAACAGAGCACCATAACGGTCAAAACAACCGCAAGCAGAAGTGCTGTTTTCCTTTTCATATTTGTTTCCTCCGTACAAAAAATCTATTAAATTGCTTACCGGCAACAGGTCAGCCGGAATCACTAATATAGTTCTATGAAAAAATTATATCATAAAGCTTACGAAAATAAAAGAGTTTTTTGTTAAATTATTTTACCGAACCGGTTGCTATTATGTCGGATTCTCCGCAAATTCCCGCAAAAACGATATCGCCCTGCTCTATGGGAGCATTTACGGAAACTCCGGAAAGTGTTTTCATCGCCTCAAAAAGCTTCTCCTTTGAAATCGGAGCACTTGTTTTTACGGGAAGATAAACTCCCTCTCTGTTCGCTACTTTTACCGTCGTTGTAAGAGTTCTTGTGGGATGCGTAAGCTCAGCTATAGCGTATTTCTCTCCTCTCGGGCATGTATTCCCCGTAACCTTAAAGCCGTCTGCCGTTTTTTCGGCAATTAGCTGACAGCCTATCGGGCAGTTTATACATATCATTTCTTTCTTTTCGCCGATATTCATAGCCATAACCTCACTTTACTATTTCAACGGTGATATCGCCGTCGCACTCTTTGAGTTGCTCGCCTTTTATACGGACAAACTCCATTTCGCCCGGAGCAACCTTGCGCTTCTTTTGAAGAAGAAGTTCTTTGTCTCCGCACGAAACGCGTATTTTAACGTTTTCCATAACCGCACCGACTCTGAAATAGATCTTTATGTCTTCGGGACTTTCAGTAACATCAACTCTCTGCGGAACGGTGTATCTTACTCCGCCTGTTGCGATAACCGAAAGCGACCGCAGATAATCCGGTTCCTTGCAGCCTGCTTTTATAAACTCGGCTGCACTCTTTCCTGCAAGCTCGGCTTCTTCGGAAACATAGTCTACAAGGTCGTGAACGTGAAGTACGTTACCGCATGAACAAACTCCCGTCTGCTCGGTTCTTCTGTTCTGATTGACAGATGCGCCGCCGGTTACTCTGTCAAGCTTTATGCCTGCGCCCTTTGTAAGCTCGTTTTCGGGAAGAAGTCCACACGAAAGAAGAAGCGTATCGCATTCGATATATTCGCTTTTTTCGGGAATCACACGCAGATGCTCGTCAACCTCCGAAACCGTAACGCCCTCAACTCTTTCTTTTCCGTGTATCTTTGATACCGTGTGGCTGAGCTTGAGCGGTATGCCAAAATCATTAAGACACTGAACTATATTTCTGTTGAGTCCGCCGGAATACGGCATAAGCTCGCATACGAGCTTTACATTTGCGCCTTCAAGCGTCATTCTTCTCGCCATTATGAGACCAATGTCTCCCGAACCGAGAATAACAACATTCTTCCCGGGCATTTCGCCTTTTATATTTATAAATCTCTGTGCTGTTCCCGCCGTATATACGCCTGCGGGACGTTCGCCCGGAATGTTGAGCTGACCGCGACTTCTTTCACGGCATCCCATTGCAAGCACAACAGCGCCTGCGTCGATTGTAAATACGCCGTCCTCGCTGTTCATTGCGGTAACGATATGTCTGCCGTTCTCGCCCTGCTCTATTCCGAGAACCATCGTCTTTACGATATAAGGGATTTCCCTTTCGATGACCATTTTCTTGTATCTGTCCGCGTATTCGGGACCGGTAAGCTCTTCGCCGAAACGATGAAGTCCGAATCCGTTATGAATACACTGACGGAGAATACCGCCGAGTCCCTCGTCGCGCTCAATTATGAGTATATCCTTTACGCCGTTGTCAAACGCGGAAACGGCTGCCGCCATTCCTGCGGGACCTCCGCCTATGACGGCAATATCACATTTTTTCATAGCTATGTTCCCTCCGCCTTATTTTCTGTTTCCGAGCAAAAGTCTGGATTTGCCGCCTGTTTTCGTGACCTGATTTTCGGCAATTCCGAGTTCTTTTGCTATAAGCTCAGTCACAAACGGTGTGCAGAAACCCGCCTGGCAGCGTCCCATTCCGGCTCTTGTTCTGCGTTTTATGCCGTCAATCGTTGTCGCTTTCGGATTTTGTCTTATAGCGGCAAGAATCTCGCCCTCCGTTACAGTCTCGCAACGACATATTACTCTGCCGTATGACGGATCTTTCTTTATTATTTCGTTTTTCTCGTCAGCCGAAAGCGTGCGGAAATGCTTGCATGAAACGCGAGTATCAATATGACCCGATTTTTCTTCAAGCTTAAGCCCCGCTTCCGCAAGAAGGTTTACTATATACTCCGCTATTGCCGGAGATGAAGAAAGTCCGGGAGAGTCAATTCCCACTGCGTTTATTGCACGCGGAGAGTGCGAAGAAATTTCAAGTACAAAATCTTCATTTTCGGCGCAAGCTGCGCGAAGTCCGGCAAAAGACGTAATTACAGCTCTGTAATTTATGCCGTCAGCCGAAAGCGAAGCTTTCTCTTTTATTGTGTCAAGACCTTCAAGCGTTGTTGTCTTGTCGTCCTTTTCCGTCTTTTCGGATGTAGGCCCGACAAGAAGATTTCCGTCAACCGTGGGAGTAACCAGAATACCCTTTCCCGCTTTCGTAGGCGTTTGGAAAATAGTTCTGGAAACAAGTCCTCCTTCGGACTTGTCAAGAAGCATATATTCGCCCTTCTTTGCGATTATGTGATAATCGTCTCCGTAAAGACGTGCGATGTCATCGGATCCGAGCCCTGCGGCGTTTACAATGTATTTTGCTTTTATCTCTGCGTCATCGTCGGATTTCAATGTGTAAACCGAACCGTCGTCGGAAATATCCGTAACCTTGAAATTACAATAAAGGTCTGTGCCGTTATCCATAGCATTGCCTACTGCGGCTATTGTAAGATCGTAAGGACAAACTATTCCGGACGAAGTGCAAAGAAGCGCACCGACTATATTTTTTGAAAGTGCCGGCTCGAGCTTTCTCGCTTCGTCACCCGTTATTACGGAAAGTCCTGAAACTCCGTTTTCCTTTCCTCTTTCGCAGAGCATCCTGACGTGCTCGAGCTGCTCTTCGTCAAAGGCAACAACCATTGAACCGTTATTTTTGTAATGAACATCAAGGCGACGGCAAAGATCTGCCATCATTTCTGCGCCCTTTACGTTAAGCTTCGCTTTGAGAGTTCCGGGAATGGGGTCATATCCACCGTGAACTATAGCACTGTTTGCCTTTGTGGCACCGAGAGCAACATCGGCTCCCGCTTCAACAAGGCAAACGCTAAGCCTATACTTTGCAAGAGCAACGGCTGTAAGTCCGCCCGTTACTCCCGCTCCGATAACCGCAACATCGTAAATCATTTCTTTCTATCTCCAAATCCTTATTGTTTAAGTACATCGGGAATACAGCTTGCATCCCCAACGATGTAATCTATATTATAATCGCTTTCCATAGCCTGCTTCTCGGTTGTCTCACCGCTCAGGACAAGCATTGTTTTAACGCCTGCGTTTATTCCGCAAGCGATATCGGTATACATCCTGTCACCCACAACAAGAGTGTTTTCCCTGCATACAAGAGGATCGGAAAGCTTTGTTTTTTCTATCGCCAACAGTGGCATTTCGGGGCGAGGCTTGCCTATGTAGTACGGCGTTTTCCCCGTAGCGTTGTAAAGCATCCCGCATACGGAGCCGCAGTCCGGAACATAACCGTATTCCGTAGGACAGACAAGATCGGGATTCGCAGCGATAAAAGGTATATCCTTTTCCGTGAGCAGGCGCGAAACATCGTCAAGCTTTTTGTATGTAAGCTCCGTGTCATAGCCCATAACAACGCCTTCTATATCTTCGGAGTAATCCTCGCAAACGCATACTCCTGCTTCCCTCAGTTCTTTTTTGAACGATTCCGTTCCCGCAACATAAAGTTTTTTTCCGGCAAGATTTGCGTTAAGATAAAGCGCCGTCGCCTGCGATGAAGTTATGAAGTCCTCATCGCACGCTTCAATTCCGAGACGCGCAAGCTTTTTTACATAAGCCGAAACACTTTTTGATGAATTGTTTGTCATAAACAGATATGTCTTTCCCTGCGCGCGTATCGCGCCAAGCATATCCTTTGTAAACGGGAACAGATTGTCCCCGAGATATATCGTTCCGTCCATATCAAAAAGGAACAGACGTATATCCGCAAGTTTTGAAATATCGCCTTTGAGTATCATATAATCCTTTCAGCCGCTTTTCTGTATTCGGTGGGACAAACGCCGTATTTCTTACGGAAAAGCGCAGAAAAATAAAGCTGATTGTCATATCCGAGCATTTTTGATATTTCTCCTATCGGAAGCTCGCCGAGCGCGAGCATTTCCCTTGCTATGCGCAGCTTTTCCGATATTATAAAGTCCTTCGGCGGGACGCCGATAAGCCTTCTGAACATTCTGTAAAACGAATCCGGCGTCATTTCAAGAATGTCTGAAAGCTCGCTTTGCATAATGTTTCTTTTTATGTTTACGTGTATGTATTCGAGGACGGCTGCGAGCTTTTCGTGTCTGTCCATTATGTCGCGCCCTCCCGATTTCGGAAGCGCACTGTCAAGCGCGATTCTTGCAAGCCGGTAAATGTCGCATTTTATTTTCACCGCATTTTCAAGGCGAAGATTTGTAAACTCTCTCTCAGAGGACAATTCCGAAAGCTCGCGGCAGATCTCCGTTATTTTCTCACCCGTCCGGCCATCGAAATATGTTTTCATATCAAACAGAGAGAACACCTGAAGATTCGAATACACCGAAAGTCCTATCGCCGCAAACACAAGCTCGCTTCCCTCCGAAACGTCAAGCGTATACTCCGTATCGCACGGCACAAGCACCGCTTCTCTTTCGGAAACCGATATCTGCTCCCCGCCCGCGTCTATAAGAAAGCTTCCCTTTCCGGCGCACAGGAAAAGCTCAAAAGGCAGTTTTGTAGCCACTATTGTTTCGTCGCGATGATAAATCTTGCTTTCCGAAAGCATCAGCTTTGCGGAAACAGTGTTTTCCAAAGAGAGCCTCTCCACTTCTGTTCCTCCGTTTTCTCAATTATTTCATTATGTAATAAATGTAATATAAATAAACCGCAACAGCGGCAATAACCGTAAGAGCTGCAAGCAAGGCTATATTTTCGCGTGTAAGCTTAGGCTTTTCTCCGATCGGAGGAATGAGCTTCATCCTTGAAGCCGCAGGAGCCATCGCAAACAAAAATACGGACAAAAGCAACGTTTCTGCCGGGAACAACGCTGCGTTTTTTATTGTTCTTGCCAAAGTAAAGAATTTATATACTTTTTCTATTCCGAAATAAGCATAATACCACCGCATTATTATCGGAGTAAGAAATATATTACATATCAAAACAACCGAAAAGCGCGCCGTCATTATACGAGTGGCAGAGAGCTTTGCACGGTAAAGAAACAGTCCGAAAACAAACGAACTTACCATAGCCGTTATTATGTACGGAAAGAAATAATCTCCCTGCGGAAATAAAAACGCGCCGACAGTGTCGCTTATCGCGCCGCTTACAAGTCCCACGAGCGGACCGTATATCATCGAACCGAGCGCATTCGCGAAAAATCCTAATGAAATATAAAGCACGTTAGGAATTATCGGAATACTGACGCCCTGAATAACTATACGCAGCGCGGTTATCATAGCCGCAACGACTATCGTTCTCGGGTTTCCGAATTCAGACGCCGCACACCTCCAATAGCCTTTTTCAAACGGTGAATAAAAGCTTCTGATTTCTGTATTTGCCGTATTCATACGGTTTCCTCCTTTCGCTGCATCTTCTTGCTGCCGCAAAGGAAAAACCCGGAGAAAAAACACTTTTCCCCGTCGGCAACAGCGGGATGCAAGTGCGCCACCGCAACGCATAAGCGTTTTCGTCCGGAGATCAACTCCCCGTACCTCCGGCACTTTACGCGGCGCACCTTACTCTGTTAATACTATATCATAGTAATTATATCACGAAAAAACACATATTTCAATAGAAACAGAATAAAAATATATGTGTTTTTACGCAAAGCTATCCGTGCATACGCACTTTGAACTCATCGCATATCCTGTCTGCGTCCGAAGCTTTTCCCTTTACCCGTATTACATAACAGCCGTCGTAAACAAAGCGTATATTCTCGGCAGGATCGCACGGCGGTGCTTCATATCCGCTTTCCATCTCCGCACATATAATAGCGGCGTCTTTTGCGTTTTTTGTCTTTATCACCGTCATTTCAAAGCCATCTGACGAAAAGTCCGGAGAAAAAATCGCAGCGCGTTCGACGCATCCGCTATAAGTTTTTTCGGAAATCCCTATCACATAAGAGTCGTCGCCTTCTATGTCCTTTTGCGAAAGCTCCCTTTCGCTTGCCACAGTAAGACTGCCTGACATATCGGCAAAATCGATTTCTTCCGTCTGCATACATCCGCACAGAAAAAATGCTGACATAATAACAAAAACAATAAATTTTTTCATATAAAAATCACCTCAAGCAATATTGTTTGAGGTGATCTGATTTTTTATTCGTCAATGGGCTTCATACCAATTCTGCCCCTGCGCTATTTCAACCGTAAGCGGGACTGAAAGCTCAACCGCGTGTTCCATTTCGTATTTTAATATATCTGCGGCTTTATCGGCACACGACTTTGAAGCTTCTACTATAAGCTCGTCGTGTACCTGAAGCAAAAGCCTTGCATCAAGCTTTTCTTCTTTAAGACGTTTGTCAACGGCAACCATAGCGAGTTTTATTATATCGGCGGCAGTCCCCTGAATAGGACTGTTCATCGCCACTCTCTCTCCGAACGCAACCTCGTTTCTTCTGTGAGAAGCAAGCTCCGGAATATATCTTCTCCGTCCGAAAAGCGTGGTTACATAACCGTCCTTTTTAGCTTGCTCAACAACACGCGAAAGGTACTCTTGTACTTTTGGATAACTCTGAAGATAGTTTTTCATGTACTCTGCAGCCTGTTTGCGCGTTGTATGCATATCTTCGGCAAGAGAAAACTCTCCCATCCCATACATTATTCCGAAGTTAATCACTTTAGCTTTTTTGCGCATCTCTATTGTGACTTCATCTTTCGGAACGCCGAATATTTTCATTGCTGTTGATGAATGTATGTCAAATCCCGAAAGAAACGCTTCGCGCATATTTTCATCACCCGAAAGCGCGCACAGAAGTCGCAGCTCTATCTGAGAATAATCCGCATCTATAAGCACACGATTTTCGTCCGTAGGGATAAAGAACTTACGGAATTGCCTTCCAAGCTCGGTCTTTATGGGAATGTTCTGTAAATTAGGCTCGGTTGACGAAAGTCTTCCCGTTGCTGTAAGTGCCTGTCTGAATCTTGTATGAACTCTGCCGTTTTTATCGGCGGCGGCAACAAGACCGTCGGCATATGCGCTTTTAAGCTTTCCGGTAACGCGATATTCGAGGATAAAATCGATTATAGGTGAAAACGGACGGAGCGATTCAAGGACTTCGGCACTCGTGGAATATCCGCTTTTCGTCTTTTTACCTGCGGGAAGCTTCATTTTTTCAAACAATACAGAGCCGAGCTGTCGAGGCGAATTTATATTGAATTCTTCATCAGCCAGCTTGTATATTTTTGCGCTCAGCTCATCCTGCGCTTTTCCGAGAACCTTTGAAAATTCGACAAGCCGTGCTGTATCAACCTTGAAACCGTCGCTTTCCATTTCATAAAGCACTCTTGCAAGCGGAAGCTCTATATTTTTGTAAAGCTTTGTCTGCTCCGTTTTTTCAAGCTCGTCTATGAAAACTTTATACAACTCTCCAACGTAATAAGCCTCCGAGGCGCTGTCAACAACTTCCGTGCAAAAATGTTTGCTTACGAGCTTACCGAGCGATATATCCGAAGTTCCTCCCACACAAACATACGCCATAAGCATTACGTCATCTTTGCATGAAGAAAGATCAACGTCATATTTTTCAAGACTGTGACAGTATTCCTTCAGATCGTAGCAAACAAGATCTGCTCCTCCGCAAAGTAGCTCTCTGTTTTCTTTTATACCGTCTATAACCAACAGTTTCCCGTCGCCCGAAAGGTATATTTCATCGTTATATAGATCTATTGCACAACCGTATTTGACCCCGACCTTGAGGGCGGAGGCATCCGCCCTCTCGACGTCAGGCAACTCGGGAGTTTTACCGTCATCGGATTCATCTTCAAGCCCGAATCGTTTTATAAGCAATGTAAAATCCAAACGTCGGAAAAGCGCATAAAGCGCTTTTCGGTCGGGGCCTGTATATGCAAGCCTTTCGAGCAGCGGAAGAAACTGAACATTTCGGTCTATGCGGGCAAGCTTCTGTGAAAGGTAAACCATGTCCTTGCTTGCGATGAGCTTTGACTTTGTAACAGCCGAAAGCTTTTTTTCTTCAAGATTATCATAAAGAGCGTCAATGCTTCCGTATTCGGCTATCAGTTTCCCTGCCGTAATCTCGCCTATTCCGGCTGCTCCCGGAATATTGTCCGAGCTGTCGCCCATAAGCGCCTTCATGTCAACGAACTGCGACGGATCAACTCCGTATCTCGCACGGAAAGCCGCCGTGTCATATCTTACCGATTCTCCCGTTGTGGCAAGCAAAACGGTGGTGTTATCGTCAATAAGCTGAAGCGAGTCTTTATCTCCCGTAACTATATAGGTTTCTATTCCGTTCTCGGCACATATACGAGAATATGTGCCCAGAATATCGTCGGCTTCATAGCCTGTGCGTTCAACACAGTGAGCGCCCATAGCTTCAAGACATTCCTTCGCCGGAGCAAACTGCGCAAGCAGATCCGGAGGAGTTGCATGCCTGCCCGCTTTATATTCCGAGAACATCTTGTGGCGGAAAGTCGGCGCATGAACGTCAAACGCAACCACAAAATAGTCGGGTTCTATTTCCGCTATATGGCGTGAAAGTATGTTTATCATTCCGTAGATCGCATTTGTCGGTGTTCCGTCGTGCGCAGTAAGATTACGTATTCCGTAATAAGCACGGTTGATTATTGAATTCCCGTCCACACAAAGCATTTTTTTCATATCGGACAAATCCTCTTTTTTTCAGCGTTATATACAGTATAGCATATTTTTTATTATTTGCAAACAAAAATATTGACAAATCGAAAAGGTTTTGTTATAATAACACTCGCAATGCTACTATGGCTCAGTTGGCAGAGCGCGTCCTTGGTAAGGACGAGGTCGCCGGTCCGAATCCGGCTAGTAGCTCCAAAAATCCCGCACTTTCGTGCGGGATTTTTATTTTCTCTGTTTCAGTGGCAAAAGCATTAAAACAAGCTCCTGCCAGCCTGATATTCTTGAGCGGAAGCCTTTCGGATTCCTTCCGTATTCGATAAATCCGAAGCTTTTATAAAGATTTATTGCAGCGATATTGTCAGATACAACATCAAGTTCAAGTTGCTCATAACCGGCGTTCTTTGCGCACTCTATACACGCTTCCGTAAGAGCTTTGCCTATTCCGAGTCCCCAGAAAGCCTTTTCGACGCTTATGCCAAACTTTGCGCGATGCTTTGTCTTATATTTTCCGCCGACAGTGCTGACAGCTGCCATACCGACGATTTTTCCGTCGATAAAAGCACACACTTCTACTTCGTTTTCACTTTCTTCTTTTTTGGAAAGATATTCGCTTTCCTTTTCAACGGTCATATTGATTTCATCGGGATAAGACAAAAGGAAATCTGTTTCGGCATGTGTTTGCCTGAACGTTCTGCAAACTTCTTCAGTGTCATGGGCGGCAGCATTTTTCAAAATGCATTCACGCCCGTCTTTTAATGTTATTGTCCTTTCGAATCTCATTTTTTATTTCTTTCTGCCGTAAGGTTTTTTCTGTTGACGGCACCAGGTTTTCATAACAAAATTATGCGAAAGATGCTTTACCGCAAATACCTGAAGTCTTGCGGCGGCACCGCAAACGGAAACTTTTTTGTGTTTTTTCATATCTTTCAGCGCGCGGCTGACGACCTGCTCTGCCGTATAGTAATGGCTGTAATACGTTATTACGGAATCATCCTCCACTGCGTGGTCAAAGAATTCCGTCTTTACCCAAAACGGGCAAACCGCCATAACATCTATTCCTTTCGGAGCCAACTCTGCCGAAAGTCCCTGCGAAAAGCTGAGTACAAACGCTTTACTTGCCGCATAAACATTTATATACGGCACGGGCTGAAATGCGGAAAGCGATCCCATTTCATATATCTGGCTTCCCTTTTTCATATAAGGAATTGATTTGTATGTCATTCCCACAAGCGCCATATCGTTCAGTTCTATCATTGAATAATAAGTTTCAAGCGGAACATCTGTCGTTGCGGCAAATTTTCCAAAGCCTCCCGCATTTACAAGCACTTCAACTTCCGGCTTTTCGGTTTCAAGCATTTTTGCATACTCTTCAATGCTTTCTTTTTTTGTAAGATCAAAAGATATCGGTCTTATTTTCGCACGGGTTTTACCTTTTAACTCTTCAAGACGCTCAAGTCTGCGCGCAATGACCCATATCTCGTCAAAATCGTGCTGACGGTCAAGCTGAAAAACAAACTCTCTTCCCATTCCGGAGGAAGCACCTGTAATAACGGCGATTTTCATTTTCAATAAACTCCTTTGTTTTTTACTAAATAAATAGTATCATAAAAAGTCAGATAATACAAGATCATTTCCATTAATTTAATGATTCATATTAAAGCCATTTGTCAAGCTCCGCTTCCACTTCGGAAATCTTTTTTACTTTCGGCGAGCGGATTATTTTATCATGCATTATCACCATTTCGGGACTGCGGAGCGCCTGCAAATTTTCCAAAGGGTTCTTGCTTATAACAATCATCTCCGCCATTTTGCCCTTTTCAACAGACCCTGTTATATCTCCGATTCCGGCAAGAGTCGCATTGAGCAAAGTCGCGGAATAAATGGCAAAACTTTCGCTGACTCCGCAGAATTTCACATAATAATAAAGCTCTCTCCACATATCATACTGCGTTACATATGGGCAAGCGGTATCTGTTCCGAGACCGACGGGAATTCCCTCTTTCAAACATTCCTTTGCAAGAGAAACAATTCCGTCAAAAACAATTTTGCCGTTCTCCTGCTGCTCATAAGTTGCATGAGAGACCGCGCGGTCAAACAAAGCAAACGGAAGCGCTGGAGAAATTGTGGACACCTGAAAAGCTTTACGTTCTTTGAACAATTTCATAATTTCTTCGGTCGGCTTTGCGCCATGTTCAATAGAATCAACGCCGTTTTCCAGCGCAACCTTCACCCCTTCTGGACTTTCAACGTGCGCCGCTACCTTAAAGCCGAGTTCATGTGCCCTCGTGCAAGCGGCTTTCACGATCTCGGGCGACATTCTCAGAACGCCCGGTTCGCCTACCTTTTCCGCATCCAGAACACCGCCTGTGATCATAAGCTTTATGATATCAGGCTTGTCCTTTGCAATAATATCAACATAGCTTGCAGCTTCCTCCGGAGATGACGCTTCATAAGCAAGCGAACCCGCCATATGTCCTCCGTGCACGGAAACAGCCATATTAGACGCCAGAATACGCGGTCCGATTCTCTTTCCCGAATTTATTTCATCTCTGACAAAAGTATCAAAATCAGCAATTCCGCCGACGGTGCGGATAGTCGTAACGCCGCTGAGCAGCTGAGTTTTGGCAAAACCGGCAACAAGCTTCTTGCCGAAGCTTCTCATAAAAGCGTTTGATGTAATCAGTTTAACAAGCTTTACGGGGTCGGACTGTTTTTTCTTCGGCTTGCCGGAACCCGCCAAATGAACGTGCAGGTTTATAAGTCCCGGAAGAATATATTTTCCGCTTAAATTTACTTTTTCAAACTCCGACGGGATTTTATCTTCAGAAACAATATCGGATATAATGCCGTTCTCCGTAAGTATAGCCTTTCCATACTGCGGAATCATATTTTCCGTTCCATCCAGAATAATGCCGCCGATAAATGCTGTTTTCATTTTATCATTCTTCTTTCTTTTAATCTTATGTCGCAGTCTGAATCTGTCAAAGCAATTGTATCATAAATCCACTCGTTTTTCAATAGTTTTCACTTGCACAATTGTTGCTGCACAATGCTTGCTGTTAGCGTTCATCCTTCCTTTCCATAAAAATAAGCCAAACGCTCGGCTGAGTAGCGTTTGGCTATGCAGATTATTCAGTTAGACAAACAGGAATTTGTCGCTAACTACTACTTCTATGAATCAAAGAATTTTTCTGCAAACCATACATCCTTCAATCTGTCTACAAAATTCAAATCCATACTTTTTGTACATAGATAAAGGGCCGTGATAAGCATGATTTTCATTGTTTGCAAATGGATACGCTTCTACCAAATCAAATCCATCGACTTTTGCATCCTTACATACATATTCAAGCAAGGCGGTGGCAACGCCACATCCCCTATATTTAGGTGTAACAGAAAAGCAAACGATGGATTTGATTTTTTCACCGTTGTCAGGTACTTCTTCTGCAAAATTAAAATTGACGTTATTGTACGCTTTTTTATTATTCGAATTGCACCATCCAACAACCTTTCCTTGAACATATGCTAAATATCCCTGCATGCGACCGCTTTTTATGAAGTTGATTGCTTGTTCTCTATTGAACTTAGCACAATCTTTATCGCAGTCCCATCTTCGTTTCTTTTCCAACTCGCTATCCCAATGATAGCACATACAATAACATCCACACCATTCATCATTGTCCGAAAAGGCATCGTTATCAAAATAAGATAACCAATCATCCAATAATTCAATAGTCAGTTTGCAAATAGATATTTCCATAATGATTCCTCCGTCAAATTCCGATTTGTCGATATCTTATTATACCATAAATCTTCCCGTTTTTCAATCTCAATAACGCCTTTTGTGCAAAGAGCGGTGCCGCAAGGCACGGGCGAATATAAACGGAAAGAAAAAACCACCTGCAAAAGCAAGTGGTTTTTGGCAGGGGTAGTAAGAATCGAACTCACGACACGCGGTTTTGGAGCGAAAAGCACGCTTTCAGTTAAGCCGCGTGTTAAAATACAGTCCCCCTAAAATTCCGCATAAAAACAGCACTTTCAGGATATGAAAGTGCTGTTCGTTTTTGTCGTTGTAGTTTTTGTTGAAAATTGATGCTTTTTTGATGCTCTTGAAAATTGAGAAGTATCATAACTCAAATATAATGCACCCCACTGCAAGAGGCAGTGACAAATAATAGTAAAACCCTTTCGGTATGAATTTTATAATTCTTCAGCCTTGAAAGTTGTTTTAGGCATTTTATCGATATTTTCAAGCGCCATATTGCACATCTAAAAACTAAAATTCTCGTAAGATTTATGTGTTTATTATAAAATTTTTTTGATTAGAATTCAACTTAATGATACCATCCTCATAACTTTCTTCGTTTGCAGCATAAGAGTAAATTGTAGCAATGGTTAAATCTTTATTTTTCTCTTCAAGTTGCTTTTGAATTCAAGATAATACTTTTTAGCCATAGGAATTGAGCTGACAGCAAACATTGAGTTAAAGTCGTTTACTCTTTGTCCTTTTAGGCTGTAATAAGCATTACGCATTATTTTAGTATCAAAATTATCAATAATGTAGCTTACAATATTGGCAAAGGTTATATGTAGTTATATTGATTTCCTGACTGTAAAAGCCTTGACGAACAGCGTCTTTGCCAAGGACTTTAGCAGCCTTGAGCAAAAGAGAACCTGAACCGCAAGCAGGGTCTATAAAGACGCTGTCTTTGATACAAACAGAAAAAGCCTTCTCCGGCACATAAGTGCTGAAAAAGGCTTGAAATAAAGGACTTTCGAGATTCCGCTGTGTTGTACAGCAGAGCTTCGGAAGCCCTTTTTCTGTTTATTCGATTGTTGCTTGCCGCTGCTCCGGCCTTTGAAACTTACCCCTCAAAAACGGCTGCCGGAGGAATAATTAAATAGTGTGGAATAATTAAAATGTTTGCCGCTCCACTTATTCACGTACAATAGCACGTTTCACATCTTTGTATTTTTCACGCAGATCCGGTATGTCTACTTTTCTTCCGAGAAGTTCTTGAACCACTCCCCATAAGCCGTTCTTCTCATCTGGGAATCCGTCCATGTAATCTACAAACGGAAGGCTATTAACGACCAGCGTTTCTCCTTCAATACCACGTCCGGGAACCCCGTACTTTATCACAGGCTCCTTACCACTTCGGATATTCTTTCCGAACACAATCGGCTCAGAGACTGGTGCGCCTCCCAAAAGAGTCATGCTGATTGCGATATCGAGGATTTGGCCATCAAGTTCTATCCATGAGTGATCGAAATAGAGACCTTGCCCGAGCATTTCTCCTATGCATAGCTTGGGAGAATACCCCAGTTCAGAAAGCGCAACATATAAGGCAGAACAGCTTGCATGGCAAGCACCCCACCATTGTTTCCGCTTCATATATTCACTCAAATTGCAAAGGACATTTGCGATGTCCTCTTTGTAACCGGCATTCTGAACAGCAGCCCTAATCAGATCACCGGTACTCATGGATTCCTTCAAAAGACAGCAATGCTTATATTTCTTTCCGCTACCACATGGGCATGGGTCATTTCGTCCGATTTTCATTCGTGATCACTCAACATTCTTCTTCAGCTGTTCAAATGCAGCTTTAATTTTTGCCGCCATCAGCTTTCTGCGCTCAATCAGGAAGTCCTCATAGGGCATATTCTCCCAACCGTGCGGAAGTGCATTTTCTTCTTCCATACGCTGGATTTCTTCAGGGCTGCGACCCTCACAAACAACAGGATAATAAATCGAGGGAGCCTCATCGAGTATCTCCATATTATCCTTCCAATCGATGAAGGCGTAGTTAGCCATCTGGTTGATCTTAGCGTCGTTATATCCCAGCGTCTTCAGATAAGCCTTCGGGAACAGGTGATGCTTCTCCAGTGACTTTCTCTTACCGTCGGTACCGGGCTCGAATAGTTTGCTGACGAGCAGATTACTCTTCGAGAACAGGATTTTAGCATTCAGAATGTTTAAGGCGGCTACATAGGCGTTCCAAGCATTATTGCCTCGGCCCGATACTGCCAAGCCCTCGGAACCGATAAGAGTAATATCGAAGTAGTCGTTTGTAAGCCGCTCCTCAACCCTCGACAAAATGAATCGCTTGTATTCTTCCAGCGATGTTAGTTCCTTGATAGAGTTCAGGTGATTTTCGACTGTGGATTCAAATGATCCAGTATAGAGCGAGACAAGAGACGCATAGAAAAACCACAGCGATGTCAAATGCAAATTCTCGTTGTACGACGCATTAAACCTATACTTTGCGATGAGGTAGAATGCATAGGTGTAGTAGATTGCGTTTCCCGAAAGAATCAGATCACCGGACAGATAACCGGCATTCATGATAGATTTCAAGAACTCGTGCCAGTTGTGGACGTTTAGAACGTCTGGGAGCTTTGCCTTAAGCACATCGAAACGCTGATCACGTAGAGTTTCATCTACAGCACCTTTTTTGTCGAAGTCAGCTCCACGAAGCAGTTTATACCCATATTTCAAACGAGCTCGGTCAAAAGCATACGCCATAACCACACGAATGACATCCTGAGCTGTGACCTCGGTAAGCTGGTTGTACGATGTGATTTTGTCCTTGGAAGGGTATGTTGACTCCATGCTGAACTGTTCGATCTCTTTTCGCCCCTCATCCCAATAGAGTGAAAGAAGGGTCAGAATAAAGTCGTTCTGCTTCAATGCCACACCGCCGGAATTAACACGAACAAAGATTTCAGAGACATCCTCTTCCTCAGCGTTGGCCTTGATATCAAATACCGGAAGCGTGTGTTGTTTCAAATTTGAAAGCGCAGTGATGTTTTCGGAAATCAGATCTTGTTCCTCGTCGCTCAGCGTTTCACCTTTGGAGGACCGATATTCATCCAGCCTCTTGGTAAAGTTGATGATCAGCTTTGTAATATTCGATGTAGTGAACACTTCGCTGATGTTGTAGATCCATTCAGGGTCTTTTTTCGTCGCCTGATAACCAACCTCGAACTTATTCTTCACCGGGCAGTAGGAAATCACGATAGACTTCTCGTCGTATTTTGAATTGATGACCTTTTTCCCTTTCATAACGGCATAAAGGGAGGTCAGTCTCTGCTGGCCATCAATGATTACCTGCTTCGGAGATTCATAGTTGTGGGTGTCTGTTCCGATGGTTTTCTTCTTTTCAAGCGTAGGACACTCCCACAGCATCAAATAACCGATGGGGTACCCGCACATCATGGAATCGAACAAATCACGCACCTTTGAATCCTTCCAGATAAACGGCCTCTGAAGTTCCGGAAGGCCAAGTTCTCCTGTATCGATCTTTTCGATCAACTGATTAACTGTTAAAGTCGTGTTGCTAAATATCTGTTGCATTCCCTTAAACGAAACTGCAATACAAGCGATTATAGAATTACGCAACGAGCGATATTTCGGTGAGAATGCACCATTGATACCCGATGCAGACGGAAACTTTACAAGACCGTTAAACTTAAGAAAACGGTTTTATTCCATACTCGATGCGGCTGGAATCAAGAAAAAAGGCTTACACAGTTTGCGACACACCTTCGCAACAAAGCTTGTAACAGGAGTACAAGCAGAGGACGGAACGATCAAAGCATTAACACCGAGGCAGGTGGCAGACTTACTCGGACACACAACTTCAGAAATAACCGAAATGTATTATGTCAAGCGAAACACGGATATGCTGTTGGGCGTTACAAAAACAAAAAACGGTGTGAAAATGAAAAATCGGCGTACGGAAAAGACCGTGCGCCGTAATTTTATCTGTATGAGAAAAGTAAGTAAAATCGACGTAAAGCAGCGTAAATAAAAGAAAAAAGCACCGAAAAATCGGTGCTTTTTTTGGCAGGGGTAGTAAGAATCGAACTCACGACACGCGGTTTTGGAGACCGCTGCTCTACCAGCTGAGCTATGCCCCTATACAAAAGCGAAACCTGTTCGGTTTCGCCTATGTTTTCTGGTGGGCCTTTAGGGACTCGAACCCCAGACCAACCGGTTATGAGCCGGTTGCTCTAACCAACTGAGCTAAAGGCCCGTTCGTTTTAGCGCGGTTTTTATTTTATCATCAATATTGCGATTTGTCAAGGAGTTTTTCAAATGTTTTCCCTCTTTTTTTCTCAGTTGAATATAATCAATTGACTTTTTGTATATTTTGATATATAATCAAGGTAGATACCCATTATAAAATTATACAGAAAAGAGAGTTTATTATGGAAATTTCAAAAATACTCGGTTATTGTGATCATACCCTTCTTGCACAGACAGCCACATGGGAACAGATAAAAGCTGTTTGCGACGACGGAATGAAATATCATACCGCTTCCGTGTGTATTCCGGCAAGCTATGTAAAACAGGCTAAGGAATACGTAGGAGACAAGCTTGCTATCTGTACGGTTGTAGGTTTCCCCAACGGATATTCCACAACGGCCGCAAAATGCTTTGAAGCAGGCGAAGCAATCGTTCACGGTGCTGATGAAATTGATACCGTTATAAATATCGGCTGGCTCAAGGATAGAAAATATGAAGATATCCTTTGCGAACTTAAAGCACTCAAAGCCGTATGCGGAAACAGAATACTTAAAGTAATTATTGAAACGTGCCTGCTTACGGATGAAGAAAAAATAAAAATGTGCGAGCTTGTAACAGAATCGGGCGCTGATTTTATAAAGACAAGCACAGGTTTTTCAACAGGGGGCGCAACAAGAGAGGACATTGCCCTTTTTGCAAAGCATGTCGGCAAGAATGTAAAGATCAAAGCGGCAGGCGGCATAAAGACGCTTGAAGACGCAGAAGCAATGATAGATCTCGGCGCGACAAGACTCGGCACAAGCAGAATCGTAAAAATAGTAAAGGAACAAAATCTTATCTGACGGAGTGATCTGCATATGAGAATGTATGATATAATCGACAAAAAACGCGAAAAAGGCGAGCTTACAAAAGAAGAAATACGCTTTTTCCTTTCAGGCTTTGCAACGGGTGAGATACCCGATTATCAGGCTTCGGCTTTGCTTATGGCAATATGCTGCAACGGCATGACAGACCGCGAAATTCTCGATCTTACGCAGGCTATGGCAACCTCCGGCGACACGCTCGACCTTTCATCTCTCAAAAACACCGTTGACAAGCACAGCACCGGCGGCGTCGGCGACAAAGCTACTCTTATCGTTGCTCCAATTGCGGCGGCTCTCGGCGGTACAGTCGCAAAAATGTCCGGCAGAGGACTCGGACACACGGGCGGTACGGTTGACAAGCTTGAATCGATTCCCGGCTTTTGCACCGAACTTGAGCCTGAAAAGTTTATGGAAAACGCAAAAAAATACGGCATTTGCGTTATAGGTCAGTCCGGTGATTTCAACCCCGCAGACAAAAAGCTCTATGCTCTGCGTGACGTTACGGCGACGGTAAAGTCAATACCGCTTATAACATCAAGCATCATGAGCAAAAAACTTGCCGCGGGCGCACACAATATTGTTCTTGACGTAACCGTAGGTTCGGGAGCTTTCATTTCCGACCCTGCCGAAGCAAAAATTCTTGCCGAAAAGATGGTTTCCATAGGCAAAGCGGCAGGAAGAAATATTGCCGCTGTTATGACGAATATGAACGCTCCGCTCGGAAAGAACGTCGGAAATTCCCTTGAAGTTATAGAAGCCGTTGAAATTCTGCGCGGCAAAGGCCCTTCGGACCTGCGCGAGGTCTGCGTTGCACTCGCCGGCGAGATGGTAACCCTTTTCTCAGGTAAGAGCGCTGAAGAATGTCACGCTCTCTGTGAAAAAGCGCTTGACGACGGATCGGCTTACGCCAAGTTCATCGATATGGTCAAGGCGCAGGGCGGCGACGTTTCATATATCGAAAATACGGACAAATTCCCGAAAGCGGCATATTCGACAGAAGTCAGAGCCGAAGCCGACGGCTTTATCTCTGCAATGCAAACGGCAGAGATCGGCACATCAAGCGTTATTCTCGGTGCCGGACGCGAGAAGAAAGGCGACAGCATAGATTTCGCCGCAGGGCTTGAAGTACTTAAAAAGACAGGCGACGATGTTAAGAAAGGTGATGTTATCGCAATTCTTCACACCAACAAAAAAGAGAAATTGCCGGAAGCCGAGAAAATATATCTTTCCGCGATTTCATACGGCGATTCCGCAAAAAAAGATCCCGAAATATACGGAATCGTGAGATAAAAACGAATAAAACAAAACTCCGCTTCCGGCGGAGTTTTGTAAGGTAACAAGGAGATTTTTGATGTTATATCCGAAAAACAATGAAAAGTTTTCAGAAGAGCTTTTCAGAAATCCTGCAAATGAATATCGCGGAGTTCCCTTTTGGTCTTGGAACTGCAAGCTGAGAAAGGATCTGCTTGAAAAAGAGATCATCCATATGAAAGAAATGGGCTTCGGCGGCTATAATATGCATCCGCGCGTAGGACTTGAAACTCCGTATCTTTCAGATGAATTTATGGATATGGTACGCTTCTGCGTTGAAAAAGGCAAAGAAAACGGAATGTATTCGTGGATTTATGACGAAGACAAGTGGCCATCCGGCTATGCGGGAGGTTTTGTCACAAGTGATGTTGAAATGCGTCGCAAAAAGCTGTTTGTTACGCCCGTTCCGTACGACGACGGCACTCTTTCCCTCACGGATGACATAGAAAAAGCGACAAAGAATCTGCCCAAAGGCAAATATATTTTCATAGCCTGCTATGACGTTCTTCTCGACGATAAAGGCGATCTTCTTTCATACCGCCGCACATCCATCGGCGATAAAGCCGAAAGCAGAAAATATTTTGCTTATCTTGAGTATGATGCCGACGATCCGGGATTCAACGGTCAGGCTTATGTAGATACGCTGAAAAAAGAAGCGATAGATAAATTTATAGAAATAACTCACGAAAAATACAAGGCTTACGTGGGAGACGATTTCGGCAGAGCTGTTCCGGCAATATTTACGGATGAGCCGCAATTCAGCCACGCCACTCCGCTCAAATTCGCAAAGCAGGAAGACGGAGGAGCGTTGCTTCCCTTCACAACCGATTTTGAAGAAACCTTCAAAAAAGCTTACGGTACAAGCATTATCGAACACATTCCCGAAGTTATATGGAATCTTTCGGGCGGAAAGCTTTCAAAAATAAGATACCTTTTCTTCGATCACGTTTCTGAGCGCTTCGCTGCCGCTTATTCTGATAACATCGGTAAATGGTGCCGTGAAAACAATATCCTTATGTCGGGTCATATGATGGACGAATGGCTTCTGCGTTCGCAAACGGGTGCAGTAGGTGACTGTATGCGCCAGTATCGCGGATTCGGCTTGCCGGGAATTGATATGCTCTGCGACAAACGCGAGCTTACAACCGCAAAACAGGCGCAAAGCGTAAGCCGCCAGATGGGCGCACCCGGCGTGCTTTCCGAGCTTTACGGCGTTACAAGATGGGATTTTGATTTTCGCGGTCATAAGATGCAGGGCGACTGGCAGGCAGCGCTCGGCGTAACTGTTCGCGTTCCGCACCTTTATTGGGCTTCAATGAAAGGTCAGGCAAAGCGCGACTATCCCGCATCAATCGGGCATCAGTCTCCTTGGTATAAGCAATACAGTCTCATAGAAGATCATTTCTCTCGCGTAAACACGGTTATGACTCGCGGCAAAGCCGATGTAAGAGTCGCAATGATTCATCCGATAGAAAGCTTCTGGCTTTATTACGGTCCAAACGACCGCTCTGCAATGACGCTTCGAGAAAGAGACAACATCTTCTGCGACACAACAAGAACGCTGATATGCGGCGGAATAGACTTTGACTTCGTCTGCGAAGCGCTTCTTCCCTCCCAATATAAAAAGACTGAAAGCGGATTTTCCGTGGGCGAGATGACATACGACGTTGTAATCGTTCCGAGTCTTTCGACAATACGCAGAACCACTCTCGACGCCCTCAAAAACTTCCGCAAAGCCGGCGGAGAGGTTATCTTCATGGGCAGTATCCCCGAATATGTCGATGCCGAAAAATGCGATGACACAAAAGAATTTGCAGACACATGCACTCGTATAGGCCTGATGAGCGACGAGCTTATGAAAAGTCTCGAAAAATACAGAACTATTCGCATAACAGACCAAAGCGGCGAGCCTTATTCAAACTCCGCATATCAGCTTCGTGCCTGCGGCGAAGAAAAATACCTCTTCCTTTCACACGTTTATAAACCACGCGATTACAATATTTCATCTGTTGATACGGCACTTGTTACCATTCGCGGCGAATGGGCTGTAAAAGAGCTTGATACACATTCTGGCGAAATACGTCCTCTTCCCGCAAAATATACAGGCGGAAATACCGTGATAAAGTGGATAGGCGGATCGTGTACGTCGCTTCTTCTCGAGCTTACTCCCGGCAAGGGCGAAACGGGCGAGACAAAAGAAGAAAGCTACCAAAAAGAAGAAGTCCTTTCCGATCAGGCACACTTCTCTCTCGAAGAGCCGAACGTTCTTCTCCTTGACAAGCCTTCGTACAGTCTTAACGGCGGAGAAATAAAGCGCGAACGCGATATACTTTATACCGATATAGCTGTACGAAACGCACTCGGCATAAGACAGCGCGGCGGAAAGATGAAACAGCCTTGGGCTGATACTATCGACAAAGATCCCAAAGAAAAACTTACGCTTTATTATGAATTTGAAAGCGATATATCATATTCGGGAGCAGAGCTTGCAATTGAATGTCTTGAGTATACGGACGATATAATATTCAACGGAGAAAAGGCAGACAAAACTCCCACCGGATATTATGTGGATGAAGATTCTCTTCCGAAAATTGCTCTTCCCGACATAAAGAAAGGCAAAAATATTCTTGAAGTGAATTATCGTTTCGGAGATATAACCCAGCTGGAAAGCTGCTTTATATTGGGTAATTTCGGCGTTGAACTTAACGGTGCAACCGCAAAAATAACAGCCATGCCCGAAAAACTCGGATACAGAGACATAGTAAATCAAAAGATGCCGTTTTACGGCGGAAATATAACGTATATAACCGAATTTGAAGGCGACGGCTCCGATAAAACTGTGGAGATATCACGTTATGCGGGGTCGCTTATAACCGTCCGTCTCGACGGAAAAGAAATGGGTGCGATAATATATCCACCTGCGCGCCTCGATCTCGGTAATGTACCCGAAGGCAAACACACGCTTGAACTTACTCTTTACGGTAACCGTGCAAACACCTTCGGAACGCTTCACAACGTTGATGAAGATATTCCGTATTGCAATGCCGCAGCATGGATAACACGCGGCGGACGCTTCTGGTGTCCGGAATATGTAACAAAACGAATGGGTATACTTACTTCTCCGAGAATGCTTTCAAAATAAACTACGAAAAAAGAGGCTTTAAAAAGCCTCTTTTTTAAATAAATTTTCTCGTTTCACTTGATTATTGTACGCTCGTACTGTATAATATAAATAATACTGATTAAAACCTCTATTGAAAGGCAGATTTTTTAATTATGAGAGCAGACGGAAAAAGAGTAAAAAATGTTGATCCTATGTATACTTTAGCGCCGTATTTTATGCGTCACCGTTATGACGCGCAGAATATGATAACCGTAAACGTTCCTTATGACAACATCCACGATTATGTTATCGACGCGCGAAAAAAAGGAATAAAGCTCAGCCATATGACGGTTATCATGGCTGCGATAGTCCGCGGATTTTCTCAGTTTCCGCAGCTTAACCGCTTTGTTGTAAACAGTAAAATATATGCTCATAACGAACTTACCGCCGGAATGGTAGTGCTTCGTCCGGGCGAGGCTAACCCATCAATGAGCAAGATGAAATTTGATATTTATGACACTATCTTTGACGTAAACAACACGATAGACGAATATGTTGAAGCCAACAACAAAACCGATAGCAACAACTCCTCGGATAAGCTGTTCAAAGTGCTTTTAAGTATGCCCTTCCTTGTCAGAATAGGAATGGCTATCCTGCGCGGACTCGATAATCTCGGCTGGTTACCCAAAGCTATTACCGATGCAAGTCCGTTCCACAACTCGCTCGTCATTACGAACCTTGCAAGTATAAGAACCAACCACATTTATCACCACGTTTACGGCTTCGGCACGACAAGTATGATTATTTCCATAGGCAACAACATAAACGTGCCTGTGGTTGAAAAAGGCGAAGTAAAAGTTAAGAAAATGATGCCGCTCGGTATCGTTATGGATGAACGTATTGCGACCGGATGTTACTTTGCACAGGCGTTTGCCGAAATGGAAAAGTATATGAAAAACCCCGTTTTGCTTGAGACTCCGCCCGAAACCGTAAATGTTGACTACGAATTTGAAGGACTTTCCGAGCGATTCAAAACAGAAAAAACAAAGCAAAAAGAACTGAAAAAAGCCGAAAAAGCTAAACGCAAAGCCGAAAAGAAAAATAAATAAAATGCAAAAACCGCACCGAAAGG
>FR898227.1:0-4549 GCA_000437375.1 Eubacterium sp. CAG:841
GAGCGGATTTTTGCTCCTTTTTGATTTGTAAATTGAAAAGAAAAGCGGGCAAAAAACTCCTGAAAATTGATTTGTGCGGATTTTATAAAAAACAGAGATGAAAAATCATCTCTGTTTTTGTTTATTCGTACAAAATTGCACAGAGTAATGTCGAGCGGAAAAAGCGGATTTTAAGCATTCCGCCGAAATGTAGGAAATTTTTTGAGAATTTGAAGAAAGCTATTGACAAAATGAGATCTACCGTGTATTATATTAAATGGTTAGCGAGGGCTAACCATTATTGAACGTCAAAAGTTAGCGCGTGCTAATTTTTCGAAAAGTGAGGATAAAGTTATGATGCCACTCAGTCTTGTCGGCGCAGGCGAAGAAAATACGATAAAAAAGATCGGCGGAAGCCCTGAGGTGAGACAACATCTTGAAAATCTCGGATTTGTTGTCGGGGGCAACGTAACGGTCGTTACCACTCTTGCGGGCAACGTTATAGTGAACGTTAAGGAAGCCCGCGTTGCCATAAGCCAGGAAATGGCCAACAAAATAATGGTGTGAAGGCGCTTTTGCGTCAGTACATATTTTTAAGGAAGCAGATAAAGAATTTTAGCGAAGGAGGATACAGGCTGTGAAAACTCTGAAACAGGCAAAAATCGGAGAAACCGTAAAGGTCGTAAAGCTTCATGGTGAGGGCGCGATAAAACGCCGCATTATGGATATGGGCATTACGAAAGGTGTTGAGGTTTATGTCCGTAAGGTAGCACCTCTCGGAGACCCGATAGAAGTTACGGTTCGTGACTATGAGCTTTCGCTCAGAAAAGCGGATGCGGAAATGATCGAGGTCGAATAAAATCGCACTAAATTCATATGGGGACGCGAAAGTCCCTGTTTTTTAAGATTTTATGTTAGCGAAAGCTAACGACAGAAAGAGAGGATTTTAGTAATGAGTTTAAGAATTGCCCTTGCGGGCAACCCGAACAGTGGTAAGACCACATTGTTCAATGCTCTTACCGGCTCAAACCAGTTCGTAGGTAACTGGCCCGGCGTTACGGTAGAGAAAAAGGAAGGCAAGCTTAAAAAGCACGACGGCGTTATCATTACCGACCTTCCCGGCATTTATTCTCTTTCTCCCTACACATTGGAGGAAGTTGTTGCAAGAAATTATCTGATAGGCGAACGTCCCGACGCGATTCTCAACATTATAGACGGTACAAACCTTGAAAGAAACCTTTATCTTACAACACAGCTTACCGAGCTTGGCATACCTGTTGTTATTGCCATAAACATGATGGACGTTGTAAGGAAAAATGGCGACAAGATCAACACCGCAGAGCTTTCACGTCAGCTCGGATGCAAGATAGTTGAAATTTCGGCTCTTAAGGGCACGGGCATTATGGAAGCTGCGGAAGCTGCCATAGACGCCGCAAATAACGGAAAGACCGTTCCGATGCACACCTTCTCGGGTTGCGTTGAACACGCTATCGCCCACATCGAAGAGGCGGCTGTTCACAATCTTCCCGAAGAGCAGCAGAGATGGTATGCGATAAAGATATTTGAAAGAGATGACAAGGTTCTTTCTTCTCTCAATATCGCGCCCGAAACGATAGCTCACATAGAAAAGGATATCGCCGCTGCCGAAAAGGAAATGGACGATGACTCCGAATCGATAATCACAAACGAAAGATATATTTACATAGGATCGATAATCAAATCGTGCTACAAGAAGAAGAGCGCCGGCAAGCTCACAACTTCCGATAAGATAGACAAGGTCGTTACAAACCGTTGGCTCGGACTTCCGATATTTGCAGCAATCATGTTCATCGTTTACTACCTTTCGATGGTAACCGTCGGTGCGTTCGCGACAGACTGGATGAACGACGGCGTGTTCGGCGATGGCTGGCATCTGCTTGGCATAGGCTCAAAGCAGTATGAAGAAGCTTCCGGCGAATATTCGGACGCTATGAACGCGATAAACGCATTTGTCACAATCGATCCCGGCGCAGATGATTTCGAGCCGGGCTCCGCTCTTGAAGCAATAAAGAACTTCAAACCCGCAGACGGCGAAGACAAGGGAACTGTTACGGTTGAGGACGAGGAAACCCTCAAACAGACGGAAATGACAGTTTACTATTCAAAGATTCCCGAAAATCTTTCAAAAGACGAGAAAGAAACGACAATAGGCGTTACTTACCTTGAAGCCGTTGAATATTTTGCAAACAACAACAGTGAATTCGCAGAACCCGATCCTGCCGAATTCGGTGTATGGGTACCCGGTGTTCCGGTTCTTATAGGAAACGGACTTGAGGCGGCAAACGCTCCCGAATGGCTCTCCGGACTTATTCTCGACGGCATCGTTGCCGGTGTCGGCGCGGTTCTCGGATTCGTTCCTCAGATGCTCGTTCTCTTCCTGCTCCTTGCATTCCTTGAAGCGTGCGGATATATGGCTCGTATCGCATTCGTTCTTGACCGTATCTTCCGTAAGTTCGGTCTTTCCGGCAAGTCCTTCATCCCGATGCTCATCGGTACGGGCTGCGGTATTCCCGGAATCATGGCATCACGTACGATAGAAAATGAACGTGACCGCCGTATGACAATAATGACAACAACATTCATCCCCTGCGGAGCTAAGGTTCCGTTCATCGGAATGATTGCAGGCGCACTCTTCGGTGGTTCTGCTCTCGTTGCAACGAGCGCATACTTCATCGGTATGGCTGCAATAATTATTTCCGGTATCATGCTTAAGAAGACAAAGATGTTCGCAGGCGATCCTGCTCCGTTCGTTATGGAGCTTCCCGCATACCATCTTCCCACAGTAGGAAACGTTCTCCGTTCAATGTGGGAGCGCGGCTGGTCCTTCATAAAGAAAGCCGGAACAGTCATTCTTCTTTCAACCATATTTGTATGGTTCACATCTTACTTCGGTGTTGTTGACGGGACATTCCGTATGCTTGCCGAAGATGAACTTGATAAATCGCTTCTTGCGGCTGTCGGCGGCGCCATCTGTTGGATATTCAAACCTCTCGGCTGGGGAACCTGGCAGGCAACGGTCGCTTCGATCACAGGTCTCGTAGCTAAGGAAAATATCGTTGGTACTATGGGTATTCTTTACGGTGCGGAAGGTTCTGTATGGGCTACGCTCGCAGAGACATTCACGGGTATCACGGGATATTCATTCCTCGTATTCAACCTTCTTTGCGCTCCCTGCTTTGCAGCTATCGGCGCAATCAAACGTGAAATGAACAGCGCAAAGTGGACTTGGTTCGCAATAGGTTATCAGTGCGGATTTGCTTATGTAATTTCGCTCATGATCAATCAGTTCGGCAGCCTTATAAGCAAGATTGCCGGTAACGACGTAAGCGTAAGCGTTATAGGTGTTATAGTTTCCGTTGCACTTCTTGCAGGTATCGTTTACATGCTTGTACGTCCTTACAAGGAAGCTACAAAGCTCACCGAAAAAGTTAAAGTAAAATAAAAAAACCGCATAGCGGTGAAAGGAGCTGTGTTTTATGTTTGTATGGATTGCGGAAAACATTTGGACGATAATCATTTGTGCCGCACTTATACTTATTGTTGCATCGATAATCGTCGGACTTGTAAAAAATAAGAAAAAAGGTAAATCATCATGCGGATGCAATTGTGCTCACTGCGCAATGGCAGGCTCCTGCCACGCCGGCAATGCGAAAAAGCACTGAAATGTTGCGGGAGGCACACAGCCTCCCGCACATTAAAGCCAAATGGTTAGCTTAGGCTAACTTTGCCGCAGAAAGTGCGTTAGCAAAAAAGCAATCGGAATATTTATGATTTCGGTGCGCGGAAGCGTCCCGAAAACAAACTTTCTGACAAGACAACCGCCCGCCGACGTACTTCGATAAGCTCGGCGCGACTGTGAAGGTCGAAGGCGGAATGTATATATTCGCTTTGCTCGCAGAGCAGAAGCCGGAGCTCCACCGGCAGGGAGAGGAAATATTTTCTTGAGCCGGAGCTGAAAAACCGAGCTCGTGCAGATTTTTATAAGACATAAAAAATCACTTCTTGCACATTGTCGGCAAAAGGCGAATCAAATATACATAAAGGAGGTTTTCTTATGTGTGGCGAGATAATAACGGCTGCCGGAGCATTTGTGCTTTCGGTTACCGTGTGCGCGGTAAAGAACTGTATGAAACATATTGCCGCACGCGGCTGCGCACAGGGAAAGGATAATAAAGATGATCAGAACGGTTCTTAAAATAGACGGCATGATGTGCGGAATGTGTGAATCGCACATAAATGATTGCATACGCCGCAATTTTGCGGTAAAAAAGGTTTCGTCATCACACACAAAGGGCGAAACGGTTATTCTTTCCGAGACGGAACCCGATATGGCAAAACTTAAGGCGGTTATTGCCGAAACGGGCTACGAGCTCAGAAATATAGAATCAGAGCCGGTTACGGAAAAGCCGGGACTGTTTAATTTGTTTAAGAAAAAGTAAGAGTGAATTCTCCGTTCTCTTGCTGATTTTCCTCCGTATTTTTGAGTCTGAGCCCTCAAAAAATACATAAAGAATACGCCCTGCCGCATATG
>FR898227.1:4582-11076 GCA_000437375.1 Eubacterium sp. CAG:841
ATATGCGGCAGGGCGTGTGTTTTTATTTATCAGTTGCGGATTATCTTGTTGCTTGTGGTCTTTGGGAAGGGCTCCTTGCGGATAACTACCTTTGTTATCTTCTTGTAGTTCGGAAGCTCGGCAAGCGCTTCGGAAATAAGCGCTTTTACTTCGCTTTCGTTTTTTTCTTCGTTTAAGTACACCTCTGCTTCAAGCGCGTGTTCGTCGCCTTTGCTGTTTTTGAGTCCGCGAACGACAACCTCCGAGATGCAGTCAATGTTCATTATGAGATTTTCAATTTCTTCGGGATAGATATTCTTGCCGTTTGAAAGAACGATGATATTCTTCTTTCTGCCGGTGATGCATATCTGATCGTCAGGAGTAATATATCCGTAGTCGCCGGTAAAGAACCATCCGTCACGGATGGCTTCGGCTGTTTTGTCAGGCATTTTGTAATAGCCGAGCATGACTACATCGCCCTTTACGGCGATTTCCCCTATGCCTTCTACGTTCGGCTCGTCTATGCGCCACTGCAGGCATGCAAGACGGTGACCTGCGGTGTTGAAGTCGTTTGAGCTTTCGTCGTTTACGGAAACGAGAGGTGAACATTCGGTTATTCCGTAGCCGCCTGTCATGGGAATGCCGATGTCATTGAAGAATTCGCCCATTTCGGGACGTATCGGAGCACCACCGCAGACTATCTTGCGAAGCTTTCCGCCAAAGAGATTGTGAAGCTCGGCAAAGAGCTTGGGACGAATATCGATTCCGAGCCTGAGCGCAGCTTTTGATATCTTTACACCTTTTTTGAACGTTTTCAGCTTGCCCTTTTCCTTCAAGTTCTTCATTATAAGGAAATAGATAAATTCTGCGATTGCGGGGACGATATATATATTCGTAGGATGATAGAGCTGCATATCTGAAACAAGCTCACGCATTACGGAGTTTATGCAAAGCGTTGCGTGCGAGTGAATATTCACAAGTATATCACATACGGATTCGTATGTGTGATGATACGGAAGGATAGAAAGCGCGGTATCATAAATTCTTGATACCTGAAGTCCGTAATATACTCCGCTTACAAGGTTATGCTCGGAAAGCATTACGCCCTTTGCAATGCCCGTCGTGCCTGACGTATATACAAGCATTTTAAGCTCATTTTCGTTGCTTTTCAGACTGTCATAGGCGGTTTTGTCCAATTTTGCTCCTTTGGCTATAAGACGCTTGTATGAGATTATTCCGTCGGTGTCTTTGTCTATATCAAAACAGATGAAGGCTTTTATATTCGGCATGGAAGCTTTGTTTTCAACAAACCAGGTCAGGTACTGCTTGCTGAAGAATACAGCTTCGCTTTCGCTGTCTGTGAGGAGATGAAGCTTTTCTTTTGTTGTGAGCTGACGGTCTATCGGAACGAATACTCCCGCGGACTGAAGCACGGTAAGATAGGCCACGATCCAATCGTAGCGGTTTTCGCTGACGATAGCTATGTGTGAAGAGCCGAGTCCCATTTCCGTAAGCGAAGCGCCAAGTGCTTCAACTGTCTGATGGAATTCAATATATGTTACCTCGCGGACGGTGCCGTCGGGATTTTTGAATTTGTATGCAATTTTTTCCCCGTCTTCGTTTACAGCCATCATAAGCATTTCTCGGATAGATGAAAACGGTTTTATAGGTTCAAGTTCTTTCTTCTTTTTTGCCATAACAGGTAAATCTCCTTTTGAGAATAAAATTTAATTAAAAGTCAACATTTTGCCCGAAAACCTGTATTGTATTTTGAAAAACAATATGTTATAATAACAATGGTCAAAACGTAATCACGTAACAATTATATTGCTTTGACGCCGTAATATCAAGAAACCGAGCGGCACCGTTTGTAAACCGATAAAATCTTCCGAAGTAGAACGACAAAATGCGACTCTACAGGAAGTAGAGAGGAGAAATCCGGCAGTGCAGGACTTAAAACAGCTCATAGGAAAAAATATAACAAAGCTGAGAACGTCATCGAAGCTGACTCAGGCGGAGTTTGCCGAGCAGTTGAATTATACTGATAAGGCTGTGTCAAAATGGGAGCGCGGAGAATCGCTTCCGGACATAGTGATATTGAAACAGATAGCCGATATGTTTGGCGTGAAAGTGGATTATCTTCTTTCCGAGCATTTTGACGACGAAAAGCCGATAGTTGGAGCGGAGAAGAAAATCCGTGATCGCAACCATTTTATAATAGCGCTTATGGCGATAGTTATAGTATGGTTTCTGGCGGTGTTTGTTTACTTTCTTGCGGACTCCGTTTCGGGAATTTATCTTTGGCAGGCATATCTTGTCGCAGTTCCTGTATCGGCGATAGTGGCGCTTGTCTTCAATTCGATATGGGGAAAGGCAAGTGTAAACTACATAATAATATCGGTGCTGATGTGGTCGGTGCTGATAACGGCTTATGTGCTTCTTCTCAAATATAATATATGGACAATATTCCTGCTCGGAATTCCGGGACAGACATCGGTCGTTCTGTGGGCTTGTCTCGGAGTCGGGAAGCCCCAAAAAACGCCCAAAATAAAACCTGTAAAAAAGGCTTCTTCGGATCAGGATGAAAACGCGGAAAGTCGGTTTGAATAAGTGTTATAAAGCGCCTGAAACAAAGTTTTCGGGTGCTTTTATTTTATGGTTGCTATGTTGAAAGGTAAAAATAAGTATTTTTACGAACAAAAAACGAACAAATGTTTGAAATTTTGTTGACAAACGAACAAATGTGTGGTATAATATGGTCACGGTAAGGGAAAAACCAATGAAAAGGAGGGTGGCGGTCATATGAACGTACCATATCAGAGAAAAAGCGAGGAAAGGCGCAGTCACAACGGAGTGATCGCCTATTGCGACCATTGCGGGCATGCGATTTATTCGCCGGATGACGCTGTCATCGTTGAGGCTACCGACGAAATAATTCACACCGATTGTTGGGAAGAATATTCCGAAGAGCATATGTTCGACTTTGTTGTAAAGGTTTCGGAAAAGACCGATTATTCCGACGCATAAAGTGAGCGGAAAAAAGAAACTGTCGCCATCCGAATTCGCAAGGAGAGCAGCCGATTATTTTGCCGAGTGCGACAGACCGTATTCTTCCGCCGCCTGCAAAAGCTGTGCCGACACGGCGGGCGGAGACAGGTGCATAAAATGCGGCAAGAACAAGTCACGACCGTATACACTTTCGGGGCTTTGTCTTGCTCTCGGAATAACAAAGAGCACGTTTTACTCGCTCAGGCAGAATAAATCGTACTGTGAAAGCGTAGAAATGGCAATACTGAAAATAGAAGCTTATATCGAAGAGGGCGGCGTATCCGGCGATATAGCCGGAGCTGTGGCTCTTGCCGAGCTGAAAGAAAATTTCGGTTGGGGAGAGGAAAAAGCTTCTCCTTCTGTGGAGATAGTGCTTGACGGAGAGGCGGGAGTCCTTGCGGGATAGCATAAAGCTGAGCCTTGATATAAAACCGTCCGAAAAGCAGAGAGAGTTTTTCATTTCCGATGCGAAATATACCGCTTACGGCGGTGCGCGGGGCGGAGGTAAAAGCTGGGCGCTGCGAAACAAGCTGATACTTATGTGTTTGTATTATCCCGGAATATCGGTACTTCTGGTGCGAAGAAGCTATCATGAGGTGATGGAAAACCACAAGAGGGAGATACAGAATACTGTTTGCGGCGAGATTGCGGTTGCAAAATACCGCGCTACCGAACGGAGATTTGATTTTATAAACGGTTCCTCGATAAAGCTGGGGTATTTCCGCAGCGAGGACGATATAGGTCAGTATCAGGGGCAACAGTATGACATTGTTGCCATAGACGAAGCTACGCAAATTTCCGAACAAATGTTCAAAACACTTGCGGCATCAGTACGCGGTGTAAACGATTTTCCCAAGAGAATGTACCTTTCCTGTAACCCCGGCGGGATAGGTCATGGTTGGGTGAAGCGGCTTTTTATCAGCCGCGAATACAGAAAGGGTGAAAATCCCGATGATTATAAATTTATTTTCGCGTCTGTTTATGACAACGACGCGCTGCTGAAAAGCGATCCGGATTATATCGGCCGGCTTGAAAATCTTCCGGAGGATATAAAGAACGCATGGCTTTTCGGCAACTGGGACGCGCTTTCCGGTCAGTTCTTTGAGGAATTTGACTACGGAATACATACATGTCCCGAACGTTCTGTGGGAGGCGGAGAATTTTACTGTGCCGTCGATTACGGACTTGATATGCTTGCTGCGGAATTCATAGAAGTGAAGGACGGCAAAGCATATGTTTACGACGAAATATATGAGTCGTCGCTTATCGCAAGCGAGGCGGCAGAAAAAATAAGACAGAAGTTGCCGGAGTGCGCAATCGTAATAGCACCTTCGGATCTTTGGAGCCGCCAGAAGGACAGCGGACTTTCGATCGCCGACATTTTTGCGCGCGAAGGAGTGTTTTTCACAAAGCTTACGCCGCGTCGCGAGGACGGATGGCTTGCACTGAAAGAATGGCTGAAGGTTTCGAAAGGTGAATCAAAGCTTACGATAAGCAGAAAATGCAAAAATTTAATCCGCAGTATGAGCCAGCTTATGCACGATACAAAAAATCCGTGCGACGCGGCTACTGTCCCGCACGAGATAACGCACGCTCCGGATGCGCTGAGATATTTTGCGTCTTATCTGCCGTGCGAAGATCAAGGCAGTACGGGAGGGCGGTTGTTTGAAAAAATAAAAAATACGAAAGGACGATTTATTTGATTTGAAAAACAAGAAAATTACAGTAAAGGATGAAACGCGCGAGGAGAGGGCGGCTCGACTGTTCTCCGTTGCGCGCACGGCTAAAAGCGTTACCGATGATTATTGGAGAAAAATGCGCGCATATTACGAAGGCAGACACGACACGGCGCGTCAGACCGGAGATTTTCTTTCGGCAATAGATTTGCCATGGTCGCCGGCTTCTTTGCCCGATGCATATATGCACGTTGAAAGTCAGATAGATTCTCATATTCCCGATTTTGAATTTTCGGGCAGAGGAAAGGACGACGGTGTTTTTGCCGGTGCAAGAGAAAAGGTCGTGCGCTATGTTTGCGATATAAACGATATGGAGACAAAAAACGCCGTAAACGAGCGAAGACTCGGTCTTTACGGAAGTGCCGTATGGAAGCTTTCCGTAGGAATAGGCGAAACGGGTGACGCGGAGATAGCGGTTGAAAATCCTTCGCCCGATTGTATTTTTACAGACCCTTCCGCCACTTCGACGGATGAATGTGAGTACATTATCTACACCTATAAAATAAGTATGATGAAGGCAAAACGGCTTTTTGCCGAGGATCTTCGCAGGGAAAACACAACGCTTGAGGACATTGTGTCCGAAAGCAACAGGGCAGGCGGAGTTTTTGCTCCCGACAGAACTTCCGATGACTGCGAGCTTGTCGATATAACCGAATTCTGGTTCAGACAGCCGCAGGATGGGACGTGCATCTCGGCGGGCGCGGACGGCAAGAACTATGTATATTCTTACAAAGCCGGAGACATTGCGCTTTCGATACTCGTTTGCGGAAGAGAGCTGCGTTATATCCCGAAGTTCTGGGAAAACAGCGGCTGCCGCAAATATCCGATAGTTATATATAACAGAATACCGAGAGAAGGCTCGGTTTGGGGCAGAAGCGAAATAGAGCAGATAATTCCGCTTATCGATGCCGCTGACCGTCAGCTGGCATTTGCACAGCTCAACACCGCGTTTTCTGCAAGCGATATCATCGTTTGTGAAGAGAACGCTTTCGCACCGGACTGCTATCCCGAAAGCAGACCCGGTGCCGTGTGGAAGCTGCGTCCCGGAATGACGGGTAAAGTAAACAGGCTTGGTGGAATGACGGGCGACGGCGGTCATTATGAAATAGTTGACCGTTACCGTTCACTTATGAAAGAGGCGCTCGGCAACTACGATTTTATGCTCGGAGACTCTGCCACAAAGGTTACAACGGCTACCGGTCTTGCGCTTCTTTCCGATTTTGCGGGAAAGCGTGTAAATGCTAAAAACTCCTGCAAAAAAGCGGGCTTTTCAAGGCTTTACAGGCTTATAGACTGTCTTGCGCTTGAAATATACGGCAAGGAAAAGCTAATTTCCATAGGCGCATACGATGAAGGTATGCCATGCGACGGTATAGATTATATCAATACTTATGGGTATGTACCCGATATTGATATAAGAATACACGTGGGCGACGCTCTTGAATATTCGCGTTCGTTTGCGATATCGGCGCTGAAATCGCTTATGGAAGCGGAAATAACAAAGGAAAATTATCCTGTGGTGAGAGAATACATCCGTGCGATAGAGCTTCCCGAATGTGCGGCGCTTGTCGAAGCGCTTGACACTCTTTACAAAAACGATGTGGAGGAAAACGAAAAATGAACAGTGAAAACAAAGATATGATAATGTCCGAAGAGGCGAAAGAGATTAAAACAACGGAAGCAGCTCCTTACGTTTCCGAAGATTCGGATGAGAAGGTGAGCGAGGAGGGC
>FR898228.1 GCA_000437375.1 Eubacterium sp. CAG:841
CGTCTGTCATACAAAGAAAGACGAAGCGGCGCATATATATGATAACGCCTGTGATAAGGATTGCAACATCTGCGGTCAGACAAGAGAGGTAACTCATAGCTATAGTGAGGTTTGGTCATACGACGAAACAAACCATTGGCACGAGTGCTCCGTCTGCCACACAAAGAATGACGAGACACCTCATACATATGACAACGCCTGCGACACGACCTGTAACGATTGCGGCAAGACAAGAGAAACAAGTCATAGCTTCGGCAAGGAATGGTATAAGAATTCCGAGAAGCATTGGCATGAATGCTCCGTCTGTCATACAAAGAAAGACGAAGCGGCGCATATATATGATAACGCCTGTGATAAGGATTGCAACATCTGCGGTCAGACAAGAGAGGTAACTCATAGCTATAGTGAGGTTTGGTCATACGACGAAACAAACCATTGGCACGAGTGCTCCGTCTGCCACACAAAGAATGACGAGACACCTCATACATATGACAACGCCTGCGACACGACCTGTAACGACTGTGGCAAAACGAGAGAAATAACTCATAGCTATAGTGAGGTTTGGTCAAACGATGAAACAAATCATTGGCACGAATGCTCCGTCTGTCATACAAAGAAAGACGAAGCGGCTCATATACCGGGTGCAGAGGCAACGGAGACAACGGCTCAGACCTGCACGGTATGCGGATATGTCATAAAAGCTCCTCTTGGTCATACACACAGACCAACCATTGTGAGGAGAGTTGAACCCACCTGCGAAAAGGCGGGCAATATTGAACATTATAAATGCTCATGCGGCAAGCTCTATTATGATGCGGCAGCGACAAAAGAGATAACAAACGCTGCAAAGATCATTCTCTCCGCAACCGGTCACGCACGCGGAGGCGATTGGAAATATTCAGAGATTTATCATTGGCACGAATGCGCTGTATGCGGAGAAAGAATGGATACGTCGTTCCACAGAGCCGGCGCAGAAGCAACCGAAACAACTCCTCAGACTTGCGCTGTATGCGGATATGTTATAAAGGAAGCACTCGGTCATACACATTCGTTCACAGAGAAGAATACGGACGCAAAATATCTTAAATCCGCTGCAACCTGCAAAGCAAGCGCAGAATATTATTATTCATGCTCCTGCGGCGAAAAGGGAACGGAGACTTTCAAGTCGGGTGAAAAGCTCGCTCACAATTTCAAGACGGAATGGTCGAGTAACGGCGAAAAGCATTGGCACGAATGTTCTCTTTGCGGAGAAAAGAATAAAGAATCCTCTCATCGATTTGAATGGAAGACAGACAAAGCGGCAACCGCAACAGAAGCAGGTTCAAAGCATGAAGAATGCACGGTCTGTGGGTTCAAGAAGAATGCTGTGAAAATTGAGCCGACAGGCGCATCAACGACAACACCCATCCAGACGACAACGGGCGGCACGACAGAGACACCCGAAGAGTCAGGCAACACCTGGATACTGATAGCCGTTGCGGGAGCCGTCGTCATCGGCGGAGGAGCTGCAGCAGCGGTAGTTGTCGTCAAGAAGAAAGAAGAAAACTGACAATCAAATACCGGATAATTGAACAATTGAGAAAACCCAAAATAGCCCCCGTAGAAATACGGGGGCTTAATTTGTAAAAGGAAAGGGAAATGGATGCGTAAACAAACAAAATCAAGGACGCTGTATATTTTGAAATGCTTGTGGTTATATGATGATAATGAACACCGGACTTCTATCATATGTATGCAGTCGGTCTGTACGGCCTTGTAAAGTGCGTTGGTATATGAGCTTCACCTGCAAGCGATTGACAAATAAAAAATATTAATGTATAATATGTGATAATAAAAGTGATGATAATTGTACTAAAAGGAGATTCATATGCAAAGAGTATATGTAAAGGACATTCGTGATAATCTGGAAAAATGCATTTTGGTTCAAGGCTTTGTCGAAAATTTCCGTGATGGTAAAGCGATGTGCTTTATAGTTTTGAAGGACATTACGGGCAGGGTTCAGATAACTATAGAAAAAGATGAACATCCGGATCTTCTGCCCGCACTCGGTCAGATTACCCCCGATTCCGTAATATCGGTAATCGGTGTGGCGCATGAAAGCGAATATGTAAAAATGGGCGGCATTGAAATATTCCCAACCGAAATCAAGGTTGAGTCCATAGCTGCTGCTCTTCCCATACAACGCGAGGATATTCCCGCTACCAAAAAGAAGGCTGCCGTAGCTCGTTCCGGAATTGATGACCGTATGGATTATCGCTGGATTGATTTGCGTACGGATCGCAACCAATTGATTTTTAAGGCTCAGACGCTTTTTACCAAAGCTATGCGCGATTTTCTGTATGAACGCGGATTTTTGGAGATACATACCCCCAAGCTCATCGGTGCGGCGAGCGAGAGCGGCTCGGAGGTTTTTGAGGTCAAATATTTTGACCGCAACGCATATCTTGCTCAAAGTCCTCAGTTTTATAAGCAGATGGCTATGGCAAGTGGTTTTGACAGAATTTTTGAGGTCGGCCCCGTATTCCGCGCAGAGAAATCATATACCAACAAGCATACTACCGAGTTTACCGGCTTTGACGTAGAATTCAGCTATATCACTTCCTATCGCGATGTTATGAAGATGGAGGAGGAACTTCTTACCTACGCTTTGGCCAAAGTCAAGGACGAGCTTGGAAATCAGATAAAAGAAATATTCGGAATTGAGGTAGTAGTTCCTGCCACTCCGTTTCCTGTTATCACCTTGTCTGAATTATACGACAATCTGGAAAAGGATTTCGGCTACACGGTTCCTGACTCAGAAAAGGGCGATTTGACTACTGATGCCGAAAGGCTCAGCTATGAGTGGGTAAAACGCAAATATAATCACGAATTCCTCTTTATTACTGACTATTCAGCTGAAAAACGCGCATTTTATCATATGCGTGACGAGCATGGTGTTCCTCAAGGTTACGACCTTATTTGGCGTGGAGTTGAGATTACTACCGGTGCACAAAGAGAGCATAGATACGATATTCTGAAAGCGCAGGCAGAAGAAAAAGGATTGGCGGAAGATGTAAAATTCTATCTCGAATTTTTCAAGTATGGCTGTCCTCCTCACGGTGGTTTCGAATTGGGCGTAGACCGCCTTACTATGCTCCTTACAGGTCTGCATATCAACGAAGCGATGTTCCTTTTCCGCAGTCCCAAGCGTTTGACTCCGTAAATCTTATCAGTCCGTTGTTATAAAATCTTATGGCATCTATAAGCTCTCTCGTCAATCGGGAAGTGCCTATAGATGCCTTTTAATTAAAACGCAGCCAAGACTGAATATTGTTTTTAAGCTTTTGTATACCAAGCAAAGAACACCGGAATATACTGCCGTATTCATTTCAAACCGCAATTTTCACAAAAAGATTGATGAAAGTTTGTGAAAAGTATTGACAAGCGCACTTCGCCGTGATATACTCCCCATATAATTTCAAAATTGAATATCGTTTTTAGGTAGAGGCGCGGTGTTTATAAGTAACGCGAACGAGAAGTATCCGCTTCCGTGCGAAAGGAAACACTGCCGAGGGTACACGGTACGGATTTTGCCGTGTAAACCGGTATTGCAGATAATATCTGCCGTACTGTCACTTAGGTGGAGAGCTATCATTGGACTTGTTTTTTATTATTTGTCGCAGTGATGGAACGTCACCGCGACTTTTTCATTTTTGAGTTATAATTTCGGTTTTCTTAAAAGGAGAAAAAATTATGAAAAGATTTTTATCGGTAATATTGACATTTGCCATGCTTATCATGACGCTTGCTTCCTGCGGCGGCAGCAGAAAAAAGGTTGATATCTCCGGCGCGAAAAGCCTTTCGGAGATAAACGGCACGGGTGCAATAATAGCCGCACAGAGCGGTACGTTTCATCTTCAGGCGATGAATGAACAGATGAATGGTGTTACCAAAAAGGAATATAAAGATTTTTCGGCACTTCTTATGGCGCTTAAAAGCGGCTCGATAGACGGTTATATCGCTGAAGAGCCTACGGCTTTTGTGGTAACGCTGAAGGACGATACGATAGCTTATCTGCCTTTTGTAAACAACAAAAAGGGATTTTCCGTCACCGGTGACGATACGGGTATAGCGGTTGCTTTCAAGAAGGATTCGCCGCTTGTCGAAAAAGTAAACACCATTCTTGACGCTGTTTCCGAGGATACAAAGCTTGAGCTTATGAATCAGATATTCGAGGTATGCAAGGATACGGAAAAAGAACTGAACCTAACTTATGCGCTCACTTCCGACAATACCGATACGTCAAACGGCACACTGAAAATTTCAATGGAATGTGCATATGAGCCTTTCAACTGGACTCAGACGACGGCGGCAAACGGTGCCGTTCCGATAAAGGGTTCCTCAAACACATATGCAAACGGTTATGACGTTCAGATGGCAAAATATATTGCCGCAGAGCTGGGAATGAGTCTTGAAATCGTTGCAAACGAATGGGATTCTCTTATTCCCGCGGTACAGAGTGGTGCTGTTGACGGCATAATCGCAGGTATGAGTCCCACAGAGGAAAGAAAGCAGGAGGTTGACTTTACAAACTGCTATTACAGAAGCAACCTTGTTATAATCTATAATAAATAATTTTCAAAAGGATAAAGAACTGTGGAATTTTTCAATGAGGTTTGGGATATAGTTGTCAGATATCATAAGCAACTGCTCAGCGGACTCGGCTACACGATGCTTATTGCACTTGTGGGAACGGTCATAGGTCTGATCATCGGCTTGCTGACAGGCGTTATAAGAACGGCGCCGAAATCGCGAAACGGAGTTCTGCGCGTGCTTCACAAAATAATAAACGGCATACTTGCCGTTTATATCGAAGTATTCCGCGGAACGCCTATGATGGTTCAGTCAATGGTTATTTTCTGGGGATATGCGTTTATGAACGGCGGAAAAACTCTTCCGCTTGTTCCTGCCGGTATATTTATTGTTTCCATAAATACGGGTGCATATATGTCGGAAATAGTCCGCGGCGGTATAATTTCCATCGAAAAAGGACAGACGGAGGGCGCTTATGCCGTCGGAATGACGCACGCGCAGACTATGCTTTATGTCATTACTCCGCAGGTTATGCGCAATATTCTTCCGTCTGTAAGCAATGAATTCGTTATAAATATAAAGGATACTTCGGTTCTGAACGTAATAGGCGTTATGGAGCTTTATTATATGGCGGGCGTGATTACGAGAATGACGCTGAAAAACTTCGCCACATATACCGTAATATGCGTTATTTATTTCATTATGACTTTCGCCGTAACGCGTCTTCTCAGAGTTGCCGAAAAGAAGCTTGAAGGCTCATCGTCGTATACGATATGCGGTTCGCAATCCGATCCCGACGCCGAAATTCATATAAAGGAGGAAGAGTGCCATGGACAGCATAATTGAACTTTCTCATCTCAAAAAGTCTTTCGGCGAAAATGACGTTCTTCACGATATTTCATTTTCGATAAATCACGGCGATGTTATAAGCGTTATCGGTTCTTCGGGCTCGGGTAAGAGCACGATGCTTCGTTGCATAAACCTGCTTGAAACGCCTACGGAAGGAAAGATATTCTTTCACGGTCAGGATATTCAAAGCAAGGCGGTTTCCCTTACCGAATACCGTTCAAAGGTTACGATGGTTTTCCAAAACTTTAACCTTTTCAACAATATGACAGCCTTCCGCAACTGTACGATAGGCACGGAAAAGGTGCTTGGTGTTTCAAAAGAGGAAGCCGAAGCGAGAGCGGAGAAATACCTTTCAAAAGTGGGTATGGCAGCATATAAAAACGCAAATCCACGTCAGCTTTCGGGCGGACAGAAACAGAGAGTTGCAATTGCCCGTGCGCTTTGTATGGAACCCGAAGTGATACTTTTTGACGAACCTACATCAGCACTCGATCCTGAAATGGTAGGCGAGGTGCTTTCGGTAATGAAATCGCTTGCTGCCGAAGGCCTTACGATGATAGTCGTAACGCACGAAATGGCATTTGCCCGCGATATTTCAAGTCGCGTTATCTTTATGGACGGCGGATATATCGAGGAGGAGGGTACTCCTGCGGAGATTTTCGGCAATCCGAAAAAACAGCGTACAAAGGAATTCCTTTCAAGATATTTTGAAAAATAATCAAAACGAAAAACGAACGGCTTGCCGTTCGTTTTTTGATGTAGGAATATCTTCAAAGGCTTATGATGAAAACCGCCCGTGCTTAAGTACGGGCGGTTTGTTTTTTGTCATTTCAACTCTTCAAATGTATAGTATTCGTGATTTGCAAAAACTTCGGCGTAGGTGCCTTTTCTTGCACACAGAGTGACATACCTTATTCTGTAATTTTCTACCGTTTCGCCCGATGAGTTCTGAGACTGAACGATTTTTGCAAAAGCGTATTTTGCAATATATTCAACGTTCGAAGGGATTATTATAAGCGAAAGCGACGAACCGGCGTCAACTATGCAGTATGCAGGCAGACGTTTTACATTTGAAGGAATGGTCATTGTCTGTATTGCGGATCTACCCTGATATTTTATCAGAACGCCGTCGCCCGCAACAACGAAGTCGCCTTTCTGGTTTGCAAGCCATTTTGTTGACTGGAATGCGTTTTCTCCTATATATATAACGCCTTTGGGAACCGAGAAATCATAAAGCTTGGTGCAGCCTGCGAAAGCTCCGGATGAGATAATGTTGAGCGTTGAAGGGAGCGAAAGCTTTGTAAGCTTCGTGCAGCCGGAGAATGCGCTTGATGAAATATATTCAGTGCCTTCTTCAAACGTTACCGTGTCAAGCATGGTGCAGTAAGCAAAAGCCATAGCTTCAACGGTTTTAACTCTTGCGGGAATTGTGACGTTTACAAGAGCATCACAGCCGTAAAACGCTCCTGCGGTTATTGACGTGTCTTCCGAGCCTACATATATTCTTGTAAGACTACGGCATCCGTAGAATGCGCCCGAGCCTACTTTTTTAAGTCCCGGCAGCTCGCCCACATCCTTTATAAGAACACAGTCGGTAAACGCCGAAGATGAGATCTCTTCAATATTTGACGGGAGCGTTACAGATGAAAGCTTCTTGCAGGATTCAAATGTACGTTCGGGAATAACGGTGAAGCCGTACTCAATTACCACGCTCTCTATTCCCGAAGCGGAGAACACGCCTATTCCAAGCGATTTGAGCGTTGCGGGAATGACCGCTTTTTTGAACTTTACGCACTTGCTGAACGCAAAGTCGCCGATAGATTCTATGGAGGGAGTTATCTCAAAGTCCTCAAGAAGGTCGCATGCAAAGAATGCATATGCGCCAACGGACGTTATGTCTTTTGAAAACTCGATTTTTGAAAGTACAGTGCAGTTTGTGAACGCAAACGACGGAATGATCGTTATATGCGGAGCATAAATGCTTTCAAGCGAAGAGCAGTTCTGGAAGACGAACGGACCTATCGTTCTTACGTTTTCAAGCTTTATGCTTTCAAGCGAAGAGCAATATCTGAAAGCGCATGCTTCTATTTCCGTTGTAGCCGACGGAACTGTTATATCTGTGAGCTTTGTGCAGTAGTTGAACGCATACTGCGATATTTTCTTTACGCCGGACGGAATGTCTATTTTCTTTATTGCGCTGCATGAGTCGAACATGCCCGTCGGGATCTCTGTAAGAGAGGAGGGAAGCTTTACGCTTTCAAGCGAAGAGCAACCTCTGAAAAGGAAAGCGCCGATGTCGGTCACAGCTTCGGGGATCGTAACCGATTTAAGCGAGGTACAGTCAAGAAAAACATACGAGCCGAGCGTTTTGAGCGATTCGGGAAGGACGATCTCTTCAAGAGATTTACAGGAGTAGAATGCGTTTCCGCCGATTTCCGTTGTACCTTCGCTTATTACAAGCTTTTCAAGGCCTGTTATTCCGGCAAATGCGCCGCCCTTTATCTTTTTTACATGAGAAGGAACGGTGAACGCTCCGTCGTTTATTGCGGATGAAGATACGGGGAACATTTCAAGAACGCCGCCGTTTTCGCTGTAAAGCACGCCGTCCTCGGAAGAAAACTTTGTATTTCCGTTTTCAACCCAGAATGAGGTTATTCCCGAGCAACCGTAGAATGCGCCATAGCCTATATCGGTAAGTGAGGCGGGAATTTCAACAGCGAATTTATTTCCGCTTGCGGTCGCACATCCTGCAAAAGCATAGCTTCCTATTGAAGTAAGCGAGCTTGCATCGGAAAAGTCGAGCGATACGGAGGTGCAATTCTGAAACGCGCTTGCACCGACGGTCTTTATGCTTTTTGCTATTTTGAATTCTTTAAGAGCGGTGCATCCGTAGAATGCGTCGTCGCCGATTTCCGTTATGTTACAGTTTCCGTGAAAGTTTATCTTTTCAAGCGAGGTGCAGCCCATAAATGCACCGGCACCTATCTTTGTGACGGAAGAATATATTGTAACTTCTTTAAGTGTGGTGCTTGCGGCGAATACCGAGTCGCCTATTGCGCCGACGGCGTATTTGCCGTCTATTCGGCTTATGGTTATAACGGTTTCGTCCGTGCCGGAGTAGGCAACTATCGTCGCCTTATTGTTTTCGTCCAGCGTGTATCTGTAAAGTCCGTTTTTGCTTGTCATGATCTTTTCGTCGGCGGCTGATACGCACAGCGCGGCGGCGCAGATCATAAAGCACGCTGCAAGTATGATGGAAATTATAGTTTTTCGCTTCATTTTCGGTGCCTTTCTTTTTTATTGCCGTTTGATTTACAAAAAAAGAGGTTAAATCTTACAATAGTATATCATAATAAAAGTATATTTGCAATAATAATCGGACTTTGTTTTGTAAAGTATTTTTGAATTTAAAGCTTTTTAAGACTTTTAAGCCCGCAAAGAACGAGAAACGCGCCGAATAATTTGCGAAGAAGTGAAGGACTTATGCTTTTGGCTATTGCAAGTCCGACAAACGCACCGATTATTCCGAATGCTCCGATGAAAATAACGGCAAGCGGATCGATGTTCCTTTTCTTTATGTGTATCGGCACGGCACTCGTTGCGCCTGCAATGAAAAACGAAAGGTTTATCCCCTGTGCGGCAAGTTGAGCCGTATCGCGCACAAGGGTGAGATAAATAACAAGAAGTCCGCCGCCTCCTACGCCTGTGCCGGCGAGCGCGGAAGCGACGAAAGCTACGATGGCATCGAGTATTTTCATAATTTTATCATCATGCTTATGCCCGCCCACACGACGAGCAGAGCAAAGATCAGTTTCATTGTTTTCGAGCTGAGTTTTTCGAGAAGGATAGCTCCGAGAACGCCGCCCGGCACGGCGGCAAGCATATAAAGGGCGCTGTCCGAAACAGAGAAACATCCGCTTGAAAGATAGAACAGAAGCGAGGCCATAGACATTATAACGGATGAGCAGAGCGTTATCGCAAAGATGTCCTTTGTACTGTATGAGCTGTCTTTAGCATATATTTTTGAAAGGAACAGGACGGTAAGTATTCCGCCTCCGGTGCCGAGAAGGCCGTTTACAATGCCGGAAAGTATGCCTGCAAGGGCAAAAAGCATACTTCTTTTTTTCGCTTCCGAACGGAGTGCGATTTTTTCATTCATTTTATTTTTATTTTCCTTATTTTCGGTTGTATTTTATTTTATTTTATGCTATAATTACTTTGTTATACTGGCGGAATAATATTTCGCACCGCAAAGTGATATAGCGGTCTGGAGGATATTTTGACCTTAATTGAAGCTGTTGTTTGCGGAATAATTCAGGGCGCGGCGGAATTTCTGCCGATATCAAGCTCGGGACATCTTGCTCTTCTTCACGCGATGTTCGGGCTTACCGACCCCGAAAGCTGTGTAACGTTTGACGTTATGCTTCACCTCGCCACGCTTGCGGCGGTGATATGCGTCTATTCAAATGATATTTTTTCGCTTATAAAGGCGATATTCACAATGCCCGCAAAGCTTTTCACTGGAAGGGCTAAGGAGCTTTCAGGCGCGGAACGCTTTGCTCTATATATAATTATTGCTACCGCTCCGCTGGGATTTGCGTTTTTTTTGGAGGACGCGGTAACCGGCATCGCGGCAAGCCCTAAGATTATCGGAATTGTGCTGATACTTAACGGTTTTATGCTTCTGCTCGGAGACAGAGTGGGAAAAGGGAACAGATCTTCCGAAGAGCTCGGCGCGCCGAGAGCTCTTGCCGTAGGAGCGTTTCAGCTTGCGGCGATAGTTCCCGGACTCTCGCGATCAGGCACAACGATAACGGGAGGACTTATATGCGGACTTGACCGCGGGCAGGCGGTGAGGTTTTCGTTTATAATGTCGGTGCCTGCAATAATCGGTGCAAACCTTGTACGTGCTGTGCGAATGGTCAGATCGCCTGTCGAATCCTCACAGCTCGGAGTTTACGCCGTGGGGATGGTATTTGCGGCGGTTACGGGATTTTTCGCATTGAAACTGCTGAGCTATATCGCCGAAAAAAAGAAGTTCGGAATATTTTCAATCTACTGCTTTGCCGTAGGAGGCGCGGCAGTGATATTCGGATAAAAACAGGGAAGAAGAAAACGGAGGAAAATAAATTGGCTGAAAAGAAAAATACATCGTCGAAAAACGATAAGCGCAAGAGCGCCGAATTTGTAGAGGAAGAGATCGATAAGAAAAGCAAACCGCAAAAGGAGAAAGTGCCTTCGGATCCTTCGTCTGTCGGGAATCAGATAAAAACGATAGTTTTGTTTGCCGTTGCGCTTTTTGTGGGAATATGCTTTATCTGGCGCGACAGCGTAGGTATTATAGGAAGATTTATATTTGAAGGACTTTTCGGAATATTCGGCGGTTCGGCAATACTTGTGCCGTTGCTTTTGCTCAATCACGCCATATTTCATAAGCGCGACGTTGAAAGCGGCGCGGTAAGATATAAATGGAGTTTTTCAGTACTTACCGTATTTTTGCTTTCGATGACAGTTCACTCCATACTCGGTCTTTGCAAAAAGGTCACTCCCGACGAAACGGTGGGAAGCCTTTTTGAAAACGGAAAGGCACTTGTCGGCGGAGGCGCCGTCGGAGGCGTGTGCGCAAACTTCCTTTCCAAAGGAATAGGCTATATAGGCGTACTTATTTTCTCGCTTGTGTTCTTTATTATACTTTCGATATTCCTTTTCGGATTTACTCCCGCAATGTTCTGGGAAAGAGCAAAGTTCTACGCCGTTCGCAAAATGGAACGTCGTGAGGAAAACAAAGGCAGAAAAAAGGAGGCAAAGAAAGTTTCCGAAAAGGAAACCAAAATGCCTGTCAGCCGTCCGGGGGACAATGATGAAAATCCTGTTGCAACCGAAAGAACTCCGCGCCGGCGTGGCGAAATAGACGACGATATATTCTACGATTCGGACGATCTGTTCTCGGGTAACGAAAAAGATGCTGCGCCCGGAGGCAAAAAGTCAAAGAACGAAGATAATATTTACGATATTTACGATATTGACGAAAAGCCCGCGACAAAGAAAAATGTCCGCACGGAAATAATCGTTCCGGTTGAAACAATGAAAAACGACGACGATGACGACTACGGCCTCGATTCGATATTCAATGTTCCGGAAAGCGAGGAGGCGAAGGAAAAATTCTCGCGCAGAAAAGACGATTATTATGACCCCGACGAGTCGGAGGCACAGGCTGAAATAAAAGTAAAAAAGGAAACGCTGACTCCGAAGCGGCAGAGACCGGCAAGAGAGCCGAAGTCCGCTGCGATAGAGCTTCCGCCGGCGGCGCCCGAAAAGCCAGATTATATTTTCCCGCCGATAGATTTGCTGCCGTATAAGGAGCAGACAAGCGGCGACTCTCAGAGCGAAATGACGATAAGCGCACAGAAGATAGTCGATACACTCGAAAACTTCAACATTCATACACGCGTTGTGGGGATTTCGCGCGGACCTGCCGTAACAAGATACGAGATTGCGCCTGAAATGGGAACAAAGGTCTCTGCTATAATAAATCGTTCGGACGACGTATCGCTCAGCCTTGCTTCAACAGTGCGTATTTCGGGCGTTATCCCCGGAAAGAGCGCAATCGGCATAGAAGTGCCGAACAAGAACGTTTCGATTGTTTACCTGCGCTCGCTTATTGACAGCGACGAATTCAGAAATGCCAAGAGCAAGGTAACTGCCGGACTCGGCGTTGACCTTGCGGGAACAAAAGTGTTTCTTGACGTTGCAAAGATGCCTCACCTGCTTATCGCGGGCGCAACGGGCATGGGTAAATCGGTATGTATGAACTCGCTTATAGTAAGTATTCTTTACAAGGCGAGACCTGACGAGGTGAAATTCATATTCATAGATCCCAAAAAAGTTGAGTTCAGTATGTATAACGGAATACCGCATTTGCTTGTTCCCGTTGTGTTCGACCCGAAGAAAGCAGCCGGTGCACTTCACTGGGCGGTGACGGAAATGGAACGCAGATACGATATTCTTGAGGCTACGGGAAAGAGAAATCTTGCCCAGTACAACGAAGCGACAAAGGATGATCCAAATGCCGAAAGACTTCCGCAGATAATTATAATTATAGACGAGCTTGCGGATCTTATGACGACAGCTCCCGACGATGTTGAGACATCGATAAACCGCATTGCGGCAAAGGCAAGAGCGGCGGGTATGCACCTGATAATCGGTACGCAGCGTCCGTCTGTCGACGTTATCACAGGTACGATAAAATCGAATATTCCTTCGCGTATCGCATGTAAGGTATCTTCACAGATAGACTCAAGAACGATACTTGATACAGCCGGCGCGGAAAAGCTGATAGGACGCGGCGATATGCTGTTCTCTCCCGTCGGTTCTATGTCACCGACGCGTGTTCAGGGCGCATTTGTTGACGAAGCGGAAATAGAAAAGATAGTTTCGTTTATAAAAGAACACAGCGAGGAAAAGGAATATGACAGCAAGATAGTCGACACCATAAACAAAGAAGCTGAACTTTGCGGAAAGAAGGGCAAGGCTCAGTCGAGCGCAGGTGACGACGGAGAGGGCGGCGACGAGCCCGAAGACAATATGCTGAAAGCTGCAATCGAGCTTGCAATAGACGAAAAGAAAATATCCACATCTCTTATTCAGCGCAGACTTTCGCTCGGCTATGGCAGAGCCGCAAAGCTTATCGACGTTATGGAGCGCAGAGGAATAGTGAGTGCTCCCGACGGTCAGAAGCCGCGTTCGGTGCTTATCACGCGCGAGCAGTATTATGAAATGCAGATGAGAGACAGCGGAAAGACACACAATAATGACGAGGAGGATGAAGCTCCATGGGAAGACTGATAGTAATAGACGGGCTTGACGGCTCGGGAAAAACAACGCAAAGCGAGCGACTGTATAATGAGCTTGTGGCTCAGGGGAAGAGTGTAAGGCTTATTTCTTTTCCGGATTATAAAAGCAAATCGTCAACGCTGGTAAAAATGTATCTCGGCGGCGAATTCGGCACGGATCCCGAATCCGTAAACGCCTACGCCGCGTCAACGTTTTACGCGGTTGACAGATACGCTTCTTTCAAATGCGATTGGAAGGAGTTCTACGAAAACCCCGATTCGGTTGTAATTACGAACAGATATACAACATCAAATGCGGTGCATCAGCTTGAAAAGATAGACAGGGAAAAATGGGACGAATACCTTTCGTGGCTGTTTGATTTTGAATATAACAAGCTCGGAATACCTTCTCCCGATCTTGTTATGTTCCTTGAAATGAAGCCCGATATAGCGCTTGAGCTTGTAAAAAAGCGCAGTGCGGAAACAGGTCAGAAGCAAGACATTCACGAGCTTGATCCCGATTATATGCACAGAAGCTACAAAGCGGCGCTTTACGCCTGCGACAAGCTCGGCTGGAAGCGTATAATCTGCTCCGACGGGAAAGAGCCTTTGTCGGAGGATGAAATAGCGGCACTCGTGCTTGAACAGGCAACGATGCTGCTTGATATAGCTTAATGATTCGGAAGTGATATTTATGAAAAAAGTAATACTGTTTTTTGCGGACGGTACAGAAGAAGTGGAAGCGCTTACGGCAGTTGATATACTCCGCAGAGCGGGTGCCGAAGTGACCGTTGCGGGACTCGGCGGGGTCGAAAGAACGGGTGCTCACGGTATAACCGTGAAAACGGATGTCGCAGCAGATGAGCTTTGCGGAAGCGAAGCCTTCGATATGGTCGTGCTCCCCGGCGGAATGCCGGGAACGACAAATCTCGGCGCATCGGAAAAGGTCAGGAATTTTATAATCCGTGCGGTAAATGAGGACAAATTTATAGGCGCGATATGCGCCGCACCGACAATTCTCGGCGGTATGGGGCTTCTTAAAAACAGGAGTGCGACCTGCTATCCCGGAATGGAAAGCGGTCTTGGCGGAGCTTTGTACACCGGCGGAGACGTTTGTCGCGACGGCAAAATAATAACGGGAGCGGGTGTCGGCGCGGCGGTGGAATTTTCACTTGCGCTGACAGAGGCTCTGTTCGGCTTTGAAACAGCCGGAAAAATAAGAAAAAGTATAGTGGCGGACTGATAATTATGTATGAAATTCGTAAACACAAAACAGAAATAAGAGAATATTATATAGAAAAACGCCGTGCCCTTGAAGACACCGTAAAGGCGGAAAAGGATGCAAAGGTAAGCTCAAATGTCGTAGCCAGCGCAACGTATCGATATGCGGATATTCTTCTGCTTTACATGCCGAAGGCTGACGAAATAGACATAAAGCCCATTGCGCTTGCGGCGCTTGAAGCGGGGAAAAAGGTTGCTTTCCCCCGTTGCAATCCCGATGACAGGAGCATGGTTTTCCATTATGTCTCCTCGCTCGACGAGCTTGAAGAATCTACCTATGGACTTCTTGAGCCGAAAGAGGACGCAGAAGCTTTTGACAAAGCAGATTGCGAAAAGAAAAACGTTATATGTGTGATTCCCGGTATAGTTTATGATAAAAAGGGATATCGCATAGGCTACGGCGGCGGATATTATGACAGATATCTTTCTTCGTTCAAGGGGACGAAGGTAGGCGTTGCATATACCGATTTTATTGCCAACTCCGTTCCGCACGGCCGTTTTGACCTTGCTGTGGACGTTCTCATAACCGAAAGAGGAATATATGCAAAAAAATAAAAGCAAGGGCGGACTTTCGGGGCCGCCCGCGCTCGTATTGCTGATATCTTTTCTTATGATAGTTCCCACGTTTCTCAACTTTGGAAGTATGGACAAGCCCGGAGCGGGATATGTGGCGATAATTGCGTTGCACATTATAATTTTCGGATTTCCTGCGGCGTTTTACTGTTATATAAAAGGTAAAGGCTTTGCCAAAAGGATAAAGCTTTCTCCGCCGCGCGGAAAAAGCTTCGGAGTGACACTTCTCGGTGCGGTTTTGCTTATGCTGCAAAGCTGCATACTGAAATTCGGCGTATTTTATTTTGGCTATGATTATTCGGCTTACACTCTTTACGGAAGCAGCTTTTCGGTAAAGGCGGATTCTCTCGGTGGGATAATACTCCCCGTAGCAGCGCTTGCAATAGTTCCCGCCATAGCCGAAGAGCTTGTTTTCAGGGGAATAGTCTTTACCGAATATTCCAAAACGGGATTTTTCTGCTCAGCGATCGCTTCGTCTTTGCTTTTTGCTTTTATACACTTCGATTTTGCACAGTTCCTGATTTATTTTCTGGACGGAATGCTTTTGTGCTTTATTGTTTTTCTTACGGGAACGGTGACGTCGGCGATAGTGGCGCACATTCTTTATAACATATTTGTGCTTTTCGGAGAGAAATATGTCTGGCTGTTTTCGTCAAATCCGGACAGTGAGCTTCTTTTCTGGCTTATACTTATAGCGCTCTATCTGCTGTTTGCCTTTATTTTTTTAGGCACGGCGGAACGATGCATGCTGAGACGCGCCGAAAATGGGGACGAGCCTTCGGCGGTGCTCCCGAAAAGCGCTTTACCTGCGGCATATTTTGCGGTCTTCACAGCAAAGCCTATGCTTATTGAGATTGCTTTGTTTGCAATAGTTTCGCTTATAGGATTGCTTTGAGCGATTTTGCCGCATAAAAAACGTATCCTTTCGCAGAATATATAAAAATATCCTGCGGAGGAACAAAAATTGAAAAAGAACAAGGCAAAAGGCGCAGTTATCTTTATATTTTGCGTCGTGCTTATATCGGTTATTGCATCGTATGCCATATGGGCGGTGACGGTGGATGTTTTTGCGTTTAACGACAAAAAAGAAGCTCCCGTTAACGTTACGATACCTGAGGGCGCGGAGCTTTCCGATGTGGCAAAAATATATAAAGAAGCCGGACTTATAAAATTCCCTGTCATTTATGAGCTTTATTCAAAGCTTCGCGGCGACGACGGAAAGTATCTGTGCGGAGAGTTTTCGCTTTCACCTTCGCTTTGCTATGACGAGCTCAGAGGTGCCATAAAAAACAAAAGCGGCACCCGCGCGCAGATAAAGCTGACATTTCCCGAGGGAAGCACGGTTGAAAATATTATTGATATTTTCACTTCGGCCGGTATAGGAACGCGCGAAAAATTCATATCGGTTATAAACGAGTTTGACTTCGGATTTGATTTTCTTCGGAATATAAAAACGGAGGGAAGGATATATCGGCTTGAAGGTTATCTTTTTCCCGACACATATTATTTTTACTCGGATTCCACCGAGACCGAAGCAATATATAAAATGCTTGAGAATTTTGACAGGCGTTTTACCTCAGATATGAGAAAAAGGGCTGAGGAAAACGGCTTTTCCGTAGACGAGGTGTTGACTCTTGCCTCAATAATAGAAAAAGAGGCGTATTACAAAGCCGATATGCCGTATATATCATCCGTTTTCCGAAACAGGCTTTCATCACGCTCGATGCCGCGACTTGAAAGCGACGCGACGGTGGTTTATGCCGTCGGGGGCGGAAAAAATACAGGCTCACCGATAAAGGAGGAGCTTGGAACGGACTCTCCCTACAACACTTACAAAGTAAAAGGATTGCCTCCCGGTGCTATATGCTCTCCGGGACTTGACGCAATAGAAGCGGCGATATCGCCTGCACAGACCGATTATTATTATTTTATTTGCACAAAGAAAAAGACGGCGGTGTTCTCCAAAACGTATGCGCAGCATATGAAAGCCATCGCCGCAGACAAAAACAGCTGAAAGGATCTATTTTATGCCTGAGCTTCTTTCCCCTGCGGGGAATTTTGAAAAAATGAAGGCCGCACTCCGCTATGGGGCGGACGCCGTATATATGGCGGGAAAACGTTTCGGAATGAGAAGCGCCGCCGAAAACTTTACCGACGACGAGCTGCGCGAGGCAATAGCCTATGCCCATGCTCTCGGCAAAAAGGTGCATATAACGGTGAACACTTTGCCGCGTACGGGCGAATATACTGCGCTTAGAGATTATTTTGAATTTCTTAAAGAGATAGAACCCGACGCGCTGATAATAGCGGATGCGGGAGTTTTCGCACTTGCAAGAGAGGTTCTGCCCGAAATTGATATACACGTCTCCACTCAGGCGGGGATAGTGAGCGCCGCAGACTGCCTTTTCTGGCGGTCGCTCGGTGCGAAAAGAGCGGTGCTTGCAAGGGAGCTTTCGCTTAAAGAGATAACGGAAATAAGGGAAAACGTCCCCGACGATTTTGAAATAGAGACGTTTGTTCACGGTTCAATGTGCGTTTCGTTCTCGGGCAGATGTCTGCTTTCAAATGCACTTACGGGCAGGGACGGTAACAGGGGTGCGTGTGCCCAGCCGTGTCGCTGGAGCTACACGATAAGCGAAGAAAAACGCAAGGATTCCCCATTGCCGATAGAAGAAACACCTGACGGAACGTTTATAATGAGTTCAAAAGATATGTGCATGGTAGAACATATTCCGGAACTTATCCGCGCGGGAATATCGTCGTTCAAGATAGAAGGACGAATGAAAAGTGCGTACTATACCGCTGTTGTTACGAACGCTTATCGTGCGGCGATAGACGGCTATGAAAAGCTTGGCGATGATTATACTTTTGACAGTCGCTGGATGCGTGAGCTTGAATCGGTCAGCCACAGAGAATACGGCACGGGCTATTTTTACGGTGCGCCGTGCGATGACGCCAACACAACGTCGTCTCTCGGTTATATCCGTGACAAGGCGTATCTTGCCGTGGCGACGGGCGCAGAGCGTGACGGAAAATATCAGTTCCGCCAGAAAAATAAGCTTTCGGCGGGAGAATATGTTGAAATAGTTTCTCCCGGAAAGTTCGGTCGCGGGTTTACCGCCGAAAAAATATTCGATGAAAACGGGGCGGAGATTGAAAGCGCACCGCATCCCGATATGAAATTTTTTCTTTCCGTGCCGTTTGAAGTGACGGAGGGCGACATTCTTCGCGGCGGAAAATGATAATTTGGAGTAAAATTATCATTTTATATATTGAAAAAGTAAAATAAAGATGATATACTACATAGGAAAATTTTATAATTAGCGAGGTATATAAAAATGACTTACAACAAAAAGTCGATAGAAGATATCGACGTTGCCGGCAAAAGAGTCCTTGTAAGATGTGACTTCAACGTACCTGTAAAGGACGGCGTTATCACAAGCGACAAGAGAATAACAGAAGCGCTTCCCACAATCAAATACCTTGTGGACAAGAACTGCAAGGTCGTGCTTTGCTCTCATATGGGCAAGCCTCACAACATTTTTGACAAAGAGATCAAGCTTTCAAAGAAGGAAGCTGCCGCCGTTGACGCTCTTCCCGAAGAGGAAAGAGAAGCCGCAAAGGCAAAATATATTGAAAAAGCTCAGGGCGACAAGCAGAAGTTCTCCCTTAAGATCGTTGCGGACAGACTCAACGAATATCTCGGCGGAATAGTTACTTTCGCTGAGGACACAGTCGGCGCGGACGCTCAGGCAAAGGTTGCAGCTCTCGAAGGCGGAAAGATCGTTCTTCTTGAGAACACACGTTTCACAAAGAAGGAAGAAAAGAACGATGAAGAATTCTCAAAGCAGCTCGCTGCTTTCGGCGACATCTTTGTAAACGACGCTTTCGGCACCGCTCACAGAGCTCACGCTTCCACAGCAGGCGTTGCTATGTACGGCGGACTTCCCGCAGTTTGCGGATACCTTATTCAGAAAGAAATAACCATCATGGGCAAGGCTCTTGATGACCCGAAGAGACCGTTTGTCGCTGTTCTCGGCGGCGCTAAGGTTTCAGATAAGATCGGCGTTATAGAAAACCTTATAGACAAGGTTGATACGCTCATCATCGGCGGCGGTATGGCTTATACGTTCTTCAAGGCTTTCGGTCAGAACGTAGGTACGTCAATCTGCGAATACGATAAGCTCGATATTGCAAAAGCAACAGTTGAAAAAGCAAGAGCAAAGGGCGTAAACTTCATTCTTCCCGTTGATAACATCATCGGCAGAGAATATGATGAGAACACCGTTCATATGAGAATGTATTCAAACGCAATTCCTGATGGCTGGATGGGACTTGACATCGGCGATAAGACAAGAGAGCTTTTCTCAAAGACCATAACAGGCGCGGGCACTGTTGTATGGAACGGACCTATGGGCGTTTCCGAATGGAAGAACTTTGAAGGCGGCACTTGCGCGGTTGCGGAAGCTATCGCAAACAGCGGCGCAGTATCTATCATCGGCGGCGGCGATTCCTCTATCATCGGCGGCGGCGATTCCGCAGCGGCTGTTGAAAAGCTCGGCTTTGCCGATAAGATGACTCACATCTCCACCGGCGGCGGCGCTTCGCTCGAATTCCTTGAAGGCAAGGAGCTTCCCGGAATAGCTTGCCTGCTTGATAAATAATTTCGGAGGCGATTTATAATGGATAAGACAAACAGAAAAGCCGTTATAGCCGGCAACTGGAAAATGAATATGACTCCCGCCGCAACGGAAGCTTTTATAAAGGAGCTTACTCCCGCAGTTGCTTCCATGCACGGCTGCGAGATAGTTCTTTGCGTGCCTTTTGTTGATATAGCTACTGCCGTAAAAGCTGCGGAAGGCACAAATATAAAGATAGGTGCGGAAAATGTTCACTTTGCTGAAAAGGGAGCCTACACGGGCGAAATTTCGGCTGAAATGCTTTGCGCTGTCGGCACGGAATATGTTATCATCGGTCACAGCGAAAGAAGACAGTACTTCGGTGAGACGGATGTGACCGTCAACCAGAGAACTCTTGCCGCTCTTAATGCCGGACTTAAGGTTATCCTTTGCGTAGGAGAAACGCTTACCGAGCGTGAGCAGAATATCACAACGGAAACCGTTTCACGTCAGACAAAGATCGCTCTTATGGGTGTGACGGCTGAACAGGCAAAGAACGTTATCATAGCATACGAACCTGTATGGGCTATCGGAACGGGCAAGACTGCTACGGCTGAACAGGCTGAAGAGGTCTGTGCGGCTATCCGCAGTGTGGTTGCAGGCATATATGATGAAAAGACCGCTCTCGGAATGACGATTCAGTACGGCGGATCAATGAACGCAAAGAACGCGGACGAGCTTCTTTCGATGAAAGACATCGACGGCGGACTTATCGGCGGTGCGTCACTTAAAGTACCCGATTTCACAACGATAATCACAGCGGCTCAGAAATAAATCAAAATGAAACAAATGCGGACGGAAAACAAGCCGTCCGCATTTTTTATCGGCGCAGTCATAATTCGGGATGAGCTTTCATATTCATTAAGTGAACAAAAGCGAAAGGAAAAAGAATATGAAAAAGTACATATCGGTTATAATGGCTGTTATTTTTGCACTTGCGTTTTCACTTTCCGTATATGCCGGAGGAGGCGGAGATACTGAAGCTTCGGGCGATGTGGGTGCGGCGGTTGAATACGGAAAGACCGTAGATGCAGTAAGTGCGATACTTATGGAGGCAGACAGCGGCACGGTGCTTTATGAGCAGAATGCGGATGAGGCACTCTGTCCCGCGTCGGTGACAAAGACAATGACGATGCTTCTTGTCCTCGAAGCTGTCGATTCGGGAAAAATATCGCTTGACGATATGGTTTCGGTAAGCGAAAATGCGGCGTCTATGGGCGGCTCGCAGATATTTCTTTCACCCGGCGAAACGATGAGCGTAGACGATCTTCTTAAAAGTATGATAGTGGCATCCGCAAACGATGCGGCTGTCGCGCTTGCGGAGTATGTCTGCGGGAGCGAGGACGCGTTTGTGGCTTGTATGAACGAGCGAGCAAAGGAGCTTGGCTGCAAGAATACTCACTTTGAAAATCCTACGGGGCTTGACGATACGGCGAGCGGACACGTTATGTCCGCGCGCGATATAGCTGTAATATCGCGTGAAGTGATAAAACACGAGCTTGTATATAGTTACTCGACAATATGGATGGATACGATTCGCGGCGGCGCATTCGGACTTACCAACACAAACAGGCTCATACGTTTTTACAAGGGTGCGACAGGGCTTAAAACGGGTTCTACATCTAAAGCCAAGTTCTGCATAAGCGCGACTGCCGAGCGTGGCGGGCTTACGCTTATAGCCGTTATAATGGCGGCTCCGACAAGAGATATAAGAAACGAAGTGGCAAAATCGCTTTTCGATTACGGTTTTGCAAACTATTCGCTTTATACCGACGAACCCGAAGAATTTGAAGATATTTATGTTACGGGAGGAAAAGAAAATCTTACAAAGGGCGTAAGCTCCGGATTTTCGGTTGTCGTGTCCAAAGGCGATGTCGGTAAGATAGAAAAGGTTACGGATGTCCCGGAGAAGCTTTCGGCTCCGATAGTAAAAGGAGAGAAGATCGGTACGGTGACATATATTCTCGACGGCAAAAGCATAGGTACATCCGATATTCTCGCCGCAGAAAACGTGGATAAAATAACTTTTTGGTCGCTTCTTAAAAAGCTTGGAAGCTGGTTTTTATGTTCTCCTCCGAATTGAATTGACTTTATAATAAATATGGTGTAAAATGAGATGATAAAAGTCATCTCATTTTATTTTGGAGAAAGCCATATGGAAAGAAAACCGCGTGCGGCGATATACACGCTCGGATGCAGAACAAATCAATACGAATCGGACGTTGTTGCCGAAAAACTCAGTTTAAGTGGATTTGATATCTGTAATCCGAATGAGAAAGCCGATGTTTATATAGTGAATACATGCTCTGTGACTGCGGAGGCTGACAGAAAATCGCGTCAGTTCATAAGGCGCGGGAAGCACTCGAATCCCGATGCTGTCGTTATAGCTATGGGGTGTTATTCGCAGATAAATCCGCAGAAAGCGTTTGATCTCGGTGCGGATTTTGTCTGCGGAACGCGCAATAAGCTCGACGCCGTTGATTTTGCCGTAAGAGCTGTGGCCGACAAGCTGTCGGAAAGAAAAATAGCGGTTGGAGATCTTTCCGATATGCCGCTTGAAAAAATGTTTATGAGTTCGTTTTCCGGCGAAAGGGCTTATCTTAAAATTGAGGACGGGTGCGATAATCACTGCGCTTATTGCATAATACGCAGGGCAAGAGGCAGCGTGGTTTCGCGCGATCCTTCGGAGATAGAAGCGGAAGCAGAGGCGCTTGTCCGCAGCGGGTGCCGCGAGATAGTTCTGACGGGGATAGAGGTTGCTTCATACGGAAGAGACGGAAAGGATTATACTTTGTCGGATGCGGTAGCGGCAGCGTGCAAGGGCGGCGCCGAACGGGTAAGGCTTGCTTCGCTCGAACCGTCCGTGCTGACGGAGGAGCTTATAAATTCGCTTAAATCGCATAAAGAATTTTTGCCGTCGTTTCATCTTTCACTTCAGAGCGGAAGTGCAGAAGTGCTGAAAAAAATGCGTCGCAAGTACAATCCCGATATGGTGAGACATTCCGCCCTTTTGATAAAAAACGCTTTTCCGGATGCGGAGTTTTCCGCCGATATAATAGTAGGTTTTCCCGGAGAAAGCGAGAAAGATTTTGAGGATACCTGCCGACTTGCGGAGGATATAGGGCTTTATCATATTCACATATTCCCGTATTCGGACAGAGCGGGAACGGAATCCGAAAAAATGACGGATAAAATATCTCCCGACGTAAAGAGCCGCAGGACGTACGAGCTTGCAAGGCTCGGTGAAGCTCTTTCCGAAAAAGTATATACAAAATATATAAAAAACAGGACGGAACTTTCGGTGCTTGTCGAAGAACGCAGGGGAGAATATCTTTTCGGTCATGCGCAGAATATGCTTGACGTGATGATAAAAACGAAAAAAGAACTACACGGAAAAACAGTAAAATGTATAGCTGTCGCCTATAAAAACGGCTGTGACGAGGCGGAGCTTGCAGAAGAGGACATATAAATGAGGATTATAACCGTAAACAAAAATGACGCAGGGCAAAGGCTTGATAAGTTTCTTTCAAAGGCACTTCCTTTGCTTCCGAAATCGCTTATGTATAAATTTATCAGAACAAAGAAGATAAAGGTCAATCGCAAGCGCGCCGAAATAGGTCAGGTGTTGTGCGAAGGAGACGAGCTTTTGCTTTTCATAAGCGAGGAATTTTTCTCTGCGGAAAGCGACGACTTTTATAAAAAAATAAAGCCTGTTTTCGGTATTGTGTACGAGGATGAGAACATAATCGCGGCAAACAAGCCCGTCGGACTTCTTTGCCACAGTGACGAGGAAGGCGAGCAGAACACTCTTGTTGAGCAGATAAAGGCTTATCTGTGGCAGAAGGGCGAATATGACGCAGAAAAAGAAAATTCCTTTGCTCCGGCGCTTTGCAACAGGATAGACCGCAACACCTGCGGGATAGTTTTCGCTGCCAAAAACGCGGCGGCTCTGCGTGCGATGAACGAAGCCGTAAAAGAACGCAGAATAGACAAATATTATCTTTGCCTTGTTCACGGCGTACCCGAAAAACGGGAAGATACGTTGCACGGATATCTGATAAAGGACAGTGAAAAAAATACTGTCCGCGTTTTTGAAAAAAAGCCTAAATCGGGCAACGCAAAAGAGATAATAACCAAATATCGCGTTATAAGCGTTGAAGGCAAAAATGCTTTGCTTGAAGTTGAGCTTGTAACGGGAAGAACTCATCAGATACGCGCTCATCTGGCAAGCATAGGACATCCGCTTATAGGCGATGGTAAATATGCCGAAAACGAATCGGACAGAAAAAAGGGAATATATCGTCAGGCGCTCTGTGCATACAAAGCAGTTTTCGGCAGCGACGTGAGCGCTCCGATTGAAAATCTGCGCGGAAAAACGATAGAGCTCGATAAGGATAAGATACCTTTCCTAAAAAATATTTGAATAATCAATGAAAAAAGGTGCGTTTTTGCTATTGCATAAAACGCGCTTTTGTTTTATAATATAACGTGAAAATAAAATTTCCGTAAAACGGAAAGGTCAGGAGATGAAAAAATGAGCGAACTTCATGTAATCAATCACCCGCTTATTCAGCACAAGCTGACACACATGAGAAAGACGGAAACCGGTCCGAAGGACTTCCGCCAGCTTCTTAAGGAGATCTCAATGCTTATGGGTTACGAGGTAACACGCGACCTTCCCCTTGAAGATATTGAGATCGAAACGCCTATTCAGAAAATGACGGCAAAGGTCATTTCGGGAAAGAAAATCGCTATCGTGCCCATACTCCGCGCAGGTCTCGGAATGGTTGACGGTCTGCTCGATCTTGTACCTGTCGCAAAGGTAGGTCACATCGGTCTTTACCGCGATCCCGATACGCATGAGCCTCATGAATATTACTGCAAGCTTCCCACGGATATCGGCGAGAGAATAGTCATCGTTGTGGATCCCATGCTTGCAACGGGCGGAAGCGCTGCGGACGCTATCACAATGCTGAAAAATCACGGCTGCACAAATATTCGTTTTGAGTGTCTTGTTTCCGCGCCCGAGGGTATCAAAAGGGTTCAGGATGCGCATCCCGACGTTGATATTTACACAGCTGCGGTAGACGAAAGACTCAATGATCACGCTTACATCATCCCCGGACTCGGCGACGCCGGAGACAGACTCTTCGGCACAAAATAAATCAACCGAAAAAAATAATTGTAGGAGGAAAATATGGACAATAAAAACATCACACAGGATATGCTACCCGAAAAATACCGTCCGCTCGGAATGTGGGCTTACTTCGGCTATACAATACTTTTTTCCATACCGCTCTTAGGCTTTATTTTTCTTATAATTTATTCTTTCAGCGATAAAAACATAAACCGCAGAAACTTTGCACGCTCATACTTCTGCGTGTTTATTCTTATGGTCATAATTTATGTTATTTGTATGATACTTGCAGTCGCCGGAATAATAACCGGAGGAATACTAGGCGGTGGCGGTGGCGGTGGCGGCGGCGATATGACTGCCTCGCTTCTGAGAACTGTTTTCTAAAACATAACGAAAAAAGCGTCGGCACAAGGCAAATTCTCATAAGGATGTTTTCAAGAATCCATCCAAATTTGCCGATTGAGAGTGCAAACAAAAACACGCAGAATTCAGAAATGAACTCTGCGTGTTTTTGTCTACACTTTTCGCCCTTGAAAAACGGTCGAAAAAATGGTATAATTAATTCAGAAAGAATAATCCCCACGGAGGACTTGCCATGCCATACGACAAAAAGACGCGAGATGCGCTTCAGGCGTATTATGAAACGCATGATTTTACCGGAAACATCCCTGCCTTCGATGACAAAAAATATACGCCCGCACAACTGCAGATTTATGCCAAGGCGAAAAAGTTTTTTGCGCAGTCATGGCTGAAGCTCCTTCCCGAAACGGGCAACAAGCGTTCGATGAGAAATTTCTCGAAAAACTATCCGCTGAACTGTCTGAAAGAAGGCGACGCGGCGTACATTGCGAATATGGTTGCCCAAATTATGGGCGATGAGGAACGATTCAAAGTCTCTGTTGACAAATTCTTTTCCGACTTGCAGGAGCCGCTCGAAGCCGGATTCAAAGCCTGTGCAAAGGCGCACGGAAAGACACCGGAGGAATTGACCGACGAAGAAATCGAAGATGTTGTGGACAAACTTGCCGGGCTCTTCATGGAAGAGATGATCAACGCACTGATGACGGCACAGAAAACGCCGGAAATCTTTGCGGCACTCCATAAGGGTGATACAAAACTTACGGCGCACGAGGATTTTAACGATTCCGTGTGTGAAAATCACGACAAAATCAATTTTCTGAAAAGATGGACGCATTCCGACACACAGCTTGGTGTGGCATTGTCGCTTGAAGAAGTGATGGAAAGCGACAGAGATGCCGCTGAAAATGCCTCCAGTTTCTTTTCTCCTGCCGAAAGCACGGAAGAAGCCTATTCGGAACTGCGAAACGGATTCCTTGCCACGCTGTCGGAGGACGACCATGCGATTTTCATCATGCGGGAAAACGGTAAAACGCAGAAGGAAATTGCGGAGACGCTCGGCTATAAAACGCACAGCGCCGTGACCAAACGCCTGCAAGCTATGCGGGAGCAGTTTGAAATGTATATAAAAGAACAAGGATAAGACATCGACAAATCGGGATTTGAGGAGGCATTTATGAAAAAAAGCATTGCGTTATTTTTGGCATGTGGTATCGTATTGACTGCGCTTTTGCTTACAGGCTGTCAGATGTCAGGCAACGGTGACGAGAAAGAGCAAACCACACGAACGGTTGTTGAGCTGAATGAAAATAATTATTGGAAATACTTTACCGTCAACTACGATATGAATAATTTAAACGCGGGCGGGAAAGGTCGATTTAGTTATGACATCGAAGGCGTTCTCGATTATGCACTGTACGAGGACGTTGTATTTACATTTGAAGTCAGTTATTATACAGACGGTCAAAAGGAAGAGGAGTATCAAAGCTATACGATGAAGATAGGCTGCAATGCCGCGGGAAACGCAAAATTTGAAACCAATCATCTTGGTCTTACCAATGTAACGGTTGGGAAATGGCTTGGCACAGACGGTGAACTTGTCAGTTTTGAAAACTATAATTGGAAGGTACATTTTCTTTCTGTTACGGGAAAAGTGATTTACACTCAATAACCCGACAACTTCAAGTTTGGCGAACTTCCATCATAAACACACCCACAAAAAGTCGGACAGTTGTCGTTATCAGAAAGTTTCCCGGGCTTGCCTCCTCTTGCATGGCATTGTGCTTGGGAAGAAACAAAAAACGAGACAGCCATCAAAGCGCAGGGCGTGGACTGAAGAAGCGGAGGACCGGTTCCAATATGAATATAAAAGAAATAATTGCAAAAATGGGCTTTGGCGAGCAATCCGAGGTAACCGTGTTTAAACATGAAGAAGATGACTCCGATTATGCTGTATGGAAGATAGAAGAAGGCGGTGTTACTCGTGTACTGAAAAAGACGAGCAGGCAAGAACTGGATGTTTATGACGCTTTTTTAGCTTCAGCCGAATGCGGAGCTCCCCGATTTTATAAGAGTATTGAGCATGACGGCGAGTTGTTTTTTCTTATGGAATACATAAAAGGGCACAACCTGCAAAAATGCGACCGAGAATCGTTGACTGCCGCTTTGGATGCATTGATTTATCTGCAGAATATGTATTGGGAAAAGCGAGAGCTTCAAGGCATTGGTCACGGTTTTGAGGCGAGTCTGCCGGGAAGGCAAAAGCGCGGGAAATATCTCAATGACGCGGAACTGGAGCGGGCATATGAACAATATTTGCAGATTTATTCAGATATTCCGCGGACGCTGTGTCACGACGATCTTCTTCCGTTTAATGTTCTGCGCGCAGAGGAACGTGCGGTCATAGTTGACTGGGAATATGCCGGAATTTTGCCTTATCCTACGTCTCTCGCCCGTCTGATTGCTCACTGCGAGGAAGATGAATCGGCTTTTTTCTATATGACGCAAGCGGATAAAGACTATGCCGTAGAATATTATTTTGAGCATTTATTAAAAGAAAAAGACATCGACTGCAATGCCTACCGCAGAACGTTGGATTATTTTTTACTGTACGAGTATTGTGAATGGATTATGCTCGGCATAGAATACAATGATACGGGATGTGAGCGATTCCAAAAATACTACGCAAAGGCGAAGGAACATATCAAAAAATTGACATAGCATTTCTGTTGAAACGCATTTTTCTCATACGCATCCGCACCATTAACCGCACCGGCGGTGTAACCAAAATCGAGATTGTTCCGGACGGTGATTTCT
>FR898229.1:0-1857 GCA_000437375.1 Eubacterium sp. CAG:841
ACTATCGATAATGATATGCAGATTTTTTGATAACTGCACAGACAGATATTACAAAAAACAAAAGAGATTTTGACAAATTGATTTGTGCTGTCCTTTTTAGACTCACCATTTGAGGGCGATGGCGCACGATGTGCGTCGAAGAGTGATTTGTACAAATATTTATTGTTATTGCATAGTGAGCATATTTATTTTTCAAGTGAAGAACTAACTTTTCCCGCCTTATCAAAGGCGGGAAAAATTTTTTATAAAAAACAAAAAATATGTGGAAACAAGTCGGAATATATGATATAATTGTCGCTGTAATATTTTTTCTTACGGGGTGTTTATGAAGACAATAGGCTTTGATAATGACAAATACATTGCGATGCAATCGCAGAATATCCGCGACCGCATCGAATATTTCGGTGGCAAGCTGTATCTTGAATTCGGCGGTAAGCTTTTCGACGATTTCCATGCGGCGCGCGTGCTTCCGGGCTTCCTTCCCGATACAAAGGTAAAGATGCTCCTCAAGCTTAAGGACAGCGCCGAGATAATAATCGTTATCTCCGCAGACGACATTGAAAAGAACAAAATACGCGGCGATCTCGGAATTACATACGATCTTGATGCGCTTCGCCTTATCGATGCGTTCCGCAGCATAGGACTTTATGTTGGTTCGGTAGTCATTTCCCATTTCAAGGGACAGCCCGCCGCGATAAATTTTTCAAAACGTCTCGATGCGCTCGGAATAAAGGTCTACCGTCATTACATAATTCCCGACTATCCGGCAAATATCCCGCTCATCGTTTCCGATGACGGCTACGGAAAAAACGAATACGTCGAAACTACCCGTCCTCTTGTCGTCGTTACCGCGCCGGGTCCCGGAAGCGGCAAAATGGCAACCTGTCTTTCACAGCTTTATCACGAAAGCAAGCGCGGAATTAAATCCGGATATGCAAAATTTGAAACGTTTCCGATATGGAATCTGCCGCTCAGCCATCCTGTAAATCTTGCATATGAAGCAGCAACAGCCGATCTTGACGACGTAAATATGATAGATCCTTTCCATCTCGAAGCCTACGGAGTTTCCACCGTAAACTACAACAGAGATATTGAAATCTTCCCCGTGCTCAACACGATATTTACAAAAATATACGGCTCGTCACCTTACAAAAGTCCGACTGATATGGGCGTGAATATGGCAGGAAACTGCATCTTCGACGACGAGGCGGTAAGAGAAGCCTCCCGTCAGGAGGTTGTCCGCCGTTACTTCAGCGCTCAGTGCGCCGCTCGTCAGGGAATGGGCGGAAAAGATGAAATATACCGTCTTGAGCTTATAATGAGCAAGCTCGGCATAACGCCTGACATCCGCAGTTGCGTAAGCGCAGCAAACGCCAAAGCCGAAGAAACAAATGCGCCCGCCATTGCAATAGAGCTTCCGGACGGAAGCATTGTTACGGGAAAAACCTCCTCCCTGCTCGGCCCTGCTTCGGCAGCGCTTCTGAACGCACTCAAAAAGCTCGCCGGCATAGATGACGATATTCTGCTCATCTCTCCTGCGGTAATAGAGCCTATTCAGAAGCTGAAAACACATAACATGGGAAATACAAATCCCCGTTTGCATATGGACGAGGTTCTCATAGCGCTTGCGATCTGCGCCGTAACGGCTCCCGTTGCCGCAAAAGCGCTTGAGCAACTTGAAAAGCTCAAATGCACCGAAGCACATTCAACAGTCATCCTTTCAAGGGTTGACGAGAGTGTCTTCAAAAAGCTCGGAGTAAATCTCACCTGCGAGCCTAAATATCAAACCAAAAAGCTTTATCATCCCAAGTAATAAATTTTTATAACCATAAAAGACGGCGCAGGCCATTTTGCCTG
>FR898229.1:1867-6247 GCA_000437375.1 Eubacterium sp. CAG:841
AGGCCATTTTGCCTGCGTCGTCATATTTTTTTCGGAAGCTATCGTCTGCAAAGCCTTTTTGTTGCCGAGCAAAATGAATAAATATCCTCCGGAGATGTAAACGCCGAAAAGCTTATCCTTACAGCGTCGCCTCCCGTACCCAGCACCTCATGGGCGGTAGGTGCACAGTGAAGTCCCGGACGGGTGCATATCCCCTCGTCTGCAAGCTGTGCCGAAAGTGCGGAGCCGCTCATACCTTCAAAATTGAAAAGCAGAACCCCTCCTTCTCTGTCGGGCAGGTATATCTTTACGCCGTCGATATCGGACAGACCTTTCTTCGCAAGAGAAAACATTGCCTTTTCGTGCGAAAGTATTCTGTCGGTTCCGAGCGAGCGCACATATCTTATTCCCTCTCCGAGTCCGACGATGCCGGGAACGTTGACCGTTCCCGCCTCATATGATTCGGGCGCGGTATGCCCCATTGTTATATCCGCCGAAGCAAACCCGCTCCCTCCGAACTCCGACGGAGAAAGCAGAGAAAAGTCAAAATCGTCGCAGAATACGGCAAAACCCGTACCCTGTGGACCGAAAAGTCCCTTATGACCGGGCGCGCAAAGGACGGTAACACCGTCGCGCGGAATGTTTATATCATATATTCCGGCGCTCTGCGAAGCGTCAAGAACATATATAAGTCCATGCTTTTTACAAAGCTCTCCTATCCTGCGCACGGGCAACACAACCGAACACACATTCGAAGCGTGAAGTGCTGCAACTATCCTTGTGCGCGATGTTATTTTTGATTCTATCTCCGCTATAAGCTCCTCTTCCGGCAGGAGCGCATTTACCATATCATAGCTTGCGCCCCGAAGAGCGCAAAGCGCAGCTACCGGACGACGGACGCTGTTGTGCTCGATATTTGTCGTTATCACGCCGTCGCCGGGGCGCACAAGTCCCGAAAGGACTTTATTTATAGCGTGTGTGGCGTTATAACAAAATATAACGTTTTCCTGCTTGCCGGTACCGAAAAGCGCACATATTTCACTTCGCGTATCAAACACGGCTTCCGCCGATCTGAGCGCGAGCGGATGCGCGCTTCTGCCCGGATTTCCGCAGTATTCCTTTATGCATTTTGTCATTGCCCGTGCCACCGAAGGCGGCTTTGGATAAGTCGTTGCGGCATTATCAAGATATATCATACAGTTTTCTCCGAATAGCTAAAGCGTTGCGGTACCGGAATACGCTATTCCGTATCTTTTCAGTATCAGCCTGGCAGTGTCAAGATCTCTCTCATCTACCGCCACCCCTGAAGTACATCCACGCTTGTTTTTTTCGGGACTGAGCCTTACAGACCTTGCTCCCACACCGTTTTTTATAAGCAGTCGTGCCGCTTTTGTCGCCGCAGTCGGCGACGGTATTGTAATGACGCGTTTTTCCATAGTTTTCACGCCCTTGTTTTTTATAATAAGAAGAAGATTTTTTCCTCCTCTGTTTTTATAATATGCAGAGCACAGTCAGGCGGCGAATAAAAATGTCAAAGCAGAAAATAATACACTGCCGAGGCAAAAAGAAGCGCAAAAGTGACTCCGAGCGAAAACCAAAAAACAGCCGAAGGAATCCTCAGCCCTTTTTTACCTGTGCTTCCGCATGCTCGGATTATTCTTCCCGCCTCCCGCACAAGCTCGCTTTCATCAGGCATCGGCGCATCCTCCCGTATGAAAAGATATGCTTCCTCGACCGTATCGCTTTCGATATTACGGACGATCACCATATTTTTTTTATAAGCTCTTGTTATCATTTCAACACTTTCTCCCGAATATTTTATATCGGTGAGATTATTTACCCCCAAAATATTTTTTATGCAAAAAACGGCTCTGCATGATAATTTCGGGGTAAAATGAAATTTGCGCGTCCTTTTTTTCAAAAAACTATTGCCTGATTTTCTTTATTGTGTTATAATAATATTCGATAGCCTGAAGGCTTGATTATTTTGTAATGTAATTTTATTTATATATATTTTTTCCCTATGTCAAACCGGTCGGCGGCGGCAAGACAAAAGGAAACTCTATTTTAATATTTCCACTCAAAGACGGAATCGTGAAGAGGACTTTTTCGTTTTTCGGTGGCGGACTTTGACTTTTTTTGTCCGGGTTACATAATTATTATTTGAAAGGATCCCGTTTTTTAAGGCGGGCTTTGGTGCGTTATGGCAAAAACAAAACTTAAAAAGCTCAAAATATTTTCGCTCGGCGGACTCGGCGAGATAGCAAAGAACCTTACCGTGCTTGAATACAGCGACAACATTATCGTTATAGACTGCGGTCTCGGCTTTCCCAGCGACGATATGCTCGGAGTTGATCTCGTCGTTCCGGATGTAACTTATCTTGTAAACAACAAAGAAAAAATTAAAGGCGTAATTCTTACTCACGGTCACGAGGACCACATAGGCGGAGTACCTTATCTTCTTCAGAAAATAAACGTGCCGATATTCGGCACAAGACTTACTCTCGGAATTCTCGAAAACAAATTCAAGGAATTCCACTTTGATTTCAAACCCGAAATGCACTGCGTTTCGGCAGGAGAAAAAATAAAGCTCGGTATATTTGAAGCCGAATTCATTCATGTAAATCACTCCATAGCCGGTGCCGTATGCGTCGCTATAAAAACGCCGGTAGGCACTGTCGTTCATTCCGGTGACTTCAAAATAGATGCAACCCCCGTTGACGGTGAAATGACCGATCTTACCCGTCTCGGCGAGATCGGCAAGGAAGGCGTAAAGCTTCTCATGTGTGAATCAACCAACGTTGAACGTCCCGGTTTTACTCCTTCGGAAAAGAAGGTCGGCCAGTCGCTTGTACGTTTCTTCGATGAATATAAGGATAAACGTATAATAATTTCAACGTTTTCATCAAACGTTCATCGCGTTCAGCAGGTGATAGATATCGCTCACAAGCACGGAAGAAAGGTCGCCATAACCGGCAGAAGTATGATAAACGTCGTCGGCGCGGCAGTAGAGCTCGGATATATGAGCTTCCCCGAAGGCGTACTTGTGGATATAGCGGATATCAAAAAATATCCGCCGGAAAAAACGACTATAATATCAACCGGAAGCCAGGGCGAACCGATGTCTGCGCTTTACAGAATGACCTTCGGTATGCATGACAAAATAGAACTCGGCCCTTCCGACCTCGTAATAATCTCGGCTTCCGCAATTCCCGGCAATGAAAAGCTTGTGGGGAACATAATAAACGAGCTTTTCCGCAGAGGAGTTACCGTTCTGAACGACGCAATAGCCGAAGTACATGTTTCCGGTCATGCCTGCGCGGAGGAGATAAAAATCTTCCACGCACTTGTAAAACCGCAGTATTTCGTTCCGATACACGGCGAGGCACGTCATCTTTACCACCACAAAGAGCTTGCCGAACAGATGGGTATGTCGCCCGACAATATTTTCGTTATGGACGTTGGCAGAGTACTTGAAATAGACTCAGCCGGCGCAAGATTTTCAGGCACGGTGCCGAGCGGTATCGTTATGGTGGACGGCAGCGGCGTAGGCGATGTAGGCAACGTCGTTCTCAGCGACAGACGTCATCTTTCACAGGACGGACTTATAGTTGTTTCCGTAGCGATAGATTTTGATATCCGTGATCTTGTTTCCGGACCCGAAGTCGTATCAAGAGGCTTTGTGTACGAAAAAGACTCGGCAGAGCTTATTGAACAGATAAAAGAAGTCGTGCGCGGCTCCGTATATGATGCTCTTGACCACAAGAACTGCGATTTCCCGCAGATAAGAGGAAAGATAAAGGACGATCTTTCAAAATATATTTATCAACAGACAAAACGTCGTCCGATGATACTTCCGATAGTTATGGATATGTAAAAAACGCCCTTCGGGGCGTTTTTTTAATGAAATAACAAGTTTTTCGGATAATCGAGAAGCTTTGTAAACCAATTATTGAAGTTTCTTTTGCGTTCTTTTCTCCTCGAAGAAAAGGACGGTGAATAAGGTGGATTTTTCACGGCGAAAATGCAAGTACATAAATATTTGTTTTTCGGGAGGTACCTGTTTTGAAAAAAATATTCACTTTATGCTATGCACTTTGTCTGTTATTCTGTATTTCGCTCACAATCGGAGCCGCGACTCTTTCACCGGGACTTGACGTAATACGTTCATCCATGAAAATGGTAAAAACAAGCGTCGGAGAAAACTCAATAAGCTTTACAGCAGAAGATTTTGAAAACTTCATCGGTACAAAAGTATCAAAAATCAAAATAACGTCATTGCCGAAAGAAGAAGCCGGAAAGCTTATGCTCGGCGAAAAAGAGGTCGCTGCGGGAGACGAAATAGAAGCAGCGTCGGTTTCGGCATTGCGTTTCGTTCCCGCCGCAAAGGAAGTTTCAACC
>FR898229.1:6255-15435 GCA_000437375.1 Eubacterium sp. CAG:841
CCCGCCGCAAAGGAAGTTTCAACCGGATTTGAATTTTCCGTAGGAGAAAACAGCGAAACGTTTTTATGCTCTGTAAGCACACTTGCTTCTCTCAATTTCGCACCAACAGCCAATAGCGATACACTTTCCGCAGAAAAAGAAATCCCCTGCTTCGGTGCGCTTACCGCTACCGACGGCGAAGGCGACGCCGTGACATATTTTATCACATCCGAGCCCAAACACGGCGAGCTTACCCTTGATAACATCACAGGCAAGTTTGTTTATTCGCCCGACGAAAATTTCAGCGGAAAAGATAAGTTCAAATTTGTCGCAAAAGATTATTTCGGCAATATTTCAAAAGAAGCCGAAATTAAAATAACCGTTTCAAAGGACAGCATAAAATACACCGATATGACGGAAAATGATGCATATACCGCCGCATCCGTGCTTGGCGGAAAAGAAATTCTTCTTGGGGAGACAATCGGCGGCGAGCGTTATTTTTACCCCGAAAAGACTGTATCGCGCGGTGATTTTCTGATTATGGCGATGAGCGCATGCAACCTGCCGTCGTCCGAAAAAGCAGAATCTACCGCATTTATTGACGACAGTGAAATATCCTCATATCAGCGCAGATATGTTACTGCCGCAGTTTCTGACGGAATCATCTTCGGCGTGGACTCGGAAGAAGGCAAACGTTTTGACGGCGCCTCTCCCATAACCGTAAAGCAAGCCGCAACCATTGTTTCAAGAATAATGTCAAAAACTTCGCCCTCCCTTTCGGATTCGCTTCCCGTTGCCGCTTCCTGCGGTGATGAAATAACCGATGAAGGTCTTGCCGCAATGTCATCTCTCGGTTACTTTTCTGGTATGAACTCTGAAGGCACTCTTACCCGTGCCGACGCCGCAAAAATCATTTATCAGATGATGAAATAGTGGGAAAAAGCGCAAAAAAGAAAAGCACCCGTTTAGGGTGCTTTTCTTTTTGGTGGACCCGAGGAGAATCGAACTCCTGTCCGAAAAACGATCCGCAGGGCTTTCTCCGAGCGCATTTTGTCATTTGAGATTCCCTTAGCACAGCGCCGGCAAACAGGCTCTGTGCTTCGGTAGCTTTTTAATGCGTGACGACGTCAAAAGCTAAAAGGCCGTTCACGTTCATCGCTGTGTCATGCCCAAACCGAAGCCGCGATACTCATCGGCAGGACACCCGCGCACTTAGGCAGCGAGAGCTACTTTATTAGAGTTAGCGTTTAATTTTAAGTTTGCACAGTTTTAAGGAGCTTGTGCGGCTCCGCTCGCTTACCCCGTTTCATGTTCCCCGTCGAAACCTTTACGGGCCCTTATTTATTTTCTCATCTGCCGCTCATAGCGGTCGATGTCGCGCGCTTCCGCCTTTTTTGCTTCCGCCTCGCGCTTATCATAAAGCTTTTTACCCTTGCAAAGACCGATCTCAGCCTTTACATATCTTCCGGCAAAATAAAGAGAAAGCGGAACGAGAGTCAGTCCCTCCTGCCCTATTTTCGAAAGCAGCTTTATAATTTCTTTTTTATGCATTAAAAGCTTTCTGTCACGAACGGGATCGCGGTTAAAGATGTTTCCTTTTTCATACGGGCTTATATGCACGCCCGTCATAAAAAGCTCGCCTTTTTCAATATAGCAGTACGAATCTTTAAGATTTACCGCGCCCGCGCGCAGACTTTTCACTTCCGTGCCGAGAAGCTCGATTCCGGCTTCATAGCTGTCAAGGACAAAATAGTCGTGACGGGCTTTTTTGTTCTGTGCTATTATTTTATGTGCATAATTTTCAGCCGCCATAAACGATTTTCCCCTTTCTTCAATGCTTAGTTATTTTATCACAATCAATATCCCGTGTCAACTCTCACTGCACGACAAATTTTGCGGTATTTTTCAGCTGCGGTTTTTGTTTTTCGGATTTATCTGTGAGAACAGCGCACGGAAAAACGTATCTATTTTGTCGTCAATTGTCGATGTCTTTTCATTCTGCAACGGTCTTTCTTCCTGCTTTTTCCGCGCCCTGTCGGCGGAAGAAGTCATTTCTTCCGTCAGCTTTTTTATCTGCTCACAATAGTCCTCCGCCGCTGTACTGTACATTTTCTTTATTTTGCCTTCGGTAGCGCCGGCTTTTGCATTGGCTTCGCTTATTATATTTTCAGCTTTGAGCTTTGCCTGTGAAATCAATTCTTCCGCTTTGCTCTCAGCAGATGAAATAATGTCCTTTGCTTCTTCTCCCGCCATGCATATCATCTCTTCGGTTTTTGTGCGGATCTTCTCCACTACCTCACCTGTAAGCACGTCTTCGTTTTCACGATTTTCGTATTCCGCTATTCGTGACGCCATTCCGGCAAGCGAAGCTTTAAGCTCTTCTTCGCGCTTTTCTGCGGCGTAAAGCCGACAGGCAAGCTCGTCAAGCATTTGCGCAAGCTCTTTTTCGCGCTCGCAGGCAGAGTCTTTGTCTTTCTTTGCTTCAAGCGCAACATTCTCCGATGAATACGCCTCGCACGCAAGCTCGTCAAGCATACGAGAAAGCTCCTCCGTGCGCTGCTTTGCGTCGGAAACCGCCCTGCGCTGATTTTCCGCTTCGGCTTTAAGCTCATCTTCCCTGCGCGCAAAATCAAGGCTTATTTTTTCTATATATTTGTTTACGTCCTTTTTGGAATATCCGCCCAGCGCGCTTTTAAGCATAACCATTTTTTCGTCGCTCATAAAAATCCTCCGCAAAAGCTGTTTTTCGTCTAATTATAACACCTTCCCGCCGCTTTTGTAAACAAAAACATCAAAATTGTTAAAAACTCTTTACACAAAATTGCTTTTAGGGTATAATCAAAGCCGTTAAAACACTTCTCAGGGAGGATTTTTTGATTATGAAGAAAAAAATCATACGCGCAATGTTCACAGGAGACAGCATAACGGATTGCGAAAGAGCCCGCCCCGTCGGAGACGGAGTAGGCGCGCTCGGAAACAGCTACGTCGGCAATCTTTTCTGTATGACATGGGCTGAAAAGCCGGACTGCAAAATTCGCTTTATGAATTCCGCAACGTCTGGCGACACAAGCCGTCAGCTTCTCGCCCGTTTTGACGATGAAGTTCTTGCATACGATCCCGACTACCTTTTCATTATGATAGGCGTAAACGATGCGTGGCGCATTGCCGAGCTTCCCGTAAACACAGAAGTTCACATATCATCTGAAGAAACGGCTTCAAATATGGAAAAGATGATTCTCAAGACCAGAGAAAAAGGCGCAGAGCCGATAATAATCTCGCCGTTCTTCATGGATCTTGATAAAAAAGAATTTATGCGTTATCACGTCGATGAGATAAACGGTCTTTACAAAAAGCTCGCTGAAAAATATTCCGTAGGATATATAGACGTCCAGAGCGCGATAGACAATTGGATATCGAAAGCAAGCTCCTATATCCTCTCAAAAGACCGCGTTCATCCTAAGGCTATCGGCGTAAGTCTCATAGCAAGAACAATATTTGAACATCCCGTTTTCCGCAAGGTAATAGATCAATGATAAAATCCGTTTTCGGAACGGAGGAGCTTTGGTCTGTTCTCAAAGAAAGTTCTTCTCCCATTCTGCTCTACGGCACGGGCGACGGCGCGGACAAGATCCTTTCCGTAATGGAGCGAAAAGGCATAAAAGCAAGCGGCTTTTTTGCCTCCGACGGTTTTGTCAGGGACAGATATTTTCATGACTCACACGTCATGTCGTTTTCCGAAGCGGAAGAAAAGTACGGTGATTTTACCGTGCTTGTGGCGTTCGGATCGTCCCGCCCCGAAGTAATTGAAAATGTAAAGCATATAGCTTCGCGGCACAGACTGTTCATTCCGGACGTTCCCGTTTGCGGAGAAAATCTTTTTGACGCGGACTTTTACCTTTCAAATCTCGACAGGATCGACAAAGCCCGTAAGCTCCTCTGCGACGGGCGTTCCGTCGATGTGTACGACGACATCATAAAATTCAAGCTTTCTGGAAAACCCGAATATCTTTATTTTAGCGAATGTCCGGAGGAAGAAACCTTTTCTCTGCTCTCCGGCGGATACAGCGCCTATGTCGATCTCGGAGCATACATCGGCGACACCGTAAAAAAAGCGCTTTCGCTATGCACTTCGATAAAAAAGGTCTGTGCCTTTGAACCAGCAAACAAGCCTTTTGAAAAGCTTTCACAATATTGCGCGTCCGTACCATGTGTGGATTTTACTCTTGTAAAGGCATGTGCGTGGGATAAAACCGAAAGCCTTGAGATATCCGACGGCGGAGGCAGAGGATCGCATATTTCATCTTCGGCGTCGCTTTCCGGTGCCAAAACCAAAACCGTAGTATGCGCATCACCGGACGATGCGTGCAATTTTTACGGCGAAAAGCTGCTTATAAAATACGATGTTGAAGGAGCTGAGGAAAAAGCACTTTGCGGCTCGGCTTCGCTTATAAAAGACAACGACACCGAGCTTGCGGTGTCGTTGTATCACAGAAGTGAAGATATATTTTCTCTTATCCTGCTTGCACACAAACTTATGCCCGAGCGAAAACTCTGTCTCAGGCGGCTGTCCGGTTTTCCCGCATGGGACATAAACCTTTTTGTAAGCAAAAAATAATATCAGATCGAGGAAACTATAACGGTTGCGTTTCCTTTGAGCGTCACATTTCCTGAGGCGGCAGCTACAAAAACGCTTCCGCCTTTTTTTGTGCTTATTTTTTCTCCGGCGCAGATTATTTCACATTCGCCGTCCGTTATCATCAGATGAAGAAAGCTTTCTTCCCCCGCGCAAACAGTCTTTTCTCCGTCAAGGGCGATCGCGCGAACCTCAAAATATTTGCAGGAGGCTATCACATCACCCGTCTTTTCGACTTTTACAGCTTCGGGATCAAAACGTTCTATAACGTCAAGAGCGGGTTCTATATGAAGCTGACGAAGCGAGCCGTCCGGCTGGCGGCGATTATAGTCATAAACACGGTATGTTATGTTGGAGTTCTGCTGTATTTCGGCTATAAGAATTCCGGCGCCTATCGCATGAACAAGTCCCGACGGGATAAAATACGTTTCGCCCGATTTTACCTCTACATAATTCATAAGACTTTCAAGCGTGCCGGCGGCTATGGCTGTTTTCAGCTCGTCTCTCGTGTATTTTCTTTTCAGACCGTAGATAAGCTTTGCGCCGGGCTTTGCGTCAACTATATACCACATCTCCGTCTTTCCCATGTCATCTGTATGAGAAAGCGCATATTCATCATCTGGATGCACCTGTATGGAAAGATCGGCTTCAGCGTCTATCAGCTTTATAAGCAACGGGAAGCGATCTCCTTTCTGTTTTGTTCCGAGTGCCTGCGGATTTTCACGCACAAATTCCGAAAGAAGCCTGCCCGTATATTTTCCGCTTATAATTTCATTATCGCCGTCACCGCGACAGGTAAGCTCCCATGCTTCGGCTATTTTTTCTCCATTTTCGCCCATTCCGTAATCTCTTGAAAGGCGTTCTCCTCCCCAGATTATATGCTTTGTAACGGGCTTCAGCTCAAACATCATAATTTTATTCCTCCGCTGTGATTTTTACAAGAAACATAATATCACAGCACGGAATTTTTTTCAATACTTTTCATAGCTTTCGGATATAGTCTGCTATCTTCTCCGCATCGTCGCAACTTATAAGAAAAATATATCTTCCGCGCGAAAGCACAACGGCGCCCGACTTTTTTCTTGCGCGACGGTTTACAACAGCAAGCATTTCCGGCTTGTGCGATACATCGCAAAGCTCTATAACGTCTATTTCCCCATCCGAAAAGTTTTGGAACAGAAATACCGCGCAGCTTTTTACGTTTTCAAACGCGGTTATGTTTCCTCCCTCCGAAAACATTCTTGCAACAAGCTCGTCGGAAAGCTCTCTTTCGCACTTCTCTCCGCGTGCATAGACAGCACCCATTCCCGAAAGCGAAAATGTATCTGTTATCATATTAAGCTTGCGCAAAGCAGAGCCATCCTGCGCAGAGCCGCACCCGACAAAGACTGTCATGACAAATAACGCCAAAGCAAAACAAACTGTCTTTTTCATAAATATCCCTCCGGAATAAGGATATTTATCACATTATCAAAAAATTCCCCGCCAAGCGTGGAATTTTTTATTTCGGTTTTATATCGGCATAAAAATAATATCGGCAGTCAACCACACATAAAAACCGGCTCGGAAAGAAAAACTAAAAAATAAAAAGGACAAGAAAATGTCACAGATAAGAACCGATCTCGCCGCAGAGCTTTACGGCGAAAAGCTGAAATCATACGCAGAGGAAAATCGCGGAAAGCCCGACGGTATAAAAGAAACCGAAAAAGATGCGGGAGACGGCATAACCGTAAGTGAAATAGAAATAGAAAACGAGCATGGGGCAAGCCTGCTCGGAAAACCCGTAGGCAAATATATAACCGTATCATTCCCCACTGCGCGCGAAATGGACTTTGCAATGCTGAAAAACACAGCTGATGCCGTCGCGGAGGAAATAAGATCGCTCCTTTGCGAGCTTTCGGAAAAGCCGGAAAGCCTGCTCTTCTGCGGACTCGGAAACAGACTTCTTTCGGCGGACGCTGTCGGTCCCGCCGCATTTGACCGCGTTATTGCCACAAGACATCTGAAGCTGTCAAACCCCGAAGTTTTTGATAAGGCTTCTCTTTTTGACGTCAGTTCCGTTTCTCCCGGCGTAACCGCACAAACAGGAATAGAAGCCTGCAATATAATCAAATCGGTAATCGCATCGGAAAAGCCCGATCTTGTAATAGTAGCCGACGCCCTCGCGGCAAAAAGCAAGGAAAGGCTCGCCCGAACCGTTCAGATAAGCAATACGGGAATTTCTCCCGGCAGCGGAATCGGCGGATCGCACAAAGAAATCAGCCTTGACACGGTAGGCGTTCCCGTATTTTCGATAGGCACGCCGACGGTAATTGCAACTTCCGTTCTTTCGGGGGACGAAAACGAAAAAGGCGATACGTTTTTCGTTTCTCCGAAAGAAATAGACATAATAGCAAAAAACTTGGGTACGCTTATCGGCTGTGCCGTAAATCGTGCGTTTCAGCCCGCAATTTCATATGAAGAAATGCTCTTTCTGTAATAAAACGGGACTTGCCGCAGTATATATTGTTATGAAAACAAATACACAAAGCGAGGTTTTGAAAGATGAACGATCTTCCCGTAGCAGAAAGCGAACAGATGATACCTTATATAAAAGAACGCAAAAAATCCGGTGTGTCACGAATAATTTTCCTTTTCGCCATAATAGGCATAGTCGCCGCGATATGTATAACACTGCTTAAATCGTCGGGAGGAAACCTTTCCGGCCTGTTTGGATTTTTGGGCGGAAAAGAAAGCTCTACCACCGCAGACAAAGAAACTACCACCTCGCCCTCAGAAAAAGAAGATATTTACGATTACGATATATCAACCCTTCCCGAAGGCAAAAAAGCCATCATTCCTGCCGATCTTTCCGCAGAAAAACAGGGCAAACGCTACACATCGGATATAGACGTTTCCGTAAGCGATACCTCGGCAGCGCTTGCAAAAACTCCGACGGGCAAAACCTCCGTTCTTATAATCTGCACACATCCGTATGAAAGCTATTGCAATGAAAAACTGCTATGCTACGGAGATGATTTTTCAGCCGTAGGCGGAGAAAATACGGTGGACGCACTTGCACGCGAGCTTACGGTGTCCCTGCTCGGACTCGGGATAGGTGCGGAATATCTCGATCTCGGAATAACTTCGGCAAAAAATTCTTATTCAAAAGCAAAAATAAAAATTGAAGACTATCTGAAAAAACATCCGGACATAGTTTATGTAATAGATCTTCATCGCGGAATAGAAGCGGACAGCGACGGAAATCTGCTCTCTCCCATAACCGAAAAAGACGGTGACATCTATGCTCAGATAAGCTTTTCCGTCGGTACCGAAAATAAGTCCGCGTCAAAATCGCTCCCTTCGGTAAACACTTTATACGAAAAAATATCAGAACGTTTTCCTTCGCTTCTTATGCCCACGCAGATAAGCGAAGCTACATTAAATCAACAGCTTTCTCCTACCGTGATAACGCTTGACATCGGCACCTGCGCAAATACCTATTCATCGGCTGAAAACACTGCTGAATTCTTTGCGTTTATCTTTGCCGAAGCCGTAAAAGACTAACATAAAACCCGCACCTGAAAACAGGTGCGGGTTTTTGTATTTTATATTATTTTATTTTTCTGCTGAAAGTCTGCCCCGTAGCATATCGATCGCTTCCTGTACCGTAAGAGCATTGCGCTTTTATAAAATAGCATATCTTTCCATCGTCATCGGCGGCTAAATATTCGTCATTTACAGTCCATGTTCCGTCTCTTTGTCCTACGGCTTTATCTATTTCCTTTACCAGCTTTTCGCGGCAGGAAGAAATTCTTTCCGCATTGAACTTTTCCGAATCGTATCTGCCTCTGTTTCTTGCCGTAAACCATTCAACATTGCCGTATTCGTCAACCGATACAAATATTTCATCATCGGTTTTATAACCGTCTATATACTTTGAATAGTGATACTTGTATTCCGGACCTGTCCACTCGGAATAATCATTTTCGGGCTCGTCGGGATCTCTCCTGTATTCGTTAAGCGAATAACCAAGAACCTTTTCCACATAATTGTCTGCTATATCACGCGCTTTTTCGGCTGAATCCAGCGGCTCTGTACCTGTAAGCGAATGATTTATATATCCGCAGATTTCATTTGTATTGTAATAAAATCTGTATTCTATATCGCCGCTTTCATCCTGATATGTGTCAACTGCGCCGTATTTGTCTTTCGGCTTTCCGAAAAATGTATTTGCGTTATTTTTTGTCCTGACATATGTCAGCTCCGTTTTTATTCCGTCAAGCTCGCATGTTTTAACCTTTTCTTTTGAATTATCATAATATGCAGCTTTTGCAGTACGCACTCCCACATACGAACCTATTCCGGACGTAAGCACACCAACCGCTATAACCGAAAGGACTATTGCGGCTATCAATTTAATTGTTTTTTTCTTCATAATATGTATTCCTTTCTGAATTTTAATTTAGGCCTTTATATATAAGTGTTAAAATAATGCATTCGGGTGCATCTTTTTGAAAAAATTCACAAAATGTTCGAATTTTTTATCGAACCTTGCAAAAACAAACAAAAACCGCACCCAATGGGTG
>FR898229.1:15472-45664 GCA_000437375.1 Eubacterium sp. CAG:841
GGTGCGGTTTTCGGTTTTATTCTTCCATACTGTTTTTTATTTTATCCAAAAGCTCGAAAAGCGTTTTCTGTTCTTCCTCCGTCAGCACCGAAAGAAGCTTACGGTCAAAGCTGTCAAGCTCACGGCATACTCCCTGCTGAATTTTTTCGCCTTCTTCCGTAAGCACAAGCTTTTTCAGCCGCGCGTCGCTTTCAACATTTTCCCTGCGGACAAAGCCCTTTTCTTCAAGTCTTGTTATAACCTTCGATGATGTGGCTCTCCTTATTGAAAATTCTCTTTCAACATCGCGCTGATAAATATCCCTGTCGCGGTTGGCATAAAGATAACCGAGTAGCCATCCGCCCGTGCCGGTGATATTTTTTGAACGCGTAAGCGCCACCGATTTATCAAGGTTTCGCCTCATAAGGTTGGATATTATTCGTATTTCCCTGCCGAAATGACATTCCTGAGATTCGTTCATAATATCCGCCTCACATTATCTTAAAGCCCACATCGATAAGTCCGAGCACAAAGCGGAACATATCGCGGGAGGACTGAAATATCTTTTTTGTGTAATTGACAACGAAGTGGAAAGACATTATTTTGTCTTCTTTTGAATACCAAACGATTTTTTCATTTGTTCTTACAATAGCGTTTTCCATAAAAAGTCCTCCTTTTTGTTTGACGTTTAACATTATATAATAGCGACAGCAATTTGTCAAGTAATAAATATAATAAAAAAGTAAATAAAGAGCAAACAAAAAAGCATCCGGTGAGAAGATGCTTTGATTTGTATTCAGTTCATTGCGTTGAGCATACGGGTATATCTGCTCTTCTTTCTTGCCGCGTTGTTCTTTGCAAGAATACCGTGAGCAACTGCCTGGTCAACGTTTTTAACTGCGACCTTGTAAGCATCAGCTGCAACTGCCTTGTCTCCGCTTTCAACCGCTGCAAAGAACTTCTTTATATTAGTCTTAAGAGCGGATTTATACATCTTGTTCTTAAGCGTTTTCTTTTCGATAACGAGAATACGCTTCTTTGCCGATTTAATGTTTGCCATATGTTCACCTCCTTAAAATACTTCGATTTCCGTCGGTTTCCGCATGAGAGGGTGCTTCTTCCGCACGTAAATCAATACTTACCAAATAATAATATCACCAATATTATAAAATATCAAGAGTTTTTTGCAAAATATCCGCATTTATTTTGATTTTTCTTTTCTCAGCGGAAGTTTGGGTTCGTCGCCGTTTATCATTCTGCCTATCGACGAAGCATATATCACCGCTATTACAAGCGATATCACAACCGGAATAAACGTTTGGAATATTTTATTTATAAGAAATATTCTCGTTGCTTCCTCCGTAAATTCCCACAGGCGCGCTCTGCCCACGATTATCGGGAACAATGCCGCAAACGAAAGCGATCCGAGCGCAAGATATCCGCTCATATAATACATCAGAAAAGCGATTATAAAAGCCGCAAGCGCCATCAAGGGGTTCATAACTATCGCCGCCCCTATATAAACCGCACAACCGGCTCCGCCTTTGAATTTAAGCCAAACGGGAAAAGCATGCCCGATAAGGCACACAAGCGTGCAAAGGCAGGCATATCCGTCGCCCGGCATAAGCAAAAGTCCCATAAGCGCACAGAGAAATCCCTTTACACCGTCAAGCGCGGCAACTCCGAACGCAACTCCCGCGCCGGCTTTTTTGTATATTCCCATAGTGTCGGGAAAAGCGTCGTATTTTTTTGCGAATATCGCCGTAAAATTCACGCTTCCGATAAGATATGAAAGAACCGCGCATACAATCATTCCTATTATATACGCTGTGCCGCTGTTCATCATACCGAAAACACCCGATGCTATCAGCTTTTCCATACTCAATCCTTATCCTCGTCCGAGCGCTCGCGGATAATGAATCTTATCGGCGTACCCTCGAATCCGAAAACCTCACGCAGCTTATTTTCTATATATCTCTGATACGAGAAATGGAACAGCTCTGCGTCATTGCAGAAGATCACGAATGTGGGCGGCTTTGTCGATACCTGAGTCATATAATATATCTTCAGGCGCTTGCCCTTGTCCGTAGGCGGCTGGACACGCGATATCGCGTCGCTGAGAACATCATTGAGCATTCCTGTGGAGATTCTCATTGCGTTCTTTTCGGCAACAAAATTTATCTTTTCAAACAGCTTTTCGGTTCTCTGTCCCGTCATTGCGGAAATAAACATAAGCGGAGCATATGTCATATACGAAAGTGCGGTATAGATATCCTCAGTAAATTTCTTTACGGTGCCGTTGTCCTTTTCTATCTTGTCCCACTTGTTTACAACTATTATAGACCCTTTTCCGCCCTCGTGAGCAAGTCCGGCGATTTTTTCGTCCTGCTCCGTGATTCCTTCGGAGGCGTCTATCATTATAAGGCAGACGTCTGCCCTTTCAACTGCGGAATGAGCGCGCAGAACACTGAATTTTTCGATTTTATCCGTTACCTTACTCTGACGACGTATACCCGCTGTATCAATAAAGGTATACTTCCCGTAAGCGTTTTCGACTCTTGAGTCTATCGCATCACGCGTAGTTCCGGCAATATCGGAAACTATCATTCTGTCCTCGCCTAAGATTCTGTTTACAAGCGAGCTTTTTCCTGCGTTAGGCTTTCCTATTACAGCTACCTTTATAGTGTCGTCATCCGGCTCTTCGGGTTCGTCCGCAACGGGAGAAAGCTCAAGAATCCTGTCAAGCAGATCGCCCGTTCCCGTGCCGTGAAGCGACGATAGCGCAATGGGATCCCCATCAAAACCAAGCTCGTAAAATTCGTAATATTCCATCGGCAGCGCGCCTATTGAGTCCACCTTGTTTACGGCAACTATAACGGGTTTGCCGCTTTTCATAAGCATCGTGCCGATATCCCTGTCGTCGGCAGTGACGCCCGCTCTGACGTCGCAAAGAAAAACGATAACGTCCGCCGTTTCAATGGCTATCTGTGCCTGCTCACGCATTTTGACCTTTATCGTCTCTCCGGAGGTCGGCTCAAAGCCGCCGGTATCTATCATCATAATAGGCTTGCCGTTCCATTCGGTATCGTAATATATTCTGTCACGCGTAACGCCGGGAATGTCCTCAACAATGGAAACTCTTTCTCCGGCTATTTTGTTGAAAAGCGTGCTTTTTCCTACGTTCGGTCTGCCCACTATTGCAACTGTGGTTTTAGCCATATATTCCTCCTTATTTTATATTTCCTATAACTCTTTCAAGAATTTCGTACCCGTCGTCCGGACAAGTGGTTATATGCACTCCGAGCTTTTCCGCAAGCTCGTCTATGCTCATTCCGCAAAGGAAAAGATCTCCTCCGTGACGAAGCATATGCTCGGATATAAGCAGTCTGTTTCCCAGCGGCTTGCCGCTTACCTGTTCGCAGAGATCTTTCCCCGTTACAAGTCCCGCAACGGTTACACTTTCGCCGAAAAAGTGATTTATTGTCTTATAAACGTGAATTATTATCTGCGGAAATTTTTTCATCGTTTCGTCTGCGAGAAAACGTATAAGCCCGTATGCCGCAACGCCCGTCGCCATCGATATTTCTGCCGCCGGCGGATTTTCATCGCAAAATTCAAGCGCTTCAAGATATTCTTCTCTTGTGGATGTTATCATTCCGACGCCGTTGTCTATCTGCGTGTAATCGCCGTAATATTCACCGGAATGAAGCTCTCTCCCCGCGCGGATATAAAGCTCGTCTCCGCAATAAAAAATCTTTTCTCCGCGCTTTTTCTCGCACTCTGCGGCAAAGCTTTCAACCTGATCGATCACTGCGCCCGCCTCTTCGGGCGAAAACAACTTGAGCGGATAAAGCCCCTCCCTGTGACACGTGAGTCCCGACGGCACTATCGACGCGCTGTGGATATGGGGATATTCAGCAAGCTCGCGCATACTTCGGTCAAGCTCGGCACCGTCGTTTATGCCCTTGCAAAGCACTATCTGACAATTCATATTTATTCCGCCGTCATCAAGCGTTTTAAGATAGGAAAGCACCTTCCCCGCGTTTTTGTTGCGAAGCATCTTCACCCTCAGCTCGGGATTCATTGTATGAACCGAAATGTTCACGGGCGACATTTTCATATCTATTATTCGCTTTATATCCTTTTCGCCCAGATTTGTAAGCGTTATATAGTTTCCCTGCAAAAAAGAAAGTCGGGAATCGTCATCCTTGAAGTATATGCTTTCTCTCATTCCGCAAGGGTTCTGGTCTATAAAGCAAAATATGCAGTTGTTTGCACAGCGCCTTTTCTCGTCCATAAGATAGGTGGCAAAATCAAGACCTATATCGTCGTACTCGCCCTTTTTTATCTTTACGGAAAACTCCTCCTCGCCGCGACGCAGCGTAAGAGTAAGATTCTTTTCGCACATATAAAAACGATAGTCAAGCACGTCCGCAATAGTCTTGCCGCCTATGCTCACGAGTCTGTCGCCTGCGGCTATTCCCGCTTTTTCGGCGGGAGAACCTTTTTCAACGCCCGTTATTTCAACCATAAAAAATCCTCAATAAAACAATTTCGGCAGGTATGAAGCTTCATACCTGCCCCGATTGCAATCAGTCGTCTGTTTTAATAACTTCCTTGCCGTTGTATGTTCCGCATGCCTTGCATACTCTGTGTGCAAGATTATATTCACCGCATTTGGGGCATTTTGTCATGCCGGGAAGATCGAGTTTCCAGACGCTGGAACGTCTTTTGTCTCTTCTTGCCTTAGAGACTTTTTTCTTCGGTACTGCCATGTCTAATGACCTCCTATATTATTTTTCTTATCTGTTGCCTTGCGTATTTACTTATCAAGAAGCGTTTTGAGTATTGCAAGTCTCGGGTCTCCCTCAGACTTTTTGCAACCGCAATCGCCTTCATTCAAGTTTTTTCCGCATCGCGGACAAAGACCGCGACAATCCTCTCGGCAGAGGATTTTCGACGGCATTTCAAGGAGCATCTCCTCGAAAAGCGGCGCCGTTATATCGAGTTTCGTATCTTCCGGAAAAATGTAATCGTCGTTATCCTTTGAGACATCTCCGGTAGCGACACATTTTTCAAAAGAGAGAGAAAGCTCGGAATTTGCCGTTTCTGCACATCTGGCGCACGGAGCCGAGAATTTAATAAGGGCATTTTCCCTTAAAACCATATACCCCGACATATTCACAACCTCTCCCGAAATGCTTGCGGGAGCGACCTCCGTGATATCGGGGAACAATGTTTTTATCTCCTCGATATCGGCGGTTTCAAGCGGAAGCTCAAACGTTATCTTCTTCGTTTCGCCGCATAAAATCGGCTTAAGATCCAAATACATCTCTGCACCACCTGCTTAAATGTTGCGCCATAATTCAGCACCTTATATTATATAGTCCGAAAAGTATTTTGTCAATAATTATTTTCATTATTTTCGGATATTTCCGTTTTTCCGCGGGAATATCCGAGCCAAGTCGTCATTTAACCACAATATTGAAAATTTTGTTCTTTACATATATCTCTTTTACTATCTGCTTTCCGGCGATTGCATTCGCTATTTTTTCGCTGGACTTTGCGAGCGCTTCCACCGTTGCCTGGTCTGCGTCGGCAGGTGCCTGAACCGTGTCTCTGAGCTTACCGCAGATCTGAACCGCGACCGTAACCGTATCGTCCTTAGTCTTTGATTCGTCATATTCGGGCCACGGAGCAAGCGAGCAGAGTCCCTTGCCTCCGAGTCTTTCCCAAAGCTCCTCGCATATATGCGGAGCAAACGGGCAAAGCAAACGAACGAAAATTCCAAGCTCATCCGTCGTGAGGCTGCCGTTTTCGTAAATATCGTTTGTCAGCGACATCATAGATGCAATCGCCGTATTGAACTTCATCTGTTCGATATCCGAAGAAACCTTTTTCACGGTCTTGTGGAATGAGGATTCAAGCTTTTCCGTCGTACCCTTGCCTTTTGTCATAAAGAGCATTCCCCAAACTCTTTCAATAAAACGCTTGCAGCCCCTTACGCTCGATTCCGACCACGGAGCCGCGCTTGTATAGTCGCCCATAAAGAGTACGTAAGTACGGAGAACATCCGCGCCGTATTCGTCTACAACGTCGTTGGGATCGACTACATTGCCCTTTGACTTTGACATCTTTTCTCCGTCCGGTCCGAGGATAAGTCCCTGCGCGGTTCTCTTGGCATAAGGCTCGTCGCAAGGCACAACTCCTATATCGTAAAGGAACTTATGCCAGAAGCGTGAATATATCATATGGCGGGTAACGTGTTCCATTCCGCCGTTGTACCAATCTACGGGCATCCAATATTTCAGCTTGTCGGGATCGGCAAGCATATTTTCGTTGTGCGGATCAATGTAACGAAGGAAATACCACGATGAGCCCGCCCACTGCGGCATCGTATCGGTCTCTCTCTTTGCATCACCACCGCATTTGGGACACTTGCAGTTTACGAAGCTTTCTATCTTTGCAAGCGGACTTTCGCCGTTCTGTCCGGGTTCGAAATTCTGCATATCGGGCAGACGGAGCGGAAGCTCTTCGTAAGGTACGGGTACCATTCCGCAGTGCGGGCAGTGAACTATCGGAATAGGCTCGCCCCAATATCTCTGACGGTTGAACGCCCAATCCTTCATTTTGTACTGAACGCCTGCCTCGCCTATGCCCTTCTCTTCAAGATATTCAAGCATCTTTGCAATGGAGTCTTTTTTATTCGTCATACCGTTAAGGAAGCCTGAGTTTACCATCTCGCCGCTTTCGGTATATGCTTCTTTTGTTATATCTCCGCCTTTTATTACTTCAATTATGTCAATCCCAAACGTCTTTGCGAAGTCATAGTCGCGCTGATCATGTGCGGGAACAGCCATAATTGCGCCCGTACCGTAGCCCATCATAACATAATCCGCTATGTATATCGGAATTTCTTTTCCGTTTACGGGATTTATGGCGCAGATTCCGTCGATTCTGACGCCCGTTTTGTCCTTTACAAGCTGTGTGCGCTCGAATTCCGTCTTCTTTGCACATTCCGTCTTGTAAGCTTCAACGGCGTCGATATTTTTTATTCTGTCTTTATATTTTTCTATTATCGGATGTTCCGGCGCCATAACCATGAACGTAACCCCGAAAAGCGTATCGGGACGCGTTGTATAGATGCGAAGCTTTTCGTCAATGCCGGCAAGCGTGAAGTTTACAAACGCACCTGTCGATTTGCCTATCCAGTTTATCTGCTGCTGCTTGATGTTCGGCAGATAATCGACCTCGTCAAGACCGGAAAGCAGTCTGTCCGCATATTTTGTTATGCGAAGATACCATACATCCTTTGACTTTTGGATGATATCGCTGTGGCAGATATCGCATTTTCCGCCCTGAGAGTCTTCGTTTGAAAGCACGACCTTACACGATGGGCAATAATTTACAAGTGCCGTATCACGGAAAACGAGTCCGTGTTCAAACATTTTAAGGAATATCCACTGTGTCCACTTGTAGTAGTCTTCGTCTGTGGTGTCGATGGTTCTGTCCCAATCGAAGGAAAACCCTACGCGGCGAAGCTGTGAAGTAAACTTGGCAATGTTCATATCCGTTACTTTTCTCGGATGAATACCTGTCTTTATGGCATAATTCTCCGTGGGAAGTCCGAAAGCGTCAAAGCCTATCGGAAAGAGAACGTTATATCCTTCCATTCTTCTTTTGCGCGAAATTACTTCAAGTCCGCTGTACGCCTTTATATGTCCGACGTGCATTCCCGCTCCCGAAGGATACGGAAACTCTATAAGACCATAGAATTTTTTCTTGTCGGAACCGTCAACTGCGGCAAAAGCCTTCTTTTCATCCCATATCTTTTGCCATTTGGGCTCAATCGCTTTGAAATCGTATGTCATATCAGTCCTCCTGCTCACTGTTTTCCGTATTCAGCGGCACTTCGCAAGCGTCGCCCCAGAGCTTTTCGAGCTTATAAAAATCCCTCTGTTCTCTGTTGAAAATATGCACCATAACGTGGGCATAATCCATTGCTATCCATGTACCCGTTTCATATCCTTCGATATGAAGCGGCGAAACGCCTCTTTCGCCGAGCTTGTATTCAACCTCTCCCGAAAGGGCTTTTATCTGCGTGTTTGATGTTCCCGAGCAGATAACAAAGTAATCGGTCATTACCGTTTTGTCCGAAACGCGCAGAAGCTTTATGTCGCGTGCCTTCATAGAATCAAGCACATCCGCTATCGCACGCGCTATCTCCTCCGACGAAGCGCCCGCAAGCGACGTCATTTTCTCGTTTTTGCTTTCGTCCATTGTTCTCTCCTATGATAAATAATAATTGTTTATATATGCGTGAGCTTCATTTTCGGAATCCGTAAAGAAGCCCTTACTGTCAAATAAGTTTGCCGCAATATCTCCGGAAAACACATTGAGATATTTGTTTATGTCGGCGAGCGCATTATTTTTGTTTATAACGTAATAGCTCCATGCTCCCGTCTGCGGATTCATAACAGACGAACCGGAAAGCGTCGTCACCGTAAACTTTTCTGAAGAGACCGAATACAGTTGTTTTGCAAAATACACCGCGTCCGTAAGTGAAACAGAGGAATCCACCGAAGTGAGAAGCTCGCTCACAATCGTGGCAAGCGCATCGGCAGTCAGATTTTCCTTTACCTGTTTCATCATCGCACGCAGGAAATTCGCACGGACGGAAACACGATCAAGATCTCCCTGTGCATATCCGCTTCTGAAGCGAATAAGCCCTTCTGCGGCTTTTCCGTCGAGGAGCTGATTGCCCTTTTTCAGGTGTATCGAAAGTCCCTGTTCGGGATCGTCATAGTCCATATCCTCAGGAACGTCAAACCACACGCCGTCTATTGCGTCAACTATCTTGCGGAAGGATGAAGTGCTGACGAGCGCGTAGTAATCAAGATTTACGCAAAGGCTTGCTTCAAGTCTTGCTTTGAGGTCTTTCATTGCCACATGCCTTGCCGTCGCACCGCGTGAGCCGGATGCCGTGCTTCTGTTATATGCCGCCGCATATACGGAATTTACTCTCGTCACCGTCTGATATCCGCCTACGGTCTTGTTCACGAACGTATCGCGCGGGATCTGAACTATATTGACTTCGCCCTTTACCGTATCAAGAGAAGCCATCATAAGCACGTCCGTATTGTTTGAAATAACATCCGTTCCGGCTATAAGAAAAGTATAATACCCTTTCTTTCGCGAATAAGGATCGGTCGATATTTGCGTGTCCTGCGATGTTGTTGTGGTTTCGGTCTGTTCATCCGTTGTAAAGTGAGGTTTTTCCTCAACTCCCGGTTTGTACAGAGACATAAAAAGCGCTACGGTTATTATAAGCACCGCAAGCACGCCGAGCGTCACTATCGTGACAAGCTTGCCCGAAAGGTGCTGATTTTCATTTTTATCATCAAATTTTTTGCCGTTCAATTTTACCTGCCCCGCGACAGTCAGATCAGGCTGTTCCAAACTATTATCATTCTGTGGTCAATCATCCGTCTCTTGCTTATAAGATAATCCACCGTATAAGCGATAACGTCAACTACCGTTTTACTCAGAAGCCTGAAAAGTGCCGCTTTATCGTTTTTGTTTATTTTTGCACATTCGGAATATAAATATTCCCTTGTTTCCGCACAGGATTTGTATTTTCTGCGCGGCTCGATATAATCGGCAAGAAAAAGCATCTTGTCGATATTTGTCATGCCTTCTCTGCCGGTGGTATGCGAGGCTATCGCATAGAATACCGTATCGTCAACTATTTTCTCTCCGAAAGTTTCGCGCGCAAAGAACGCGCCCGTATCCTGATGAATAGTGGGCATAGGCTCTTTTTCGCTTGCAGGCGGGGTAAGTCCGTACTTTTTGCAAAGCTCTATCTGAGTCTTGCCATCCATATCTTTTGTTATGTCGTGCAAAAGCGCCGCCGTAAGAAGCTTTTCTTTTTCTTCCTCCGTAAGCGAGAAAATATCTGCAAGCTTTTTACATTCGCCGTAAACGCTCAGCGTATGCAGATATCTCTGCTCGCACTGATATTTTTTCACTTCGCTTTTCAGCATTTCTATTGTTCCGTTTTTGTCTTCCATAAGATAAAAACCCTTTTCAAAAATGTTTCTCTTTACAGCGCCTTTATTTCAAGGCTGAGCTTTTTGTGCTTTCTCGATTCTCTGTAAAGAACTATTTTACTGCCTATAACGCATACCACCTCAGCTCCGAGCACTGCGGAAATCTGCTCCGCCGCTTCTCTCGGCGAAACATCGCTGTTATCAAGCGTTCTTATTTTTATAAGCTCTCTGGCTTCAAGCGCGTCATAAAGCTGTTTTATCATATTGTCGCCTATTCCGCCCTTGCCTATCTGAAAAATCGTATCCATAACCGACGCTTTTCCGCGCAGGTATGCTCTTTGTTTACTTGTAAGCATTTCTTTCTCCGTTATTATTTGATCTCCGAAATGAATTTATCCAAAAAACCCTTCATTGCTCTCGCTCTGTGACTTACGGAATTTTTTTCTTCTTCCGTCATCTCGGCGTAGCTTTTTCCTCTTTCCGCACAATAGAACAGCGGATCGTACCCAAAGCCTCCGCTTCCCGCATATGAAGTAAGTATTCTTCCGGGACATTCGCCTCTTGAAACTATCTTTCTTCCGTCCGGAAAGACACAGCATATCACGCAGACGAATTTTGCTCCGCGCTTATCCTCCGGTACTCCTGCCATTTCGGAAAGCAGCTTTTCATTGTTTTTTGAATTATCGCACGGCTCGCCCGCATATCGTGCGGAATATACTCCCGGCGCTCCGCCGAGAAAATCAACGCAAAGTCCCGAATCGTCTCCGACGCCGATATATCCTAGCGAAGCCGCCGCTCTCGCTTTTATTTCGGCGTTTTCTTCAAACGTTTCGCCGTCCTCGATTATCTCTCCCGCAAAGCCGACGTCTTTAAGCGTCAGCACCTCGACATCACAGCCCGAAAGCATTGCCGAAAGCTCCCTTGCCTTGTGAGGATTTCCCGTTGCAAGAAGTATCTTTACCATATCATTCACCGAAAAGCGCACGGACAAATTCCTGCGGATCAAACTTCTGAAGGTCGTCCACTTTTTCCCCGACGCCGATGAATTTTACGGGAATTCCGAGCGTACGGCGTATCGATATTATGATTCCGCCCTTTGCGGTACCGTCAAGCTTGGTAAGGACGATGCCCGTAAGACGTGCGGCATTACCGAACTCCTGCGCCTGAATCACCGCGTTCTGACCTGTTGTCGAGTCAAGCACAAGGAGCGTTTCTCTTATACAATCCGGAAGCTCACGGTCGATAACACGGTTGATCTTTTCAAGCTCTGCCATAAGGTTCTTCTTATTGTGAAGTCTTCCCGCCGTATCGATTATCAGTGCGTCCGCCTTGCGTTTCTTTGCCGCCGCAATCGCGTCGAAAACGACCGCCGCAGGATCTGAGCCTTCGCTCTGACGCACAACGTCAACGCCGACTCTTTCCGCCCATACGCAAAGCTGATCGGCTGCCGCCGCACGGAACGTGTCCGCCGCCGCAAGCACCACTTTTTTGCCGTCGTTTTTAAGCACGTTTGCTATCTTCGCAATGGACGTCGTCTTTCCGACGCCGTTTACGCCGATAACAAGAATAACCGTCATCTTCCCGTCCTCAAACGGAATATCGCCACCATCGCCCGTCATTTCGGCAAGAAGGGAGATAAGCTCTTCCTTTGCCTGCTCGGGATCGGTTATGCGCTTTTCTTTAAGTCTTTCTCTCAGACTGTCAAGCACGGCTTCTGTAGTTTCAACACCCACGTCCGAGCTTATGAGAAGCTCTTCAAGCTCATCAAAAAGGTCCTCGTCGATCTTTACAAAGCTGCGGAATATATTTTCTATCCCGTCGGAAAGCGCTTTTTTCGTCTTTGCGAGACCTTGTTTCAGTTTTTCAAAAAATCCCATAGTTTTTTCTCCTTAAACGGGCTTTTCTCCCGTTTTTGCTTCTATTTCGGATACGTTTATCGAAAGCACGTCGGAAATTCCCTTTTCGTGCATCGTCACGCCGTATATCCTGTCCGCCGCTTCCATTGTGCCTCTGCGGTGCGTGATAACGACAAACTGCGTTCTTTCCGAATAATTTTTAAGATAATCGGCAAGCTTGTCCACATTTACTTCGTCAAGCGCCGCCTCGATCTCGTCAAGTATGCAGAACGGTGACGGCGTTACTTTCAGTATTGCGAAATACAACGCTATCGCCACAAATGCCTGCTCGCCGCCCGAAAGAAGCGACATATTCTTTATTACCTTTCCGGGAGGAGCGACGTTTATCTCTATGCCGGAATTCAGAACATCTATCTTGTCCGTAAGCTTCAACTCCGCCGAACCGCCGCCGAACAGCGCGCGGAACACCTGCCCGAAGTTTACGTTTATCTCTTCAAACGTAGCAGAGAAATCCTCTTTCATACGTTCTTCAAGCGAAACAACGATCGAAAGCAGCTCCTCTTTGGACTGTCTGAGATCCTTTGTCTGCGAGGAAAGCTCGTCGTAACGCGTTTTTACTTCTTTGTATTCTTCTATCGCGCCGACGTGAACGTCTCCGAGAGCCTTTATCTCGCTTTTCAGCTTTCCCTGTCTTGAAGCGGCGTCTCTGCGAGTTTTTTCTGTTATGCGCTCGCCGCAAAGCTCGCACGCCTGAGTGTATGTCGTCTCGTATTCTTCCCAAAGGAAAGAAATGAGCTTATCGCTCTTTTCGACGGCACGCTTATATGCCGCCTCAGTATTTGCGTATTCGCGGAAAATAAGCTCTCTCGAATGCGTCATTTCCTTTTGCTTTGCTCGCACTTCCGTAAGTTTTCTTTCCGTTTCAAGCGATCTTTCGGAAAGCGCCGCCTTTTCGGAATTTATCTTTTCCGCTTCGGCTCTGAGAACGCTTATCTGCGCCGTGATTTCTTTTGCTCTTGCCGTGTTTTCGGCTATCCGCGCTTCGGCACCGGCAGCAGATTCCTCAAGCGCCTTTATATCGTCCGAAGCCGCATTATATTTTTCGGTTGCGGCAGAAAGCGCGTTCTGCGCCATTTCCGCACCCTTTTCCTCACGCGCAATGTCTATAAGACAGTCCGAAAGTTCTGTCTTCTTCGCTTCGGCTCTCTTCTCTGCCTCTGCCTTTTCCCTGCCGATATCGCACAGACGTTTTTCCGTCGCCGCCATCTCCTCCGAAAGGCGCTTGCGCTTTTCGGTACATTCGTCGGCATTTTCCCCCTCGCGCTTTGCAAGCGACGAAAGCTGCGAAAACTGTGAAACTATCTGTTCTCTTGCCTCTTTCAACACTTCGCGGTTCGACACAAGTATCTGCATCTGCGTTGATTCCGCGTCGCGCAGAGTTTTTATCATGGCGCTTGCGCCGAGAGCTGTTTTTTCCTGCTCTGTTACGGCTTTTATCGCCTTTTCATTTTCGGCTATATCCTTTTCGGTCTCGGCACTGTCCTTTTCAAGCGACGTTACCTCCGCGCCGAGCCTGTCTATCTGTGCGCGGCGTGAAAGCATCTGTGAATCCGTCGATACGGATCCGCCCGTATAGCTTCCTCCTGCATTTATCACCTGACCGTCAAGGGTAACTATCTTGTATCTGAAGCCGAGTCTGCGTGCGATAACCGACGCACAGTCCATATTTTTTGCAACTATTATCCTGCCTGTAAGATAATCGGCTATTCCTCTGAATTTCGCATCGCATCCCACAAGCTCGGAAGCTATCGCTATGTAGCCGTCAAGTCCGTCTATGCCGAGCGCTTTTCCGCTTACGGGATTGCCCTTCATAGTGGTTATAGGATAAAATGTCGCCCTGCCGGCATTTCTGCGTTTGAGAAAAGCTATCGCAACCTTTGCGCAGTCCTCGTCGTCAACTATTATATTCTGGAGTGACTGTCCGAAAGCGACTTCAAGTGCCGCCGAGTACTTTTCGTCAACCGTCACAAACTGCGAAACGGGACCGTATATCTTCGGGACAGCGCCGTCTTTATCGGTTATATTACCTGCGCGGTATTCCGTCATAAGGAAACGCACCGCTCTTGAATAGCCTTCAAGAAGCTCCTCCATACGGAGAAGGTTTGATATCTGATGTTTTCTCTGCGATATTTCAAGGAAAAGATCGTTTTTCTGACCGGCAAGCTTTCTCGAAAGCACGATAAGCTCGTCCTTCTTTGCGGATATCTTTCCCGTTTCGGAATCCGATTCGCCGAGCTTTTTATCGTAGCCCGATATCTTTTCCTTTGCGCGGTTTATTCTTTCGTCAAGCATACCGATATCTTCGTCATGCTTTGAAAGCTCAACGGTAAGCTCGTCGCACTTTTTAAGATTTGCCTCTCTTTGCGATTCCGCAACGCTCACGGCAACCTTTGCTTCAACGTCGTCTTTCTGTGCCTGTTCGTATTTTTCCGTAAGTTCGCCAGTAATTACCGCGCATTCGTTTATTTTATCCTCTTGCGCTTTAAGCTCGGCTGCTGCTTTCTCGCGCCGTCCGCCAAGCGCGGCAAGACGCGATTCAGACTGTCTGACAGCTTCAAGGCAATGCTTTTTCTCTTCCTCGGCAGCAGAAAGTGCCGCTTTCTTTTCTGCAATTCTGCCGCGCGAGGTCATCACCGTTTCCGAAAGATGGGTGTTGTCGTTTTCGGCAAGCTTTATTTCGCTTTCACCCTCGAATATTTTTTCCGTAAGAGCGGAAATATCCTCTCCCGCTCTTTCGCTCTCGGCTTTTTCGCTCTGGAGCGATGAAAACAGTTCTTCGTCGCGTTTTTCAAGCTCGGCAAGCGTTTCATCCGATCGGTCAAGCGAATTCTTCGCCGCCGCAAGGCTTTTTTCAAGCTCGCCGCTTTCGGCTTTTGCCGTATCTATATCGAATACGGAAAGCGCAAGATCCAGCGCTTTCTTTTCGTCGCGCAATGTAAGATATTTCTTTGCCTTTTCTGATTCTTTTTCAAGCGGACCTATTCTGCCTTCAAGTTCGCTTTCTATGTCCTCGAGACGGACAAGATTATCAAGCGTGGCATCAAGCTTTCTTTCCGCCTCCTGCTTCTGATAGCGGTATTTTGCAATGCCCGCCGCTTCTTCGAATATGGCGCGCCTGTCCTCGCTCTTCGATGAAATTATCTCTGATATCTTTCCCTGACCTATTATCGAATATCCGCCTTTGCCGAGACCCGTATTCATAAAAAGCTCGTGAATATCTTTAAGCCTTACGGGCTTACGGTTTATAAAATATTCGCTTTCGCCCACTCTGTAATAGCGACGCGTTACGGTTATCTCGTCATAATCGCTCATGGAGGTGATCTTTCCGTCGTCTTCCGTATTGTCAAACGTTACGGAAACCTCCGCATAACCCATAGGACTTCTCTTCTGCGATCCCGCAAAGATAACGTCCTCCATTTTCGAACCGCGTATATTCTTTGATGATATTTCTCCGAGAACCCAGCGCATTGCGTCGGATATGTTCGATTTTCCCGAGCCGTTCGGTCCCACAACAACGGTAATTCCTCTGTCAAAGCTGATGACGGTCTTATCGGGGAAGGACTTAAAGCCCTGCATTTCAAGTGTTTTAAGACGCACGCTGCTTGCTCCTTTAGTCTTTTTTTATTCTTACTTCAAATTCGGAAAGCTCTTCGCACGGCGATATTTTCAGCGCCAAAAGCCCGAATTCTTCTTTTATTTTGGTTTTGTTTTCGCCTTTGTATCCTACGGCGCACGATACCCTGCGCGGATTGCAGAAAACAGTTACCTTCTCGCCGGAAAGTCCTTTGCACAGCGCCGATAGCTTTTTTTCAAAATAACGGCTTATGCACATCTCGCCTATTGCCTCCGAATAATCTCCGCAGGCAATCTCTTCGCCGGAAACAAGCGCCTCTCCCGACTGCAGACCTATTCTTATAACCTTTATTCCTCTTTCGGCAAAGACTTCAAACGCCGCTTCGGTGCGTTCGATCGCTTCCTCCCTGCTCATCGGAACATAGCCTCCGCAGTAAGTCATATCGGCAAGTTTAGTACCCTTAAATACCACGGTTGGATATATTCTTGCGGCGACCGCGCCCATATCGGCAATGGCCTCCGCCGTTCTGATCTCATCCTCTTTTGTCGAGCCCGGAAGTCCTGTCATCATCTGTCCCACAAATTCCATTCCGGCGCTGATTATAAGCACCGAAGCTTTTTTACAGCACTCAAAGCCATGTCCTCTGCCCGATACTTCAAGCACCCTTTCGGAGGAGCTCTGTATCCCGAGTTCAACGCTCTTCACACCGTAGGAGCGAAGTATTCCGACGATCTCTTCATCTATACAGTCGGGGCGGGTAGATATTCTTATCGATTCCACTCTGCCGTCGTCTATAAATTTCTTCGCCACAGAAAGCAAATATATCATATCCGCGCGGTCTATCGCCGTAAAGCTTCCGCCGAAGTACGCTATCTGCACCGTGCGCTTTGAAAGATCTATCGTTGAAAGCGCGTTTTCTATCTCGCTTTCGACCTTTGTAAAATCTGGAACGTTGTGACCGGAAATCGTCCGCTGATTGCAGAAAACGCAGGCGTTCGGACAGCCCATATGCGGCACAAATATCGGTATGTTTGCGTGTGTTTTCATTTCTGTTCTTCGTCGGATATCCCGAAAAGACGGAGCGCTTCTCTTGCCGCCTGTTTTTCGGCTTCCTTTTTGCTCTTTCCATCGCCTTTGCCGAGAACGTTGCTGTTTACCTTTACCTCGCAGAAAAACGTTTTGTCGTGATCGGGACCTTCTTCTCCCGTGATTATATATTCAAGCTTTTCGCCGGGCGATTCCTGAATTATCTCCTGCAAAAGCGATTTCGGATCCGAAAGACTTTTTGTCGGGGAAAACGCGTCTGCCGCCTTTGTTACAAACGGCATTACAAAATCCTCCACGCTTTTTCTCCCACCGTCAAGATAAACGGCGGCTGTAAGTGCTTCAAAGGCGTCCTCAAGGTTTGAGTCAAGATCTCTTCCTCCGCAGATTTCCTCCCCGTGGCCGAGATAAAGATATTCGCCGAGCGATATCTCCCTTGAAAACGATGCAAGCGACGCGCGTTCGACTATGCTTCTGCGCATGCTTGAAAGCTCGCCTTCGTTGCTGTCCGGAAATCTTTTGAAAAGATATTCGCTTACGATCGCCGAAAGCACCGAGTCGCCGAGAAATTCAAGTCTTTCGTTTGACTTTTCCGTCTTTTTTGCTTCGTTCACATATGAAGTGTGACACAACGCCTCGCGAAGAAATTCTCTGTTTGCAAATCTGTGATTTATACGTTTTTCAAGCTCCGCCGTATCAATGTGCGGAGAAGTTATCTTATCCTTCATTTTTTCCTCCGACAGGTACAGCTTTGAAAAGCTCCGCCGATTTTTCTATTTCGCCTATAACGTCGGCGCGGGCATAGTCCGCCGCACGCATAAGCGCATTTTTTATTGCGTTCGCTTCCGAATTTCCGTGAGCCTTTATAACGGGCTTCGCTATTCCTATAAACGGTGCGCCGCCGTATTCGGTAACGTCAAAAAATCTGTCCTCGTGTTCAAGCGCGGAGACAACGTCGCCTCGTTTTCCTCCGTCGGTAGATCCGACCTCCCGTATAACGTGCTTCATAACGAACCGGCAAAGTCCCTCGCTTGTTTTGAGAAGAACGTTTCCGGTAAATCCGTCGCAGACGGCTACGTCGCAGGCGTCAAACGGAAGTTCCTTTCCTTCAACGTTTCCTATAAAGTTCAGATTTTCATCGTTTTCCATGAGCGCCTTCGCTTCTATCACGAGCGGAGTTCCTTTATGTCCTTCGGAGCCGTTGTTGACAAGCGCCACTCTCGGACGTTCTATTCCGTAAAGCTTTCTCATATATATCGAGCCGAGATGCGCAAAATGCAGAAGATATTCCGGTGTGACCGTGACGTTTGCTCCGCAGTCCATAAGCATTACATTGTTGGTGTAAGGAAGCACCGTTCCGAGCGCCGCGCGTCGAAGTCCCGGCACTCTATGGACGATGAGCGTCGCGCCGGTAAAGAGCGCGCCCGTATTCCCGCATGATACAACCGCGTCGCCGTCGCCTGCGGCGAGCATGCGAAGCGCCGCGCCCATAGAAGAATTTTTCTTCTTCTGAACGATGCAGAGAGGGTTGTCCTCCATTTCTATCACGCTGTCGCTGCCGATTATATCAAAATCGCTGCTGTCTGCTCCTTCAGCCGAGAGTACGTCACGTATTATGCTCTCGTCGCCGACAAGCGCTATGCGCGCGTCAAGCTCTTTTCTTGCGAGCAATGCGCCTTTTATTATCTCGGCAGGCGGATTGTCGCCGCCCATAACGTCAAGAATTATCTTCATAAAATACTCCGATATTATAGTTTTACTTATGTATTATATAACAAAATAAATAATATTTCAATATGTATTTCAAACAAAAAAGGCGACGTCTTTCGACGGCCGCCATTTTTTTGAATATTATTCTTATTTTTTATCCTCAAAGTCCTTGTAGCCGCAGGCGGCGTCGGCGCAATAAAGTCCCTTGCCTTTCTTTTCAAAAAGCATCTTTCCGCACTTCGGACATTTTTCTGCGGTCGGAAGATCCCAGCTTGAAAAATCGCATTCGGGATACTTTTCGCAGCGGTAATAAAGATTTTTCTTCTTGCCGTAAGCTTTTACTATATCGCCTCCGCATTTAGGACATTTAACCCCGATAGGCTCGAGAATTGCCTTTGTATATCTGCACTTGGGGAAGTTCGAGCAAGCATAAAAACGTCCGTACGAGCTGCTGCGTATAACTATATCGCCGCCGCACTTTTCGCACTTCATATCGGTTTTTTCGGGTTCTTCCGTTTTCTTTTCCATAACGTTGCCCTTTTTGTCTATCGCCTTTGTATTTTTACACTCGGGATATCCGGGGCAAGCGGCAAAAGTACCGAATCTGCCGTGCTTTATTACCATTTTTCTTCCGCATTTTTCGCAGATTATGTCGGATTCTTCATCCGGAATCTTTACCTTGTTATCCTTTATGGATTCCTGCGCCTTTTCGAGCGTTTTTGAAAAATCGCCGTAGAAATCGCCGAGAACCTCCGTCATCGTTTCCTCTCCGCGCGCGATTTTATCGAGATCCTCTTCCACACTCGCGGTGAACTTATAATCCACGATCTCAGGAAAATTCTTTTTCATAAGCTTGACTGTCGCTTCGCCGAGCGGCGTCGATACAAGCGCTTTCTTTTCACGCTTTACATATCCTCTCTGAACGATCGTGGTTATCGTCTGCGCGTAGGTGCTCGGTCTGCCTATGCCCTTCTCCTCAAGAAATTTAATAAGCGAACCTTCCGTGTAGTGCGCCGGAGGATCGGTGAAGTTCTGTTTTGAATCAAGTGCTTCCTTTGTGAGCCTGTCTCCTGCCGAAAGTTCGGGAAGCTTTGTTTTGGGTTGAGCCTCATCGCCCGTATCGTCATACGCGAGCATATACCCCTTGAAGCTTACAACATATTCGCTCGATTTGAATATATATTCGCCGCAGGAGATATCTGCCGAAAGCACTTCAAGCTCGGCATTCTTCATCTGGCTTGCGATAAATCTGTCCCAGATAAGCTTATAAAGCTTGTATTGATCGGAAGAAAGCGTGCCTTTTACCCTTTCCGGAGGAAGAGTAAGATCTGCCGGACGGATGGCTTCATGCGCGTCCTGTGCCGAAGCGTTCGACTTGAACACTCTGCGCTTTGAAGGATAACAATCGCTGCCGTATTTGCTGATAATAAAGTCCTTCGCGGCTTCCGCAGCCTCGTCCGAAACACGGAGAGAGTCCGTTCTCATATACGTTATAAGACCGTGCGTTCCACCGTTTTCCGTACCTAAATTTATACCTTCGTAAAGCTCCTGAGCCACAAGCATCGTGCGCTTGGATTGAAATCCGAGTCTTTTTGAAGCTTCCTGCTGAAGTGTTGACGTTATGAACGGAGGATTCGGCGAGCGATGCTTTTTCGTCACTTCGCTTGCGGAAACGATAAATTCGCCGTTTTCACAAGCGTCGGTCACTTTCTTTGCGTCATCCTCGCAGGCAAGCTCGATCTTACCGTTTTTATCGCCGAAGAATTTTGCCGTTATCTTAGCGCGCTTCGGAGTTTTAAGCGTCGCTTCTATCGTCCAGTATTCCTTAGGAACGAAAGCCTTTATCTCCGCTTCTCTTTCGACGATTATTCTCGTCGCAACCGACTGAACTCTTCCTGCGGAAAGTCCGCTGCGAACGGTTTTCCAAAGGTAAGGACTGATTTTGTAGCCAACTATTCGGTCAAGAATTCTTCTTGCCTGCTGCGAGTTTACAAGGTTCATATCTATTGCGCGCGGATGCTCCATTCCGGCAAGCACCGTTTTCTTTGTTATATCATTGAAGGTTACTCTGTTCGCTTCTTCAGGCTTTATGCCGAGAACCGTTGCAAGATGCCACGATATAGCTTCTCCCTCGCGGTCGGGATCGGTTGCGAAGTATACCTTATCGGCATTTTTAACTTCCTTTTTAAGCTGATTTATTATGTCCGATTTTCCCTTTATGTTAATGTATTTCACCGCAAAGTCATGGTCAGTATCAACTCCGAGCGTACTTTTCGGAAGGTCTCTGACATGTCCGACAGACGCCATGACTTTATATTCCTTGCCGAGATAGGAATTTATTGCGGGTGCCTTATAAGGCGACTCGATTATTACAAGATAATGCTGCATTTTTGCACGATCGCTTGAAAAAGCGAAGCTCCTTATCTGAAATCTGTTTTATTTTTGGTGACGTTTGCCATTATACACAACAGAGTGCGCCGTGTCAAGTCAAAAATTTTTAACTCTTTTATAACTTCCGCCCGGAACGGCTTCTATAAGTCCGTATATTTCAAGCGTGGTGAGAAGTCCGAGCATCGCTCCCGTCTCAAGCGACATACCCGAAGCTATTGCGGCTTTATATATCTCATCCGTTGTCATTCTGTCTCCGATGAGCGCAAAAAGCTTTCTTTCCTCCTCCGTGAGATACGAAAGGTCTTCATTTTTCGGTGCCGACTGCCTTTTAGGCTCCTGATACGGGCGGTTTTTCGTATATCTCGGCGGAGGATCTATCTTTGCGTCCGTCGCCGCGACCTTTACTTTCTGTGATGTGACATATCTTCTGTCATCTATATTTTCGGTAAATATTCTGTGCGGATAAAGCAGCTCGTATTCCCTTAAAATGTCCTTTGCCGAAAGCGCTATTTTCGCGCCGTTGCGGATAAGCTCGTTTGTGCCTTCGCTTTCTCTGTCTCCTATCTTGCCGGGAACCGCAAACACGTCTCGCCCCTGTGACTGCGCTCTGCCGGCGGTTATAAGCGCACCGCTTCTTTTGTCGGCTTCAACCACGAGCGTAGCCTGTGAAAGTCCGGATATTATTCTGTTTCTCACGGGGAAATTCCAGCCGGAGGGTTCCGTGCCGGGAGCATATTCGGTCATCACCGTACCGTTTACGATTATCTGCTCCATAAGCTCCCTGTTCTGCGGAGGATATGCCGTTTCTATTCCGCAGCCGAGTACCGCAATCGTGTGTCCGCCAACGGAAAGTGCTCCTCTTGCCGCCATACCGTCTATACCGAGTGCCATTCCGGAAACGACTATTGCGCCGCCTCTTGCAAGCTCCGCGCCGAATTTATATGCCGTTTTCTCACCGTATTCCGTGCATGATCTCGTCCCGACAACGGCAACAAGAACGTTATCGTCTATTTTGGGTATCTTGCCTTTGTAATAAAGCAAAAGCGGTTTTGCGTGTATTGAAGCCAGCCTTTTCGGATATATGTCGCTGTTCGCCGTCATTATAGAAACGTTCGTTCTTTCGCAGAAATCAAGTATCCGCTTGCAAAGCTCAAGATCCTTGTCAAGCAAGGCATGTCTGAGTTCTTTCGATATTCCGCCGACTTCTTCAAGTCTCGCCTCATCCGAAGCATATATCTCCTCGGGAGAGCCTACCTGCGCCAAAAGGTAAGTCCCGCTTTCGCTGCCTGCGCCGCAGCGCAGTGAAAGCCATATCCAATAAAGCAGTGATCTGTCCATTTTCTCCTCCGTCAAATTCTTTTATGCTCCCACATAAACACGGATGCCGCAACTGCCGCATTAAGTGATTCGGCTCCGTTTTCACGCATGGGTATTATAACGCTGCCGTCGCAGCGATTGCGCACCTCCGAAGATATTCCGTGCCCCTCGTTTCCAACGACAAAAGCAAGCTTTCCGCCCTTTTCTATTTCGTCGGCGCGAACAGATGTCTTGTCAAGCATCGCGGCATAGACCTTATAGCCTTCGGCTCTCAGTTCCTTTATTTTTTCGGGTAAGGGCGCTCTTTCTGTCGGAACACGGAAAAGCGATCCCATCGCCGCGCGAACAGTCTTTTGCCCGAAAGCATCGGCACATCCGCCTCCCAGAAGCACTCTTTCCGCACCGAAAGCGTCGGCGCAACGGATCACCGTCCCGACGTTACCGGGATCGGCAACGCCGTCAAGTATCATCGTAAGTCCCGTGCATCCGCATACGGGCAGCGGCTTTTTCGCTATTGTCAGCACTCCCTGCGGAGCGTTTTCCTCCGTAAGCTTTTCATATACGGCGTCTGCAACTTTATATATTTCTCCGTCAAAATAACAAAGCTCGGAAGCATACGTTTCCATAGCTTTTTCGCTTGCGAAAACAGCGACGATATCAAGCTTTTCGCGCATAGCTTCCAGAAAAAGCTTTATTCCTTCAAAGCGGAAAAGCCCCTCTGAGTCGCGCTTTTTCTTTTCCGAAAGTCCGCACGCCCAAAGAACCTTGGGGTTGCTTCTGCTTTTTATATCCGTTACAAAAGGCATATTCGTTTTACTCCCCTTTAATGCACAAAAACCAAAGCATATTTCAGCTTTGGTTTTCAGGTTATAAGATTAAAGCGCTTTTTTAGCTGTTTCAACGAGAGAAGCGAATGCTTCCTTGTCGGAAACTGCAAGCTCTGCGAGCATCTTGCGGTTTATATCAACGCCTGCAAGCTTAAGACCGTGCATAAGCTGTGAGTAGTTGATTCCGTTTACCTTTGCCTGTGCGGAAATTCTTGTTATCCACAGAGAACGGAAATCTCTCTTTTTAAGTTTACGTCCTGCAAAAGCGTAGTTACCGCTCTTCATTACCTGCTCTTTAGCCATCTTGAAGTGCTTGCTCTTCGCACCCCAATAGCCCTTGGCGAGCTTCAGCATTTTATTTCTTCTTTTGCGCGTCATCATAGCGCCTTTTACTCTTGCCATCTTTGCTTCCTCCTATTTCGATTCGATTATTTCTGGATGAGTGTCTTTACCGTTGCCTCGAAAGAGGGGCTGAGGTAAGTGTTGCGTCTGAGCTGTCTCTTGCGCTTGGGCGTCTTGAGTCCGAGCTTATGACGACGGTTTGAGCTGTTCATCTTTACTCTTCCGCTTTTTGTAACGGAAAATCTTTTCGCTGTCGCGCTGTGTGTTTTGATCTTAGGCATAGTGATTTTTTCCTTTCGATATGACTTTGCGGCGTAGCCGCATTTTGGTTACTTCTTTATCGGCGATATAACAAGCGAAAGCTTGCGACCTTCAAGCACGGCTTTCTTGTCCGTGCTTCCGTATTCGGAACACGCGGCAACAAATCTGTCCATCATGGCGGTGCCGAGTTCGGGGTGAAGAAGCTCTCTTCTTCCGTTGAACTTGACGACTGCGCGCACCTTGTTTCCTTCTTTAAGGAAGCGGAGCGCATGACCGAGCTTTGTTTCAAAGTCGTGATCGCCTATATTGCAGGAGAGCTGAATTTCCTTAACTTCAACAACCTGCTGTTTTTTTCTTGCTTCTTTTTCGCGTTTTTCGCGTTCAAAACGGAATTTGCCGTAATCCATTATGCGACACACGGGCGGTTCCGCCTTGTCTGCTATCATAACAAGGTCGCTGCCGCTGTCATAGGCGGCTTTAAGCGCCTTGTCCGTATCGACAATACCGAGCTGTTCGCCGTTTTCGCCGATGAGACGCACCTGAGGAACTCTTATATCCTCGTTGAAAAGATAATCTTTAGTGCTGATAGTAGCACACCTCCAAAAATAAAAATTGCGGAAAGCCAAAGAGCTTCTCCGCACCGAAAATTTTCCTCACAACGTAAGGAAAAACGAATGTTATTGACCAAGCTCGCGACGCAGCTTGGTGAAAGCGGAGAACGCTTTTCTTTGTTTTGCTGAAACAGTATAGCACTTCATCTGTGTTTTGTCAAGTATATTTTGCAATTTTGTACGTTTTTTATCCAAAGCGGCAAATAAAATTCTTAATTTTCGTTTCTCGGCTTTCAATTCAAAAAGCCACCCCGAAAGGTGGCTTTTATCATCAAAGCGCTTCGCTTCCCTCTTCCGGCTCGTCGTCGAAGATATTTTCAAAATCTTCCTCCGAACCGAAGTCCTCTTCGCCCTCGTCCTCATTCTTTTTTGCAAAGCATGAATCTTTAAAAGCGTCAGAAACTCTTTTTGCGCATTTTGAAATGCCTGCGGAAACTTTGGCTATTCCGCCGGAAACATTCTGACGTATCGTTTCAACGTCTCCTCTTGTGGGAAGTCCGGCAAAGTTCACCGTGCAATCGCGGTGCTCGGTGCCGTCATCATCCGTTACCGTTTTCGTCTTTACCCTGAGAAGAAGCGAACGGATCTCATATTCGCCCGTTTCTTCGTTTTTCTCTGCGGCATAGGGCGTAAGAAGCGCAGCCGCCGCGAGGAACCATCCAAAACCTTTTTTCATAAAAAGCATCCTCCTTAATATTTAATAATATATGATTGAAGTTATAAAGCTGATCGCCATTATCGCATAAAGGATTATAATCCCGACATTCGCATATGCTGCGATCCTTACGTTTTTCGCCGATATATCATATTTACAGCCTTCAAGCGAAATGTTCTTTATGCCTTTTGCAAAGAACACTATGCCCGTCACCGCCGCACCGAATACCACAAGCGATATAACTCCGAGAGCAATCATCGGGATTAAATATTTTCCTATCTTCGCCACAAGCTCCATTGCTTCCTCGTTTGACAGCTGCTTGCCTATGGATTCAAGCACCGAGCTGTATTCTTCATAATCTATCTTGCTTGAAATATATCCCGTCAGTATTCCGCAAACGCCGTTTATTATCATATGAAAAGATATCGTATACCATATATTTTTGGTCTTGCAGTACACGTATCCGAAAAGCAATCCGACGCCGAATGCATAAAAGAACTGCGAGAAGTTTCCGTGAACAAGTCCGAACGCAAGAGCCGAAGCAATTATCGCCGTTTTTTCACCATATGGCTGCATTCTGTCGATAAGAAGCTTTCTGAAAAGCAACTCTTCGAATATCGGAGCGATTATTACCATTGATATTGTGGAAATTATCCACGAGGCACCGTCAAGCGCGCTTGCGACCGGATTTTCTATCGAATGTCCGACAATAAGTCCGAGAACGCCGGTTACTATGTTTCCTACCCAATTTCCCGCATACATAAACGCAAACGCCATGCAAAGGTATTTCATCCACTTGCCGAACGTCAGCTTTGTTTTTGATCTTATGGAATCAACCGCAGTGTCAGGTCTTGAGAAAAGCAACATTATCGCCGCTATCGGCACGCCCACAAAATAAAATGCAACCGAATTGAGCACCGTTTCGTACCAGTTTGTCTGCTCAAGCTCCGGAAAATAATATCTTACTGCCATCATTGCGATCACAGCAAAAATATTTACGGCTATTATCATGACCGCGATCGAAAAAAACAGCCACGTCATCTTGCCGTAAAGCCTGCCGAACTTAAGCGGCGGTTTTACAATTTCAGGTTCGTATATCTGCTCAGTCGCTTCGTCCGTTCTTATAATGTTGTTATCATTGTCCATTGAAATTCCTCCGAAGAAATCTTTACATTATATATAATACCATAAATCCTTGCAAAAATAAATAGATAAACTGAAATTAAATTATTAATTTTTTTCCTGACTATTGAAATGCCTCCCAATCTGTGATAACATACTTAACTGTAAACAATGCCAAAGGAGGAGCTCAAGTGAAAATATCCGGACTTCAGAAACTGACTCTCCTCGATTTTCCCGGAAAGACAGCCTGTACAGTTTTCCTCGGCGGATGTAATTTCCGTTGTCCGTTCTGCCACAACGCTTCGCTCGTTCTCGGCTCGGACGGCAGTGAAAATATACCCGAAGAAGAATTTCTTGCGTTTCTCGAAAGTCGCAGGAACCGTCTTGACGGCGTAGCCGTAACGGGCGGAGAACCGCTGATATCGGACAATGCCGAAGCTCTTATAAAAAAGATTAAAGCGCTCGGTTTTGCTGTAAAACTCGACACGAACGGCACTTATTCCGAAAGGCTTTCTCGCCTCATCGAAAACGGGCTTGTCGATTATGTCGCCATGGATATAAAAAACAGTCCTCATAAATATGCAAAGACCATCGGACTTTCATCGGCGCCTCTCGGAAAAATAGAAGAAAGCATACATCTTCTTATGAACGGAAAAGTCGGATATGAGTTCCGCACAACGCTTGTAAAAGGCTTTCATACGCAAGCGGATATTGAAACCATAGGTAAGTGGATAACGGGTGCAGAGCGGTGGTATCTGCAAGCGTTCAAGGACTCCGGAGAGCTTATCGGAGAAGGACTTGAAGGTTTTTCAAGAGAGGAATATCTGAGCTTTCTCGACACCGCGCGACGTTTTGTGCCAAATGCACAACTTCGGGGACTGTAATCTATATATTGTTCCGATTTTTTAATAAATTGATATAAAAACACAACATATTGTGTAATCTCCCTTGACAACGCATTTTCAAAGTGGTAAGATTATATCACTGCGAAAAGCAATTGCGGTTTCGCCTCCCACGCACAGCGTCGGGGGCTTCCGTTTGTCAATAGGAGGTTTTTTTATTATGTATCAGGTCATTAAAAGAGACGGACAGATAGCGGATTTTGACATATCCAAAATATCGGTTGCCATAACAAAAGCTTTTGAAGCAATAGGCAAACAGTATCACCCATCCGTAATAGATTTTCTTGCGCTCAAAGTAACTTCAAACTTCGAGCATAAGGTAAAAGACGGACTTGTCTCAGTTGAAGACATTCAGGACAGCGTTGAGTCCGTGCTTATTCAGGCGGGCTATGACGACGTTGCGAAAACGTATATTCTTTATCGTAAGCAGAGAGAAAAAATACGCAATATGAAGTCCACGATCCTTGACTACAAGGAACTTGTGAACAGTTATGTAAAAGCCATAGACTGGCGCGTAAAGGAAAACTCCACCGTAACTTATTCCGTAGGCGGACTTATTCTTTCAAACTCCGGCGCAATTACGGCAAACTATTGGCTTTCCGAAATATATGATGAAGAGATTGCAAACGCGCACAGAAGCGGCGATATTCACCTTCACGACCTTTCCATGCTCACAGGCTACTGCGCCGGCTGGTCGCTCAAGCAGCTTATTCAGGAAGGTCTCGGCGGCGTTGTAGGAAAAATAACCTCCTCTCCCGCAAGCCACCTTGCAACGCTCTGCAACCAGATGGTAAACTTTCTCGGCATAATGCAGAACGAATGGGCGGGCGCTCAGGCATTCTCTTCATTTGACACATACCTTGCGCCGTTCGTAAAAGTTGACAATCTCAGCTTCGACGCAGTCAAGAAGTGTATAGAATCATTCGTTTACGGCGTCAACACCCCGTCAAGATGGGGTACTCAGGCTCCGTTCTCGAACATTACCCTCGACTGGACGGTTCCCGCCGATCTTGCCGAAATGAATTGTATAGTCGGCGGCAAGGAAATGCCTTTCCGCTATAAAGACTGTAAAAAAGAAATGGATATGGTAAACCGCGCCTTCATCGAAATAATGATAGAGGGCGACGCCAACGGCAGAGGTTTCCAATATCCTATTCCCACATATTCCATCACCCGCGATTTCGACTGGTCAGAAACGGAGAACAACAAGCTTCTCTTTGAAATGACGGCGAAATACGGCACTCCGTACTTCTCAAACTACGTCAACTCCGACATGGAGCCGAGCGACGTACGTTCGATGTGTTGCCGTCTGCGTCTCGACCTTCGTGAACTGCGTAAAAAGTCGGGCGGCTTCTTCGGAAGCGGCGAATCGACAGGCTCCATCGGCGTTGTCACCATAAACATTCCCCGCCTTGCATATCTCGCATCCGACAAGGAAGATTTCTACAAACGTCTTGACCATATAATGGACGTTGCAGCCCGTTCGCTCAGCGTAAAGAGAAAGGTTATAACAAAGCTTCTTGACGAAGGACTTTATCCTTATACAAAGCGTTATCTCGGAACATTTGCGAACCACTTCTCAACGATCGGTCTTGTCGGCATGAACGAAGCCGGACTCAACGCAAAGTGGCTCAGAAAGGACATAACGCACAAGGAAACTCAGGAATTCGCAAAAGAGTGCCTGAACCATATGCGCAACCGTCTCTCCGACTATCAGGAACAGTACGGCGATCTCTACAACCTTGAAGCAACGCCTGCCGAGTCTACGGCTTATCGTCTTGCAAAGCACGACAAGCGCCGTTATCCCGATATCATAACCGCCGGAACGGAAGAAGCTCCGTACTACACAAACAGCTCTCATCTTCCCGTCGGTTATACGGAAGATATCTTTACCGCGCTCGACATTCAGGATGAACTTCAGACTCTCTACACCTCCGGCACGGTATTTCACGCCTTTCTCGGCGAAAAGCTTCCGGATTGGAAGTCGGCAGCTTCGCTCGTCCGTAAAATATCCGAAAATTACAGACTTCCTTATTATACGCTTTCACCCACATACTCGGTCTGCACCGAACACGGTTACATTCCCGGCGAAGTATATGAGTGCCCCATATGCAAAAAGAAAACGGAAGTTTACAGCCGTATAACAGGTTACTACCGTCCCGTTCAGAACTTCAACGACGGCAAGGCTCAGGAATTCTCCGAACGCAAGGAATATGTCATAGAACGTTCGCACCTCACGCACTTCGGCGTTCTCGAACACAAGGAACCTGAGCATAATTGTGAATGTCAGCCGAAGGCTGCGGCAAATCTGCTTTTCACAACAAAAACCTGCCCCAACTGCAAAATAGCAAAGGCTCTTCTTGAAAAAGCAGGCATCGCCTATGAAAATATTTACGCAAACGAAAACGAAGATATGGCTAAGGCTTACGACATCGTAACGGCTCCCACTCTCGTGGTGCCGGACGGCGACGGAGTAAAGCGTCTCAAAGGCGTATCGGAAATACGAAAATATATAGAATCGCTTTAATACAAATGCACGATATAATAATAATCGGCGCAGGCCCGGCGGGACTTACCGCCGCCCTGTACGCCCTGAGAGCGGGAAAAACCGTTCTCGTCCTTGAAAAATCAAACTTCGGCGGTCAGATGACATATTCGCCGAAAATAGAAAACTATCCCGGCTCAATGCAGCTCAGCGGAAATGAGCTTGCTGAGCAGCTTATAGAGCAGGTAATCTCTCACGGCGCAGACATCGAGCCCGAAGAAGTAACCGGAATAGAAGATCACGGCGAGACAAAAAAAGTTGTCACCACAAGCGGCAGCTTTGATTGCAAAGCCGTTATAATAGCATCCGGTGTAAAACACAGAATGACCGGCGCCGAAGGCGAAGAAAAATTTTTGGGTGAAGGAATATCGTTCTGCGCAGTATGCGACGGAGATTTTTATTCCGGAAAGGAAGTCGCGGTCATAGGCGGCGGAAACAGCGCCCTTCAGGAAGCCGTACTGCTCTCGGAAAAATGCAAAAAAGTCACGCTCGTTCAGAATCTTCCGTATTTCACGGGAGAAAAAAGACTGCTTGACGTCCTACGCGAAAGACCGAATGTTGAATATATCACAGGCTCGACCGTAAAACGCTTTGAAGGCGACGGAAAGCTTTCCGCCGTCGTCATAGCGGATGAAAGCGGAAGGGAATCAACTCTCCGCGTCGACGGAGTATTTGTCGCGATAGGACTTGTTCCGTCAAACGGCACGTTTTCTTCCGTATGTGAGCTTGACGAGCGCGGATATATGGCATCCGGAGAGGATTGTCTTACAAAAACTCCCGGTGTATTTGTTGCGGGCGACTGCCGCGCAAAGAAAATAAGACAAATTACAACGGCTTGTGCCGACGGCTCGGTCGCCGCTCTTGCCGCTTGTAGTTTTATAGATTTGTCCATATAGATACAGAAAAAACCTCAGTTCTCCAAAACAAAAGCGGCACGGAAAAGTCCG
>FR898229.1:45696-109330 GCA_000437375.1 Eubacterium sp. CAG:841
CCGCTTTTGTTTTGTCATGAAATTATTCTACAATATAATCTTTAAGTTCTTCAAAAAGCTTTTCGCAATCATCGCCATAAGCCGTAAGCGTGATAGGACTGAGAAGGTCAAGGCTGAATATACCCATTATCGACTTTGCGTCAACAACATATCTTCCGCTTGAGAGGTCAACCTCAGAATCGTATTTACGAACTATTTCAACGAAATCTCTTACCGCTTCAATTGAAGAAAGACGGATTTTAACTGTTTTCATTTATAATCTCCTTTCGATACCGTTTTGATTGTTTTATGCTTATATAATATCAAAAAGCTGTTTACTTGTCAATATTTTAGATATAATAAAATTCAATTAACCACGAAAAGAGCAAAGGAAAAGCACAGCAAATATCCCTGCCACGCCGAAAACAGCAAAAGACACAAGGACGGAAGCTTTCCAACACGCCTGACAAGCGGATAAAGCACAGATAAAAGCACAAGACATACGGCGCACGTCAATGCTGACGCAAAAAACGCCGTCGCCTTATATGTAAGCGGGATCCATATGTAAGTCAAAGCATAAACGCACGCATAAAGTATATATGCCGTCTGCATCGGCTTTCCGCACAGGTGAAGCGGCGAGAAGAACGTGATCGAAAGCGATATCGCAAGCAAGCACAGCGCCAAAGCAAAAAATATGACAAGAATAACGGGGTGCAACGCCCATACGGGAGTACATATCTCCTCCCAGGCTTCGCCGTCAATTCCGCCTATGGCAAAAAACACTCCTGTCACGACCGAAAGCACCATAGCGATTATCGTAACAGTCATATTTACGCAGGCAAGCTCTTTTTTTATATTTCGGCTTATCTCTTTTGAGGCAGTTTTCATAATGTTCCTCCACAAAGTAATATTGAAAACAAATTTTTGAAAATCCGCGCCGAGCGCACACCTTTTCATTCCTCTTTTTCTCTCTTTCACCCCATTCTATTCTTTTTTCAAACAAAATATGCCTTCGCAAAAGCGAAGGCATATTAAGCGGGTAGAACAAAAACTTATCTTCTTTCATCGCGGACAACTTCCGTCTCTTCTCTCGGACGGAAAAGAAGTGAAATGCACCATATTCCGGCAAGTGCCACAAGCGTGTAGATAACGCGCGACACCGAAGCGTCCTGACCGCCGAATATCCATGCAACTATGTCAAACTTGAAAAGGCCTATACTTCCCCAATTGAGCGCGCCGATAATTGAAATTATAAGCGCAATTCTGTCGATTATCATAAATGATCAACTCCTTGTTTTTTACTTGACATTCCGTATTCTCTCCGTTTTTCGCCGCGATTATACATTATTTTTCATTTTATTGTTGCAATTATCGTCTCATAAGGTTAAAATATAAAAGTAATTTTGTTTTTAAGGATTTTTTATGAGAGCAAGAAAACTGAAACATCGCGATGAGCGCCTGCTCGCCTGCGACAATATAATAACGGATGAATTCTCCTCCGATCCTCCCAAGCTTACCCTCACGGAGCTTTTTCCCGACTATTCACGCTTCCGTCTTGAAATAGGTTGCGGAAAAGGAGGCTTTGTTCGCGGAGAAGCGAAAAATCATCCCGATACGGCTTACATAGCCGTTGAACTGATAACCGACGTCATCGTTCAGGCGGCGGAAAGAACGCCTGAAAACGAATACAAAAATGTCGTTTTTCTCAATACCAATGCTTCAAGACTCGACAAGATCTTCCCTGCGGGAAGCTTTGAAAGAATTCACATAAACTTCTGCGATCCGTGGCCGAAAAAGCGCAATGCAAAACGACGCCTGACCTGCAGGACGTTCCTTTCGCTTTTCAAGCCCTTGCTCGCCGAAGGCGGATGCATAGCATTCAAAACCGACAACGCCGATCTTTTTGAATATTCCCTGCCCGAATTTGAAGCTGCGGGATACCGCACGGAAAAGGTCACGCATGACCTTCACGCCAGCGAATATTTCGGTTGCGATACCGAAACCGAATACGAAAAAGCCTTTTCGGAAAAAGGCACTCCCATATGCCGCCTTGAAGCATATCCGACAAAATAAAGCGATATTTGATAAAACTTTTTTCAAAAAAAGAAAATTTACTATTGATTTTTCAAAAAACCCGTGATATAATAAACATCGCTGTATCTCTGTTAAACCGTAAGATGTGCTTTGCGCCTCTTACTTTACAGATATAAAAATAATAACAGGAGGTGTAAATATGGCAAAATGTGTATGTTGCGGTAAGGCGCTCGTTTTCGGAAACAACGTTTCCCACTCCAACCGCAAAACAAGCAGAACTTGGAAGCCCAATCTCAGAAAGGTAAGCGCAAATATCAACGGCACTCACAAGACAGTTACCGTTTGCTCTCGTTGCCTTCGCTCCGGCAAGGTAGAAAGAGCGTAACACCTCGGATAAAAGCTTTACAGGACCCCTTCCGCAAGGAAGGGGATTTTGCGTAAAAAGGGAGGTTTGCCCGTGAATTTCATATTGGTATCCTCAGCACTTGAAAAAAACATGGCGAAAAAACTTTCGGATTTCGGCACCGTTGTGCCGCTTCCGCCGCTTCCGGCATTGCCTTCGCCCATCGCTTCGCATGCGGACACACTGATAGCTTCCGTGGGCGATGAATTCTTTGTTTACGCAAATTATCCCGAAAGCGACAAGCTGTTTGCCGCACTCGATTTTCCCTGCACCGTAATAAAGCAAAATGCCGGAAACAAATATCCGCTCGACGCGGCGCTCAATTGCTTCACGGTCGGAGACAGACTCGTTTGCCGTGAAAAAAGCGTAGCGCCCGAAATACTTGATTTCGCAAAAAAACGCGGATACAAAACTATAAACGTAAAGCAGGGCTATGCACACTGCTCCTGTGCCGTAATAGGCGACGGAATCCTGACCTCAGATCGCGGCATTTTCCGCGTCGCCGAAAAAGAAGGCATAGATTCCGCGTTTGTCTCTTCAACCGGAATTGTCCTTCCGGGATATAAAGAGGGATTTATCGGCGGCGCGTGCGGATGCATAGGCAGAACCGTGATATTCTTCGGAGACGTCCGGCTTTTGCCAGACGGCGAAAAAGCCGAAGACTTTATAAAAAGCAAAGGCTATGACCCATATTATCTTTCGGATAAACCTCCCGTCGATTTCGGTGGGATGGTCACGGCGGAAGTATAAAGGAGACTATTTATGATAATAGAAAAATTCAGTCTTTCGGAAACAAATCCGGCAGTGACGCTGACAGCGTACATCTCCGGTGAAATCAATAACGCATCGCGCCCCTCCGTGCTTATCTGTCCCGGCGGCGGATACAGAATATGCGCCTTTCTCGAAGGCGAGCCGTATGCGCTCGAATTCTGTGCGCGCGGATATAACTGCTTTGTGCTTGAATATTCCGTTATGGGTGCGGCACGATTCCCCACCCAGCTTATCGAAGCTTCGCTTGCTATGAAATTCATACGCGACAATGCCGAAAAATACGGAACGAATAAAGATGAAATATTCGTTATCGGCTCGTCGGCGGGCGGTCATCTTGCCGCAATGCTCGGAACCATGTGGCACAAGAACTTTATCTATGACGCGACAGATATGCCCTACGGCTACAACAAACCGACGGGTATGATCCTTTGCTACCCCGTTATTACATCGGACAAAAAATATGCGCATGAAGATTCATTCCGCAAGCTTCTCGGCAGCGACAGACTTTCGGATGATTCCGCAAGAAAGAGCGTTTCCATAGAGCGCAACGTAACGAAAAAGACCGTTCCGGCGTTCATCTGGCACACAAGACCGGACAGCGGAGTAAACGTTATGAATTCGCTTCTGCTTGCCGACGCGCTTTCAAAGAAAAACATTCCGTATGAGCTTCACATATATCCCGAAGGCGGACACGGAATGGGACTTTGCCAAAAAAATTTCGGCTCAGATAATGCGTACAATCATGATTGGATACGATGCGCCGAACATTGGATGCGCTCGTTTGACAAATAAAATTTACATTAAAATATTTATAAAGGCAGGAAAACATTTATGGAAACAGAAGTTTTTCATCTTTCCGAAACAAATCCCGACGTCAGGATAACGGCTTACCTTGCAGGAACATATGAGCGTATTCCCCACAACGAAAAACGTCCGGCAATACTTATTTTCCCCGGCGGCGGATATGCGTACTGCTCATCAAGAGAGGCAGAACCCATCGCACACGAGTTCATCGCTCACGGCTACAATGCGTTCGTTTTCGACTATTCGGTAAACGGTGCTGCCGTATATCCCACTCAGCTTATCGAAGCTTCACTTGCTATGAAATTCCTCCGCGATAATGCGGAAAAGCTCCGCATCGATCCCGAAAGAATATTCACCATAGGCTTTTCGGCAGGCGGCCATCTTGCCGCAATGCTCGGAACCATGTGGCACAAAAACTTTATCTATGACGCGATAGATATGCCCTACGGCTACAACAAACCGACAGGCATGATTCTCTGCTATCCCGTTATCACAAGCGGGAAATACGCACACAGAGGTTCGTTCGACACGCTTCTCGGCGACGGCAAAAACGATAAAAAACTCCTGCGCGAAGTGTCTCTTGAATATGCGGTAACAAAAAAGACCGTCCCGACGTTCATCTGGCACACGCGTGCGGACAAAACCGTTCCCGTAATAAATTCCATTCTCTTTGCGGAGGCTCTCTCAAAGAAAAATATTCCGTACGAACTTCACATATATCCCGATGGCTGGCACGGTATGACTCTCTGCCGCGAGTTTCTCGACGCCGAAAACGAATACATCGGCGATTGGGTTCGCTGCGCCGAACATTGGATGAAAAACACAAAATAAAAAAACAGGGCACGCGCCCTGTTTTTTTTATTTTAATATTGAATGGAAGTTGTTTATTATTTTTTCGTCCGTACCCTTTGGAAGCCCTGTCATCTCGTCCATGTCCAGCATTGCAAAAAGAACGACGTCTCCTTCGTTTTCACATATTATCGTATCTGCCGATGTGCATATGTTCCATACAAGGTCACAGTTCTCGCGGAGAGTGTTTTTGAATTCTTCAACCTCAACGCTTCCGTCAAGCTTGAAAACATAAACTATAAACGGCAAAGCGTTTATTTTCGGTGCGGCAAACGCACCGGAGGCAATACCGTCAATCCGGCGGATATTGAAGCCAGCCATGTCGTTCCCGTTTGCCGAGCCGTAATAAAGACTGATCTCCGTCGTTCCGGAAACGGTTTTTTTCACTATTCCTCTGGCAGACGGAATTCCTCCGCACGAAACAAGAAATATGCTTGCGGCAACAAGCAAAACTGCGATAATTCTTTTCATCTCTCTTTACCTCTCTTTTTAATTTCTTTTGGTTTGAAAGTGCTGTCGCTTATATCCGCTTTGAAGCCCTCGCCTATAGTTTCCGTCGAATCTCCGAGAACTATGAACGCATGCGGATCTATAGATTTTGCTATGGATTTGAGTAAAAATATTTCGTTTTTCTTCACCACGCAAAATACTATTTTCTTTTTTTCCTTTGTGTACCAACCCTCGCCGTCTATAAGCGTAACGCCTCTGCCCGCTTTTTCTGATATGGCAGAAGCTATCCTGTCGTATTCCGATGAGAATATAAACGCCATTTTGGATTTTTCAAATCCGCCCGTGACTATTTCTATCGTAAGCGATGAAACGAGCACAGAAACAAGCGAATAAAATACCGAAAGGAAATTTTTCATAACTATCGCCGCACCGATGATAACAACGGCGTCAACTGCGGCAATAAGCTTTGCCGTCGATATATTTTTGGCTTTCAGCTTTATAAGCAGCGCGACAAAGTCGGAGCCGCCGGTAGTAAATCCCCTGTAAAGCATAATTCCTATCGCCGCACCGAGCGTAAGTCCGCCGAATATCGCACACAGAAAAGCGTTTTCCTTAGGTTGCGGAAAAGCTGCCGGCAGAAATTTTATAAAATCTATGGCAAGCGATGTCACCGTTATCCCTATAAAGCTTTTTATTCCCGATCCGTAACCGTAAAACACACAAAAAAGAAGTGCCAGCGGAACGTTTATTGCTATTATCATAAGACCTGTGGGAAGTCCGAACAAAATGTTCAGCATTTCGGCAACGCCTCCGGCACCACCTATGAATATCTCTCCCGGTAAAAAGAACATATTGTAAGATACGGCAAAAAGAAATCCGCTCAGTATAAGTGCCCCCGCGTCAAGAAGAAGTTCCTGTAGCTTTTTGCTTTTTTTCATCCATACGTTTCCTCCCATAAGTATTTTTTCTTATTTCACCGAATAGATTATATTGTCCGCATATTATTATACACGTAGTTTGGGAGAAAAACAACACTTTATGTCCAGATTAAGCAAATTCGTAAAAAACGCACTGCTTTTAGGCGCAGTTTCTGTATTTATGAGAACAGTAAGCGTTGTATTCAACGCTTACATCGCCTCTCGCATAGGCGCGGGCGGAATGGGATTGTTCTCGCTTATAATGAGCGTTTATGTCTTCTCCGTAACGCTTGCAGGTTCGGGAATAAATCTTGCCGTAACGCGCCTTGTAGCCGAATCCATTGCAAAAAACTGCGACAGCGGAATAATCGGCGCGGTTAAAAAGTGTGTGCTTTATGCGCTGTGCTTCGGCGGAGGAGCGGCAATTCTTCTTTTTGCTTTTTCGGGAATACTCGCCGAAAAAGCAGTAGGCGAAGAAAACGTCGCAATGTGTTTTCGTGCGCTCGCGGCAGCGCTGCCGTTCATAGCCGTATCAAACGTTTTTTCGGGATATTTTTATGCCGTAAGGCGCTCGGCAAAGAGCGCCCTTTCGGGAGTTTTCGAGCAGTTTATAAAAATAGCCGTAACTGTGCTTTTCCTGAAAAAGCTTTGCCCGCTCGGCACAGAATACGCCTGTCTTGCGCTCGTTCTCGGAATGAGCATTTCGGAGGGACTTTCGTTTACCTATCTGCTTGCTTTTTACCTTGCCGACAGGAAAAAACATCTCCGCCCGTCCGCGCTCGAATGTGTTCCGCACGACACGACCCGCAAAATGATATCGATCGCCCTGCCGATAATGCTTTCCTCGTGTCTGCGTTCGGGGCTTGTGACGGTGGAACATATGCTTATCCCAAGAGGACTTGAAAGATACGGCGCCGACAGAACCGCCTCGCTTTCGGCATACGGAACGGTTTCCGGAATGGCGATGCCCGTTCTGCTGTTTCCGTCGGCTTTGTGCGCCGTGTTTTCCTCGCTTATAATTCCGGAACTTTCGGAGCTTTCCGCCAGATCGGAAAAGATAAAAAACGATACCGAGATATGCTATATGGTGCGCCGCGCATGCGGAGCCGCACTTCTCTTCGGAATAGGCACGGCAGGAATATTCGTCTGCTTTTCACAACCGCTCGGTCAGCTTGTTTATAAAAGCTCCGACGCCGCAAAATATATAGGAATTCTTGCTCCGCTCGTACCGCTGATGTATTTCGATATGACTGTGGACGGCATGCTGAAAGGACTCGGGCAACAGCTTTACTGCATGCGCGTAAATATTCTTGATGCCGCCGTAAGCATACTTTTAATATCCGTTCTCCTGCCCAAATACGGAATAACGGGATATATCACCTGTATATACATAACCGAAACCATGAACGTCGCCCTTTCGTCGGGCAGACTTTTTTACATAACGGGTGCAAAATTTATGATCTTCAAAAGAATCTTTATGCCGCTCTTTTGTATAGCCGGTGCCTGCTCGGTTTCAACTCTGCTTTTGCTTCCGGAAAAAGCTCCCGGAAAGACCTCCGTCGCCGGTATGATAATATCCGCTGCTCTTTATATGTTTTTTCTGCTTGCCACATCCACCCTTTCCGGCGAAGACGCCGCATGGATAAAGAAACTTACCCGTATGCGATAAATTCACAAAAAAATATTGATTTGCTTTTCTGTTTTGTGGTAAAATAATACATACTACCACAGCGGAGGCGTATATGAACAAAACAGATAAAATATTCGGCGTGATTTCAAAAATAATAAGCAGAACGGGAACTTACTTTATGTTTCTCTTCCTGTTCGTATCGTTTATGGCAAAGCTGATAATTCCGGATCAGACGATATCCTATAACCTTTCTCTTTTTGCTTATGTGCTGCTCTTTTCGTTTATAATGTCGCTTATAGATTTCATCCTGTCATTTAAGCAGCTCGGAATTTTCTTCGTCCGCGTAACGGTACATTATGTTCTTTCGATTACGGACTTTATCGTCGTGCTTTGCTGTCTTTCCAAAATCACGTCCGGAGGAAAACAGGTGCTTGCGCTTTCGCTATTCTTTACGCTTGTGTACGCAATAGTTATGACGGTATACTGCTTATGCCGTTCGGCGAAGCTAAAACGCGAAAACAAGAATAAAGAATACAAAAACGAATTCACACCCGACCAACCTTGATATTTGGAGGTAATATGAACAAAATACAGGATTTTGAGTGCGAAAGCTGCTCAAACGAACCAACCGACAGAATAAATATACAGCGCTTTTTTGCAAAGCTCGACGAGCTTTTCTCCCGCAACGACCTTCCCGCCGCAGGCAGACTTATGGACTATTGGGAACACGATGCAAGAGCATTGGGCGATGAGCGCGGTCTGCTTGAAGTGTTGAATGAGGAAACGGGATATTTCCGCCGCACGGGCGAAAAGGAAAAAGCCGAAAAAGCAATAAGCGAAGCGCTCGCTCTCACCGAAAAGCTCGGACTTTCCGAAACCGTTTCCGGTGCTACGATATATGTAAATTGCGCCACTACCATGAAAGCCTTCGGAGAAGCGGAAAAAGCGCTTCCCTATTATGAAAAAGCCCGCCTTGTATATGAGAAAAATCTTGAAAAAGGAGATTTTATGCTCGCAGCGCTGTATAACAATACCGCGCTCGCTCTGGCTGATCTCGGCAGAACGGCTGAAGCCGAAGAACATTTTCTGCTCGCGATAGAAACGCTCAAAGCGGGCGGATCTCATAACGGCGAGATCGCCGTGAGCTATGTAAATCTCGCTCAGCTTTATTACGGCGCCGGCATAAATGAAAAAATACCCTCCGCACTTGAAAGCGGATGGGAATATCTTTCCTCCGAAAATAATCCGCACGACGGAAACTTTGCGTTTATCTGCTCAAAATGCGCGCCGGCATACAGAGATTTCGGTCAGATACAGCGCGCCGATATTCTTTTTAATACAGCAAAGGAGATCTATGAAAGGGCTTGAACTGTCTCGCAGTTTTTTTGAAGAATACGGACGACAAATGATAGAGGACGAATTCAAAGACCAAAAGGACAGGATTGCCGCAGGACTTGTCGGTCACGGCTCGGAATGCTTCGGCTTTGACGACGATATATCGCGCGATCACGATTTTTCGCCGTCTTTCTGCCTTTGGATAACGGATGAAGACGAACGGCGCTTCGGCTTTCATCTTTTCCGCGCATATGAAAAGCTTCCCAAAGAATACGGCGGGATATCGCCTTCAAAGAAAAGCTTTTTCGGCAGCGACGGCAAGGGCGTATGCACAATAGAAACATTTTATAAAAATTATACGGGAAAGCCCGGAGCGCCGGAAACGCTTTACGATTGGCTCTACACTCCGTCGTTTTATCTTGCCGAAGCCACAAACGGCGAAGTCTTCTGCGATCCGCTCGGCAAATTTACGGAAATAAGAAACAAAATACTTTTCGGCATGCCCGAAGATATCCGACTGAAAAAGCTCGCCTCGTGCTGTTTTATCGCCGCTCAGGCAGGACAGTATAATTTTTCACGCTGTCTTGCTCACGGTGAAAAAGGTGCGGCGGCGCTTGCGCTTTCACGCTTCGCCGAAAAATATATCGAAGCCGCATTTCTCATAAACCGTCGCCATTGTCCTTACTATAAATGGGCTCTTCGCGCGATGAAATCGCTTGAAAAGCTCGGCGACTGCGCGGACACGCTTGACGCTTTGCTTTCGAACGGCATATCAGATGGCAAAGCTTCGGCTGAAACAGCAGAACGGCTTTGCGCCCGTATGATAAAAGAGCTTGTCTCGGAGGGACTTTGCCCGCCGTGCGGCGATTATCTTGAGCCTTACGCATATAAGCTGCGCGACAGAATATCGAGCGGCGAGCTTCGCAATATGCCCATAGTTATATGAATTCAATCCGGCAGGGAGAAATCCTCTGTCGGATTTTTCGCTTTATATTCGCCGTTCTCTCCTTTGCAGACATAACTGCGATATTTTGAAAGGAAATTCGTTATCGCATACATATCTATCCATATCTGATTTACGCCGTCTTTCTGGCACGGATCGAATATAAGCTGCATTCCTACATGCAGATGCGGAACATTTATATTGTTTACATTCTTTTTTGTACTGTATCCCGTCATACCGAGATAACCTATTACCTGCCCCGCATATACGGTTTCACCTTCTTTTATATCGCCGCAATACGGATGATCCTTACGCAGGTGAGCATAGTAATAATACCTAAGTCCGTCAAAGGAACGTATGCCTATTCTCCATCCTCCGTACATATTCCAACCTACGGCTTCCACATAACCTGATTCCATCGCTATTATAGGCGTACCGACGCTGCCAAGCATATCGTGACCTAAATGCTGACGCCTGTATCCGTATGAACGCGACACACCGAAATCGTCATAATCGCTGTAATAATATCCTCCGGCAATCGGTGAAAAAGCTTTTATGCCGTATTTTTTTATAAGACTGCCGTCCCCGCCGTGAACATAATATTCGCCGAGCCATCCGGAAAGCACCGCTCCATACGCCTGCCTGTAATAAGAATAATATTTTTCTTCGTCAAAAACGGAAGGATCTGCCGAAAGTTTTGCAAATGCGTCCGAAAGATCGCTTTTTTTATACCGTGAAAAGTCGCCTCCGTATTTTGCCCCCAAATGAGCCAAAGCGTCTATCCAGCCGACGTGGCCGTCTTTTCCGTAACCGCCGATATCAAGCGCAGCCGCATCCGAAAGCGCCTGTGCCGTCACCTTGAAATCCACCCATTTTATATAGCTTTTATTCTCTGCCCCGACATAACTTGTAAACATACAAGCCGCGACTGTAAACATCACCGCCGCCTTAAACACTTTTCCCACAATATTTTCTCCGTGCGATTTTTTATTTATTTTTCCTCTTAATTTGCCGCATATACGCACAATAAACACTTTCAAAAGGCATTTTTAAGCAAAGTTTTTTCACTTTGCCGACATTTTGAAAAAAATATATTGACAAATTTGTTTTTGTGTGATAATATACTTAGGCATGAAAAAATCGCCCCATTAGCTCAGAAGGTAGAGCACATGACTTTTAATCATGGTGTCCGGAGTTCGACTCTCCGATGGAGACGGGCATTTTTACAGCGCAGAAAAAATCATGGTGTCCGCTTTTTGCCTATCGAATTATCAAGCGGACTGTATTCATCGAAGTTACGAAGGACATAAGCCGGCGCGAAATGAACGTAATGCTCAACCATCTGCAAAGATGTATGACCGAGTATGGTCTTCAGTGTGAGCATATCGCCGGAATTGACGAGATAGCCGGTAGCAAACGTGTGCCGGAGCAGATGAGCGTGCAGACGTTCGATTCCGGTGATCTTCTTGAGCTTGCGGAACATATTCTTGAGAGTATCGACAGTGACGGCGGATCCGTCAGCCTTGAGGAACACCTGCGGCAGATCTGACTGCGGTCTGATCTGCAGGTAAGCCTGCAGCCGTTCGGCTGCCAGAGCGCCGATAGGAACATAGCGCTGCTTGTTACCCTTGCCGGTTACGAGAGCATAGCCTTCGGCAAGGTGCAGGCAGCTTGTCCGGAGCGTTATGACCTCTTCTCTGCGAAGTCCGCTTCCGAGCATAAGCGATAGCATGGCAGCGTTGCGCTTGCCTTCAAAGCTGTCGGGAAGCGCGGCAAACAGCTTTTCTATCTCTGCCGGAGTGAGAACGTCCTTTACGGTCGCTCTCGCTTTCGGCAGTCTGAGCTGCGTCGGAATACATTCCTTAACGCAGCCGTTATTATAAAGCCAATTCAGAAAGGCACGGAGTGCGCGGACATGATCCTGAACGGTCACGCTGTTCTTGCTTTCGTCCTCAGTCAGAGCGATGACATATTCACGACAGAGCCGAAGCGTTATCTTCCCGCACTCTATATTGCCGACAAAGGCTATAAAGCCGTCTATCGTCTGTCGGTAGTAGGTTATAGTGTGCGGCGAGGATCCTCGACACTTATGGTCAAGGATATAATCATCAAATGCGTTCTTTATCGTCATCTTCCAACCTCTGCGACTGCGTATCGCCGGAACATAAGATCCTGCTTAAGATCCGAAACATTGCCGGTGTACTCTGTCAGATCGAATACCTGCAGAGCTTCATCGAGCGAACGATATCGCTTGACGGCGAGATAGTCGTTTTCATAGTCCGGAAAAAATGCGTCTCTTATGCGTTCCTCGCGAATAATGAATTCGGCGCGCTTCAGACCTTTTGAGCAGTAATATAAATGCGCTCCAAGCTCTTTTATACTCTTTGCAAGATTTTTGCTTATGTATTTCATTACATAATTTGAAGCGGCTTCTTTGCTTCTTACAGGCTCGAGGATCGTATAGCCGAACTTGTCCGCAAACTGGATCCAATTGAATACTTCTTGTCCCTCTCTGAGCTTATCGACTATATACTTCGGCAATTTATTCGGAAACTGAATTCTGAACGCTTCATATTCTCTCTCTGAAAGTCCTTTGATAAAGCCGTGCATGTGCCAGGCTCCGTCCTGATGTTGCTCCGGCACTAACATGTACTTGATCTGTAAGCCGTGATTATGATTGTAGTCCTTTATGAACCTTGCAAGATCCTTGCGGAATTTTTCAAGATTGTATCTGTCATACTTCTTTGGTGAAAGCGTGAGCGTTACGAAGAACTGCCAATCGTTACACATTGCAAGCTCGAAGATCGTGCTTCTTGCCCTTGAAATGTTGTTTTCAAGCTTTTCGTCGTTTACGTTTTCCTCTTGTTTTTCCCTGTCCGGAAACTCAAAAACTTTGTCAGTTTTATACACAACGAGGCGGTAATATCCGTCCGTATATTTCTTGATTTCTGCGAAATTACTGTAAAAGTGCCGATTATCCTTGCGGTACATAGGTTTTTGCCCCCTTGAAAGTGTTGAATAACGCGAAAAATGATACTAAGTCAAGTTTAGTCTTTATATATTATTAGATCTAATTTCGCGTGCGCACACGCGCACACGCACGCGAGGAGCTTTTATTGCAATTCTGTCGGCACTGCCGGGAGTGCCGGAGAGGGGGCTGCGCTCCCCCTCTCCGGACTCTCCCAGGAAGCTTGCCCGAACATGTCCCGTTTGCACTCTTTGCGGACATCGAGAATGTATCTCGTCTTAAGCTTGTCCCACTTCCACCGGTCAGGTACGTCATGAGTGAAGCCAAGATCATATGCTTCGCTGTAAACCTTACTGTCGTAACGTTTTGTATATGGCATCCAAAAGAAGTAGGTGTTGAAGTCGTCCTTGCCTACGTCCTTTATGTTGACTATGTCGTTTGTGACGGAGATCTCTCTCCATTTCACCTTGCCAAAAGGCAGGAACAGACAGCGGTGAAGTCCGCGAAGCTCTATCAGAGCGTTGAAACGGCCTCTGATAGGCTTTGCTATGAAGTCTGAAGCCTGTTCGGTGAAATAGCAGTGTCCCGGTATCTCTGTGTCCATCCACTGCCTGTCAAAACGTATACTGACCTGCACGTTGTTTTTTACAGCAGGGATATCGAACTTATACTGATCACAGATCTGACCTACCTCGTCGATAAAGGTAATCGAATTTCTGTCTTTGAGCTTCTCGGCGAAAAGATGTTCCGTTGTCAGCACGTCTGACATTCTTTTGTTTCTGCGGTTGCCGAGCCTGATCGGTATGTTACTGTAAACGTGCGGCTTGCTCTTTCTTTTGTCCTTTCGGAAAGGATGAAAGAAGCAGCTTCGGCGGTACACCGCATAGGCTTTCTTATACCATTTCACGACATGCATAACTGCCATATAGGTCTTGCCGGATCCGAGTCCGCCGATAAAACAGGTGAGGTACTCCTGCGGTATCGGCTTGCTCAGGATGATCGAAACGACAAGCCAGACTATGAACACGCCGGCGATTATTATCAATGCGGCTTTCATCAGTAGCTGTACACCTCGCCTTCATAGATGTGGCGGATCTTCAAACGCTCGAAATAGTTGTGCAGAAACAACTTGTTTTCGTCAGATATACCGTAAGACTCGGCAGCGTCCTCAAGATTGTACATAAGGAACGACAGGTGCTGATAGCTCCAAGCAGAGTTCGGATCGTCCAAGAAGGCTTTGAAGCTCTTAAGGTTGAACTTTGTCCAAGTCTTCTTGAGGAAACTGTAATTTGCATTTATGTAGGCAAGCGAACTATCGTAAATCGCTTGGATCTTGGTAAGGTCATCTTCCGTTTGCTGTTCCGTTGAGAACGGCGAAAAAAGATTGTAAACGCTTGCAACGACTTTGTTTAACACATTGGTAACATTGCCGCCGAACTTTATCACGCGGGCAAAGCTCATGCTGAGAAGCCCGGCATTTATATCACGGCATTCCGTAAGGTCAAGCTGCGGAGAAGTGGCATCGAACGTGTAATCATAGGAGGAAGCAAAGCCGAACAATACGGCAAGAATCACGCAACCTATAAGGAAAAAACAAAGCGCTTTATTCATAAAGATCAACCGCCTTTCGAAACTTTCAGTATAATGATCACCGCACCGCCGATAGCTATAATGCCGATTATCGTAAGCAGCGTAACGCCGCCTACGGAAATGTTGGATCCTACATAAAGCGCCGAGCCGGTGAACGCGCCGAGTATTTTTGTAACAAAATCGGCAACGCCGGAATCTGACGATTTATTTTTCTGATAATTTATGCCGGCTTGCTTGCCGGCTGTAAAACTTACGTCGTCATATGTATCGTTATCATTATCCACGACGTGGATCAGGCTGCAGGCTCCGGATCCGTTGCCTGCGGTATAGCCGGCTGAATATGCCGAATCGTCATAGCCGTCGTTATTCTTATCCACGACGTGCGTGTCAAGGCAGACATCTATCTGTATTGTGTTACTGTATTTATCGCCACTGTCGGTCGTTTCTACAAGTCTGAACTGTACCCACTTGCTGTTATGGGCTTTCTCGTAATTCCAATCATAACTGTCTATTTCCCAAAAGCCGTCCGTATAATCAGTAGAATTTGGAAGAGGCGTCCAACCGTCGTCTGTCAGATAGTCCTGATACGTCATATACTCTATATACACGGAGTTGCTGTCTTTTATTTTTCTCCAAGAAAGCTGTCCTTGCGAGTACGAAAGCAACGGCGATGCTGTGGAAGCTGTTGCAGCTCCACTGTTATACCCTGCTGTATAACTTGAGTCGTCATAGCCGTCGTTATTTGTGTCCGTAACGTGTGTTTTGTCACAAGCTCCGGCGGCAAGCGCAGCCTGATATTCAGCTTCGGTGTAATAGCGTATTGTCGGCATTGTATAGCCTGTCAATACTTGTTTGCTTTTAGAGCATATTATATCGTCGCAAGAATATATAAAATCCCCCCATGTATCAGGAGCATAAGGCGAAATTACAGAAAGCGTACCGTTGCCATCGGTTGTATCATACAGACACAAAAAACTCTGTGATCCGGATGAAGTCGAACCGGATGAATCGGTCGTATACGAAAAGCAAACGCGAACAGTGACAAAAAACTTTTCGGGAGTATAAAAAGACCAACCAGTAACTGTATCAATGCTTGAACCAACCGGCGTAGTATTATCATAATTCTTTTTATCTGTTATATTAAAGAACGGCGCCAAGTCGGTAATCCTATTCGGTTGAATATCTTCAACAGGCGAAGTGTGCGAAAGCGAATAAACATCATAAACGCCGACACCGTTATTCTCATCAACATAAAACCGCCCGTAGCTTTTTGCAGAAGTGGATTTTACACTAAAATACGGAAAAGCGTTTTGCGTTATTTGTTGCAGTCCACTTGACTTCTCTATTTTGCAATAATCGAAATATGTAGCATCGCTATTTACCAAGAGCAGATGATAATAAGTATCATCGATAAAAATGCGAGAAGTTTTATAGATATAATAATCGTCAAAGTATTCATAACAAGGCAGATTAGAAACTTTGGTATATGAATTCAAATAGATTGTGGAAGTAGTGGACGAAGTGTTGGAAGAAAACGCATTGATAATAGCCGACATAGGCACCGAATAAGTATAAAGAGAGCTGGTTTTATGATAAGAAGTTGAATAACCATACTTTGAAGAGCTGTAATCAACTCCGTAAAAATACAAGCAAGAGTTATAATAAACAACGTCATTTACACCGAAATAGTATGATTTACCGGAAGTATGCTTCACATATATAATGTCACGAGCCAAAGTAGTATCACCGACATGATAACGACCTATATAAAGAGTATCTTCGTCATAATCAAAATCCATTGAGACAAAGTAATAATAATCACCGTATTTGAAAGAATAGTTTAAGTCGTTATACCAAGCGCCAGGGAAAAAGCTTGAAGTTCTTGTATATAAATTCAAGTTGGAAAGATTTTCGGGAGTTTCGGCAAGAGTAAGACGACCGCCAAGCACATATGAAGAAGACATCGAAGTAAAATAATATTTTGTTGTGGATGAAGAAGGGTATGAAGAACCAGCAGAATTAACTTGTGTAATCCCTATTGTGTGTTCTCCTGTGGTAAGCTTGTCGCAATACGCAAGTGTTCCTACGTATTCGGAAACAGGACCGACAATATCAACTTTGAAATTGTTTCCGACAATCTCGCCGTCAACTGTAAAATACAAACCAATACAAGAGCTATCCCAAGCCGTAACCTTTGCGGTAAGCTGTCCGTTTTGAGGAATAAATTCATATGAAACAGCCGTAGAAATAGGCTCTGATACCGCCGAAACCGTCAGACTGCCGGCTACGGTCAGAGCGAGGACAAGCACGGCGGTGATAAGCGCCGCAACCCTTTTATTTTTCTTTGACATGCAAAACACCTCCAAGCATTGATATAAGGAGCAGGATTATCGCAAGCGACATCCCATAGGTAAGAAGCTCCACTACATTTATACGCGCCATTACCTTTACGGCTGACGTCGCAATGTGCAGCGGAAGATCTACAAACAAAATTTTAAGCACGTTCATCATCGCCTTTTTGTCACCACCCATACCACAAGGAATATAGGCAGGAACACCACAAGCGATGTTGTTGCCATTGTAAACAGCACGATAAGACTTGAATTGTCCCTGATAACGTCTGCCGGGAAGATATACGCCCAGCAGTCATAGATTATGCTGTATATATTGCTCGTCAGATCTGTCTCTGTCTCCGTCGCTTCGGCTGCCGTTTCTATCGGTTCGGACACATCCGTTCCACCGTCTGCGGCATATGCCGGAACACACATCAGAGCGAGGATCAGAACTGCGACAAGCGCCGTTTTTATTTTCATAATTACCTCCTGTTAGAACAAAAGCCCCGTTTCCGGGGCTTTATTTGTTTTGATTTTTATCAGCCTACTCTTGCACGTGACTTGATCCACTTCCATATGCCGAAGCCGGCACCGAGTATGATCGCAGTTATGATGAGTACGCCGAGTATTGAAAGCTCACCGGTATCCTTGTTGATAAAGATTACGTCGAATGTGCTTACTGCCGCGCCTGCTACGGACGGAACGAACGATCCTACTCCGTCGCCGACTTCCGTCAGAATCTGCTTTATGAAGCCGTCTCCGGCTACCTGAAGCGAGATCATTGTGGAAGGTGCGCTCTTTGTGTAAGATGTAGCATTGCTTGCCGGCTTTGCTACTACCGTGACAAAGTATGTTCCGGATTTTACAAGATATCCGGAAAGGTCGACCGACGTGCCGGTTACCGTTGCTATAAGCGTATCGCCGGAATAAACGTCGTATGAAGCCGCATTTTCTACGGTCGTCCATGAAAGCGTTTTATCCGTAAGCGTTACGGTGGGTGCGGTAAGTGCAGACGCTGCGCTTACGCCGAGTATGGCAAAGCTGCAGATAACGAATGCGCAAAGGATAATTGCGAAAATCTTTTTCATTGAATTAACCTCCTTTCCTCGTTTGTTTATGTTAATTTCACGTGAAATCATATTATGCCTTCTCCTTTCCCGGAAGAAGTCTGACTGCCGTAAGCTTCGGCTCTCTTACTCCGAACACCTGATATACAAGCTCGATCTCCTGATTGAGAAGATCCGAAAAGTTTTTTGTGCCTATAAGCGATTCTTCTTTGAAAGGCACCTTGACAGTGTCACAGAAAAATCCGTTTACCTCCGGCACTTCATTTGTGAAGACGTACAACTCTACGTTATCATACGTTACCTTGCGTCCGTCCTCCGATACGAAGTCGCCTTTCTTTCTTCTCCATCCCATTACTTTTATCATTGCTTTTCCTTTCTACCCGTGCGTTATGCTTTCGGGATTTTGTGTGTTATGATTTATGACCTATCGGTCATATCTGATATAATCATATTACTAATCAGTCATAATGTCAATATAATCTATCGGTCATATGATAAAATTATTAGAATTAACAAAAACGGAGGACGTTTATTGTGTACTATTACCAAAGATTGAAAGATTTAAGAGATGATGCGCACCTCAGACAAGATCAAATAGCGGTTATATTGAAAACTTGCCAGGAGCAGTACAGCAAGTACGAAAGAGGGGTGCAAGAGCTTCCCATGCATCACTTTATTACTCTTGCCAAGTTCTACAACGTATCGCTTGACTACCTTGCCGGACTTATAGACGAGCCGCGCAAGCTGCACGATGAGAAATAAAAAAAGCGAAACGGAAGTTCCGTTTCGTTGGCCCGTGACCGGCTCTCTCCGGCGCACGCTCTGCGGAGCTTAGCTTCTCGATTCACTACAACCGCTACGGCGGGATTCTGAACGATCTGCGGATCGGGATAGTTCAAAGCAAAGCCAATTTACTCTGTTCAACAGGTCTTATCTCCATCTTGGGCGGGCGAACCTTATCGGCGGTTCTCCCTTGCCATCCCTCTCCCTCCGAGAACGCGATAACATTTGTGCCGATTTGAAGCGAATACACGCGCTCTAAGCGTATTTTAAGACATAATCAAGCTGATTTGACATCCGATTAAGAAAGGGAGGCTTGTGGGGCTTCTAAACCCTCTGCGCCGACGGAAGCAAATTCAGGCTTTTAATCATGGTGTCCGGAGTTCGACTCTCCGATGGAGCACCAAAAAACCTCGCCCTTGTAAGGCGAGGTTTTTTATTTTCCCGTACGGATAAAAACCCGGACGGGATTTTTTTGTTTAAATGCTTTTATTACGGGGTAAACTGTGAAACAAGCTCTTTCAGTTCGGCTATTGCCTCACGCATGATGTCACATTGACTGCCCAATTTCAAAATTTGCCTTTTCATATCTTGCAACACTTCATCTGCAGGCCAAGCTTTTTTCTGTTCCTCGGCAAAAGTCTCCGGAAGTTCCGCTTTGTCCAATCCAAGCATAGCAAGATCGACGTTAAGTCCGATAAAAAGTCCCATTATAGTCTGATCGGTTTCGTCGATTTCTGCAAAAAGTTTTTCAATTTCTTCTTTAATCTTCATATAAGAATGCCTGCTTTACATATTTATGGTCTTATTATAACATACATAAATACGTAAATCAAGTACATACGAACGTATGAATGATATAATTTTTCAAAATGTACGCAATTTATGCGGGAAGCGGTGAAAAGGAGCGGCTTTATGCACTGTTATCAAAGGTTGCGCGACTTAAGGGAAGACAAGGATTTAAGTCAGGGAAAAATTTCACAGCTTTTGAAAATATCTCAGCAGCACTACTCAATGTATGAAATGGGCAAGCGTGAGCTTCCGATGCATCATTTCGTTACCCTTGCAAAATTCTATAACGTATCGCTTGATTATCTTGCGGGACTTACAAACGAGCCGCGCGAGCTTTATAAAGACGAGTAAAATCGCAGCGCTTATGCATTGCGATTTTTATTTTATCACAAGCGAAAGCAGATCGTCAAGCGAAGCCATGGCAAGACACTCCACCGTATCCGACGCACCGTAATATATTTTTACTTCGCCGTCGTCCTCAAGTATCATTCCTCCGGGAAAAATAACGTTTGTGCGACAGCCGTCGTCGGTTTCCCAATATGTCTCGGGCGCAATAAGCGGAACATCCGACATTCCGATTATTTTTGACGGATCATAAAGATCGAGCAGCATTATTCCCGCGTGATAACATTTGGTCCATTGTGTTTCCCAGCCGTTTTTGCCTCGGGAGGGATCTCTCTGCACGGCGTGGAAAGTAGTAAGCCACCCCTTTTCGGTTTTTACAGGGGGCGCGCCGGGACCGATTTTATCGTTTGCGAACGGAACGTTTTCAACACCCATAACAAGGCGTGATTTTCCCCAGAAACGCATATCTGGCGATTCGGAAAGCCATATATCGAAGCGATCCTTTCCGCCGCGCGAATAAACAGGCATCGGTCTTTCAAGACGAACATAATTTCCGCCTATTCTTTCGGGGAAAAGCACCATATTTCTGTTATCCGGCACGGAAAGCGAAAGAATTTCTATATGTTCAAGATCGTCCGTAACCGCGACTCCTCCGCGCACTCCGTGTTTTGTATCTACGGCAAAGCAGATATAAAGTCTGCCTTCGATAACCGTAAGTCGCGGGTCGTAAACCATTGTCACGTCGGAATCGTTCATCATTTCGCACGTCATAAACGGAGCGGGCCGAACATCCCATTTCTTTCCGTCGTCGCTTGTGGCAATGCCTATCACAGTATATTTTGTTCCGCCCCACGGGGTACGCTCATATCCGTCACGAAAAACCATTATATATTTTCCGTTGAATTTTGCAACTCCGGCGTTGAAAACAAGATCCGCCGGATAAGGTATATCTTCTTTGGAAAGCACGGGCTTTCCGCCGTTATATCTGTGAATTACGGAACTTGAAAAAACCTCCGGCTGCATTTTAGGCATAATAATCTCTCTCCATATGTTTTTGTTCCGGCTTGATTATATCAAACGCAAAATCAAAAGTCAACATATATTCAAGCAGTAAAAATCAAGTTTTATATGCAAAATCAATGAGTAAAATAAATAAATTCGTTTTTTTCGGAAAAACTCTTTACAAGTCATTTCCTTTATGATATAATTTCATTTGCGAAAATTCGGCAGCGCAGCCTGCGGATATAAGGTTTTTACAAAAACACTTCACCCACCGCCCGCTTCGATGCCCGAACGCAAAAATATTTTTTTGAGGTGAAAAACAATGCTTAAGGAACAGAAACAGCAGATCATTGCCGACAACTGCACTCACGAAGGCGACACAGGCTCGCCCGAAGTACAGATTGCCATTCTCACAGCGAGAATCAACCATCTTAATGAGCATCTCAAGCTCAACAACAATGACCATCACAGCCGCAGAGGTCTTCTTAAAATGGTAGGTCAGAGAAGAAGTCTTCTCAGCTACCTCCAGAAGAAGGATATCAACCGCTACCGTGCAATCATTGAAAAGCTCGGCATAAGAAAATAAGCTATTCTCCGAAAGGGGCGGAAATATCCGCCCCTTTCGCAAATTCCGGACGTCTTTTACGCGGCGGAAGCGGATTTTGTATAGCAGTTAATCAAGGCTCGGAAAAAGCTTCCGGATTTTGATTAAATGCTAAACAAAAACCCCCGCCGCTTGAAGAATAAATAATAATTCAGGAGGCAAAAAATGTTTGAAAACTACAAGGTATTCAATTACGAATACGCAGGCAGACCTCTTAAAGTAGAGGTGGGCAAGGTTGCAGGTCTTGCAAACGGCTCATGTATGATAAGCTATGGTGAAACCGTAATACTTGCATGTGCAACGGCATCTCCCAAGCCCCGTGACGGTATTGATTTTCTTCCCCTTTCCGTCGATTATGACGAAAAGCTTTATGCAGTAGGCAGAATTCCGGGAAGCTTTACAAGAAGAGAAGGCAGACCCGGCGAAAAGGCTATCCTTACAAGCCGTGTTATCGACCGTCCTATCCGTCCCCTTTTCCCGAAGGATCTCCGCAACGATGTTGCTCTTACCCTCACGGTAATGAGCGTTGATCCCGATTGTTCGCCCGAGATTACGGCTATGATCGGCGCGTCCATCGCCCTCTCCATTTCCGATATTCCGTGGAACGGACCTATCGGCGGCGCATTCGTAGGTATGATCGGCGACAAGTTCATCATCAACCCCACAGCAGAAGAAAGAAAAGAAAGCGTACTTGAGCTTACCGTTGCGGCTTCCGAAAAGAAAGTCGTTATGATAGAAGCAGGAGCAAAGGAAGTATCCGACGAAGATATGTACAACGCCATTATGTACGCTCACGAAGAGATAAAGAAGCTCCTCGTATTTATTAACGAGATAATAGCAACTGTCGGCAAGCCTAAGTTCGATTATCCTTCCTGCGAGCTTGATCACGATATGTTCGATAAGATCTTCGACTATTGCGAAAAGGCAGTTATGGAAGCTCTCGATACGGATGACAAAACCGTTCGTGACGCAAAGATGCAGCCCATTCAGGACGACATCCTTGAAAAGTTCTCCGAAGAATATCCGGATCTTCCCACAATTCTTCCCGAACTCATCTACAAAATTCAGAAGAAGATCGTTCGTCGTTGGCTCCTTGTTGACAAAAAACGTGTAGACGGCAGAAGAATGGATCAGATTCGTCCTCTCGCAAGCGAGGTCGGCATTCTTCCCAGAACACACGGCTCGGGTCTCTTTACAAGAGGTCAGACTCAGGTTCTTTCCGTCGTAACTCTCGGTCCGATGAGCGACGCTCAGATGCTCGACGGTCTTGACGACGAAAAAGAAAAACGTTATATGCACCATTACAATATGCCCGGATATTCCACAGGCGAAGCAAAAGCGCTCCGCACTCCCGGACGCAGAGAGATAGGTCACGGCGCGCTCGCAGAGAGATCGCTCGTTCCCGTACTTCCCTCAAAGGAAGAGTTCCCCTATGCTATCCGCGTGGTAAGCGAAGTTGTTTCTTCCAACGGTTCAACTTCTCAGGGCTCGGTATGCGGCTCCACTCTTGCACTTATGGACGCAGGCGTTCCGATAAAAGCTCCCGTTGCAGGTATCTCTTGCGGACTTATCACAGCTGAAGACGGTTCTTGGGACACAATGATAGACATTCAGGGACTTGAAGACTTCTACGGCGATATGGACTTCAAGGTTGCCGGAACTCACAAGGGTATAACATCCATTCAGATGGACCTTAAGATTGACGGTCTTACTCCCGAAATAATCAAAAACGCTCTTGAAACAACTCACAAAGGCAGAGATTATATCATAGACGAAGTAATTCTCAAGGCAATACCCGAACCCAGAGCAGATGTAGGCAAGTACGCTCCGAAGATGATCTCAATGAAGATCAATCCCGATAAGATAAGAGAAGTTATCGGCAAGGGCGGCGAAGTAATTCAGAAGATCACCGCCGAAACAAATACAAAGATAGACATCGAAGAGGACGGCTCGATCTTCATCCTCGCAGTAAACAAAGAGGACGCTTACGTTGCAAAAGGCATTATCGACGCCATCGTATTCGAGCCTGTTGAAGGCTGTTGCTACACAGGCACGGTAACAAGAATAATTCCTATCGGCGCGTTTGTTGAAATCGCTCCCGGAAAAGAAGGACTCGTTCACATTTCAAAGCTCGACACAAAGAGAGTTGAAAACGTTGAGGATGTTGTTTCCGTAGGCGACAAGATAACCGTTAAATTCCTCGGTATGGACGAAAAGGGCAGAATAAATCTTTCCAGAAAAGACGCTCTTAAAGAAGACTGAGTACAGTAAAAAGCACCCTCGCAAAGGGTGCTTTTTTCAGTTGAGAGACAAAAGAAAAAATGTATATAAAATATTAAATTTTCGGGTTATGTATTGCAAAAAACGGAAAATCGGTATAAAATATAAATTGCAGAAATTTGAATTGCCGCATTTGCGGCAGGAAAGGATTTTATAAATGGCACTTGTAACAACAAAGGAAATGTTCAAAAAGGCTTATGCCGGCGGATATGCCGTAGGCGCCTTCAACATCAACAATATGGAGATCATTCAGGCTATAACGGAAGCTGCGGCCGAAGAAAAATCACCCGTTATTCTTCAGGTATCTGCAGGCGCAAGAAAATATGCAAAACCCGCATATCTTATGGCTCTTGCAAAAGCAGCAGTTGAAGATACAGGCGTTGATTTCGCTCTTCATCTCGATCACGGCGCAGATTTCGATATCTGCAAAGCCTGCATTGACAGCGGCTTTACATCCGTTATGATCGACGGTTCAAAATATTCTTTTGAAGAGAACATCGCGCTCACAAAGAAAGTTGTTGATTATGCTCACGCTCACGGCGTAGTTGTAGAAGGTGAGATCGGCAAGCTTGCAGGAATCGAAGACGACGTTCACGTCGCAGCTGAAGATTCTTCCTACACACGCCCCGAAGAAGTTGAAGAGTTCGTTTCCCGCACAGGAGTTGACTCTCTCGCTATCGCTATCGGCACTTCTCACGGCGCATATAAGTTCACACCCGCACAGTGCACACGCAATGCGGACGGCATCCTCGTTCCGCCCCCGCTCCGTTTCGATATTCTTGAAGAAATCGAAAAGAGACTTCCCGAATTCCCGATCGTTCTTCACGGCGCTTCCAGCGTTGCTCAGGACTGCGTAAAAGAGATCAACGCTCTCGGAGGTCATATGCCCGACGCTATCGGTATTCCCGAAGAAGAGCTTCGTCAGGCTGCAAAAATGGCTGTCTGCAAGATAAACATCGACTCCGATATCCGTCTTGCAATGACGGCGGGAATCCGCAGAGTACTTGCAAATCAGCCCGAAGTATTCGACCCCAGAACTTACCTCTCCGTAGGCAGAGACGAAGTAAAGAAGATGGTCAAGCACAAGATTGTCGACGTTCTCGGCTCAAACGGCAAAGCGTAAACAAAATGTATTATGCGGCAGAAGCAAAATTTGCTTCTGCCGTTTTTTCATGCTGAAAAGCACGTCAATATTTTTATTGACATAGCCGCTCAAAGATTATATAATTATTATAAGTAAATATTTTCGGGCAAAGGAGGAATACCGATTATGGGCGAAATCAACTGGACGCCGTCGCAAAGAAAAGCAATAGACGCAAGCGGTATTTCTCTTGCAGTAAGCGCCGCCGCAGGAAGCGGAAAAACCTCCGTTCTTACAAGGCGCATAACCGAGCGCGTATGCTCGGGAACTGCTGACGTTTCGCGGCTGCTCGTTGTAACGTTCACACGCGCCGCGCTGCTCGTGGTAACGTTCACACGCGCCGCCGCAGCCGAGCTTGTAACGAGAATAGAAAAAGCACTCAGCGAAGAAAGCGTTAAAAATCCTTCGGACAAACGACTCATTCGTCAGATGCTTCTTCTTCCCTCCGCAAAAATAAGCACGATAGACGGTTTTTGTCTTGACCTTATCCGCGAAAACTTTCAGGATACAGGTATATCGGGGTTCGGCGTGCTTGACGCAGACGCCGAAAAAATAATGAAGCTCGATATAGCGGACGAGCTTATTTCCGATTATTATGACGGAAACGTTTCAAAAGAAAACGAAATTTCGGATTTCCCGAAATTTTCGGATACACTCGGTTCTCCGTCATCCGACAATGCCCTCGCACCCGTAACAGTAAAGCTTCACGATTTTTACTCCGGCTGCGTAAACAGAGAAAAAGCGATAAAGGATCCGCCCGAAAACGCAGAATTTCATCTTTCTTTCTGGGGAAAAGCCATATACGGCATTGCAAGCGAGCTTGCAAGACATTATATGAATTTTTTCGGTGCCGCGCTGAAAACCATCCGTGCAAGCGAAGGCGCTTCGGGTTGGGAAGCCGCATTTGAAGCCGACTATGACCTGTGCAGGGTGCTTTATAACAAACTTTTTTTGGGCGCGCCATACGAAGATATAAGAGAATATCTTTCTGATTTTGAATCGCGCTCCGTAAAATGCGGGCAGGTAAAGTCGCAGTTCAAAACTCCGGAGCTTGAATATTTCAAAAATATCCGCGACAAAAAATTCAAAAAAGAGCTTGCTGAGCTTCGCAAAAACTTTTTCTCCTGCACCGGCGACATGCTGAAAAAGGCACTCTCGGAAACGGAAAGCCTCCAAAATGACCTTATAAAATTTTTCAGAGAATACGACCGTCGCCTTTCCGACGAAAAAAAGCGGCGACACATGCTCGGCTTTTCGGACATTGAACGTATTGCGCTCGATTTGCTGTATGATTCAGACAACGACTGTCCCACAGCGGCAGCAAAGGAAATATCGTCGCGATTCGACGAGGTTTACATAGATGAATATCAGGACACAAACGAGCTTCAGAACAAGATATTTACGCTTATCGCAAGAGAGGACAATCTTTTCACCGTAGGAGACATAAAACAAAGCATTTACGATTTTCGCGGCGCCGAGCCTTCGATATTCACCGCACAGCTTGACAGCCGAAAAAAATACGGAGAGCAAAACGGCGACAAAGCCGCAAAGTTTTTCCTTTCGGAAAATTTCCGTTCGGCAGATAAAGTAATCAACCTTACAAACGCCGTTTTTTCGACAATTATGAATACGGACGGAAAAATCTCATACGGCGATGACGAAAAGCTTGTCTGCGGAAAAACAGAATTGATATCTCCCCTTCCCGAAATGCACATAGTATGTAAATCCGATGAAAACCCCTCGCTTACCGAAGCCGCCGTCGCAGCCGAAAAAATATCTGCGCTTATTTCATCGGGAGAAGTGAAAGCAGGCGATATCGCCGTGCTTATGCCTACGGGAGCATACGCTTCCGACATAGCCGCCGAGCTTGAAAAACGCGGCGTGCCTTGTCGCAACGGAACGGCAAAGGAATTTTTTCAAAGCCCCGAAGTGCTTCTTGCGCTCTCGCTTCTCAATACAATAGACAATCCGTCGCGCGATGTTTATCTCGCCGCAACGCTTAAAAGTCCGCTCTACGGTGTGACGCTTGACGAGCTGATATACATAAGGCGCTGCAAAAAAACAGGCTCGCTTTACTCCGCACTGAAAGCATTTACGGAAAAAACGGGCTTTGCAAAAGGAAAAAGATTTCTGTCCGACCACGAGCAGTTCCGCAGTCGCGCCAAAATATGCACCTGCGGAGAGCTTGTCCGCGAAGTATATTCAAAGACAAAGATAACGGCGCTGTGCGGAGGCGACAAAACAGGCGTAAATACAAACCTACGCCGCCTTTACGATTATGCGCGCAGTTTTGAGAGCGGAGGAAGTCGCGGACTTTATACATTCATCTCGTTCATCGACGAGCTTATAGACACCGACTCAAAGGTCGATATGTCGGGCTTCGGCGGAGGAGCCGACGCCGTAAGAATAATGACGGTTCACGGCTCAAAAGGTCTTGAATTCGATACTGTGTTTTTCTGCGATACATCACGTGGCTTCAACCGCGATTCCGCAAAAGACAATGCCGTAGCCGTTCGCGGAATGCCGCTCGCGCCGAGAATATATGAAAACGCCAAGCGAATCGAAACTCCGATGCGCCGCGCGGCGACGGAAATTCAGTCCTCGCGCCAAAGCGAAGAAAAATGCAGACTGCTTTACGTTGCGCTCACCCGCGCCAAGCGACGTCTTGTGATAACAGGCAGCTGCGATGAAAAAAATGCAAAAAAATACGACTTCACGGATCCTTCCTCCGAATGTAGCCTGCGCAGGAGCATTTTCTCAGCATATGCTAGAAAAAAATGCAAATCTATGCTCGATCTTATCTGCACAGGACTTTCGGAATGTCCCGAGCTTTGTTCAATTGACTTTATGACAGAGCTTGACACAACGGAAAAACCGCAGACAAAGACAGAAGAGAAAAACTCCGGTACATATGCCGAAGGACGCTATCTCGCCGAAAAAAGACTTGATTTTGTCTATCCGCACGAGCTTCTGAGCAGAATACCTTCAAAGCTTTCGGTTTCAAAGCTGTTTCCGGACGTGCTTGACGAGAAAGACGACTCGGCGAAGACAGATGCTTTACCTGCTCCGTCCGAGCCGATTGTTCCCGTGTTTATAGCGGGCGAAAGTGACAGCGGTGCTTCACGCGGAACGGCGATGCATACGTTTATGCAGTTCTTTGATTTCGGCTATGTCGATAAATTCGGCGTAAAAGCGGAAATAAAGCGACTTGCCGAAAACAAATTCCTGTTTTCCGGCGACAGCGAAAAGCTGAACGTGCGAAAGCTGGAAAGGTTCTTTGCCTCGCCTTTGGCAGCTCTTATGCGCGACGCCGAAACACTTTACAGAGAAAAACGGTTTATAATCTTCTATCCTGCCGAAAGCTTTTCGGAGGATGAAAAGACTAAAGAGGCACTTAAAGGCGAACGTCTTATGGTTCAGGGCGTTATCGACTGCGCGGCTAAAACCAAAAACGGCGAACTGATACTTATAGACTATAAAACCGATTTCTTCCCCGATGAAACAGGCGAGGATGAAATAAAAAAAATACTCGCAGAGCGTCACAGCCGCCAACTCGGCTATTACAAATATGCCTGCCGGGAGCTTTTCGGAAAAAGTCCTGACCACACATATATATACTCTTTTGCGCTCGACGGAACGGTCGAGATATGAAAGGAAACAAAATGAAAAAAGAAAAGAAATTCAATGTTGCATATCTTACGGCGCTTGTTCCGCTGGCATCGACAGTAATCTATATTGCATTGCTTATGCTGCCGGACAAGTTCATAAAGCTCGGCTCGATAGCGATATGGAATCCGATAGGTCAGCAAAACGTAAGCGAGCTTTCCCTGCTCAGCGTCCTTATAGTTGCCGGCGCAATATATGCGTGGGGAGCATGCGGCGCATTCGCCGCAAAACATCGCGCAGGGATGCTCAGCGCAACGCTTGTAGCCCACATAATACCTATAATATCGCTTGCAGCATATACCGTACTCAAGCTTATCGCCGCTTTCGGCGGAGGAAGCTCGGCGGGAGACACAGCCGATGTATTTGCGCTAGGCTTCGGCGTATTCAACATAGTCGGCAGTGTTATTTATCAGATAGTGGCTGTAAACGTTGTGGAAGTGCTTGTTGACACCGCCGTAATGGCAGGAACATTTGTAATAGGTTACTCAATAGGAACAGAAAAAAAGAAAAATAAATAATCCGGCACGTTTCGACAATATCCTCATAGAATAATATCAGACGGGGGAAATACTTAAAGCAACCTGTCTCACAGGATTATTATTCATATTTGCCGCAAAGCGGCGAAGGGAGGATATTTTATGAACAACTGTCTTTGCAATCTTTTTGATGGCAACAACACCTGTCTGTGGGTTATTGTAATAGCTTGCGTAGTTCTTTGCTGCTGCAACAGATGACGGGATAAATTACGATCCCCGCGCAAGCGGGGGTCGTTTTGCATATCGGCTTTGCCGAAGAAAAAATAAAAAAGATGTATAAAAACAAGGAGGAATACCACATGTCAGAGCAGACTCTTGATCCTAAGATTTTAGGCGAAGTAATTTCCGAGTATCGGAAAAAGAAGAATATGTCAATGGAAGTTCTGAGCGGCTTTGCCGTAGTAGGCAGAGCGCAGATAGTCCAGATAGAACGCGGGCTGAGAACGCCCTCAAAGGCAACTTTGAGAAACATCTGCTCCGCGCTTGACGTAAAAATGAGCGTTTTGACCGAAGAGGTCGAGCGCCGTATGAACGAAAACAAATCGGAGCAATGATTATTTAAACAAAACGGCAAAAGCGAAAAACGCTTTTGCCGTTTTGTTTTTATTTTCCGTACTTAAATTTTTTCAAATTCGTCCACCGAAAGCGTGAACATTACAGCACCGCCTATCGTCACTTTTTCCTCAACGGAGTGATTGAGCATACTGCGTCCGAGCGCTTCGATCGAAGGATTCATCTTTTCGCGCGTTACACAGTATTTTTTCAGTATTTCCTTAAGCTCCGGCAGGCGTTCTTTTTCCGTGCCTATGAGAAGAGTTGTGTTTCCGACCATAAGAAAGCCTCCGGTTGTTGAAAGCTGCGTTACAAAAAAGTCTCTTCCCGTCAGTGCCGTTATAACCGTTCTGCTGTCGTCGTTGTTGATCACCGCAATTACAAGTTTCATTGTTTTCCTCCTACATATCAAATTTCAAAAGATTCAGGCTGTCCTTGTCAAGCTTATGCACATCCTCTATCTCATAACGGTTGTCGTTTGAGTCGCGGACAAGTATTCGCCCGTCATACAGCGTTTTTATGTCTATGCTTGTGTTGAGTATCGAAAAACTGTGCCTGCCTCTGTCAGTATCCACAGTCCACGTTATGTTGCCGTACTTTTCCACTCTGGAAAGTATCTTCTTTATCTTCGGAACGATATAATACGATTCAAGACACTTTCTTACCGCTTCTGCGGAATCGGGCATAAGATGGTCAAGATCGCGTATTATCGCAACTTCTTTTCCGTTTTCATCTGTAAGAGATATGTATTTTGTAATGCCGGACACAGGAAAAAGTCTTATAGGCTCAAGATTTTCAAAGCATCTTCCGTCATACATTTCAAGTCTGACGGTAGTATTTGCGGTTCTTGTTATGCGGGCTTCATCGCCGCTTATAAAAAATCCTATCATCTTTATCCTCCTCCCGTCAATCAAAATGTTCTCTTTCCTTATCCAGCTTTACGCTCTCCGCCATAGACTGGATCTTTACAAGCTTATAATACTTGCCTTTCTTCGCCATAAGCTCGTCCGGCGTGCCGAATTCAAGTATGCGACCTTTATCTATAACAACTATCTTGTCCGCCTGTTTAAGCGTGGAAAGCCTGTGAGCTATCATAAGCGTTGTTCTGCCTTTTACAAGGTTGTTTATCGCGTCCTGAATAAGCTTTTCCGTTTCCGAGTCCACAGCACTTGTCGCCTCGTCAAAAATAAGCACGCTGGGATTGTTGAGAATCGCTCTTGCAATCGATATTCTCTGCCTTTCGCCGCCGGAAAGTCCCACGCCGCGCTCACCGAGCACCGTATCATATGCGTCCGGATGGCGAAGTATAAACTCGTGCGCGTTTGCTATATCGGCAGCCTTAAGCACTTCTTCTATGCCTGCGTTCGGTTTACCATACGCTATGTTGTTGAATATAGTGTCGGAAAACATCATCGCTTCCTGCTGAACATATCCTATCTTCGAGCGGAACCAGCTCATATCGATTGATTTTATGTCTTTTCCGTCGAGCAGTATCTGTCCGTCGTAGTTATCATAAAACCGCATGAAAAGATTTATAAGCGTTGTTTTACCCGAACCCGTTGTTCCGACAATACCGACCGCCTCTCCCGGCTCTATGGTAAGATTTATATCGGAAAGCACGTTTTTTGTTTTATCGAAAGAAAAGCTTACATGGCGGAATTCGACCTTGCCGTTTATGCGCTCCGGCATATTGCCCTTACCGTCGTCATGCTCAGGTTCGGCATCGAGAATATCCATAACTCTCTCAGCTGACGTAAGTGCGCTCTGGTACGAATCGTTGAGTCCCGCAAAGAAGTTTACAGGCCCATAAAACATTGAAGTATACGATATGAACGACACAAGCAAACCGAGCGATATTCCGCTTTTGCCTTCAATAACTTCAAGTCCGCCGACATTCCATATTATAAGCGAACCGCAAACAACGACAAAAGACACCGCCGATGTGAAAATGCTTGACATTTTTCCTGCGCGGACGCTGACCTTAAGCCATTCGCGGTTTTGTTTTTCAAGCCTTTTTGAAGCGCGTTTTTCTCCCGAAAACGATTTTACAACTCTGATACACGGTATTGAATCCGTGAGAACAGAGGAGACAGCCGTCCATTTACGCCATATGCGGCGATAAAACGGACGTATCTTTCTTCCGAACTTTTTTGACGCATATACCACAAACGGCACAGGAATAAGCGAAAGAAGCGAAAGCTTCCAATTCATCGTTATCATTATTATAATAATACCCACAAGCAAGAACAGCTGAGTAATCACTTCCTGCGTAATACGGAGTATAAACGACTGAAGATTGCTTGTATCGTTGCTTATACGGTTTATTACAGAGCCTGTTGAGGTCTTATCGTAAAACTTCATCGGAAGGTGCTGCGCCTTTTCAAAAACATCATTTCGCAGATCGGCAACTATGCTGTCGCCCGCACGGCGCAGGAGCGCCCCTCTGATGGCGCCTATCAGATATTGCATAAGATACGTTCCGAACAGGAACGCAACTATAATATACAGCATCTTTTTATTTTTATTCGGAATAATGTCGTCAACCAGCATTTTTGTTACATAAGGCGGTACAAGACTAAGCGCCGTTATAACGACAGACATTATTACCGAAAGAATTATCGGTTTTATTTCGGGCTTTACATACTTTGCGAGCTTTGATACAAGCCTTCCCTTTGACGCACAGTTAAGACAGTCCGCGCCCGGACGGACAAGCTTCCTTCCGCATTTGGGACAAACGGTACAAAAACTGCGATAAGCTGTTTCAACGCCTTCAACGGCTTCGTCTATCGGTGTGCCGGCTATAATTTTATCGGCAAAAAGCACCGCCGCATTGAAAAGCGCCGTAACCGCATATGTAGCTCTTACAAGCTCTGCTTTTTTTCCGCTCTTCATTATCGCAAGCAGGAATGCGTTTCCGTACATGCGTTTTATCGAAAGTCCGTCAATTTCATCATATGAAACGGACAACGATTCGACTTCACCGCTTTCGCCGTGATATACTGCCGTTATCTTTTTGTCGGTAAATTCGACCACCGAATCCCCGTAGTTTCCGTCGGGAGAAAGATCGGTTACAATTCTGAAAAGCTCGCGTTCCCCTTCCGAAAGCTTCGCCTGAAGCGTTTTCAGAAGTTTTTCATCGCTTGGTTTTTTATTTTCCAACGGTAAGATAAAATCCATATAAGGTTCCTCTCTTTTTTGTTTCCGTTTTTAATAAAGTCACTGTATCATATCACGGCAAAATCGCTTTGTCAACATCAAACGGGCTATTTTTGAATATAAAAATGCTCCGGCAAATAATATTGCCGGAGCATTTTTTCTTTTTTTAACAGATTATTCTTTCACTTCTGTTTCGTACATATTTTTAAGGTCAACAAGATGACGATACTTCTCTTTTGCAAGCTCGCTTGCTTCTGCGAAGAGCTTTTCTGCTCTTTCGGGGAAGGACTGAACAAGTCTGCTGTAACGTGTTTCGCTCTTGATGAACTCAATGTAGTCGGTTGTAGGCTCTTTGGAGTCTATTGTAAGAGGATTCTTGCCCTCTGCAACGTTTGCGGGGTTGAAACGGAACATCTGCCAATAGCCTGCGTCAACAGCCTTCTTCATTTCGGACTGGCAGTTGCTCATGCCGCCCTTAAGGCCGTGCATTTCGCAAGGAGCGTAACCGATGATAAGTGAAGGACCGTTGTAAGCTTCTGCTTCCGCAATAGCCTTTACAGTCTGATTCATATCTGCGCCCATAGCAACCTGTGCAACGTAAACATAGCCGTAGCTCATAGCTATTTCCGCAAGGTTCTTCTTCTTTATAGCCTTACCTGCCGCTGCGAACTGTGCAACCTGACCTACCTGGCTTGCCTTTGATGCCTGACCGCCGGTATTAGAGTAAACTTCGGTATCGAATACCATAACGTTTACGTTTTCGCCGGAAGCGAGAACATGGTCAAGACCGCCAAAGCCTATATCATAAGCCCAGCCGTCGCCACCGAAGATCCATACGGACTTCTTAGCGAGCATATCCGCATTTGCAACAACCTCTCTTGCGCGTGTGCAGGCTTCACATTCACAGCCGTCCACTATTGCGTCCGTGCAAGCGGAGACGAGCTTCTTGCCTGCTTCTGCGGAAGCGTCTGTATCCATCTTTTCAAGCCATTCTGCGCCTGCTGCCTTGATATCGGCGTCGCAGTATTCAACGGCGATAAGCGCTTTTACAACGTCTGCAAGGTGTGCGCGACGATGTTTAACGGCTGTAAGCATACCGAGACCGTGCTCTGCGTTATCTTCAAAAAGGGAGTTTGCCCATGCCGGACCGTGACCGCTCTCATTGTTTACCGTGTAAGGCGTTGAAGGAGCTGAGCCACCCCAGATAGAAGAACAACCCGTAGCGTTGGAGATATACATCTTCTCGCCGAAGAGCTGTGTGATAAGGCGTGCATAAGTTGTTTCCGCACAACCTGCGCAAGAGCCTGAGAACTGAAGCAGCGGTTGATTGAACTGGCTTCCCTTAACCGTTGTATCGGCAAAAGGAGTAGCTTTCTTTGTTACGTTGTTTACAGCGTAATCGAAAGCGGGCTGCTGATCGAGCTGAGTCTCTGTGAGAACCATTTCGAGTGCTCTCTTCTCGGGCTTTGTGGGACATACGTTCACGCAGAGCGAGCAACCCATACAGTCAAGAGGAGATACTGCGATGGTGAATTTATAATCTTCGCATCCCTTACCCATCATCTTAGCCGTGAACTTTGTGCAAGCGGGAGCCTTTGCGGCTTCGTCTGCGCTCATAGCGAAGGGACGGATAGCGGCGTGAGGACATACATAAGAACACTGGTTACACTGAATACAATTTTCAGCGTGCCATACGGGAACTTTAACCGCAACGCCGCGCTTGTCGTAAGCGGACGCACCCTGCGGATATGTGCCGTCTGCACAATCCTTGAATGCGGAAACGGGGAGAGAGTCGCCCTTCATTGCGTTTACGGGACGCGCAATGTTGTTTACAAAGTTTACAAGGTCTGCTCTGTTTCCTTCTGCGGGAGCCTTTGCAGCTTCTTTTTCTGCTGTTTTCCAGTCAACTGGAACATTTACCTTAACTGCTGCACCTGCGCCTGCGTCGATAGCTGCATAGTTGAGGTTTACGATAGCTTCGCCCTTCTTTGAGTAGGACTTGTATGCCATCTTCTTCATGTATTCGATAGCTTCCTCTGCGGGGAGAACCTTTGCAAGAGAGAAGAATGCGGACTGAAGCACCGTGTTCTTAACCTTAACGTTGCCAAGCTTCATAGCCGTGCCGGTAGCATCTATAACATAGAAGTTTACGTTGTTGTTTGCGATATAGGACTTAACGGAGCCGGGAAGCTTTTCGTCAAGTTCGGCTTCTGTCCAGGGGCAGTCAAGAAGGAATACGCCGCCCGGTTTTACGTCGGACACCATATCATACTGCTCAAGGTAAGCGTGATTGTGGCAGGCAACAAAGTCAGCCTTTGTTATATAGTAAGGACTCTTTATGGGAGTATCGCCGAAGCGGAGGTGAGAAACCGTAAAGCCGCCTGTCTTCTTTGAGTCATACTGGAAGTATGCCTGAATGTATTTGTCGGTGTGGTCGCCGATGATCTTTATCGAGTTCTTGTTTGCGCCAACCGTGCCGTCGCCGCCAAGACCCCAGAACTTGCATGCGATAGTGCCTGCGGGAGCTGTGTCGGGAGCGGGCTTTTCTTCAAGGGAAAGTCCCGTAACGTCATCGGTGATACCGATCGTAAAGCCGTTTTTGGGAGCATCTTTGGCGAGGTTTTCATAAACCGCAAAGATAGATGCGGGAGGCGTATCCTTTGAGCCGAGTCCGTAACGTCCGCCGACAACCTTTACAGTCTTTCCTGCCTGAGCAAGGGCTGTAACAACATCAAGATAAAGCGGCTCGCCAAGAGATCCGGGTTCCTTTGTTCTGTCGAGAACGGCGATCTTCTTGCATGTTTCGGGAATAGCCGCGATGAGCTTGTCCGCACGGAAAGGACGGTAAAGACGAACCTTTACAAGACCTACCTTTTCGCCGTGAGCGTTCATATAGTCTATAACTTCTTCTGCAACGTCGCATACAGAACCCATAGCTATGATAACTCTGTCTGCATCCGGAGCGCCGTAGTAGTTGAAGAGCTGATAGTTTGTACCGAGCTTTTCGTTTACCTTGCCCATGTATTCTTCAACAATATCGGGAAGAGCATTGTAATATTCGTTGCAGGCTTCTCTGTGCTGGAAGAATATATCGCCGTTTTCTGCCGAGCCGCGAAGAACGGGATGTTCGGGGTTGAGAGCGCGTGCGCGGAATGCTGCGAGAGCATCCTTGTCTATCATCGATTTGAGATCGTCATAATCCCATGCTTCGATTTTCTGGATTTCGTGAGAAGTTCTGAAACCGTCGAAGAAGTTGATAAACGGTACTCTGCCCTTGATTGTTGAAAGGTGAGCGACCGCGCCGAGATCCATTATTTCCTGAGGGTTGGATTCGGCAAGCATAGCGAAACCTGTCTGACGGCAGGCATACACGTCGGAGTGATCACCGAAAATGTTGAGTGCGTGAGAAGCAACGCAACGTGCGGAAACGTGGATAACGCAGGGGAGAAGCTCTCCGGCGATTTTGTACATATTGGGGATCATAAGGAGAAGTCCCTGTGAAGCCGTATAAGTCGTTGTAAGAGCGCCTGCAGCGAGTGAGCCGTGTACGGCGCCTGCCGCACCTGCTTCAGACTGCATCTCGACAACTTTTACCTTGTCTCCGAAAATGTTTTTGAGTCCGCCCGCAGACCATGTGTCCGTGTTTTCAGCCATAGGACTTGAGGGCGTGATGGGATAGATTGCGGCAACTTCCGTAAACGCATACGAAACGTGTGCGGCAGCGGTGTTACCGTCCATGGAAATCATTTTTCTTGCCATGTTTTTTCCTCCGTTTTTTATTTGCATATAATAAAAATTATATATATTTTGCATTAACTATTATAATAGCACGTTTATTTTGAAAAGTAAACAAATTTATTGTAAAAAATATTCCGCGCTTGAAACTTTTTTGGTCGTCAACCGTTATTCGACGTCGCAAGGCAGGCGTCTATGACAATAAGCGCGCAAAGCGCCGTAAGTACGTCGCCGTCGTTCATTACGCGCAGACGATAAGCGTCTCCGAACGTAAACCACTCCTTCGATACCGTTGCGACTACGCCGTCTTCGTTTGTAATTTCGTATTCGTGACTCAAAAATTCGCCCTCTATCCGCCAGCCGAGTTCTTCTACCGTATAAGACGGATATATAAACGTTATTTTTTTGCTTATCGTCACGTCGCACCCGTCTGCGGAAACATCATATTTTACGGGAAAAGAGAAAAGCCTTCGCGAGATCTCCGCGACTTCGTTTCCGGCGGCGTCGCTTATATGAAATGTTTTAGGCAGCGAAAACACTTCGCCCTCGACATAAAATCTTTCGCTTCCGTCTTCGCCGTAAACGGTGAACCTTTCACCTATCGTAAAAACGTGCTGTTTTATATAAAGGTCTGTCATATTTTCATCCTTTCGGTTTTGCGGGATTTACATACGCCGTATAGTAATCGGTATAAAGAACATGCCCCGGAGCCGAGCCGGACGGTTTTTTCACGAACTTCACCCTCGTATAATCCACCGCAACATTTGAAGAAGCCCTTTCGTCGGAAAAATATGCCGCCGCCTGAGCCGCTTCCGTAAAATCTCTTGCGTCGGGATCTTCGTCCGCTTCACAGCGCATTATAACGTGCGATCCCGCGCCGCCCTTGACATGAAACCACCAATCGTTTTTTTCGGCAAACTTTGTGGAAAGAAAATCATTCTGAGTATTGTTTTTTCCGCAGATTATCTCCCTGCCGAGAGAGGTGTGAAAATACATCGGCTCCGTTTTCTTCGGCTTCTGCCCTTTCACCTGTACGGGACGGCGCAAATAACCCGTTTTCACCAGCTCTTCTCTTATTTCGGAAACATCGGCGGCACATTCGCAAAGCGAAAGCGAAGCTTCGACGGTTTTCAGATATTCAAGCTCTGCGCGCGCCTTTTCCGCCTGCTCTGAGGCAATCACCCTCGCCGTTTTCAGCTTGTTGTATTTTTTATAGTATCTTGCGGCGTTTTGTGACGCCGTAAGCTTTTCATCAAGCGGAATTTTTACTTTTTCCGGAGGATCGGAATAATAATTTTCGACCTCCGCAAATTTCGCCTTGCCGGAAAGTCTGTAAAGCGATCCCGTTATAAGCTCGCCCCACAGCCTGAATTTGTCCGCATCCCCGCACTCCGCAAGCTCTTCGGAAATAACGTCAAGCTTTTTTGTAAGACGTTTTTTTGCCGTCTGCAAAAGTGCTTCCGTCGCACCGATTCGGTTTTTCAGCGCTTCGGCTTCCGCTTTTTCGCCGTAAAACGCCGAAAGAAGCTCCGAAAAGCTTTCATATCTCTTACCCGCTCCGGGTAGATACGTTATCTCCGTGTACGAAAACTCCTCAGGCTCTCCGCCAAGTCCCAGTGCCATATAAGGCACAAACACCCTGTTCCTTACGTTTTCCATAAGCGCCGAAAACGCACGGTAAAGCTTTTCCGGGTTCGTTTCGGAGGCACACCTGCCGACAGCGCCTGCTCTGCATACAAGCTCACGCGCCACAGTGGGAGAAAATCCAAGATAAGTATCAATAAAGAATCTGTCCGCATCCTTTCCGGCAGGATAGTTTTCAAATCGCGAAATAAAGCCTTCGTAAGTTTCTTTAAGCGGATCAAGCTTCTCCTGCGGAGGCGGAGCCTCATATATCATTCCCGGCAAAACCTGGCGCACGCGGCTGGTTGTGAAGTCGACCGGCTTTGTCACGCCGAGAATTTTCATTTTTCCGCCGTCGTCACCCGCAAAAATAATGTTGCTGTACTTACCCATTATCTCCGCTATGATATACCTTCTGCACTCAAAGCCGAGCTCGTCGTGACAGGAAAAGGTTATCTTTATCGCACGTTCAAAGCCGACCGTACCGATTTCTTCTATCAGCGCGCCCGAAAGATGCTTTCGCAAAAGCATACACAGCATTGGCGGCACCGCCGGATTTTCTGCCTGAGAATCGGTAAAGCATACCCTTGCCGACGATGGGCAAGCCGAAATTATCAGCTTTTTCGTTTCCCTGCCCACACGGCAGAAAAGCAGTATTTCTTCCTTCGACGGCTGATAGACCTTCTCTATCCTTGCTCCGCGCAAAACAGAGTCAAGCTCGTGCGCGACAGCCGTCGCAAATATAACGTCAAACGCCATTTTGTCCTCTTTCATCAAAAACGAATCGGGAAAGTTTCCTCCCCCGATTTGCTTGCTTTTTTATTTGTTTTCTTCCGTATTTTCGGAATTTTCAACCGCCGTTTCTTCCGTTTCGGCAGTTGTACTTTCGGGTTCTGTCGGTTCTTCTATCATTCCGGCAAGCGGAGATATCTCCTCCGAAACATCCGGCTCGTCAGGAACGTTTTCCGTCGGGAATATCATATCGCCGGAAACTCCGTAAGGAACATATTTCTTTCCGAGCTTGGCATAAACAAAGCGTCTTACTTTTTCAACCTTTACAAATATGATAAAGCATATCATAAGCAGTGCCGAAATAACGGTAAGAATTATAGCCGCAATATAGCCTTTGGGCATATATCTGAACTCTATATCGTGATATCCGGCAGTTGACTTTACTGCAAGAAGCGAATCACATACCATAAGCGTTTCGGCTTTTTCTCCGTCGATATATACGTTCCAGCCTGCATCGTAAGGGATGGACGTAAAGATAAGCTCCTGACCTGTGGGCTGATCTATCGTGCCTTTGAGATAATCGTTTCCGTAATCCTCTATAAGCATTTCGGCGGATGAAAGCTGGTCGAACGCCTCTGTCAATGCCGTGTAGTCTATATAACAGAAGAAATATTTTGATTCTTTTGAAATATAAAGCGCGTCATCATTGAGTCTGAGCTCAACCGTTACCGTATCTCCCTTTTTGAAATCGCCGAGCTTCATTATGCAGGAGGTCTCAAGTCCGAAATAGTCGGAAACAAACTTTGCTGATTCGTTGTTCTTCTTTACATACACTTTGAAAGTCTTGCCGAAGTTTGCCGCCGTGAAGTGGAAATACACGGGACCGTCCGCAGGCATCGTAAAGTCAAGCAGAGCTTTTCCGCCGTCCTGCTTTTTCTCAAAGCAGTAGTAGGGATTCTGAATTTCTTTTTCCTCGCCGTCAACCGTGAATTTATGCGTCTGGTTGAAGGTCGAGCGCGTGCAGTTTTCGGAGCTCATCGAAGCGGTTATTCCTTTAAGAACTTCGCCCGAAACACCGCTTTCGGAAAGCATGGATTTAAGAAGTCTGTCCTGATAATCTATGCCAGAAATATAAGGCGGATAGGTAAGCTCGTTCATATCGCTTATAACGTTTTCGCTTACACCGTAGGCTACGGAAAGTGCCTTTGTGTTCTGCATTGCGTAGATAATATTGTCGGACTTGACTATCTGATAGCCCTCTTCGCCCTGCGCCGCTATTTTGAAAATGTTTCCGTCGAGCGTATCATTCTTTGTTATAACGTATTTTATTCCGAGAAGTGCGTCCGAAACGGGCGTTCCGCCGAGATATTTTGTCCAATGCGAATCTGAGGAATAGCCCATTCTCGCCATCATTCTTATAATATTTGCGTTAAGGGTTGAAGTAGAATGTGAAATTCCGTTGAAGCCGTATGCCATAGGCTCGTTTACGCCGCCGTTTTTACGGTAAACGGTGCTTTCCATACGGTAGAAGGTCTTATCGCTTTCAAGAATCTTGTCCACAACGTTCTGAATTCTCTGTACGCTTCCGTTATAGGAGCTGTAAACCTCCTGGCCGTTTGAATCAAGATAGTTATTGTACTTTGTAACGCCTACTTCGTTCTGAACGCCGACAACGCTGAGAAGCGACGCCACGAACATCTCCACACATACGACGGCAGCAAGCACGAATGCCGCAGCTTCTGTAGTCTTTTTGTCACGTATGAACTTGAGTATTACCGTATAGAGCGCTATAACTATAAGCGAAAACATAATACAGCCTGCCGAAGAGAGCGGTACGCTCTTGTCTCCCTGCTGGAAGTTGATGTGCAGCTTCTGTATTATAAGAACAAGTACGGAGAACGAAACTCCGGTAACCACAATATGAGAAAGTTTTATCTTTCCGAGTCCCTTTATGGCATCGGCAGCCATAGTAAGTATGAAGAAAGAGAAAACATAAGAATATCTGTAATTGAGCCAGTTAGGCGTTGAAAATCCGTGCCATACAAGGTCGACCGTGTTTACGGTAAAGCTTATGACAAGCGCCGCGAGCATAGCCGTTGCGGCTATCTTCTGGCGTTTGGGTATCGATTTTGAAAGATAGAACAGCGGCAGGCACATAAGCGCGAGCGCACCGCAGTATATCATAGGCTCTCCGGCACGGTTTACCGAGTCGTAAGTGCCGGGCAAAAGCTTTATCACAAGGTCGAGATAATCAAATCTGAGCGAGAGCGAAAAGTCGGTCGAGGCAAAGCCTATCTTACCGAATCCGAGCGAATACCACGCTCCGTAAAGCATAAATGCCGATATTCCGAGCGCAAGCACCGTGCTGAGCACAAAACGCATAAACGTCTTAAAGCCGGCAGTACGGAAAAATCTTTTTTCACCCTTATATATTTCGGGACGGATCGTGTAGTAATAATAACAGAAATAAAGGAATGTAAAAATTCCGCACATATAGCCCATATAGTAGTTTGAAATGAATATGAGCGAAAGCGAAATTATATAAAGGACTACTTTCTTTTTGCGGATGAGCGATTCCGTGCCGAGAATAAGAAGCGGCAGGAATACAAGCGCATCAAGCCACATGGGATCTATCGTCTGAACAACGGAATATGCGCAAAGTGCATACATCATGGAAAGCGCAAGCGTTCTCATCTGTCCAAGCTTACGCGTTTTGTGCAGATATATTCCGAAGTTGAGCCCCATCGTGCCTATTTTGCAAAGCTGAATGAACGTTACGGCGTCAACAATGTTCTTCTTGGGGAAGAGTGCCAGAAGCAGATTGAACGGACTGCCCATGTAATACGCCACAATTCCCATAAACTCGCCGCCAAGCGTGCGCTTCCATGAATAGAGCCAGCTTCCGCCGTGAACGAGCAGATTCCGTATCTCTTCATAGTAATAAATGTACTGCGCCTGGAAGTCCAGCGTAAGTATCGAGCTGTTGCCGAAAGGATGAAATTCCATGCAGGCAAAAACTCCTGCCATTATAACAAACGGAAGAAGAAATGCTGCGGCAAGATACGTGTACTCGCTCGTCTTTATGCGGAGCCATGTCCGCAGAAAGAAATTCTTGTTTTCTTTTATGGTATTCTGTTCAATGCTCATTTTTTACCTCGCAAAAATAGTTTATATGATATTAGTCGAATTCGATAATATAAAATCTCACAGATGTACTGATATTTTACCATCAGTTTCATAAATAATAAAGAGTATTTTTGAAAATCGGTCGAATTTTTGAATTTTTCTTTGTTTTTTATATAAAATTATGGTATTATAAAATAAAGAGAGGTGAAAATTATGTCCCTTTTCAAACGCAAAAAACCGGAGGAGAAACTTTCCTTCAAGCTTGAAATGGCTGAAAAAATGATCCGCAACCGATTGCGTTACGCTACCGAGCGCGACGGAGATACCGATTCCGTGATAGGCAAAAACGGCGGATTCAACGTCCGTGACGGTCAGCTTATAGTTTCTGCGGATAACCGCGTTATTTTCCGCTGCAATATAGAAGAGATGTCTGTATCCGAGCTTATGTCGCTTGAAGGCGTTATAATCACCGCCCCCGACATCGAAAGCGGAGGAAAAGTACGAACGATAATATGTTATTACGTATATTACAGATAGGTCAAAGAATAAATCCGCCGTCAACACAGAGCGTCTGCCCTGTGATAAATGTATTTTCAAGCGATAAAAATCTTACAGCACACGCCACATCGCAAGGCTCGCCGAGCCTTCCGAGCGGCGTTCTTTTTTTCAGCTCATCCATAGTCTGATCGTCATAGCATGAATTCATATCAGTATTTATAACGCCCGGCGCTATGCAATTTACAAGTATCTTTTCAGGAGCAAGCTCCTTTGCAAGCGATTTTGTAAGATTGATCACAGCCGCTTTCGACGCCGAATATACGGCTTCGCCCGACGCACCGCATATTCCCCACATAGAGGAAATATTGACTATCGAGCCGCCGCACCCAGAATTTATCATTTCACGAGCCGCCGCGCGGGTGCAGAAAAACGTCCCGTAAAAGTTTGTTTTCATAACTCTTTCAATCTCTTCGTCGTCCGTATCAAGCAGCGTTCCGGGACTTGAAACTCCGGCATTGTTTACAAGTATATCTATTCTGCCAAACTCCATTATCGCCTTTGAGATAAGTCGCCTTGCCTCCGAAGATTGTGAAATATCGGCACAGAAAGGTATCGCCCTGCCATAACCCTCAGCCTCTGTTTCACGACAAAGCGTTTCGGCTTTTTCCGAAGACGATCTGTAATTTGCAATAACGTCGCATCCTGCGCGGCAAAGCTCGCGCACAATCTCTGCGCCTATTCCGCGGGAACCTCCCGTAACAACGGCATATTTCTTTTCCATAAAAACCTCCGAAATGAAGATTGTCAGACAGTAATGTAAAACAGTTAAGCTTCGCCGAGAAGAGGGCGGCATCACGGCTTGCCGTGACGGAGAGGGCTTTATAAAGTCTGCACATCGCTGCCGATAATCAAAGTTTCTTTTGCTTTTTTTAATATCTGTCTTTGCAGTTACTAAAAAATCTGTATATCACCAATCAATAACTGAAGTTTCTTTTGCCTACTTTTCTTTTCAAAGAAAAGTAGGGTTTCTTTTCAAAGAAAAGTACGGTCAGTCGACGAAATCGAATTCAAGGTCATAGAGGTCGACAACATCGCCGTCTGCAATGCCAAGCTCGCGCATTTTATCATAGATGCCGTTCTGACGAAGCGTCCTGTCGAAATAATTCATCGATTCGCGGTCGTCAAGATTGATACCCTCCATAAGTCTGCGGAGCCACGCGCCCTCAACAAACCATACACCGTCCTCCTTGCGGGCGGTAATATCCGTCGGTATAAGCTCCCCTGCGGCTTCCTCTTCATATTCCGGCTCGTAAACCGTAACGGGAGGAAGCGTCTGCAATTTGTCATAAACCTTATGCAAAAGCTCGGTTATACCCTCGCCCGTAGCGGCACTGATGTAAACTATCTCATGGCCGTGATCGGCACAGAATTTTTCGAATTTGACAACATCGACAAGCTCTCGGTCGAGAATATCGCACTTGTTTGCCGCAATTATCTGCGGACGTGAAGCAAGATCGGCGCTGTATTTTTCAAGCTCGGTGTTTATCGTTATAAGATCGTCCGTAGGATCGCGTCCTTCGGAAGCCGAGATATCGACAACGTGAACAAGTAAACGGCATCTGTCTACATGGCGAAGAAAATCAAAGCCGAGACCGAGCCCTTCGGACGCACCTTCTATAAGACCGGGAATGTCCGCCGCAACAAAACCTTTCCCTTCGCCGACGGAAACAACTCCGAGCATGGGAGAAAGCGTTGTGAAGTGATACGCCGCGATCTTCGGTCTTGCCGCGCTGATAACCGAAAGCAAAGTGGATTTTCCCACGCTCGGAAGTCCGACAAAACCGACATCGGCAAGCATTTTGAGCTCAAGCAAAACCTCGCGCTCCTCGCCCTCGCGCCCCGTTTTCGCAAAGCGCGGAGCCTGACGGGTAGACGTGGCAAAATGACGGTTCCCCCATCCGCCGCGTCCGCCTTTGCAAAGCACGAACGGCTCGCAACAGCTCATATCTTTTATTATTTTTCCGGTTTTTGCGTCTTTTACGACAGTTCCCTCCGGAACGGGAATTATAAGATCGGGAGCGTTAGCTCCGTGAAATTTCGATTTCATACCGTCGCCGCCGTTCGCAGCGACGTATTTTTTTCTGTTACGGAAGTCAAGCAAGGTGTTCTTGCCCTTTTCTATAACAAGAACTATATTGCCGCCGTTGCCGCCGTCGCCGCCGTCGGGACCTCCGTGCGAAATATATTTTTCCCTGTGAAAAGAAATACAGCCGTTACCGCCGTTGCCGGCTTTTACGTATATCTTCACATGATCATAAAAATCTGCCATATGTTCATCCTTTCTGCCGTTCAGTCGCCCAGCATTTTCAGAAATTCTTCTTCGTCTATTATTTTCACTCCGAGAGACTGAGCTTTGGTAAGCTTTGAGCCCGCGTCCTCGCCCGCAAGAACATAGCTCGTCTTTTTGGATACGGACGACGACGCTTTTCCGCCGTTTTCCTCTATAAGTCTTTCCGCTTCGTCACGCTTCATTGTCGGCAAAGTGCCTGTCAGAACGAAAGTCATTCCGGCAAACCGATCACCCGTGACGGTCTTTTCTTCCGTCATAACGACGCCCGCCTTGCCAAGCGCATCCGTTATCTCTTTTGTCTGCGGATGCGAAAAGAAATTCACAACCGATTCCGCCATAATACCTCCGAAATCGGTAAGCAATGAAATATCTTCGGTTTTGGCATTATAAAGCGTCTCTATGTTTCCTGCAAAAGCCGCAAGCGTTTTCGCCGCTTTTTCGCCTATATTGCGTATCCCGAGAGAAAAAATTACTCTTGCAAGTCCTGCGGATTTTGAATTTTCTATCGCATCACACAGATTCTGCGCCGATTTTTCCCCCATTCCGTCAAGGTCGGCAATCTGCTCCTTTTGCAGATAATATATATCCGAAACGCGATGAATAAAGCCTTTTTCTATCAGTGCACCGATTATCGCAGGTCCCATACCGTCGATGTTCATCGCATGACGGGATGCAAAATGCTCGACCGAGCGGCGCAGCTGTGCCGGACACGACGGGTTTGTGCATCTGTAAGCCGCTTCGCCCTCGTCCCTCGTAACGGGCTCTCCGCACGACGGACATACAGCCGGCATATCGAAAATCTTTTCCTCACCCGTGCGCTTTGATTTGTCAACCGACACGACTTCGGGAATTATATCTCCCGCCTTCTGTACGAAAACGGTATCGCCTATCATTATGTCCCGTTCGCGGATAAAATCAATATTGTGCAATGTTGCCTTTGAAACCGTTGTTCCCGCAAGACGTACGGGCTCAAAGCGCGCATTCGGCGTAAGCACTCCGGTTCTGCCGACCTGAATCGTTATATCAAGAAGCTTTGTAGGCTTTCTTTCCGGTGGAAATTTGAACGCCACCGCCCATTTCGGCGTGCTTGTGTTTTCACCTATCGCAACCCTTTCGGAAAGCGAATCCGCTTTTATTACCGCGCCGTCGATGTCATACGAAAGAGACGAACGCTTTTCTCCGATTGCGGCTATTTTTTCTATTATCTTATCGGGATCGCTTTCACGCGATATACCGTCGATTATATGAAAACCCTGCGAGCGGAGGTATTCAAGTCCCTCCGTATGCGAATCGAAATGTCTGCCCTCTATCTGCTGAATGTTAAACACGAAAATATCAAGATTGCGCGACGCCGTTATCTTCGGATCAAGCTGACGAAGCGAGCCCGCCGCCGCATTTCTCGGATTTGCAAACGGAGTTTTGCCGTCTTCCTCGCACTTTTCGTTCAGACGGAGAAAGCTCTTTTTCGGCATATAGACCTCGCCTCTTACCTCAAGCAGAGGAAGCTTGTCCGTCAGAGAAAGCGGTATTGTTTTTATGGTTTTTATATTTGAAGTAACATCCTCCCCTGTTATGCCGTCGCCGCGCGTGGAGCCGACCGTAAGCTTGCCGTCAACATACATAAGCGAAACGGAAAGACCGTCTATCTTCGGCTCAACGGAGTAAAACGGACGTCTGCCAAGCATTTCTTCCGTCTTTGTAAGATAATCGCGCACCTCATCGTATGAAAAAACATCGGCAAGAGAGCCCATCCTTACGGTATGAGTCACCTTTTCAAACTTTGAAAGCGCCTCGCCGCCGACTCTTTTCGTCGGGGAGTTTTCCGGCGCAAGCTCTGGATATTTTTCTTCAAGTTCGGTAAGCTCACGGAACATCATATCGTATTCGTAATCCGAAATTACGGGAGCGTCGTCCACATAATACAGCTTTGAATTGTATTCTATCTGGTCTGCGAGGTATTTCATTCTCGCCTTTGCCGTATCTCTGCTTTCCATAAACAAAACTACCTCCTTTTTTTCAAAGGCATATTTTCACATTTTTAAGTATATCACAAAACTTTTTTATTTAACAGATTTATTTTGAAATTTATGTTGAATATTTTTTCAATATATAATATAATGATATTCGGCAAAATGCTTAAATGAAAGCGTTGCAGAAGGAGGTATTTTGTGAAAGTTACTGTTGACAGGATTGAAGAAGGCTTCTTTGTGTGCATAAACGACGGAGGGGACGTGATAAACGTGCCCGTACACGATATCCCGTTTGAAGTGAATGAATGTGACATTCTTGACATAACGATTTCGGACGGCAAGGTAACGGACGCCCGCTACCTCGCAGATGAAACAGAAGCACAGCGACTGCGCGCGAAAAGCGTTATGGACAGACTGAGAAATAAATTCCGCAAAAACTGAAAACCAAATTGTCCGACGCATCCGGCGGTATGCTCGGAGACAAAAATACAAACCGCCGGGAAAGAGAACGCAATGATAACAAAGGCTGTAAGACTTTACGGAGTAAACGATTTAAGGCTCGAGGAATTCGAGCTTCCCGAAATAAAGGACGACGAAATACTCGCCCACATCATATCGGACAGCATCTGTATGTCCACTCACAAAGCGGCTGAGCAAGGGACTGCGCACAAGCGCGTTCCGGATGATATCGCCGAAAATCCCGTTATAGTAGGTCATGAATTCTGCGGCGAAATAGTAGAAGTCGGCGCAAAATGGCAGGACAAATATAAAGCCGGAGACAAATTCGTTATTCAGCCGGCGCTCAACTACAAGGGCAGTCTCGCCGCGCCGGGATATTCATATAAATATATAGGCGGAGATGCCACTTATATCGTTATCCCGCACGAGGTAATGGAGCTTGACTGTCTGCTTCCTTACAGCAGCGAGGCATATTTTTACGGCTCTCTTTCCGAGCCGGTTTCGTGCATAGTCGGAGGATTTCACGCAAACTATCACACAAAAGCGGGAAGCTATGTTCACGAAATGGGAATAAAAGAAGGCGGAAAGACCGCCATTCTCGCCGGTGTGGGTCCCATGGGCCTCGGCGCAATAGATTATGCCATCCACTGTGACAGAAAACCGTCGCTTCTCGTTGTCACTGATATAGACTCCGCGCGCCTTGCCCGTGCGGAAAGCATACTCACCACCGAAGAAGCCGCAAAAAACGGCGTAAAGCTCATATATCTGAACACAGCCGACTGCGAAGATCCCGTAAAGACTCTCAGAGAGCTTTCCGGCGGTGACGGTTACGATGATGTTTTCGTTTTCGCTCCCGTAAAGCCGGTCGTCGAACAGGGCGATGCCATTCTCGGGAGAGACGGATGTCTCAACTTCTTTGCCGGACCTACAAGCACGGCATTTTCCGCAAACTTCAATTTTTATAACGTACATTACGCGTCCACGCACATTGTCGGAACATCGGGCGGAAACGTTGACGATATGAAAGAATCCATTGCGATGATGTCCTGCGGAAAAATGAATCCCGCCGTTATGATAACGCACGTCGGAGGACTTGACAGCGTTATTGACACAACGCTTAATCTTCACAAAATTCCGGGCGGAAAGAAGCTTGTTTATACAAATATATCAATGCCAATGACGGCGATCGCCGATTTTGCCGAGCTTGGTAAAACGGACGCAAAATTCGCCGAGCTCGCTGAAATAGTCGATCGCCACAACGGGCTGTGGTGTGCGGAAGCGGAAAAATATCTGCTTGCGCATTCAGATAAAATATAATTACGGGGAGAACTGAAAATGAGCATTGAAAAAGATATAAAATCACTTGTCGGAATGTCGAACAAATACGGCGCAGACGCGGAATTCGTTCTCGCCGGCGGAGGAAACACCTCTTATAAAACCGATGATACGCTTTATATAAAAGGCTCCGGCACATCGCTTGCAACGATAACCGAAGAAGGATTTGTAAAGATCGACCGCGCCGAGCTTGAGAAAATCTGGAACGCGAAATTTTCGGACGTTGAAGCCGAAAGAGAAGCTCAGGTTCTCTCGATGATGATGGACTCGCGCAAAAAGGGCGAAGAAGGCAAACGTCCCAGCGTTGAAACGCTCCTGCACGACCTTCTGCCGCAGAAATTCGTGCTTCACGTTCATCCCGCACTTGTAAACGGAATTACGTGCTCTGTTAATGGCGAAAAGATTGCAGAAGAGCTTTTCCCCGACGCCGTATGGGTTCCTTCAACAAAACCGGGATACATTCTCGCAGCGCTCTGCCGCGAGAAGCTCGGCGAATACGAAAAAGCTCACGGAAAAGCTCCGCAGATAATATTCCTTGAAAATCACGGAATTTTCTATGCCGCAGACACAACCGAAGAAATAGACGCGCTTACAGCCGAAGTTTCCGAAAAAATAAAGAAAAAAATACTGTTCTTCCCGTGCAAAGACGAGGTTGAATGTGACAAAACGCTTGCGCAGACTCTCGCTCCCGAAATACGTATGCTTTATTCGGCAGAAGGAAGATCGGTCGTTAAATATACGGCGTACCACGATATAATCGCTTTCGCCCGTGACAGAGCGGCGTTTGCTCCGCTCGCAGACAGCTTCTCTCCGGACCATATAGTTTACTGCAAGGCGCATCCGCTTTATGTTGAAAACAAAGGTGAAGAAACCGCTTGCGAGCTTGAAAAAGCTTTCCGTGAATATACCGGAAAGAACGGCTTTATGCCCAAGATAATTTTTGTTCAGGGCGTGGGTATGTTCGCCTGCGGAAAGACGAAAAAAGAAGCCGATACCGCCTCCGTCGTGTTCGAGGATGCAGTAAAAATAGCAACTTACGCTATGTCGTTCGGCGGAGCAAAACATATGAGCGAGGAACTGACCTCGTTCATAGCAAATTGGGAGGTTGAAAGCTATCGTGCGAAGGTAGCGCTTTCCGGCGCAACCGAAAAACGCCTTGCCGGAAAAATTTCAATAGTCACAGGCTCGGCGCAGGGCTTCGGTGCGGGAATCGCAGAAGCTATGATACGCGAGGGCGCATATGTGGCCATCGCGGACATGAATTTTGAAGGCGCGGAAAATATGGCAAAGTCCCTCTGCGAAAAATACGGCAAAGGCACTGCGTTCCCCGTTTATGTAAACGTTACGGACGAAGAATCCGTAAAGGAAATGATCAAAAAGACCGTGCTTGAATACGGCGGCCTTGACGTATTTGTGAACAACGCGGGAATCGTACGCGCAGGCTCGCTTGAAGAAATGACTAAACAGAATTTCGAGCTTGTAACGTCAATTGACTACACGGCGTTCTTCGTCTGTACGAAATATGCCGTCGTGCCGATGAAAATCCAGAGAAAATATTCACCGGATTATATGTCTGACGTTATCGGAATAAACTCAAAATCGGGACTTGAAGGCAGCAACAAGAACTTTGCATATGCCGGAGCAAAATTCGGCGGCATAGGTCTTACGCAGAGCTTTGCGCTCGAGCTTGCTCCATACGGCATAAAGTGCAATTCCATATGTCCCGGAAACTACCTTGACGGACCGCTGTGGTCAGACCCCGTGCGCGGACTTTTCGTCCAGTACCTCAATGCCGGAAAAGTTCCCGGCGCAAAAACGGTAGAGGACGTCCGCCGCTATTACGAAAGCAAGGTCCCGCTCGGCAGAGGCTGTCTGCCCGAAGATATTGCAAAGGCGTTGTTCTATATAGTCGAACAGAAATACGAAACAGGTCAGGCTGTTCCCGTCACCGGCGGACAGACCATGCTCAACTGACGGGAGGTGCGGGAAGTGAATACCGATAAACTGATATCCATCCTTAACGCACCGAACAGATACACACGTCTCGATGTGCTGGCGGAGCTCAAAATGCTTACCGACGGAGGACTTCTTCCGGAGCCGAAAAAAACGGGACTTGTGAATAATCACATTCATACAAATTACTCGTTTTCGCCGTATTCTCCCACCAAAGCCGTTTATATGGCATGGCAAAGCGGGCTTGCAACGGCGGGAATAATGGATCACGATTCGCTCTCGGGAGCTGAGGAATTTCTTCGTGCCGCAGCGCTTGTGGGCATGCCGGCGACAGTCGGAATGGAGTGCCGTGCCTCGATGAAGAACACCGCGCTTGACGAAAAAAGGATAAACAACCCCGACCAGAAATCAGTAGCTTACGTAGCGCTTCACGGAATACCGAATCAGAGCATAAATCTGCTCAACGACTACTTTGCATATTATCGTTTCCGTCGCGGCGAACGCAACCGCAAAATGTGCGATAATATAAACGAGCTTGTCGGAAATTACGGCCTTTTCCTTGATTATGACAATGACGTTCTGCCAATCTCTATGGCGCACGAAGGCGGTTCGGTAACCGAGCGTCATATACTTTTCGCCCTTGCAAAAAAAATAACGGCGCGCTTCGACGAGCCGGAAAAAGTCATCGACTTCCTTGAAAAAGAAATGAAGCTCGATATCTCTCCGAAAGTAAAAAAACAGATACTTTCCGGAAGAGAGACTCCGGATTATTATGAATACGACATTCTCGGTGCGCTGAAAAGCAATATGGTTGAAAAATTCTATATTCCCGCCACCTATGAATGTCCCGATATATTTGAACTGCAAAAGGTATGCTCGGCTTGCGGAGCGGTATTCGCATATGCATATCTCGGAGACGTGGGCGATTCCGTAACGGGCGACAAAAAAGCACAGAAATTCGAAGATGATTATCTTGAGCTTCTCTTTTACGAGCTTGACAGGATAGGATTTGACGCCGTAACCTATATGCCCAGCCGCAATACGGAAGCACAGCTCCGCCGTATAATGGAGCTTTGCGAAAAGCATCGCTTCTTCCAGATAAGCGGCGAAGATATAAACTCTCCGCGTCAGAGCTTTCTCTGCAACGCTATGGAAAACGAAATGTTCTCTCACCTTTCGGACGCCGCCTATGCGCTCATCGGGCATGAACGCCGCGCAACAAAGGGCATTGAAAGAGCGATGTTCTCCGAAAAGGCAAAGGATATGTTCCCCGACATGCACACAAGGATAGAGCATTATAAGAAAATAGTAAAAAAAGACTGAACATAAAAAATACGGATTGCTGTTGCAATCCGTATTTTTGTTTTAAGGCTGTACCCACAGTCCGTCACGCCGGAGAAGGTCCCAATTCGGTCTCAGCACCGAAATTTTTTTGCCTTTTTCGTCAAGCATTGTGGATTTGTAAACATATCCGTCTCTCATCATCTGGTCAAGCGCGCTTTTTATCGAACGCCTGTCCACCCTGCCCTGCTTTGAAACACGCTCCGTTATCTTCTCAGGAGAACCGCTTTTTACAAACTCCCTGTGAACCGTAAGATAGTTGAAAGTATCTACTATAAGCTTATAATAAGTTCTGTAAATTTCAGAATCGGACGGAAGCTCGCGGCACCATGACGCGCTTGCTTTAAGCTGACTGCTTGTCGCTCCGGTTATACCGTATATACCGACTTTCTTGCGGCACTGATTAATTATAAACCGCACTACGGACGTAAAATGTCCGTCCCCTGTAAAAATAATGAATGTGTCGATATTCTTTTTCGTCATTGCCCGCTGATAAATATAATCGAGCATAATGAAGTCCGTAAAATCTTTTTTATAATGTTCACTTTGGTTTTTTGTATCTATTATAATATTGGTAACATTGCGTATTTTCTCAAGCTCGCCGCGAAGTCCCGTATTTGAAAAATCGGCAAAGATCGCAATTTCTTCAACATCATAATTTTTGCGTAGCTCTTCAGCCCACGCTTTTACATCCGGCTTTACCGAATACATACGTTCAAGCGATATATACCAATGCTCAAAATCCACAAATGCGACAGCACGCGGCAGCGAATGTTTTTTTCCGAACATAGCTTTTTACTGCACCTCCTTTCCTAAAAATATATTTTACAATACGGCGGGAATAAAGTCAATATTTTTTATACCCGCCGCATATGATTTGTTTTCTGTTTTTCGACATTTGTCCGAAAAGTAAAAATATCCGCCCGAATTTCGGGCGGATATTTTTTATCAGACAAAATCTTCTTTAAGCAATTCATCTATTGCCTTCACCGCACCGGAAAGCTGCTCGGGCGACGGCAGAAGCACCATCCTGAAATGGTTCGGAGAATTATAATTGAAGCCGCTTCCCGGAACAAGCAGAATATGCTTTTCACGGAGAAGCCTTGCCGCGAAATCGTGATCGTCACGGACCTTGAATCTGTTGTCGATGCGAGGAAACATATAAAGCGCGCCGTCATTTTTAAGGCACGAAAGCGAATCAACGCTCTCAAGCGCTTCCCACGCCGCGCGGCGACGTTCGTAAAGTGTGCCTCCGGGAGCAATCTCGGCTTTAGTGCTTTCGGTATCGGCAAGCGCTGCGGGAATTATAAGCTGAGGAATTGCGCCTGCGCAAAGCCGGAGCGACATCAGCTTTTCAACATTGAGCCTGAAGCTTTCGAAGCCTTTTTCCGGACCGCAGAGCGTCATCCAGCCGGAGCGGTATCCGCAAACATTGTGCGATTTTGAAAGACCGTTATATGTTACTACAAAAACATCGGGAGCTACTGTCGCCATAGGCGTATGGATCTTGCCGTCAAAAACAAGGCGGTCATATATCTCATCGGAAAAGATCATAAGGTTGTGCTCTCTTGCAACGTCGGCTATTCCGGAAAGAATTTCATTCGGATAAAGCGCGCCTGTGGGATTATTCGGGTTTATAACTACTATTGCTTTTGTCTTCTTCGTTACTTTTTTGCGGATATCGTCCACGTCCGGATACCACTTTGCGCTTTCGTCGCAATTGTAAAATACGGGAACTCCTCCCACCTTCACGGTACAGTTCGACCAAAGCGGATAGCACGGTGTTGGAACAAGCACCTCGTCGCCCGGATCAAGTATGGATGTAAGAGAAATATCCGCAAGCTCGCTTACGCCGTTTCCTACATAAATATCCGTATCGCGGACGCCGCAGACGCCTTTTTCAAGATAATAATCGCGAATCGCTTCTCTTGCCGCTTTCATACCGCGAAAATCGCAGTACGGAACAGCTTTATCTATATTTTCTATTATGGCTTTTTTCACGCTTTCGGGACCTTTATGCCCGAATATAGCGGGATTTCCCGAGTTCAGCTTGAGTATTTTTGTGCCTTCGGCTTCCATTTTGGTGGCTTCCACATACAGCGGTCCCCTTATATCGGAATGAACCGCTTCCATCTTTTTTGCACACTTCATTTTGCCATCCTCCGTTTTTATATGGTCTTTTACGGTATTTTCTGAATCGTGCGCGGAAAATCAAGCCGCGCAATTGTATATTGTATCACTTTTTCGACATTTGTCAACCTACTTTTCTTTGAAAAGAAAAGTAGGCAAAAGAAACTTTAGCTATTGGCAGGTGATATACAGATTTTTTATAACTGTGCAAGCAGGACTTTCCAAAAAAGCAAAAGAAACTTTAGCTATTGGCAGGTGATATACAGATTTTTTAGCAACTGCAAAGACAGGTATTGCAGAAAAGCAAAAAACTTCAGGTAAATTGTTTTGTACCACCTCTTTTGCGTTGAAGCCTCAATGAAAAAATCCCCGCTTTCGCGGGGATTTTTCATTTCTCATATACTTCTCTTTTCAGTATCGCAACATAAGGAAGCGCTCTGTACTTTTCATCGTAATCGAGCCCATAGCCGACAACAAATTCGTCCGGTATCTGCTTGCCCACATAATCGGGAACGAATTCAACCTCGCGACGCGACGGCTTGTCAAGCATAGTGCAGGTCTTTACGCTTCTTGCGCCTTTATCGCGCAGATACTTTGCAAGATACGAAAGTGTTCTTCCCGAATCGATGATATCTTCAACTATAAGGATATCACAATCAGCAAGATTTTTTCTTCTTATATCAAGAATAATGTCAACGTGTCCGGACGATACTGTTCCCGTGCCGTAAGAGGAAACCTTCATAAAATCTATCTGCACGGGAATTGAAAGCCTTTTCATAAGGTCGCCCATAAAAACGACCGAACCTTTTAGAATTCCCAAAAGCACAAGATTTTTTCCTTCGTAATCTCGGCTTATCTCGTCTGCCATACGGCGTACCGTTTTATCTATTTCTTCCTCAGTCACGAGGATCTGTGAAAAATCGTTCTGCATATTGCCCACCTCATTTGTTTACTTTGTAATATTTTATCTTTATCTTTCCCTCTCCTGCGATATCCTCGCTCGGAAATCCGGGAAGCCATATAACTTTTTCATCGGCACAGATTACAGGCCTGTATTTTTTAGCATCCGGGTCAAAGCCGCCCGTCATCTTTTTAAGCTTACGGGTCATCTTCCAGAAGCGGTATTTGTCCGACGCGCGACGACTTCTCGCCGTAAGCTTCGCTTCCGGCGGTGCATATCCTTCGCCTACAAGCTCATAACCTTCGGGCATTGACCCGTTGTCGTTTCCCACCGCTATGCAAAAGCCGTACTGCGAAAAGTTAAGCCCTTCGGAAAGCACCATTTCGTATTCGGGACGAATTTCCTTTTCGCCGTCCGAAAAAAAGAAGCTACTGCCGTCGCTTTCGGCATATTTCCCTTCGGGAACGGATAGCTTTCCGCCGCATGGCGACTTTATCATCGCAAGAATGTTCTGCTGATGTTCAAAATCAAGCGTTACGGGAGAAAGCATCGAAATCGCTCTCAATGCAAGTGCGGGGTGACAGTCCGCAAGCTCTGAAACCGGCATTTTGCCTTCCTTTACTTTTTTAAGCAGTTTCTCCGCCTCGCGCGTGATATAATCATAGTCAAGCGTAGCGGAGAAATTCATGTTTCCTATGGCTTTTTCCGCCTGCGGAAATATTTTTTTCAGCTCCGGCACAATATTTGCGCGTATAAAATTGCGCGTATAATGCGTATCGAAATTTGTTTTGTCCGTAACGAACGAAAGTCTGTTTTCACGGACAAAGCCTTCTATATCCTCTCTTGTGCAGTCGATAAGCGGTCTGATTATCATTGCTTTTCCGCACGGACGCGAAAAAGGTATTCCTCTCATTCCCGCCGTACCGCTTCCCCTGCAAAGATTGAAAATCACGGTTTCTGTATTGTCGCTCGCCGTGTGCGCAAGCGCTATATATTTTGCGCCCGCACTTTCCGCTTCGGAGGAAAGTACTTCGTAGCGCGCGTTCCTCGCCGTTTCTTCAACGGCGCTGTCTCCGCACATTGCGCGGACATCTACCCTGCGGCAGACAAACTCCACGCCGTGAGCCTGAGCGAATTCACGGCAGAAGTTCTCGTCGGAATCCGCGTCATCGCCGCGAAGCATATGATTTATATGCACAGCTGTAAGCTTATCGGCTCCGAGCAGCTTTATAAGCACTGTCAAAAGCACTGTGGAATCCGCTCCGCCCGAAAAACCGACGACTGTTTTTCCGTCGATGGTTTTAAGTCTATCCGCCGCGCGCGCAATTACTTTTTCTGTATAATTCATAATCAGTTACCGCCGGAATCTTCCTGGGCAGCTGTTACAAATTTCGTATATTGCCCTATCCAGCCGAGTTTTATCGTTCCTGCCGAACCGTGACGGTTTTTCGCTATGATAAGCTCCGCTTCGGTTGACGCTGAATCCGCTTTTGCATAGTCGCCGTGAAGGAACATAACTATATCGGCATCCTGCTCTATCTGTCCCGATTCGCGAAGATCCGAAAGTCCGGGCTTTGCGTTTTCGCCCGTTCTCGATGTCGGAGCACGCGAAAGCTGAGCACAGCATATAACCGGAATCCCGAGATCTTTTGCAAGAAGCTTGAGTCCTCTCGATATTTCACCAACCTCGTTTACTCGGTTTTCGGCTTTTTTATCGCCCTGCATAAGCTGAAGATAGTCTATTACAACAAGTCCGAGATTTTTCATTCTGCGGAGCTTGGCTTTTATCTGCGTAACCGTTATTGCGGCTGTATCGTCAATCTGTATGTCGCACGATGAAAGATCGGCTGCCGCCTTTGCAAGATGATCGTAATCCGAGCCCGAAATCTTTCCCGAGCGGATAGCATAACTGTCAACAAACGCTTCGCTCGAAAGCATTCTCGAAGCGAGCTGAGTCGTCGTCATCTCAAGGGAGAACACGCATACCGTCTTCTTTGTGGATTTTGCGATATTCGTCGCTATATTCATCGCAAACGAAGTTTTACCCATACCCGGTCTTGCGCCTATGATGACCATATCTCCCGGAGTAAGTCCGACTATGCACCTGTCAAGATCGGCGTAACCGGTTTTCACGCCTGCGGCGGCTTCGGGATCTTTTCTCACCTTGTCAAGCTGGTTGAAGGCTTCAACAAGCGCTTCTTTTATAGAAACAAAGTTCTTTATATCCGATGTGCGCGAAAGATTGAATATCTTCTGCTCGGCATCGTCAAGGATATATTTCACCTCGCCTCTTGCAGCATAAGCGTTATCCGTTATCTCTTCGGAAGCGTCTATCAGCGCACGGAGAACAGCCTTGTCGTGTACTATCCGCGCGTAGTCCTTTACATTCGACGCGGAAGGAACGACGTCCGCTATAACCCCGACGTATTTCTTACATTCGTCGGCAGAATAAACGCCGCGCTCGGTAAGAATGTTTATAAGCGTTACAATATCTATATTGCGGTTCTTGTTAAAGAGCTCGCACATGGCATCGAATATCTCGCCGTGCTCGGGAATATAAAAATCCGCCGCCGAAATTATGTCTATCAGTCCCGTTATACATTCGGGATCTATAAGCACCGAGCCGAGAACCGACTGCTCCGCTTCAACCGAAAAGGGTTTTGTTTTCTGAATGTCTGCCAAAACCGGCACCTCCGTGATTTTTTATTTGCCCGACTGAGTAACCACTACGTTAATTTTTCCCGTTATTTCGGGGAAAAGCTTTATTTCGGGAGTATAGCTTCCGAAAGCCTTTATCGCATCCATTGAGATCTTTCTCTTGTCGACCTCTATCCCGTGCTGAGAAAGAAGCGCATCCGCTACGTCCTTTGCAGTTACCGCACCGTAAAGACGGTCGCCCTCTCCCGCCGACACCTTTATTATTACCTGTACGCTTTCAAGCTTTGCCTTTGTTTCAAGGGCGGCTGCTTTTTCAAGTTCTATCTGGCGGAGTCTCTTTTCTTCCTTGCCTTTTATTTCGTTCATAACTTTGTTGTCCGCAACAATAGCGAGCTTCTTCGGGAAAAGGAAGTTGCGCGCATATCCTTCTGAAACGTCTATTACCTGATCTTTTTTTCCCTGACCTCTTACGTCAGCCAAAAGAACTACTTTCATATTTTTACCTCCTGCCGCGCTGCGGCACCGTTGATTTTTATAAGTATTCCGGTAAAATAAATGGTATCATATAATTTACTTCAAGTCAATAATATAAAATAATTTTAGGCTGATATTTACAAACGCGAAGGAAAATATTCGTCATTCAAGTCAATTGCATTGCGCTTTGATTTATGCTATACTTTATTCTGCAAAGAAATTTTGAAATATCAGACGGAAAAGCGTCGTCTTAACAGGCGAAATACTTTTCCCCGAAAGGAATCAAACGACGATGAAAAATTTTCTGTGTCTGTTTTTGGCTTTTATAATTTGCTTTGCCGTCACAGCCTGCTCCGCAAGTAACGGAAAGGAAACAACGGCGGATACCAAAACAACCGAATCGACAACAAAACCCGACGCTCCTCCGGAGCCGTCTGACAAACCCGGAGAGAATAAAATGATAACGCAAAAAGCCGGAAAATATGCTTCGATCGTTTACAATCCGGCGTACTGCTCCGTCTCTGCAGAGATCAGAAAGGGCGTCGGCTCAAAGGAAGAAATAACTCTGCGGATAAAAATGTTCGGCGGATATTCCTTTGACGGCTGGTCACAGATATCGGCGCTTCCGAACGAAAACGCTACGGTCTATGTCAGTGACGCCGCAGGAAAAAGAGCTGCAAAAAAGCTCGCGGAGCTTGTCGGCGGAACGCTTCTGCTTTCAAATGAAGCCGAATACACCTTCACCGCTTCAAAAGATATCAACGTATATGCAAATTACAGCGTATCGGTAATATATAATGCGAACGGAGGCACGGCAAAGGACGGCGGAGAACTGTACACGCAAAAGTATTCCGTAGTTATGTATAAATGTCCGAACACTCTTCCGGACAAGGGATATTTCGTCCGTGACGGATACACTCTCGTCGAATACAATACAAAAGCCGACGGCAGCGGCACAGCCGTAGGACTCGGTTCAAGAATCGCCACGGGCGGCGAAAGCTCGATGGAGCTTTACTGTATATGGAAAAAACAATCGCCGTCCTCCGATTTTGAATATACTTCGGGCGACAGCGGAATAAGCATCTCCAAATATACGGGAAAAGACAAAAACATTGTAATTCCCGAAATTATAGACGGCAAAAACGTTTATAAAATAGAAAAAAGCGCGTTTGCAGGTTCGGATATCGAATACGTCGTTATACCGAAAACAGTGACAAAAGCAGAGGACGGAGCTTTTTCCGATTGCAGCTCGCTTGAAACGCTCGTCATTTTCGATACGCTGACAAATGTCTCCGACGAAAGCTTTGAAAACTGCGGAAAGCTCAAAAATCTCCGCATAAACGCCGCGCTCGACCATTATGCCTCCGTAACCGACGGCAATAACAAGATCGACCGCGTCATCTGGGCTAAGACCACGGGCAAAAAGCTTATCGTCATCGTCGGAGGTTCAGGCTCGATAAACGGCTTCGACAGCGCTGCGATATCCGAAAAATACGGCGACGAATACGTTATAATAAATCTCGGCACGAATGCAAACATATCGGCAACGATATATTTTGAATATCTCTCCTCCGTTCTTGATAAGGACGATATCATACTGTGGGCGCCCGAAGCGGGAGAATATGTTCTCGGCTACACGGCAATGCACATAAGAGCATGGGAATTTCAGTCAGGACATTACGATATTTTCAGAAGCGTCGATATTTCAAAATATACAAAGGTATTCTCGTCCTTTGCATCCTACGCCAGGGCGCACAAATCCTCCGAAGAGCCGTTTGACGCATTTATGCTCTCCTCGTCAGACTATAAGATCCCGTATTACAACGAATACGGCGATGCGATCGAACCGAGAGCTCATCAGGAAAAGTCCTACAAAGGCGAATACAGCTATTCGTTTGAAAAATGCGGTTCGGGCTTTGAAAAAGGTGCGTACGACTATATGGCGTCCGTTATAGAAAGCATGACGTCGCGCGATATAAAAGTGTGGCTGGTATATGCTGCGATGGATAAAGAAGCCGAAAAATCATTTGACGACTTTATGGACAAATTTACAGCTGCCGTAAAGGAAAAATACAAAGGCACAGAGGTAATCTCCGATTATCACAATATCCTTATGGAGGATAAATACATGTCGGACTCGGCATGGCATTTGACACTTGAAGGCGCGGCAAAGCGCACGAAGACCGTCATTTCGGACTTAAACAAAAAACTCGGAAAATAAGGGGGAAAATATGTTTCCGGAAAACGACATCATTTTTACTTCCGTCTGGCCCTGGATACTGATAGCGGTATCCGTCGGGCTTACGGTACTTGAAGCGCTTATGAAAAAACGAGCGATATTTGCGCTTGTCTCCGCCGTGTTCACGGCGGCGTCGACTGTGGTGCTGCTCATTCTCGGCGGAAGCCTTTGCGATATGCTTCTGCTTGTAATTGCAACACTCGCCGTGCGACTGCTTTTTGAAATAATAGAAAGGAGACGCGCCAAATGACATTCAACTCGTGGGAATTTCTCGTATTCTATCCGATAACGCTCCTTCTGTATTTTCTTCTGCCGAAAAAATGGAGCAGAATAAGCCTGCTCTTTATGAGCGCAATATTCTACCTTGCATGGAACTACAAACTTATAGTGCTTATAATGTTCACAACGGCGGTATCGTACTTCTGTGCAAGAATAATTGAAAAAACGGAGAAAAAAGCCGTCAAAAAGCTGTGTATAGTGGTCACGCTGATAGCGTGTCTCGGTGTGCTTTTCTTCTTCAAATATTATAACTTCATAGCGGAAACGCTGGGATGGGCGATAGCAGCGGCAGGCGGCGGAACATACGATTTCACGCTTAACCTCGTTCTGCCCGTAGGCATTTCGTTCTACACCTTCCAGACTCTTTCCTACGCGATAGACGTTTACAGAGGCACCGAAAAGGCTGAAAGGGACTTTGCGCTTTACTGTCTTTTCGTCACGTTCTTCCCGCAGCTCGTTGCGGGACCTATCGAACGTCCCGGAAACCTCATCCCTCAGCTTCGCGAAAAAAACAAGCTGACGGCTGACAACGCCCGCGCGGGACTTTGGAAAATGGGTGTCGGTTTCTTCAAAAAAATAGTCGTCGCCGACCTCATAGCCGAGTATGTAAACGCCGTATTCAACTCTCCCGAAACGGCGACCGGCTTCGGCGTGGCAATAGGCTCAATGCTTTTTGCCGCACAGATCTACTGCGATTTCTCAGGCTATACGGACATAGCCATAGGTTGCTCCCGCGTTATGGGCATACGCCTTATGAAAAACTTTGACCGTCCGTATACGTCGCAAACGATAAAGGAATTCTGGAACAGATGGCACATAAGCCTTTCAACATGGCTGCGCGACTATCTCTACTTCCCTCTCGGCGGAAGCAGATGCTCAAAACCGCGCCATATGTTCAATATATTTGTTGTGTTCCTTGCGAGCGGACTCTGGCACGGCGCCAATTGGACGTTCGTTCTCTGGGGAATACTGCACGGAATTTACAGAATAGTCGGCGAGCTTACATATCCCACACGCGAAAAACTGTGGGCAAAGCTCGGAGTAAATACAAAATCCGCTCCGATTGTAATACTGCGCCGGATAAATACTTTTATTCTCGTATGTTTCTCATGGATACTTTTCCGCGCAAATTCGCTTTCCGATCTCCGTGTGCTGCTTACAAAGCTCTTCACGTCATGGGGAAGCCTGCCTGAAACGCTTTCCGCAATGGGACTCGGAGCCGCAGCAATAATCGTAACAATACTTTCTATTATCGTGCTTGACGAATTCGATATTCTCACAGGATATGAAAGTGACGGGCTTGCCGTATGCAAGCGCGGCAAAACAAGCGTGGTATGGTGCGTATGGGCTGTCGCCGTAGCATGGATAATGCTTCTTTCCGTAGGCGGAGCAAGCTCATTCATCTATTTCCAATTCTGATCGGAGGTAACAGTATATGAAAAAAGCATGGATATGTTTTATCTGCCTTTTGCTTTGCGTACTGATTCCGTTCGGAACAGTCGCGGCAATAGGCTTCGGCTTGCCGTCGCAATTCGGGAATACATTTCTCGGCGAGCTTGAAAACAAAGTAAATCGTCTTTATTCGATAGATAAACCGAAAATAATAGTGATCGGCGGAAGCAGCGTTCCGTTCGGCGTGGATTCAAAGCTTATGGAAAAAGCTCTCGGTATGCCGTGTGTAAATTTCGGTCTTTACGCAACGCTCGGAACAAAGCTGATGCTCGATCTTTCAAAGGGCGCGATAAAGGAAGGCGACATTATAATCATCGCGCCGGAAACCGACGCTCAAACCTATTCCCTGTATTTCAATGCGGAATCGGCATGGCAGGCATGCGACAGCGACTTTTCGATCCTCACAAAAATGTCCCGCAAGGATTTTGCCGCAATGCTCGGCGGTTTCTGGAAATATTCCGCACAAAAGCTAAAATACTATCGCGCAGACTCACCGCTCGATCCTTCGGGAGTTTACAACAAAAAATCCTTTGACGAATACGGGGATATCGTCTTCAAGCGCGAATACAACATCATGGCCGACGGTCACGACAGCTCCTCCGTAATAAAATTTTCAAAGGATATAATCAGCTCCGACTTTATTGATTACGTAAACGATTACACCGCTTACGCAAAGAAAAAGGGCGCGACGGTATATTTTTCGTTTGCCCCCGCCAATGAGGACGCAATAGATCCCGATACGACGCTTGAAAGCCTTGAAGAATTCACAAAATTCATAAGCGACAATTTTGACTGTCAGGTGATAAGCGATCCCAACAATTATCTTTATCGCAGCGGATATTTCTATGACAGCAACTTTCATATGAACGACGCCGGAATGATACTTCATACCGCGACGCTCGCAGGCGATATAGCAAAGGCTATGGGAAAAGAGCTTCTCTGCGAGATCGAAATCCCCGAAGTTCCCGTAAAGCCCGACGACGATGACGATGATTACGATGTAAGCTATGATGAGAACTCAAAATACTTCACATACGAAGAAAGCAAAGCAGGATATATAATCACCGGAACAACGGACGAGGCAAAGGGTATGAGCTCGCTCACAACGCCAAGAGCCTATAACGGAAAGCGCGTATTCTCAATAGCGCGCGGCGCCTTTGACGGTTGCTCCTCTCTTACGGATATATACGTTACAACAGGAATATCTCAGATAGGCGACGGAGCGTTCTCCGGTGCGCCGAGTCTCAAAAAGATTCACATCCTGAATACCGATCCTGACAAAACGACCGTAAACAACGTAACGCAGGGACTTACCGACGGCATGGCAAAAGGAGCAATGTTCTATGTTCCCACAGGCTGCTCGGGAGAATTCTCCGCAAACTATTTCTGGGGTCCGTATGCGGATTATATAACAGAAGAATAACAAAATAAAAAATCAGCCGCACTTTTGAG
>FR898229.1:109364-128670 GCA_000437375.1 Eubacterium sp. CAG:841
GGCTGATTTTATGTTACTTTACCTCTTCAACAGTTGTTTTCATTATAACATCTCCCAAAGATTTTGGAGCTATCAGAGCATATATCGGTGCAATTGGAATGAAACTGATCAAATTACGCACCGCATAAAACAGAAGAGACTTTTTATCTTTTGTAGAATAAGTAATTCTTAAATGCATTATCATCTTTCCGATACTTCTTCCGCCGAAACTATCCTTGAATATAAATGTCAATGACCAAAGCAACGGGCAAATATATGATATAAAGATTTTCATAAATTCATTACCTGCAAACAAACTTAATATAAGAGTAACAGCTACTGTTGGTATGCAGGCAATGATGCCATCAATATAGAATGCAATAAACCTTTTAAGTTTGATTTTCATTTTTTTGTCCTCCAATGATGAAATTGCATTTTATAACATCTTGTCTTTGACATAACATTATTCTTATTACCCCAACGGTTCCCCGTGGGGGTATAAATTTATTTTTGAAGTGCGGTTACTACTCCGGCAAACGAGAATATTGTAATATATATAAGAGGCAACAATCTAAGAATTATTGATAGAGGAATGTATAAGATTTTTTCCTTAAATGAAAACTTAACATGTTTGGAAATTCCCAGAAAAGGAAGTCTGTAATAACCTATAAGACCTGACATTACATATAAAGCTCCAAAAACTCGAAATGTATCGGTAATAAAGAAATTCATGTCTTTATACGGTGGATAGATAATTATTGCCGCAATATATGCCAAGACGGTTATTATTGCAATAATAATTGTCAATGGATCTTTGTCAGGCATATAAGAGTACTTATATGCTTGTTTCCTGTTAGGGTAAGAGCTTTCAAGCCGATACTTTCCATCGCTGTGTTTTTCTGTGCGCACTCCATCAATTACAAGCATTGCGGGCGAATTTATTAAGTATAATTTTTCTGAATAGAAAAACAAACAGTATTCATGTCCTTTAAAATTGAATATATGCTCGGAATTCAGATAAAAGTTTTTCTTTTGAAAGCTCGTTGCTTTTTCATCATCTATATATACAGTAAATGTGCTGCCTTGCCTGTTGCAAATAAGCTTGTGTTCTTCACCATTGATTTCATACATGAATAATATCGGAAAAGTTCTTACCATGGTCTATCTAACCCCCTATCTTCGAATATTTCTTATTACCACCACGGAAAACCGTGGGGGTATAATTTTATTTTTGAAGTGCGGTTACGACTCCAGCAATTGAGAGTAAAATAACAGAGAATAGTGGTAAAAGTTTTATAACAATTTCTACAATCCTTCCGAAAATTTTTGTATGAAGTGGATATTTTACACGTTTTGAAATTCCTATAATGGGATATTTATAAAAACCAACAAGACTAATAATAAAACATAATACTCCAAAAACACGCACTGTATCTATAATGATAAAATTCATGTCTTTATACGGTGGATAGATAATTATTGCCGCAATATATGCCATGACGGTTATTATTGCAATAATAATTGTCAATGAATCTTTATCGGGCATGTATGGATATTGGCGATTCATTCTCCGTTCAATACGATACTTTCCATCGGTAAATTTATCCGTGTATCTCCCGTCGATTATAAGTCTTGCCGTTTCGTTCGTAAAAAGCATTTTGGCAGAGTAGAAGAATAGACAGTACTCGTGTTTGCCAACATTAAATATATATTCAAAATTAGCACGCAGATTTTTTCTCTTGAAACTACCAACTTTTTCATCATCAAAATAAACGGTAAATTCATCAGCGAATTTATTGCAAATTATTTTATGAGTTTCGCCGTCTACTTCAATAATAAACAAAACCGGATATTTTCTTACCATGGTCTATCTAACCCCCTATCCTCAAATATTTTATTCATCTTGTTTTTGATGTATTTTTATGGTTCTTTAGTCTTTTGGGGTAATTTGAGCCATCTTGTCCTTCTGTACAAAAAACAATATTTTTATGAAAAACCGTATTTTCGCTAACAATTTATCATATGTCAACACAGGTGTTACTTTATAAACGGTGCGAGCGCGTCGCAAAGCTTTCTGTAATCATCTACGCAGACAAAATCAAAATCGGAAACATAAACACATTCGTCGTTTCCTCCCGTGCCGTAGTCATCGCCGAAGAAAACGACCTCGTCGTGCGATATTCCGTTGTCACGGCAATAGCGGTCAAGCGCAAAAAACTTGTTGTAGGGCTTCGGAGCCATGTCAAACGAAGACGATCCTCCCACAAACACGTTGTAATCGGGAAAAGCCTCAACCACTTCGTTATAAAATGCGCGACGCTTTTTTCTGTCCGGATCGAATTTAAGTTTGTCCTCGATATCGGCGTCCGTGCCGAGAAGCGCTATTGTAACGGCACCCGAAGCATGGAAGCATACAAGCTCTCCTTTCTGATCGGTATAGCCGTGTCTGTCGCAGATGGCTCTCGCTCTTTCGCAAACGGATTCCTTATCGCATTCCTTATGTTCGAAATAAACGGTTTTAAGTCCGCCGGAGGTCTTGTCGTATTCGCAGAACTGCATACCGTAACAGCCGATTATATCAACGGGAAATTCCCTGAGCTGATGAAAGATCCTGTCGCACATCCCCGCTCCGACCATAAGAATTTTATACTTTTCAGCCATTTTTGTGAGCAACGCAAGATGCTCGTCCGATACGGGTGTGCGATGCTGTGTTATTGTGCCGTCAAGATCAAAGGCGGCGATTTTTTTCTTTTTTATATCCATATTTATCGCTCCGGTTTATTTTTTGCAATCGAAGAATGCGGCAAGCGGTCTTGCGTCGCTGAATTTCATATCGGTAACATTGATGTTCTTCATTTCAATGCCCTTGACAAAACGAAGAGTAAAGGCATATCCCGCGGAAAGACCGTGACGGTCATATTCCGGATATTTATCGTCTATCGGCGTAGGTGCGGGACGGGAGGATTCTCTTGCTCCGCCCATAACTTCAATGTTCCAATTTTCTATTGTAAGGTTGTCTATGCTCTGATCATCCGATTGACCGACTATCATTGTTTCATATATCGGAAGCGGATGACCGTGAGTTCTCGGCGAGCGGAAATTGAAGTCCGCAAAGGTTACTCCGTTTATTTTGCTCGTTCTTATCTCGGTCACATTCTTCGGCAGGCGGTTTCTCTTGCCCGTGACCACATATGCGGGCGCAGACGCGTCGGTTATGTCGAAGCGCAGGAAAAGCACATCGGATATTTCCGCCCCGTCAACCGTTTCAAGCGATACGCCGCAACGGTTTACGTTCTTTATAAAGCAATCGGCAAAGCGTGCGTTTTTAAGGCAGTAATATGTGTCCGTGCCGAACTTCACAGCCGAAGCAAGTGAGCATATCATCATATCGCGGACGTCTATATTGCGACAGCCGACCGTATCCGAGCTCTTGAAACACAGGCCGTCGTCGCCCGCCATAATGTTGCAGTTGTAAATGCTTATATTCTGGCAGTCAACGGGATCTATACCGTCGCGGTTCGGAGTGTTCATGCAGTTGAGACGCAGATTCTTTATCGTTATGTTTCTGCTCGAAAGCGGAACAACGGTCCAGAATGCGCTTCTGCGCATATTCAGGTTTTCAATATTTATTTCGCTTGAATATGTGATGTAAATTATATCGGGACGTGCATCAAGCTCGCGTCGGTCACTTACCGGATCGTTCATCTTGAAACGATATTTGCCGTTGCCGTCAAGCATACCGCCGCCCGTGACAGTAACGTTGCGGAGTCCTTCGCCGTAGATAAGCGCTCTTCCGAGCTGACGATGAGCGCAAAGCGATTTGCCCGGCTCGCGAAGCGGATATGCCGAATGATCCTGCGTACCGATGATTGTTGCTTCGGGAGAGATGAACAGCGTCATATCGGAGGCAAGCTTTATTTCGCCCGTAAGGTAAACGCCCTCCGGAACATAGACCGTACCTCCAGTATATGCAGCGTCCGCAACAGCGCGTGAAAACGCTTCCGTGTCGTCGGCTTTGCCGTTTCCTCTTGCACCGTAGCGACGGACGTCGAATATCTCGCCTCTTGTTATTCCTCTGCAAAGATCCGCCGCGTCATATGCTCTTATTCTGTTTATATAAAGTTCGCCCTCGCCGTCGTGAGAGAACTCTATTCTTGAAAAGCTTCTTGCCTTATCGGTAAATTTCAGCTTTTCCGCACGGCGTGCGCCGTCTACCCATACGTCATAAAGTCCCTTTTCGGTATTGACCGTAAACTTTACTTCATACCAATTCCCCGTCGGATAATAGCAGTACGGAGTGATCTTGTCCGCAACGCAGCACCATTCGCCCGCAACAGTAGCGTAAAGACAGTTTTTGAAAAACGCCGCCGCGCCGATCTCTTCACCCGCCGCGCCCATAACGCGGAAAGCCGTGCATCTGTCGTCGGAAACGAACACTCTCGCCTCAACGCTGGCGATACCCGCCATCACGGGGAAATCATATCCGCAGGCAAAACCTTCGGAGGAGGACAGCTTAAGACTTCTGTTCTTTTCAAACGGGAACGGAGCAATCTCCGCAAGCGCACTTTCGGTAAGCGCAAGACGCGGCATCGTCTTAAACTCCTCGTTCGCCGCGAAAAGCTCGGTTTCGTCGGTCACGGTAACGTAATCGACAAAAAGTTCTCCTTCGTCGCAGCTGAAATATGCAGGCTCGCAGCCTTCAACGGGAATACATTTTCCTGCGGTGAGATGATTTATCTCAACGTCGGCTGTCATATCTCTGTAATCATATTTTATCGTTATCGAAGTGGGGACGCCTATCTTGGCGGGACAAAGCTCTTTTCCGCCGCACCTGAACATTCCGCCCTCCATCTTGACCGCGCCGAAACGGAAGCGTGCATTTTCGGAAGCGGTGGTAAGGGTAGTGCTTGCCACGATTCTGCTCGATGTTGCAAACGACTTGTTCATCGAAGATCCTGCGGAAAGCTTTACGGAATTGTATTTTTTATCGGAATATATGTTTGCGGAAAGCACCTCGCCCGTAGTTTCAAAATCGGCGGGGACGCCGTCCTTGAATGCTTCGGAAAGATAGCAGACATAGCCTCTCTTCGGATATGCCGGATAAGGAGCGGCGTAAGGCGCAGAAGGAAGTCTGTTTTTTATGGGTTCCGGTTCTTCCGCAGGAACGGCGAGAATGAAATAGTTTGCATATTCACCCTCGAAGCCCGGAACAACTATATGCTCGCCGGCTTCAAAGCTTCTCTCAAAAACGCCGTAATGCTTTTTTTCGTTTGTTATTATTTCCGTTTCGGTGTCGGTAAAGTCGGCTATCCACTCAGGCATAGAGTCGGTCTCTGCGGCGCTTTTATCGAAAGCAACGGCAACGGTGCAGTTGCGTTCAACATAAAAATCGCACTCCTGATGATCGTCCTTGCCCTCTCTTACAGAGTCGAACGTGACAATAAAATCCGCGCCCTTGTATTTCTGGGCATTGAACTTTACGGGATAAACCTCTGCATTTGAGTATATTTTCGACCTTTTACTGAAATTGCGACCTACATAGTACCAGCCGTCGGCGTCCCATGGGGGAGAAAAACGGCTGATTACCGGAAGAAACGGTGTATAAGCTGAATTTTTCATTTTTATTTGTATCCTTTCGGAAAAAATTTTCTTACTTATTAATTTTACCATATACATTTACGATTTTCAACACGAAATAATATTTTTATTGACATTTTCTTTATAAGGTGTTAAAATGATATAAACTTAAAAGTTTGATTGAGGGAGTAGTTGGCGCGCAAAAAGCGTGTGGCAAGCCGACATCACAATCCGGAAAGGATTCGGCTTTTGTCTTAATCAACAAGACTCATTTTTTTCCCGAAACGGGATAAAATGCGTCTTTTTATACGTTTTTTGTGAGACGCAAACAAAGTTGCGGCTCTTTTTTTGCCGCAAAATTTCTTAAGGAGATTTTTATGAAACACTACCTGCAAAGCCAAAGCGAAGTTCTCTCCGCACTCCGCTCTTCGGAAAACGGACTCACCTCCTCCGAAGCGGAAGCACGCCTTGCCGAACACGGCAAGAACCGCCTTGCCGAAGGCAAAAAAGACGGCATAGTAAAGAAGTTTCTGCTTCAGCTCGCCGATCCGATGATAATAATCCTCATCGTGGCGGCTGTGATATCGGCTGTCATCGCCGTTATCGAAAAGGAAACCCCCACAGACGTTTTCATTATAATGTTCGTCGTAATACTCAACGCGGTTCTCGGCGTTATTCAGGAATCGAAAGCCGAAAAAGCCATAGAAGCCTTAAAAGAAATGACCGCCGCCACATCAAAGGTTCTCCGCGACGGAAAAGTGATAAACGTAAAAAGCGAAGATCTCGTTCCCGGCGACGTTATCGTTCTTGAAGCGGGCGACGCAGTACCGGCAGACGCAAGAATCATTGAATCCAATTCTCTCAAATGCGAAGAAGCGGCGCTCACGGGCGAATCCGTTCCTTCCGAAAAGCACGAAACGGTTATCAGCGCGGGAGAAAACGGCGACGTTCCTCTCGGCGACAGAGCCAATATGATATACATGGGCAGTACGGTTGTTTACGGCAGAGGCAAAGCCGTCATAACAGCCACCGGCATGGATACCGAAATGGGCAAGATAGCCACCGCCCTTGCAAACGTTGCGGAAGAAAAAACCCCGCTTCAGATGAAGCTGGCACAGCTTTCAAAAATACTTACATGGCTCGTTTTGGGAATATGTGTGTTCATATTCGCATTCAACGTTATAAAGAGCGGCGACTTTGGTATAGAATCGCTTCTCAATACGTTTATAATAGCTGTAAGCCTTGCCGTCGCCGCAATACCGGAAGGTCTTGCCGCAGTTGTAACGATAGTGCTTTCCATGGGTGTTACAAAAATGTCAAAGCGCGCCGCTGTAATACGCCGTCTTACAGCCGTTGAAACACTCGGCTGTACGGAAGTCATCTGCTCTGATAAGACAGGCACTCTTACCCAGAACAAGATGACCGTCACCGATTTCCGCTCCGCAAACAAGGAGCTTCTTGCCACGGCAATGACGCTCTGCTCCGACGCAAATCCCGACGAAAACGGCAATGCGGTAGGCGAGCCGACGGAATGTGCGCTTGTAAACTTTGCAACCGCAAACGGCGTTATCAAACCCGAAACAGAAGCAAAACAGCCCCGAATCGGCGAGGTCCCGTTCGATTCGATGCGCAAGATGATGACAACCGTACACAAAACTCAGGACGGAAAATACATTCAGTACACCAAAGGCGCTCCGGATGAGCTTCTCCGCCGCTGTGCGAAGATACTCACCGAAAAGGGCGTAGAGCCTCTTACCGATGAAAAGCGTGCGGAAATACTTCGCCAGAACAAAGAAATGGCTGACAAGGCACTCCGTGTTCTTGCGGCAGCATGCAAGCCGCTCGATTCCGAGCCTGCCGAATATTCTTCGGACGCACTCGAACATGACCTTATATTCGTAGGTCTCTGCGGAATGATAGACCCCGTGCGTCCCGAAGTGCTTGACGCTATAAAAGCCTGCCGCACGGCGGGAATCCGTCCGATAATGATAACAGGCGACCACAAGGATACCGCTGTTGCCATAGCCCTTGAGCTTGGCATAATCTCCGATCCTTCTCAGGCGATAACGGGCGCAGAGCTTGACAGCCTTTCGGATGAAGAATTCGAGCGCGCTGTCGATTATTACTCCGTTTACGCAAGAGTTCAGCCGGAACACAAGGTAAAGATAGTTTCCGCATGGAAAAAGCGCGGGAAGATAACCGCCATGACCGGCGACGGCGTAAACGACGCTCCTTCGATAAAGACAGCCGACATCGGTATAGGAATGGGCATAACGGGCACGGACGTAACAAAGAACGTTGCGGATATGATCCTTGCCGACGACAACTTTGCAACGATAGTTTATGCCGTTGAAGAAGGCAGAAAGATATATTCGAACATCAGAAAAGCCATTCAGTTCCTGCTCTCATCGAATATGAGTGAGGTCATAACAATATTCACGGCATCCGTTATGGGCTTTACAATACTCAAGGCTCCGCACCTGCTCTGGATAAACCTTATAACCGACTGCTTCCCCGCTCTTGCGCTTGGCGTTGAACCCGGCGAAAAAGACGTAATGCAGCAGAAGCCGCGTTCAAAAAACGAAGGTGTTTTTGCCGGCGGGCTCGGCTTTGACCTTGTATATCAGGGCTTTCTTGTCACACTCCTCACTCTTGCCGCATATTTTATAGGTTATGTGACAAAGGGCGGAGAAATGACTCTTGCCGCACTTTCAAATGCCGATTTGTTTGCCGATGCAAAATCATGGGGCGTTACTATGGCATTCCTTACAATGTCGATGGCTGAAATATTCCATTCGTACAATATGCGCTCACAGCGTCATTCGATATTCACGCTCGGCACGCACAACTTCTTCCTTTTCGGAGCCATGATAGCTGCTCTCGCTCTCACAACTCTCGTTATAGAAGTTCCGTTCCTTGCAAATATGTTCGACTTTGTAAACCTTGACCTTGAGCATTATTTCATCGCGCTCGGACTTTCGATTCTTATAATACCGATAGTTGAAGTCGTAAAGCTCATTCAGAGAGCGGTCGCAAAGAAAAAAGCAAACTGAAAATAAAAAATCTCCGTCCGACGCCGCACGACGTCGGACGGACTTGTATAAAGGAGGTAAAAATGATTCGCAGAATAGACCCAAATGACAGAAATCTTTTTGTCACGCTTTCAAAGGAATTTTACTCTACCGATGCGGTATCGCACACGATACCGCATGAATATCATGAAAAAAGTTTTGACGAGCTTATGCGCTCGGACGAATACATAGAGTGCTTCATTTTCGAGCAGGACAGAGAGACGGCAGGCTATGCGCTCATAGCAAAAACTTTTTCCCCCGAAGCGGGTGGCGTCGTTGTATGGATTGAGGAGCTGTATGTCCGCGAAAGCTTCAGAGGCAAAGGACTCGGAAAAGCGTTTTTTAAATACATGGAGGAAAACTATCCGGCGGCGCGCTACCGCCTTGAAATAGAGCCCGAAAACCTCCGCGCAAAGAAGCTTTATTCCTCGCTCGGATATAAGGAGCTTCCCTATGCACAGATGATAAAAGGCGTATGATACAGGCGGCTTCTGCCATTCGCTTGGCAAAAGCCGTTTGTTTCTTTTTGCAATTGCGTGAAAACGTAATTTTTCACTTGACTTTTCCCCCTAACTTGGATATAGTATATTTGTTATTAAGCTATTAAGCGCGGGCGGAGGCAATAAATCGTGGATACCACAAAAGAAAATGCAACCCTTTATACATATGAAAAAGAAGAGGGACTTCTTGCTTATTGGGCATTTGACAGTATCGAGGACGGTCTTATAAAGGACGTCTCCGGAAACGGTCACGACGGGAAAGTACTCGGCGAACCGGAAATCTGCCCCGGATACATATACAACGGCATACGGTTTTCAAAGCCCGGTCAGGGAGTCATAGTAAAAAATACAAAAGGTCTTGATTTCACGGAAAAAGACAGCTTTACAATAGAGGCATGTTTCAATTGGGACGGAGTTATAAGCGGAGCAAGTTGGCCGTGCGTAATGCAAAAAGGTCTTGATATTGCAAAAAAAGCTTTCAACTATGTAGGCTTCTGGATAAACAGTTCCTGTCGCAGAGCCGCGCTCGGTATCACAGGCGAGGGCGGGACAAAAACGTGCAATCTTGTGGCACAGGTAAACAACACCGCAGGCTGGCACAAGCTCGTCGCCGTTCAGGACGGAAAAGCCGGAACGCTTTCGTTCTTTGTAGACGGCGTGCCTCAGAGACAAGGCAACGCAATAAACGCATCGTCCGTCGGAATGCCGCTCACAATGGGATTCTGCGATGATTCAAGCGTATTTCTCGGCGCGATAGACGAGATAAAAATATATAACTACGCAAAGCCCATAGATTTTGAAGTCACCGGCGTTGACGTTATGGAATACAAGAGCTTTTCATATACCGATCCCGAGAGCGGAGAAAGCATCACTCTGCCTTACAGACTGTATCTGCCGGAAGACTACGAAAATTCAGACGGCAAAAAGTTTCCGCTTCTGTTTTTCCTTCACGGCTACGGCGAATGCGGAACGGATAACATTCAACAGATACGCGTTCTCGGCGGACCGAATCTGCTCCTCGACAGGGTTCTTGAAAGGGGCGACTGCATAATCGTGGCGCCGCAGTGTCAGGCGTCGCCCGCAGAATACAACTGGGTTCCGATAAATAAACAATGGGGCACAGGCTCGCGCGAGCTTACCGAAAAGCCCACAATATCGCTTGCCGCCGCAACCGAGCTTCTAAAAACGTTCCTCTCGGATGAAAGAACCGACAAAAGCCGCGTTTATGCGGCAGGAATATCTATGGGTGGTTACGGAACATGGGAGCTTATAACCCGTCACCCGGAATGGTTTGCCGCAGCGGTCCCCGTGTGCGGCTCGGGAATTCCGTCCCTTGCCGGAAGGCTTACCGATATTGCCATATGGGCAATGCACGGCGAAGCGGATACAACAGTTCCTCCGCAGGGCACGCGCGATATGGAAAATGCCGTAAAAGCCGCAGGCGGAAATAAGATAAGAACATCTTTCTATCCCGGCGTCGGACATAACTCGTGGCCTCAGGCATACTCCGAAAAGGACCTTTTGGACTGGCTTTTCGCTCAGAAAAAAGATAATGAATAAAGAATAAATTCCGCCGCGCAAAACACGCGTCGGAATTTATTTTACGGGAAATTTTCTCCGTCAAAAAAAATTAACAATTTTGTGCTTGTGTTTGACGGCTAACAATAGTATAATGCAAAAACAATACAAAAGAAATAATCGCTTGCGGAGCGTTCCGTAAGAAAGAAAGGAATCACTTCTTTATGATAAAAAGGCTTTTCAAGAGTATTCGTGAATATAAGCTTTCATCAATTCTTACGTTTATATTCATTCTCGGTGAAGCGGTCATAGAATGTATCATTCCGTTTATCACCGCAAAACTGATAAACAGAATCGAGCTCGGCTCCGAGATGGGTGACCTTATAAAAACGGGTGTGCTTCTCGTTGTAATGGCAATGGCTTCGCTCGCCTGCGGAGGTATAGCCGGAGTGACCTGTTCAAAGGCTTCTTCCGGATTTGCAAAAAATCTTCGCCATGATATCTTCTCAAAGGTCCAGACCTATTCGTTTGAAAATATCGACAAATTTTCTTCATCATCGCTCGTTACAAGACTTACCACAGACGTAAGCAACGTTCAGATGGCTTATATGATGATAATCCGTACAGCCATCCGCGCCCCGCTTATGCTTATATTCTCCGTAATAATGGCATATGTAATGGGAGGATCGCTTGCAACGCTTTTCGTTATAATAATTCCCGTTCTCGTCATTGGACTTTTTATAATATCAAGAAAGGCGATGCCCGCATTCCGCAGCGTATTCAAAAAATACGACCGCCTCAACGAATCCATTGAGGAAAACGTTCGCGGAATGAGAGTTGTAAAGGGCTTTGCAAGAGAAGATTACGAAAAGAAAAAGTTCGGCATAGCGGCAGGCGATATCTGCAAAGATTTCACCAAAGCGGAAAGAATCGTCGCGCTGAACTCTCCCCTTATGCAGATATGCGTATACTTCAATATGGCGTTTATCCTTATAGTGGGCTCAAAGCTTATAATCACAAGCGCGGGAAGCTCTCTCGGCGTAGGCGAAATGTCTTCGATGCTGACGTACGGCTTCCAGATACTCATGCAGCTTATGATGCTTGCAATGATATACGTTATGCTCACAATGTCGGGCGAATCTATGGCTCGTATAGTTGAAGTGCTTGACGAAGAGTCCGCACTTACAAACGCTCCCGCGAAAACAGTCACCCTTCCCGACGGAAGCACGGTAAATTATCCCCTTACGGAGATAAAGGACGGCTCGATAGATTTTGACGACGTAAGCTTCAAATATTCAAAAACGGCAAAGAAAAACTCCCTTTCGGATATAAATCTTCATATAAAATCGGGAATGACCGTAGGTATTCTCGGCGGAACCGGCACGGGAAAATCATCGCTCGTTCAGCTGATTCCACGTCTTTACGACGTTACCGAAGGCTGCGTAAAGGTTGCCGGAAACGACGTCCGCGATTACGACCTTGAAGCCCTCCGCGATTCCGTCGCGTTCGTGCTTCAGAAAAATCTGCTCTTCTCGGGAACAATAAAGGATAACCTCCGTTGGGGCAACGAAAATGCAACCGACGAAGAAATGATCAAAGCGTGCAGGCTCGCTCAGGCGGACGAATTCATACGTTCCTTCCCCGACGGGTACGACACAAAGATAGAACAGGGCGGTTCAAACGTATCGGGCGGACAGAAGCAGCGTCTGTGCATTGCACGCGCACTGCTCAAAAAACCGAAGATACTTATTCTTGACGACTCAACAAGCGCTGTCGATATGAAAACCGACGCACTTATAAGAGCAGGCTTCAAGAGTTTTATCCCCGAAACAACAAAGATAATAATTGCACAGCGTATAGCCTCCGTTATGGACGCCGACCTTATCGTAGTTATGGAAAACGGCAAAATTGCCGAAAGCGGCACTCATGACGAGCTTATGGCATCAAGCGAGATCTATCGCGAGACGTATACTCAACAGATGAGCGGAGGTGAGGATAATGAATAAAGGAATGAAAGGTATACCTCCGAAAGGAGCTGCACCGGGCGGACGTCCGAAAATGGACAAAGACCTTATGAAACGTATCCTCAGCCTTCTGATAAAGTCCTATCCCGTACTTATTCCCATAGTTATAGTGTGCATCGTGCTTTCGGCTGTCGTTTCATCAATACCTTCGATTTTTATGCAAAAGGTTTTCGCTGCCGTGACAACCCGCGTTGACATAATAAGAACCGCCGCGGGAGTAAGCGGGTTGCAGACCGTTCCGAAAGAATGGATTCAGGCAAACTCAGCATATCTTTCCGAGCAATGGGCTGCGGCAAAGTCAGAAATACTGCCTATGGTCGGAATGCTTATCGGGCTTTATGTGCTTTCAATAATATTCATCACGGTACAATCGCAGCTTATGGCAAAGATAACACAGGGCTTCCTTGACAAGATGCGCTGCAAGATGTTCGACGGCATGCAGAATCTGCCCATAAAATTCTTTGATACTCACAAGCACGGAGATATAATGAGCTACTATACAAACGATATAGATACTCTCCGTCAGCTTGTTTCACAATCGCTTCCCAGCCTTATTCAGTCGGCGATAATCGTTGTCACGGTATTCTTTATAATGCTTTGGTACAGCGTACCGATGACGCTTGTAATTCTTCTCGGCATAAGCCTTATGATCCTTGTTTCAAAAAAGATAGGCGGCGGCTCGGCAAAATACTTTATCCGTCAGCAGCGTTCCGTTGCAAATTTCGAGGGCTACATTCAGGAAACGATGAACGGTCAGAAAGTGGTAAAAGTTTTCAACCACGAGAAAAAAGCCGAAGAAGAATTCGACAGAATAAACAATGAACTGTTTGATGACAGCTGCAAGGCTCACGCCTATGCAAACTGTCTCGGGCCGATAATAATGAACATAGGTAACATTCTTTACGTTATCTGTGCAATAGTAGGCGGACTTTTCATAACACTTTCGGCAACCAACGTAAGTTTTCGCGGTCTTATCACGGCAGGAAGCTTTATAGCACTTCCCTTCTCGATAGATATAATCGTGCCGTTCCTCAATATGACAAAGCAATTCACGGGAAATATAAATCAGGTTTCCCAGCAGATAAACTCTGTTATAATGGGTATGGCAGGCGCAGGACGTGTGTTTGCTCTTATGGATGAAAAGCCCGAGACAGACGACGGCTATGTCACGCTTGTCAATTGCAGAATCGATGAAAACGGCAACATAACCGAAACAAAAGAACGCACGGGCAAATGGGCGTGGAAGCATCCTCACGGGGACGGATCGCTCACCTATACAGAGCTTCGCGGCGATGTACGCATGGTAGATGTTGATTTTGAATACGAACCCGGAAAACCTGTCCTTCACGATGTTTCCGTCTATGCGGAACCCGGTCAGAAGGTAGCGTTCGTAGGCGCGACAGGCGCAGGAAAGACAACTATTACAAACCTTATCAACCGTTTTTACGATATCGCCGACGGCAAGATACGCTACGACGGCATAAACGTAAACAAAATAAAGAAAGCCGATCTTCGCCGTTCGCTCGGAATAGTGCTTCAGGATACGAACCTCTTCACGGGCTCTGTAATGGATAACATCCGCTACGGACGTCTTGATGCAACGGATGAAGAATGTATTGCAGCCGCAAAGCTTGCCGGCGCGGATGATTTCATAACACGTTTGCCAGGAGGCTACAACACAGAGCTTTCAAACAACGGTGCAAACCTTTCACAGGGTCAGCGTCAGCTTATTGCAATAGCGCGCGCCGCCGTCGCGGATCCGCCCGTTATGATTCTTGACGAAGCCACCTCCTCGATAGACACGAGAACGGAAGCCATTGTTCAGAAGGGCATGGATAAGCTTATGGAAGGCAGAACGGTATTTGTCATTGCCCACAGGCTTTCAACGGTACGCAACTCCGATGTTATCATGGTGCTTGATCACGGCAGGATAATCGAACGCGGAAACCATGAAAAGCTCATATCCGAAAAGGGCGTATATTATCAGCTTTACACCGGCGCCTTTGAACTTGAATAACCATACTTTTCTTTGACCGTACTTTTCTTTTCAAAGAAAAGCAGGCAAAAGAAACTTCGGTAAATTGGTTTGTGCATTATTTTATATTCTCATCAAAAAACAGACAAAACTTCGGTTATTGAAAGTAATGTGCAAATTTTTTGATACCATCACAGGCAGTATCATAATTTTCCGCTTTCAATTTTATACACAGAAAAATCCACCCGAGAGGGTGGATTTTTAGCGTCGCTTGGCTTTATACCGTGCCGCTGACGACAAGCTCTGAGGTGCCGGGTGTCACTGTCCATACTCCGGTCGTCGTATCCTGCGTAAACGTTGCCGCAGGAACGGTTATCTTTCCGGGTACTGTTGCAAAAACGCCTGTTGCCGTGTCGTAGGTGTAATCCGTACCTGCGGCAAGAGTTGTGCCGTTGAGTGTAACTGTTATGGGATTCAATACAGGATTGAACGTGTCGCTTACCGCAATGTTTGCCGAAGCGGCTGCCTCTGTGCTGCCTGTGTTTTCAATAACAAAGGTGTATGTCAGCGTTCCGTTTTCGGTTACCGTTGTCGGCGTTACCGCTTTTGATATCGAAAGCTTCGGCGTTCCGTTTGCCGTTACTGTTTCCGTAACGGTTATCGGCGTATTGATGCCGTCGCCGCTCACGGTTGCAGTATTGACAATCGTTCCTCCCGATGCAAGGGGTGCATATTCGGTAACGTCGGCTCTGTAAACAATGGTCGAATTACCTCCGGCGGGGACTGTTATTCCCGTGAAAACAAGTGGCGGCCCCGCAGTCACGGCAGGTGATGCCTGAGGAACACCTCCTACAAGATAAGTTGCTGAGCCTGTCTCATAAGTCAGCGGAACAAGTGTAGTCGCGCCAAATGAATATGCGCCGAGATTGTCCGTAACGGTGAGTCCCGTCAGCGCCGAGTCTCCCGAATTTACAAGACTTATTACATAAGTTACCTCTCCCCCTTCGGTATACGTTTGGGGAACTGCTGTTTTTGTAGCGGAAAGAACGTCTACTATTTCTCCCGTAACGGTATTCGACGTCACCGATATACCGTTGTATGAAAGCGTTGCCTGATTCTGAAATGCCGGCATTATATATTTCCTCCGAAACTGTTATGATTTTTTCGGGGTTTTGCCCCGATATCATAATATGCGGCGGTGCCATTTTCCGACACTAATCTCCGGGTGCGGATATAAAATGTTAAAATTTCTTCAATTACTTGAAAAAATCCTGTACAACCGTTATAAAATATGATAATATTAAGGTAATTATATTATCCGGAGAAAAGCTATGGCAAAACAGATAACCGACAAAAACGATATAAAAATATTTATTTTATATCTGCTTAAAAATATAGAACGTCCCGTAGATATGATAACGTTGAACGACATCGTCGTTCAGGACGGTTTTGTTAACCAATTCGATTTTATGGACTGCTTTTTTGAGCTGTGCGAAACAAATGCCGTAAGAAAATTTGAAAAAGACGGCACCGAAATGTATGAAATAACCGATGAAGGCGCCGTTGCGGCAGAAACCATGCAGAGCAATATCATCATTACTATCCGCGAACGCAGTCTACGTTCGGCAATGAGACTTCTTTCATTTCACGGAAGAGGGGCAAAATCCTCGTTTGCACTGGGCGATGAAGCTGACGGAAGATGCCGTCTCAGCTGTAAATTTACAGACAAAACAGGTGAATTCTTTTCGCTTTCGCTCTTGCTTGACACACGTCATCAGGCGGAGCTTATGCGATATAATTGCAGTGAAAATCCCGAGCTTTTGTATCGCGGAGTGCTGAGCATACTTTCGGGCGATATAAACTATCTTGCCGACGCTTGGGCAGATGACGGCGATGATGAGGAGGAAGAAAAAAAATAAATGGAAGACAAAGATAAAAAACAGAAAAAACCGAATTTTATCTGGAAAAGCATCCTTAAAGACGGCAAAGGCGTAAAAAAAGAGGACGTTATAAAAGGATACAGTCTTAAAAACTTCTTCCGCCTTTACTTCCGCAGAATAACCAACATTATAACGATAAATCTGTTCTACATTTTCGGAAACTTTCCCGTGCTGTTTTTATTGCTCGCCATAAGCGGATATTTCGGTCATACCGCCTCCGAGCCTTTGAGTCCTGTGTTTTCCGTAATTTACGGAATAAAGACCGCAGGGAGCGAGAGCCCCGCACTGTCGGCACTTTTCGGCATATTCGGAAAAATGGGCGAGGTTGCCGCGCCTACCGTAACAACTTATATTCTTCTCGGCATAGGCGCGCTGTTTATTATTACGTTCGGACTTGTAAACGTAGGTTGCACCTATCTTCTCCGCGAAACAGTACGCGGAGAGCATATCTTTATATTCGACGATTTCTTTTCCGCCATAAAAAACAACTTCGGAAAAGGCTTGCTGTTCGGCATTATCGACTGTATTCTGCTTTTTGCCTGCGGATATTCCGTCGTGTGGTATTATGCAAACTATAAAACTTATTATATAATGTTTTTCTGCGCGCTGTTTATGACAGCCGTTTACCTTTTCTTCCGTGTATATATGTACATTATGATAGTCACCTTTGATATAAAATTCACGAAGATGATAAAAAACTCTTTCATTTTCTCAATACTCAATCTCGGAAAAAATCTTCTTGCGCTGCTCGCGTGCCTTGCAATATGCTTTATTGCATTTATGGCTTCAAATTTGTTCATGCCGATAGGTATCATATTCGCAATGCTTCTGCTCTTTTCCACAATGACCTACATTGCAATATATGCCGGCTATCCGAAGGTTGAAAAGCTGATGATAGAGCCTTACTACAAAGAAAATCCGGATAAAGATCCTAATATATCGGGCGAAGGTCACGCCTTCGACGATGACGACTGACGGGAGAGAACTTCTATGAGCAACAACGCCAGAACCGCCGCCGAGCAACACGATATAATCGGCTACAAAAGCTCGGAAAAAGAATTTACCCGCACAGATGATGCGGGCGCTAAATGGTTTTTCGAAAAAACAAATCTCGGACTTTTCATCCATTTCGGGATATCGGCCGCAGGCGACGATATTGATATTTCGTGGGGAATGATGGACAATCCCGACCGCAGAGCAAAAGGTAACGGAATACTTACTCCGAGAGAATATTGGACACTTGCTGAAAAGTTCGATCCGAAGCACTTTGAGCCGAAGAAGTGGCTTTCCGCCGCAAAGGATGCAGGCTTTACCTATGCGGTTTTCACTGCAAAGCACCACGACGGTTTTGCAATGTGGCCGTCGGATGTCGGCGATTTTTCAACGAAAAGTTATATGGGCGGAAGAGATCTTGTGGGCGAATACGTCACAGCATGCCGCGCCACAGGTCTTAAAGTCGGACTTTACTATTCTCCTCCCGATTGGAGACTTGATCGGAAATATATGTCGTTTATGTCGGGCTCGCATTCGGAAAAATATCCCGACAGACCGTATGAAGATATCGATCACAAGCCAATAGCTTCTCTGCCCGAAATGACCGAAGAACACAAAAAAGCGCGCTGTGAATATTTCAATGCTCAGGTGCGCGAGCTTCTTACCCGCTACGGACAGATAGACCTTCTGTGGTTTGACGGAACGCTTCCGAGCCTCGACGGTGCAATAACGATATACGATATCCGCAAGCTTCAGCCGCACATTATCGTAAACGACAGGCTTTGGGGCGTCGGCGACTACTGCTCTCGCTTTGAGTGTAAGCTTCCGACGGAAAAACCGTCCGCCGCTTGGGAAACCTCGCAGATATGGCACGTCGGCGGCGGATGGTCGTATGTTAAAAATGCGGACAAATACCGCGCGCCCGAAATAACGCTTCATCAGTACGAGGTGGCAAAAGAATTCGGCGGAAACCTTCTGCTGAATATCGCGCCGGACGGCGACGGCGTGGTTCCGCAGGCATATTACTCTGCCCTGCAAAGGCTGAAAGAGGATATCGCTTCTCTCGGAAAATAATTGTTTCCGACATTGACAATCGCCCTGAAAACGGCTATAATAATATCATCCCAAACATCAAAGAAAGGACTATTTCAAATAATGAAAAAGATCATCGCACTTACACTCGTGCTCGCTATGGTTGCACTCGTTTTCACATCGTGCGGCACAATGCTCATAGGTGAATACGGCGGCAAATCAAGCTTTTTCGGTCTTGCCGGAGCTGAAGTAACTTACAAATTCGTAGGAAACAAGGTTACCGTTACAACAAAGGCAAATGTTGTAGGATTTGAAAAAGAAACAACATACAAAGGCACATACAAGATAGCAACCGACGACGACGGTAAACAGACAATAACCTTCACATACGAAGGCGACGGCTCAAATTACAGCGGTTCGCAGTCTTTCTCTCAGGACAAGAGCGCAAAGACGATAACAATCGGCGGCGTAACTTACAACAAGAAGTAATATAACAAAAAAACCAAGCGACGGAAACAACTTTGTTTTCGTCGCTTTTGTTTTCCCTTTTTACGACATTTTTTAAATTTTTTTCTTCATCGCCTCTTGATTTTCCCAAAAAAAGGGTGTAAAATATAGAATATTTTTTATTGCTTAAATCAAGAGGCACCATATGGCTGATACCGTTTATACCGTGCCGGATATTTATCCGGAGTTC
>FR898229.1:128699-148119 GCA_000437375.1 Eubacterium sp. CAG:841
GAGTTCAGATGCAAAATATCGTCATGCCGGCAGACCTGCTGCTACGGTTGGGAGATAACCCTTTCAATGGAGGAATACTTCCGGCTTATAGGAATGAACTGTCCTCACGCACTGCGACACAGACTTGACGGAACCGTATATATTCTCGATCATCCCACAAAGGAACGCTATGCTGCGTTTGCCAAACGCTATGACGGCGAATGTCCTATGCACGATTCCGACGGGTTCTGTGCGCTCCAACGCGGTTGCGGAGAGAAAGCGCTTACATCCGTGTGCAGATTTTATCCGAGAAGTCCGAGAACGCATCATGCGGCGGAATGTTCGGTTGCCGCCTCATGCGAAGGTGTATGCGAGCTTCTGTTTGCAAAAAAAGAGCCGCTTTCGTTTATAAAAATGCCTCTCAGCTTTGACGGAGTATTCACTCCTCCGCAGGACGATGACCGCGAAACACACTTTTACGTTCCCATAAGAAAAAAGGTCGTCGCACTTCTTCAGAACAGAGAAAAACCGCTTGAAAGCAGAATAAACGACGTGGTTTCGCTTTGCGAAAAGCTGTCAGCCGTATTTCCGTCCGGCACGGATGAAAACATAAACGACGTTTTAAGCGATAATATAAGCGTCGGAAGCAGTGCGACGGAAGTCGATGAAAAAGCATTGAATGTAGCCGCAAAGTTTCTTTCCGGCTTCGATTTCAGGCACTCGGTTTATCCGTTCGTGCAGAAAGCAGGAGAGGACCTTGCTTTCGGCACGGAAGCTTTTTATGAAAACTACCAAAAAGCAAAAGTCTTATTCGAGCATGCCTTTCCGGAATGGGAAAGAATGTTTGAACAAGTGCTTGTAAATCATGTTTTTTACGAAGGCTTTCCCTTCTCCGACAACGGCTGTACGATGTATGACAACTCAAAAGCGTTCTGCGCAATATACGGAATGTGGAGACTCGCCGCTGTGGGATACACGTTATCATCGCCCGAAATTAACTCTCTCGTCGATGTAACGGCGGCGTTTTTCCGCCTTGCGGAAAATTCACGCCTTCCGGACAGTATAGCAAAAGCCATGCAAGGCAAGGGCGAGCTTGCAACGCTTGATTTTGCTTCGATATAAACAAAATACTTAAAAGCACGAAGAAATCTTCGTGCTTTTTGTTATTTTATAACGCAGGTTTGTTTATTTTTCTTGATTTATTAATAAATTAGGTGTAAAATATATTCTGTATATATAACATCTGCCGAACAGGAGGAAAACACCTTGAATGAAAAATTGCTTTTAGCGGTAAACCCCAATTCAGGCGACGGAATTGCAAAGCATTGGATCTATGAAATGGTATCGCTTCTCTCGGAAAAATACAAGTTTGTAACCGTTTATCTTTCAAAGGCACAGGGAGATATAATAAACACGGTTTCAACATACGCAAAAGATTATGATGCGGTCATCTGCTGCGGCGGAGACGGAACACTGAACGAAACATTGAACGGCGTCTACAAAAGCGGAAAGAACATTCCCGTAGGATACATCCCGACGGGAACGACAAACGACTTTGCTTCTTCTCACGGGATTCCCAAAAACATAAAAGCCGCGCTCAGTCAACTTTCGCAGGCAGAACCTCATAACTACGACATGGGCAAGCTCGGGGACAAAATATTTTCATATGTAGCGGCATTCGGTGCGATAATCGAAGTCTGCTATAAAACTCCGCAGGCAGATAAAGCTTCTTTCGGAAGAATGGCTTATCTTGCCGAAGGCGCGAAAAAGCTTCAGGATCTGAAGCCTCTTAAAATGAAAATCACCTGCGGAGAACGCATAATCTACGGCGACTTCGTGTTCGGAATGGTGACAAATTCAATATCCGCAGGAGGATTCAAAATGTTTCCCGGCGGAACTGCGGATATGCTCAGAGACGGCAAATTCGAAGTAACGCTTGTAAGCTACCCTCAGAACATAGCCGAATTTCAGCAGGCGGTAAAGGCACTGTTCACGCCGTCTGTCGAATCAAAGCTGGTAACAAGGCTTACGGCGGAAAAAGTGACAATGGAATTTTTGTGCGATCCTCCCGAATGGACGGTTGACGGAGAGTTCGGCGGGAAATATGAAAAAGTCGACGCCGAAATACTTCCAGGCAAGCTTCTGTTACTCGAATAAAAGACAAAAAATATCATCCGGAGAAAAATAAAATGATAAAAATCGAACATCTTACAAAAAAATACGGTGAAAGATACGCCATAAACGACGTAAGCTTTGAGGTCGCCGACGGCGAGATAGTCGGTTTTCTCGGTCCGAACGGCGCCGGAAAATCCACTACAATGAGCATAATCACCGGCTATCTTTCATCCACGTCCGGCAAGGCTATGGTCGACGGGCTTGACATTCTCGAGCATCCTATGGCGGTAAAAAAGAAAATCGGATATCTTCCCGAAAATCCGCCGCTTTATCTTGAAATGACTGTCGGAGAATATCTGAATTTCATTTACGATCTTAAAAAATGCACTCTCAACCGCAAGGAACACATTGCCGAGATCTGCCGCGTAACAAAGATTGAAGATGAATACAAACGTATGATTAAAAACCTTTCAAAGGGGTATCGTCAGCGTGTCGGAATTGCAGGCGCTCTTGTCGGAAGTCCGGAAGTCATTATCTTCGACGAACCGACAAACGGTCTTGACCCGAAACAGATAATCGATATCCGCAACCTTATCCGCGAACTCGGAAAAGATCACACCGTTATTCTGAGTACACACATCCTTTCGGAGGTAAAAGCCATCTGCGACAGAATAATCATAATAAACGAAGGCAAGATAGTCGCCGACGAAAAGACCGAAAACATTGAGCAGGCTCTGAGCGGAAAGAAAAAGCTTTCCGTTTGCGTATCGGGTCCCGCTTCGTCCGTGCTTTCGGCAATAAAGAAGATAAACGGCATAACATATGCCGCATGCTCCGTTTCCTACGGAGACGGCTCTTCCCTGTTTGTAGTTGAAAGTCAGAACGACGTTGATATACGCAAGCCGCTTTTCTACGCTATGGCTCAGAACGGCTGGCCGATAACGTCAATGGACTATCTCGGCACGAATATTGAAGACATATTTATATCGGTGGTTGATGAAGCCGAAAAGGAAATCGAAGGAGGTAACAGAAGATGACGGCAATCTACAAACGCGAAATGCGCTCATACTTCACATCTCCCGTAGGATATATATTCGTTGCAATTTTCCTTGCGGTAAGCGCGTTCTTCTTTATGGACAGCACCGTTCAGGCAGGAGACAGCAGCAGCGTTTCCTCATATTTTATGTATATCCTTTACATTTTCATAATCATAATTCCGCTTATAACGATGAAACTGATAAGTGAAGAAAGAAAAATGCGCACCGATCAGCTCATCCTTACAAGTCCCGTATCGCTTTTCGGAATAGTTTTTGCAAAATTCCTCGCTGCGTTTACGCTTTTCGGCGGAACATTCATCATCTCCTCAGTAATCTACTACATTCCGCTCTCTCTTTACGGAACGCCCAACGCAGCAAGTTATATTTGCAGCGTTATAGCGATACTCCTTTCAGGCTCTGCATTTATTGCAATAGGCATATTCATTTCATCACTTACGGAAAATCAGTTCATTGCCGCGCTCGGAACGATAGCAGCAATAATTCTGCTTCTTACAATAAGCTCTCTCAACAACTATATCAACGTTGAATTTATCCGCGTTATACTTTCCGCAATTTCGTTTACTTCACGTTACGGAAGGTTTGCTTACGGAATTCTTGATTATTCCGCAATCGTTTATTTCGGTTCAATAACGGCACTGTTCCTTTTCCTTACGGTCAGAGCCTTTGAAAAACGCCGCTGGTCGTAATATAGGTAAAGGAGGCTTGAAATTATGAAAAACTCAGTTCTTAAAAGTAAGAAATTCAAATACGGCGGAAGTGCCGTTGCGCTTACAGTTATAGTTGTTGCGCTCACGCTTTTACTCAACGTTGTGGTAACATCGCTTTCTTCGACAAATTCATGGTACACCGACCTTACCGGAGCAAGCATTTATTCGATCTCCGATAAATTTGAAGAGGAGCTTGACAAAATAGTGAACCCCGAAGACGGAGAAAAGAAATATATCAATATCGTAATTATGATGGACGAGGATAAATTCTCCGAATATTCGTCATACACAAATTATGTTTATCACACCATAAAGCAGATAGAGAAAAAATTTGACAACGTAAAGCTTATTTCAAAGAATATAATTAAAAATCCGGAAGAAAAAGAACGTTATCAGCTTAACGAAGCCGACAGCATATATACAACCGACGTTGCAATAGAGCTTGCCGATTCAAATCACAATCCCATAGTTGACAAAACCCCGAAGAGATATTCGCTTGACAGCTTCTTTACATGGATGTCAAGCACAAACGAATCTACCGGACAGGCGACAAGATCAATCTATGCTTACAATGCCGAAGTCGCGTTCCTTTCCGCAATATCGCGCCTTGTAAACTATGCCGAACGTCCCACAGCTTTTTATCTTCAGGGACACGGCGAGCCTACGCTCGATCAGGCAAGCGAATGGCCTGAGCTTCTTGAACAGATAGGCTACAAGGTTCAGGCAATAAATCTTGCATACGAGGATTTTCCCTATGAAGCTTCGTCAAAACACAACTCCGATGTGCTTATAATAAACAGCCCGATTTATGACCTTCTCGCCCCCACAAGCGAGGACAGCAGCATTGTTTCCGAAGTAAAGAAAATACGCGAATTTCTCCAGACAAACTACGGAAATCTTATAGTTATGGAAAATTCGTCAACTCCACGGCTTCATGCCCTTGAAGAGCTTCTCTCCGAGTGGAATCTGGGCTTCGGCTCATCCGTTACGGACAATTCACATTCCGTTTCAGGCTCAAACGGCGTAAGAATCTTTGCCGATTACACCGAGCTTGACGCCAAAAACACTATGGCGCGCGGACTTCTGAGCAGAATCATCGATACGAACACAAGCGAAAGCTATCCGGACGCGATATTTGACAGCGCCAAATCCGTAATAATCAAAAACGATGAAAACGGCGACGGAATGAGCGACACACGTTCGCTCAACAACACCGACGGTCAGCTTGTTGCAATGTCAAGCGGCGATCACGGAACGTATGAGCTTCTTCCCTCCTACAAAACAGCGGAATGCGGCGGAGAAAAGGGTTCTGTCGCACTTGCGGGCTTCTCCCGCGTAGTATGGGACAGAAACGACAAAAACGGAACATACAGCTGTGTTTTCTGTTTCGGCTCAAGCTCATTCGTAGACCCCGAAATTCCTATAAACAACAGCATTATGAATATGGTATTCTCATATATCAACCGCAATGAGAGCGTAAGCTATGAGGGTATCAGCATGAAGAAATTCGATTCCGAAGGTCTTTCGGGCGTATCCACCTCAGCGGCAACCGCATGGACGGTAGTCTGCGTAGCCGTAATACCCGTGCTGGTGCTTGCACTCGGCACATTCGTTTGGATAAGGAGACGCCATTCATGAAAAGCTTTTTCTCAAAGGTCAAAGCCTTCTTTGTCAAAAAGAACGGCGAGGACCGCTCCGTGCTGACAAAGCAGTCGATAGCAATAATTGCGGGACTGCTTGTTCTGGCAATAGTTCTTGCGGCATATTTTATATGGATAAAACCCGCAGAAAACGTAAAAGTCCGCCCCGACGTTGTATATGACGGCGAATATTTTGAGGAAGCCTCATCTATCCTCTATATGTTCCCGACAAGGGGCAGAAATGATGTGGAAGCCATTCACATAAAGACAGCAGATGAAGAATATACTATACATTCCTACGTTCAGGACGGTTATTCAAGATATTCTTTCGGCGGAAGCAATATTTACCTTGTAAACGACGATCTGAATGACATCGCAGAAGGCAAAGAAGAAAGTACAACTGCAAAGCTTGTTGACGGAAACGTATCCGCTTCCTCGCTTTCAAGCTACGGAATAGATCTTTCATCTCAGAACAAGATACAGACCGAAATAGGCGGCAAAAAGCTTACGTTTGTATTCGGCTCGGCAAAATCGGTCGGCACGGCGGACAGATACTATGTCACCGTTGCCGAAAACGGCGGAGAAACATACGCCGTTTATTCCGTAAACGCGCTGGCGTCATCTACACAGTTCCGCCTTGTCGGTTTTGAAAAATATACCCTTGATCAATCGGCTGTGGCGTCGGTGGTTGTTCAGTCAACCGTAATATCGACAACCCCCGTAACAAAGGGAACTTCCGATGGTTTCCGTGTAACGGACAGCGCAACCGCCGCAGACCTTTCAAAATACGGACTTGACGAAGCATCCTCTCCCGCAGAAATAACGGTAGAGCTTGTAGACGGCGAAGAATATACGTTCTATGTAGGAAAAGAGCTTCCCTCCAAAGCCGGCTATTACGCAATGGCAAAGGGCAGACTCAACGGCGACAAATATATAGTCTACATTATAAGCAACAGCTCGACATCATATCTTGAAGGCAGTGCGTCGCTTCTTTCAACGCTCGTTACAACTCCCGTCGGCGACGGTGCGGATTCGCTCGGAAGATTTGAGCTTTATCGCAAAGGAAACGACGGCAAACGCAACCTTATAACAAGCATAGGTCTTGCCGACGAAACCACATCTACCGCAGGCACTAGTACCTTCAAAATAATCTATCCTTCGGCATATACGCTTGATGAAAACTCATATACGGACAGCATAACCTACAATCTTGCATACATCTATGCTACCGAAGTTGTGGCTTTCGGAGATAAGATCCACACCGAAAGCGAGTATTCAAAATACGGACTCGATCTCGACGCCGAACGTCTTGAAAACGATACCGACGGCTGCTATGCAAAAATAAGATTCTCCGCTGCGGAAGATCCGGAAGACAAGGACTTCTCGGTGATATATTTCAGCGAGCTGATGACAGCGGACGACGGCACATCATTCTACTATGCTTATTCTCCCGAGTTTGACGCAGTGTATAAGCTCAGCGCGGAAACGTTCGGCTTTGTCGAATGGTCGCTTGCAAAGTTCACACAGGGAACGCTGTATTTCAACTATATCAACTGCACGGATTATTTTGAAATAATCAGCAAGAGAGCCGGAATTTCGCTCAGATTCACGCTTACGGGCAATGAAAACACTTTCAAAGCAGTGGCAACCGAAGCAGGCGAAAACGGCAAACTTCTTACGAAGATAGACGAAAACGGCGTAAAAACCGATGCGATATTCAATCTTAAATACAAGCTTCAGACGATGGGTCTCTACACCACAAGAGAAAAATACGGCGATTTTGAAAACTTCCGTTCGCTGTTCTATGTTCTCATAACAAGAAGTCTTGCGCTTGAAGGCAGCACCGAAGGGCTTGAAATATCCGACGAACCATACGTGCAGATAAACGTTGCCGAAACTCCGAACGATCAGCCTATAACATATATCCGCTACGATGAGAAAGGCAACAAGATATATTACAAGGACGAAAACGGAAATCGCCGTCTTGCACAGGTCCGTTACGTCGGCGGAAATATAGTATGCACAAATATAAAGGTTACCGCTTCCGACGGTACAGTGCTTGATTATCCCACCGCTTACTATGACGAGACCGTAGGAAAGTTTTTCCTCAAAGAGGTCAGCACCATAGACGGAAACCTTAAACCCAAGTACACCTACAATGAAGAAAACGACCTTGTGGTATCGCAGTATCTGCCGCAGAACACAACGGGCGAATACACGCAGACCTTCTACACCTATAACATCTACGATATATACAACACCGTAAAAGATGCAAACGGCAATGAAGTAAAACAGATAAATCAGACCTTCAAGCTTTCTGTTCCGTCGTCCTATACAAAGACGTACAGAATAGAAGCGGACGGAACGCGTACTCTCATAGACGAAACCTCGAGCGAAGCTTCAACGGGAATGCTTATAAGAACACAGATTCTTGAAAAGCTCTTTACAGATTCCGAAAAGCTTCTCTCCGGCATAGAAATCGACAGGGACGCCGTAAACTGAAAAATAAAAAACACAAGCCCGACGGAAAATTCCGTCGGGCTTATGTTTTAGGGATTATTATGAATGGAGGGAATGGGTTATCACTCGAACATTCCGCCACGTTTCCAATCATTTTCTCTGTCAAGGCGAGTAACCTCGCATGCGGAAAGATCGCAAACGGCTTTATATACGGCTTCACATATTGAAGAGTCCGAAATCGTAAATACCATATAATCGCCTGTGAGCGCGCCAATCCACGCGTCGGGAGTAAGACACCCGCAACGATCGGCTATACTCTTTGTTCTTATTGTTTCTGCGGCTGCTTTTACGTCTATGCCGTCCTTGAATTTTATAACGATGACAGAGTGTGTAAACCATGAACCGTCGGGCTGAGATTCGATTGCGAAATCTATGAGCTTTGCAAATTCTTCATCGTCTATGCCGAGAATATCGACCGCTATATCGGCTGTTATTTCTCTGTGATGGCAAGCTATCGCTCCGATGCCGTATTCGCTTGTATCGATTTCCTTTGCTTTTGCTACTATCTTGTCAAGTATATCGCCGATCTCGCCGTCAAACGCTTTTTTATCTGCCGGAGTGATCGGCTCTTTCTTTTCGGTCGTAGTCTCTGTCGTTGTCTTTTTGGGTTCTGTCGTTGTCTGTGAAGTTGTCTGCTTATCTGTCTTTGCAGTTGTGGTATTGTTTGTTGTTTCGTTGTTTTTGTTCTGTGTGCAACCCGCAATTACGGCGCAGAGCATCATTACGGCAAGCACAAGTGCCATGATCTTTCTCATTTTGTTTCACCTTTCAGAATACAAATAATTTTTTCTGTTACGGAATATACGTCGCTTTCAGCCGTGTTCGGAACTCCGCTTGCATCTTTGTCTGCATGTGTGGAATAACAGTAGGAATATCCGCCAATGCTCCATACAGAATAAACGGTGCTTTCAAAGCTGTAATAATGTACGGTTACTCCGCTTATATTTATGTCGCCGAGTAGCTTCGCTCCGAAAATACCGCTTATATCGGCGCTTCCGCGCATTGTTTTAAGCTCGCTTCCGTCAGAATACTGTACCTTGCCGCTTTCAGCTCTGCCGTCGCTTGCAAATACAACATAGCTTTTGGGCGTTTTTTCTTTCAATATCGGAACGGAATAGCCAAGATACTTTTCCATTTCGTCATAAGAGTCGACGTATGTTATCGGATTTGATATTATCACGTTTCCCGGAAGATTTCCTCCCTCGCTCGGATCGCGAATCATAGTCGCCGAAGTAAACGCTATACATATGCACGCCGCTATCGCCGCAACTATTTTAACGCAACCGCGAACCTTACGCATTTTTTCCGCACGGACAAGCTTTTCAAGCTTTTCGGCGGAATCTGTATTTATCGCCTGTGCGATGATATTTTCATCAATACCTCCAACTGCCTCTGTAAATTTATCGGCTTTCAACGTTATACCCCCTTTTCTCAAGATATTTTTTGAGTTTTTCCCGCATTCTGAAAAGTTTTAAGGAAATATAGTTTTCGGTTTTTCCGAATCGCTCCGCAAGAGAGCTTATACTCTCGGCAAGAAAATATCTTCTTGTGAAGATCGTTCTCGATTCAACGTCTGCATTTTTAAGAAACGCACTTATCTCATCCGAAAGGGATGATATATCCTCATCATATGTTCCTATGTTACACGCACCGTTTTCATCTTCAAGTTCGGAAAAAAGCACCTCGCCTCCGCCGCTTCGTTTTCCGCGCGACTCATAGCGATATTTATCTATCGCCGCATTGCGCGCTATTTTGCAAATGAAAGCTCCCAAATGCTTCGGTCTGTAAGGGGGAATTACATTCCACACCTTTACATAAGCGTCGCTTACACATTCTTCGGCATCTTCATTGCAGCGAAGAATTCCGCTCGTAACCGACATAAGCAGCTTTCTGTATTTACCGTCAAGCTCGGAAAGCCCCTGCTCGCTTCGGTCATATATAAGGTCAATTATCTGAGCGTCTTCCATTTTTCCGCCTTCCTTTCGCTTTGTCTTTTCGGGACACTCGTATATAATAACGATGCCTGTCACCTGAATATTTCAATAAAAATTAAAAATTTTTATAAAACGCTGAAAAAGCGGCTCCGTATGGAGTCGCTTTTTTCTTATAATACTTTTGAAAGAAATTCCCTTGTCCTTTCCTGTTTCGGCGCACCGAATATTTCTTCCGGCGTTCCCTCTTCAAGAATATTTCCCATATCCATAAACAGCACTCTTGTCGCAACCTCGCGGGCAAAGCCCATCTCGTGCGTGACAATAACCATCGTCATTCCGGTTTCGGCAACCTGTTTTATAAGGTCAAGCACTTCGCCTACCATTTCAGGATCAAGAGCCGATGTAGGTTCATCAAAAAGCATGACCTTCGGATTCATGGCAAGCGCGCGGACTATGGCAATTCTCTGCTTCTGCCCTCCCGAAAGCGTGGAAGGATATACGTCAGCCTTGTCCGCAAGACCTATTCGGTCAAGAAGCGCCAGCGCTTTTTCTTTAGCTTCGGCTTTTATCTGCGTTTTTGTTTTATCTGTGGACGGAACGTTTTTTTTGTTTTTCCTGAAAATATTACCGAGCTTTGTGAAAAACGCCTTGCGCTTTATTTTTTTAAGATCGGAAATACCTATCGTCACCGGTGCAAGCATAATATTCTGAAGCACGGTCTTGTTTGCAAAAAGGTTAAACTGCTGAAACACCATTCCCATATGACGGCGATGAATATTTATATCAACGCTCATATCGGCAATATCGACGCCGTCAAAGATTATTGAACCGGACGTCGCGTCTTCCATACAGTTCAGGCAGCGCAGAAACGTGCTTTTTCCGCTTCCGGAAGGTCCTATAACAACGACCTTTTCGCCGTCTTTTATATCGGTGGTAATTCCGTTCAGCACGTCAAGATTTCCAAAACTCTTTTTAAGGTCAATTACGTTTATCACTTCTGCGCAACCTCCTTTCCATAGCCTTTATTCCGAGAGAAATTATCGCAACAATCACGATATACATCAGTGCCATTACAAGATACGGCACCATATATTCATACGAGCCTGTACCAATCTCGTTGAATGTTTTGTAAAGGTCAACCGCCGCAACAAAGCTTACAACAGATGTATCCTTTACAAGTGCAATAAGCTCGTTTCCGAGCGTCGGCAATATATTTTTCGTTGCCTGCGGAATAACTATCTTCAGCATCGTTACCCAATAGCTCAGCCCGAGAGCCCGTCCCGCTTCCATCTGTCCCGCATCGACGGAAAGAATTCCGCCTCTCATTATTTCGGAAACATATGCGCCGGAATTCAGTCCGAAAACGAGGATACAGGTATTGAGCGAGCCGAGATCTATGCCCATAAGCGGACAAAGAATATAATACGCAATAAGAAGCTGAGCGACTATCGGCGTCCCGCGGAAAAATCCGACATAGACCGCACATATTTTATCAAGCACGCGCGGAAATTTCCTGTACTTCGGCATAACCCTGACAGCCGCAATAAGCGTGCCTATAACTATACCGATAACAAGACCTAACAGCGCTATTATAAGAGTGTTTTTAAGTCCGACGCCAAGAACGCGTTTCCATGCGCCGCCCGGTCCGAACTTGCTCCAGAATTTTAACCATTTACTCGCGAAATCCATCTTTGTCCTTTCACAGCGACGACCTCGTCGCAATAATTACGGCGAGGTCTTTGTTTTAACCGCTTTATTTTACTTAACCGTTGACAGCCTTTGCAATTGACTTTGCAGGAGCATTGTCAACGATAACATAGTCGACCTGACCGTTTATCATTGCCGTAACAGCAAGACCTGCATAATCATAAGCCATCTTTGTGACGGGCAGACCGGGGAATCCGTAACCGTCCGGATCATCCGCATCACCTGTTATATATATACCGCCGGTTGTGCCTTCCTGGCAACCGATCTTTGTTGCTGTTGTCTTTTTGTTAAGAATTGCAACAACATCTTCTGCCGTTTTGCAGTTGTCAAACTCCGTATTGCCTGCGGGAACCATAAGAACCTGGCTTGCGTTGTAATATGTATCGGAGAAGGTTACCTGTTCCTTACGGGAGGGAGTAACTGTGAGTCCCGCCATTGCGATATCGCATATACCCTGCTGAACGGAAGTTACAACAGCCTCGAACTTCATATCCTTTATAACAAGCTCTTTGCCGAGGTACTTTGCAAGTCCTGCTGCGATTTCAAGGTCGATACCGTAATATTCGCCGTTGCCGTCAACCATTTCAAAGGGCTCGAAGCCTATGCTTGTTGCAACAACGAGCTGATCCTTTGAGGAGTCCTCAGTCGCACTCTTTACTTTTGTGGGTGTGCCGTCTGAGAAGTATTTATCGCAGATGGCGTCGAACGTGCCGTCAGCTTTGATTTTTGCGAGGTATTCGTTTGTCTTTGCGAGAAGCTCGCTGTCACTTGAGTTTACGCCAAAAGCATATTCTTCTTCGGAAAGGGCTATATCAATTACCTTTACCTTTGCGCTCTCTGTTTTTCCGCATGATACAAATGCAAGTGCGCAAAGCAACATTGCGACGGAAAGTACAATAGAAATAATCTTTTTCATTTTTTATGTTCTCCTTGATAAATTGCTACGGTTGTGTGCCGTGTTTTTTTGTATGAACACATAATATACCGCTTTTATGCATTTGTCAAGGGGTTTTGTGAAAAAATATTCGTATTTTTTGAATATTTTTTATTTTTTGCGCTCAAATATTCATTTTTCGGGGTTTTATGCAATAATGTCGGCTATTTTATACACTGTCCCCGCGCCAAGAACAAGAATAATTCCTCCGTCCTCCGCCATTCCGCGCGCCATAGCGGCTGCGCTGTCGTATGAAGGCGCATACCAAGCACCCGGAATTTTATCGGCAAGCTGCTCCGAGCTTACGCCGCTTTCGTTTTTTTCGCGCGCCGCATAAATATCCACAAGTATCGCCGTATCGGCTTTTGAAAGCACCTCTGCAAACTCGTCAAAGTGATCCTTTGTGCGCGAATATGTATGAGGTTCAAAAACCGCAACAACTTTTTTGCCCTTTGCCATGTCGCGTGCAGTCGATATCGCAGCTTCAAGCTCCGTAGGATGATGAGCATAATCTATATATACGGAAGCACCCTCGCATTTTCCTTTATATTCAAAGCGGCGAAGTGTTCCCTCAAAATCAGATATTGCAGAGCATATCTTTTCGTGCGGAATATCGCAAAGATCACAAACCGCAAAGGCTGCAAGTGCATTATATATATTATGGTAGCCCGGAATATGAAGCTTCACCTTGCCGCACGAGCCTGAACTTGTATATACATCAAAAGAATAATATCCTCTGTCGTCCGATATATTCTTCGCGATATAATCGCATTTTTCATTTTTTATACCGAAAGTAACGGGATACGGCAGATCGGAAGCGATAGCATATGCATTTGCGTCATCTCCGCAGGCAACTGCCGCAGGTGTCTTTGCATCCGAGGAAAAAGGAATATGAGCAAATTTATCAAACGACTCTTTTATCTGCTCAATTCCGGAAAAATAGTCCGTATGGTCTACATCTATATTAAGTATAACGGCAATTGTAGGAAACATATCAAGGAAAGAATCCTTATATTCGCACGCTTCAAATATAAAATCCTCTCCTTTTCCAAAACGGTACGCACCGCCCATTTCCTTTGTTTCGGCGCCGCTCATAACGGTAGGATCAAGTCCGCAGGAGATAAAAACGTGCGATATCATAGAAGTGACGGTTGACTTTCCGTGCATACCGGAAACACCTATCCGTCTTTCATATGAACGCATAATATACCCGAGAAGATCGGCACGATATATTGTCGGAATTCCGTTTTCTTTTGCTGCAACCATTTCCGGATTGTCATCCGCTATGGCGCCGCTGTAAACAATCGCATCTGCTCCGGAAATATTCTCGGCTCTATGCTCGCTGTAAACGGCGATCCCTTCGCTTTTCAGCTTTTCGGTTATAGGCGAGCTTGCCCTGTCCGAGCCCGAAACATCATAGCCGTGCCTTTTGCAAGCAAGCGCCAGAGACGACATGCTTATTCCGCCCACACCTATAAAATACAGCTTCTGTGCGGCTTTCATTATCCTTGAAATATCGTTTGACATATCTCGCCTTTCATTTTGCAATATTAAAAATTTTCTTACTATTTATTTGAATAATATTCATAATTGAGTTTTATAATAAACGCATAAAGATGAAAAATCTTAATAAATAACGGGGTGTTAAATATGATCATCACAGATGTAAAAATCAGAAAAACGTTCGACGAAGGTCCGATGAAGGCTGTTGCTTCCGTTACCTTCGATAACGAACTTGCTCTCCATGACGTTAAAGTCATCTACGCACGGGATAAATATTTCGTAGTAATGCCGTCAAGAAAAAATCCCGACGGAACATACAGAGATATAGTACATCCCATCAATTCCGAAGCTCGTGAAAGACTTGAAAAAACGGTTATAGCCGCTTACTTCAACCATCTCAAAGAGCTTGAAAACAGCGGCAGCGATACAACCGCTGCGGAATAATCAAAAAAAACGACCTCGCCTTTGGCGGGGTCTTTTTTATCAGTATCCGAATTTTCCGGAAAGACTGTCGTCATTCTCGACCCAATCGCTCACGTTATATACTGTATATGTATCCGCCGTTTCACGGACGACGACCTTTTCTATTCCGGCATTTATCACCTGACGCTTACACATCATACACGAGCAGGTGTTCGGGACGAGAACTCCGGTTTTTCCGTCTACGCAACTCATATAAAGCGTAGCGCCGAGCATCTGCTCGCGGGAAGCGGCTATTATTGCGTTTGCCTCCGCATGAACGGAGCGGCAAAGCTCGTATCTTTCACCGCGCGGAATATTAAGCTCATCGCGCATACAATAATTTATATCGCTGCAGTTTTTGCGACCTCTCGGTGTACCGTTATAACCCGTTGATATTATTATATCGTTTTTTACGATAATTGCCCCGAAATGCTTGCGCAGGCAAGTGCTTCTTTCCGCCACTGTCTGAGCGATATCAAGATAGTAGTTTTCCTTGCTTGTCCTTTCCATTGCTTTTCCTCTCCGTAAATATATTTTTAATCCCAAAACGGACGGAAATATTTCCCGTCCGTTTTTATTTTACGCGTTTCCGTTCATGTTGGGGTTGTCGTCAAGCCATTCTTTCGATTTCTGCTTTCTGACCTTTGAATACATATAATATCCGACAATGCCCGCTCCGGCAAAAAGCACGATTATAGATATAAGCACAGCCGCTATAATCACCTTGAATTTATTCGTTTTCTTATTCAGTCCCGTCACGTCAACCACCGCATATGCAGAGTTTTCTTCCATAACGAAAACTATACTGCCGTCCTTTACGGCGCTTCCGCACGCGGTTACCGAACCGTCTTCGGATATTTTATAGATTGCGAAATCCTCTCCCGTGAATCTGCTCACGGGTATTTTTATAGATATTACCGACCCGGACAGATCAGCACCGTCATAAGCCGTGACCGAAAGCCTGTAAAGCGTGGCTATGCCGTTGTTTTTACGGTCGGAATTTATTCTGCTTACGGCAGAATCGTAATTGCTTATATAATCGCCCGCATTTGACGTTATGTCTTCAGCCCTGAATACAAGATGGTCCGAAAATTCAAGTCCTCCGCTTATCATGGCCGTCACGCCTCCGCTTTCGGCGGAGGTTTTCGGCAAAGCGCTTACGGTGTCAAGAAATCCGCAATCCATGCAGTGACGGACGCTTCTGTCATAGCTGTCGGTATAATAATCGGTATAGGCGTGATCCGTGTAGTCAAGTTCCGTTTCCGTAACGATGCTGCCGCACACATAGCAGAATGTTCTTATTATTCCCTTTGTGATGCAGGTGGGCTTGCTTATAACCTCTTCCTTGCCTTCGCTGTGAGGGAGCTTTTCTATCTCTTCGGTCGAAATAAGATATCCGCAGAGAGCACAGTATATTTCAGCCGTTCCGGCGTGCTCACACGTAGCATCTCTCGTCACACGTCTTACGGTCTCCGTATGCTCGCAGTCTATTGCGCCTTCAACCGTTTTTTCTATTTTTGCGCCACAGTCAAGACAAAGATAGCTCCTTCTTCCGGCTGTGGTCTCTGTCGGTGCAACGTACGTTCCTGCGATCTCCTGAAGCGTATGCTCCTTGCGCGGAACAGCTTCCGTGCTTACTGTTTCACCGCATATATCGCAAACGTATTTTATAAGTCCTTCGGAATCGCACGTCGCGGGAGTTGTGTCCTCGTGCGTGGAAGAATGCGAGCAGAGCGTTTTCGCTATGCACGGCGCGCTTATTCCGTTGCCGTAAATACTGCGGCGATAAAACGAATACTCGGTAAATTCCGAAAGTCCGGTGAAAACGTTTATCTTCTGCCATGAGCTTTGATCCATTGAGTATTCAAAGCCCTCGTCGTATGTAAGAGCAATAAGATTTTCGGTTCGGAACCTTACATACGGCACTGTTACCGGCGCGTGATATGAAAATATTTCCGAAGGAGCGGATGCTTTTCCGAAATCGGAAAGTATTCTGAAATAAACAGACTGTCCTTCCTTTACCTCTTCAAAAGTATAGCTTGGCACAGAAGTTCTGAATATCTGATGATCGTCTCCTTCAAATCCTGTTTCGGTGTATGTTACGTCAATATAATATCCCGAAGCGCCTATAATGGGTTCCCAGCTTACAATAACCGTTTCCCCCATTACTGTAGTCTGTACCTCGGTCGGCACATCGCCGTCTTCGGCGCCTACGGTAAATACGGTCATAGTTGCGAAAATAAAAATTGCAAGAACAAGTGAAATTATCTTTTTCACTTCCTGTATTACCTCCCTTCAAACAGTCAGATTCTGATACCAAAAGTCGTAATATAAAATTATTATATATCCAAATCGGTCGATTGTCAATCTCAACAGAGATATGGGAAAAAATTTTACAATTTGTTTGTGCTTTTCATATTGTCAAAAATATCGTTTGTGATAAAATATTAAATGTAAAACAAAAACAGAAAGGATGCTTTTAATATGGCTGTTAAAGTTCTTACAAAAGACAATTTTGACGCCGAGACCGCAAGCGGAGTTTCCCTTGTTGACTTTTGGGCAAGCTGGTGCGGTCCGTGCAGAATGATGTCGCCGGTTGTTGACGGTCTTTCGGAAAAAGTTGAAAGACTCAATGTATGCAAAGTCAACGTTGACGACGAGCCCGACCTCGCCGACAGATTCGGCATAGATATGATCCCCGCGCTCATCTTTATAAAAAACGGTACGGAAGCAAACAGATTCATCGGCATTGCAAGCGAAGATAAGCTTATATCCGCCGCAAAGGAGCTGCTCTGATGCGTGTGCGCCTGAACGACGACGAAGAGGTTGTCCGTGCGGTGAAGGAAGGACTCCGTCGCACAGGCGGCTACTGTCCGTGCCGACGTCAGCGTACAGAGGATTACAAATGCATCTGCAAAGAGTTCCGCGACCAGATAAAAGATGAAAACTTTGAAGGTTACTGTCACTGTATGCTGTACTACAAAGAAAAATAAAAAGCTCTTCTCCGGAAACGGAAGAGAGCTTTTTCTCTTTTGTATTGCAACACGGCAATTTTTCTGATATAATATTTTCATCCAAAGCAAAAAGGCGGAAAACTTTATGAGAGTTGCGATTATAGGCTCAAGAAGTATAGAATACGACAAGCTTCAGAAGCGCGCATACGAGCTTCTGTGCGAAAATATACCGGCAAACTGCACCGAAATAGTTTCCGGAGGCGCTATGGGGGTGGATCGTCTTGCCGAGATATATGCACGGCACAACAATCTGCCGACAAAAATTTTTCTTCCCGAATACGACAAATACGGAAAACGCGCACCTATCGTCCGAAACGATAAGATAGTTGAGTATTCTCAGTACGTTCTCGCTTTCTGGGACGGAAGCTCACACGGAACGGCTTACACCGTCGCAACCTGCCTTAAAGAAGGCGTTCCCGTGAAAATAATCAGCCTTTGAAGAGCACTGCGGCAGTACCGCTGTGCTTTTTTTGAAAAAATAATATGTAAATTTTGCTGAAAATAAAAATATGTATTGTTTTACGCTTCCCGATATGGTATAATACATCTACAACAAACGTCATTTTCCGACACGGGAGGATAATATCGTGAACGGTAACGATAACAGACAAAACGATAAAAGGTACGAAAATTTTTCTCGTACGAATCAGATGCGCACGACGCAAATGAATACCACGACTGGTATGAATCGCACCCAGATGGGCGAAACATCTACCAGAACAACAAGCATTAAAAGAAAAAAGAAGCTTCGCATCAGACCTACAAGAGAAGGGATGATCGCTCTCGGCGAGCTGTTTCTGATACTTCTTGCAATAATTCTTGTAATATTCCTCGTTGTAAAAGGAATAAAGGGCAGCAAAAAACCCGCCGAAACGACGGATTCCACAACAACCGAAGCTCCCGTAACCACTGAAACTCCGAAGCCGACGTGGAATGCGGGATACATAAGTCTCGCTGTTGCGACAAGCGGCAAGAAAGAGGGCAACCTCATTCTTGTAAACAACAACGCAGAATATTCTTTCCCTTCAAAAATGACATCCAAGCTCACCGAGCTTTACGGCAAAACCGACGGTCTTTTCGTAATGGGAAGATATAAAGATGAAAGCCGCACGGGCGTTTATCTCCATTCGGGAATTCTTTCGTCGCTGAAAAAACTGTGCGAGGCAATGACCGCGGCAAATCAGGATACGCTCGGTCCGTACACGGACAAGGACGGCGCAACCGTAACCGACAAGATAATGATAGCCAGCGGCTATCGCTCAAAGGACTATCAGCAAACGCTTTATGATGAAGCCGACGACAAGAGCTTCCTCGCGAAGGCAGGCTACAGCGAACATCACACCGGTCTTGCCTTTGATATAAAAATATTCACAGCAAAGGGTGCGACGATAGATCTCCGCTCGGGCGAATATGAATGGATAACCGAAAACTGCCACAAATACGGCTTTATCCGCCGTTATCAGGCGGAAAAGCTCGGCGTAACAGGTATAAGCAACGAAGAATGGCACTTCCGTTTTGTCGATATTCCTCACGCATACGCAATGAAAGAAACGGGCATTTGCCTTGAAGAATACATTGATATGCTCAAAAAGCAGCACAACAGCACGGAAAACACTCCGTATGAAGTATCGACCGATATCGGAGACTTCATTATTTATTACGTTCCCGCGGATTCCGCCGATATGACGTACATAACCGTTCCGCAGGGAGCAAAACTCGTTTCCGGCAGTTTCGCCGCAGAACAAAGTATAACCTCCGGAATGTACACGGTTTCCGGCACAAACGAAGGCGGCTTTATCGTAACCATAGCAAAATAAATAAACAATAATAAAAAAAGCAGTCCCAAC
>FR898229.1:148159-150426 GCA_000437375.1 Eubacterium sp. CAG:841
CTTTCAAAAGGAGATATTTATGTCCGGTGAAGAGATATTTTCGCGTTATTGCCCTCTCGTGCAGGACTTTATATATGCCTGCGGATGGCAGGAGCTCAGGCCGGTGCAGGCGGAAGCAGGGCGGGTCCTGTTTGATACCGAAGACAACCTTATTCTTTCTTCGGACACGGCGTCCGGAAAAACGGAAGCGGTGTTTTTCCCCATAATAACGGATATGACCGAATCCCCCGCAAATTCGGTTGAAGTGCTTTATATCGCTCCGCTTAAAAGTTTGATAAACGATCAGTTTTACAGAATAGAAACGCTTCTTCTCGATTCGGGAATACCCGTTCACCATTGGCACGGAGACGTTTCGCAAAGTCACAAGAAAAAACTGCTCGAAGAGCCTCGCGGCATACTTCAGATAACGCCCGAATCGCTTGAAAGTATGCTTATAAACCGTGCAAGCGATATCATTCGTATTTTCGGCGGGCTGAAATATATAATAATAGACGAAATCCACACGCTTATGAGCGCCGACAGAGGAAATCAGGTGATATGCCAGCTCGACCGTCTTGACAGAATTCTCGGCACAAGCCCGAGAAGAATAGGACTTTCCGCAACGATAGGAAATATAGACGACGCAAAGAAGTGGCTCGCAGGAAACAGCAAAAGAGCTGTTCAGGCGCCCGTGTTTTCGGGAGGAAAAAATCAGATAAAGCTTGCGCTTCAGCATTTTTATCTTCAGGACGAAACGCCGGAAAGCGGCAAAAATCCTGCCGAAACACCGGAAAACAAAATAATGATAGACGCCGGCGACGAATACGTTTACGATTGTTCCCGCGCAAAAAAAAGCATTATCTTCTCAAATTCACGCGAAGAAACGGAATACATCTGTGCAACTATGCACCAGATATGCGCCTTGCGCGGTGATGAAGATATTTTCTTTATTCATCACGGAAATCTTTCCGCTTCGATAAGAGAAGAAGCCGAAGACAGGCTTAAAAGCGATCTTCCCTGTGTTGCGTGCGCCACAGTGACAATGGAGCTCGGCATCGATATAGGTCAGCTTGAACGCGTTATTCAGCTCGGCTCTCCCGCTAAGGTTTCAAGCTTTCTTCAAAGGCTGGGACGCAGCGGAAGGCGCGGCACTCCGCCCGAAATGTTTATGGTATTCCGCGAAGAAAATCCGCTCCCCGACACGCCGCTTCCACAGCTTATCCCGTGGGATCTGCTTCGCGGCATAGCTGTAATTCAGCTTTATATCGATGAAAAATTCATTGAGCCGCAATATATAAAAAAGCTTCCTGTCAGCCTGCTTTTCCAGCAGACGCTTTCCGTTCTCGCTTCCTCCGGTGCTCTTTTGCCAAAGGAGCTTGCGGCGCGTGTGCTTTCGCTCTCCCCTTTTGAAAATGTGGAAAAAGAAGACTACCGTGCGCTGCTCGTTCACATGATAAAAAAAGATTATCTTTCCCTTTGCGAAGATGGCACGGTAGTTGTGGGACTTACGGGCGAAAAGCTGCTTAAAAGCTTCAAATTTTACGCTGTTTTCAAGGACAGCGAGGATTATTCCGTTAAGTGCGGCAGTGATGAGATAGGCACAATTTCCTCTCCTGTTCCCGTCGGAGACAGGTTTGCCCTCGCCGGCAGAGTATGGGAAGTGGAAGAGCTTGATCTTCCGCGCAAGCTGATCTTTGTTCACAATGTTCCCGGAAAAATGGAAATATCGTGGCCCGGAGATTACGGCGAAGTTCACACCAAAGTGCTTGAAAAAATGTTTGAGGTTCTTTGCGGTGACAAAGAATATCCGTATCTCAAGCCAAATGCCGAAAAACGTCTTGAAGCCGCCCGCCGCGTTGCGGCAAATGCAAAAATCAAAGAAAATATACTTATTTCTCTCGGCGGAAGCACAAAATGTCTTTTCCCGTGGCTCGGGACGCGATCGTTTTCAACGCTTGTACGCATACTTAAAAAATATTCCGGTGAACTTGGAATACGCGGTATTGAACACAACGGTTGCAACTATATCACCTTCAAGAGCGAAAAAGATTGCTCCGAGCTTATTGCGGCGATTTCTTTGATTGCGCAGGAAGACATCGATCCGATATCGCTTGTCGGAAAAAGCGAAGTCCCCGCAAACGAAAAATATGATACATGCGTTCAGCCTGAGCTTTTGCGCAAAGCTTTTGCTCTTGACAAGCTCCGCACAGACGAAATTCATCTCCGCTTCCCTGCTTTTCTTTGACCATACTTTTCTTTGACCATACTTTTCTTTGAAAAGAAAAGTA
>FR898230.1 GCA_000437375.1 Eubacterium sp. CAG:841
CTGCAAAGTATGCGGAAATGTCGAGACAGCGGCACACACATGGGATAGCGGAAAGGTTACTGTCAAACCGACAAGCACAACTAAGGGACAGACGGTTTACACATGTACTTTGTGCGGAGAGACCAAGACAGTAGAAACCGACTATTCACATTCGCACAGCTACGGAATAAAGTGGCATTATGATAATAATATGCACTGGCATGAATGCACCGGATGCGGAAGTAAACAGACTCCCAGAGCGCATACATTCGGCGAAGCAAAAATAATAACTCCGGCAACGCATACATCGACGGGAAAAGCTGAGTATAAGTGTACAGTCTGCGGGGCTGCCGTTGAAAAAGAAATAGCAAAAATCACCGAGCATAATTTCGGCGAGTGGAGTGCGTTTGACGGGGAAAAACATGTTCGCAGCTGTGAATGTGGCGAAAAGGAATATGCTTCTCATACCGCCGGTGAATGGGAGACAGTAAAAGAAGCAACATATACTTCCACAGGAGAAAAGGTAAGAAAATGCACGGTTTGCGGTACGGTTGTAAGTCGTGAAGAAATTCCTGCGAAGGTAAAGGATACAACAAAGCCTGTAGGCACAACCACAACAAACAAAACCGAAACAACGACAACGACAACGACGTCGTCAACTTCTGCAAAGCAAACCGAAACGACAAAATCTACGGAAAGCAAAGGATGCAAGTCGTTTGTGGGTGTAGGAGCTTCATTTACATGTGTATTGGCTATCGGTACGGCGCTTGTTTTGGGCAAGAAAAAAGACGACTGAGTATTGACAATAAAAACAAGCTATAGTTTTGATGTTTAATAAGGAGATGGCAAGAATGAAAAAAAGAATTTACGCATTGATTTTAGCCGTTTCGTTTGTTTTTTGCTGTATGGCATTGCCCATAAGCGCGGAAAGAGTGCCTACTCTTACAATCGAAAGCAAAAAGGTAAAAATCGGCGGAGAAGTCGAAGTAGCTTTGTCAATTGACGGAAACCCCGGAATTGCCGGAATCGTAGCAGAATTGAAATATGATAAAACGGCGATGACGCTTGTCAGTATGAATGCAAAAGCTGACTTCGGAGGCACATTTGTCGGAGATGCAAGTCAAGGAAGCGGATTTTCATGGGTTTCCGCGGCCGATATAAAAACCGACGGCGTATTTGCAACATTCAAATTCAGAATAAACGATGACGCTACGCCCGGAAAGTACGGGATAGAACTTGAAATCGGTGACGGAAACACATCAAACTCGGCGGGCGACGACGTTAAATTTTCTGTTGTCAACGGCTCGCTCAGCGTTATAAAGTTTATACCGGGCGACATAAACGACGATGAGAAAGTCAATGTAAAGGACCTTGTAGCATTCGCGCAATATCTTGCAAAATGGGACGTAAAAGTAAACGAACTTGCTCTTGACGTCAACTGCGACGGAAAAGTAAACGTGAAAGACATTGTAAGACTTGCGCAGTACCTTGCAGGTTGGGATGTTTCGATAGGCGAGCCTGAATGGAACGGTATGACGAAGCTGAAAGGCTATGAAAGCATTGACTTCGGCGGCAGAACATTTATCATAGCTTCCCGTAAC
>FR898231.1 GCA_000437375.1 Eubacterium sp. CAG:841
CGCCGATTTCAAGATTTTCAGTATCGCTTACGAGCTTAAGAACGTTAAGAACTTCACCGATGAAGAGAACCTTATTAGCTCTGAGCGAGTTCTGATAAGCTGTATAACCTGCATTCTGATAAGAATCATCGCCCACAAGAGTTATGAGTTTATCAATAACTTCCGAACCTTTGCCGAGGCTGAGTCCGTTTACAAACTTGCCGCTTGCGTCTTTTGTTACGTATCTTTCGCCGCAGCCGAAGAAGAATGCACGATAGCTGAATGTTGAAGACGAGAAACCGATTGTATCCGAATCTGCAGCATTGCCTACTTCATACTTCGAGTCACCGTTGCCGTCGTCCAGAACCATCTGGCACATTTCGAGCATCTTGTCTACTGTCCACTTTTTATCGCGAACGAGCTGATAAATATCATCTGTTATAGGGCTGTTTTCATAAACGGTTTTGTTGAATGTAATCATCCACGTGCATTCCATTGCTTTACGTGCAAAGTCACCGATTATGGAGTAAAGCTTGCCGTTGCATGAAAGGTCGTTGATGTAGTTCTGATCCCACCAGTCCTGAGTAAAGTCTATATCAAGGCTGAGGATGTTGTAGTAGCCTGTAGATGTAAAAGGCATACCGTACTGCATTGTGCTTGCAATATACTTGCCGCCGCCGGAGGCAAAGTCTGCAGCATAGCCGTTCTGACCGTTTTCGTCAACTTCAATTGTGCAGTTGTAAAGCTCCTTCATGAGCTTGTTTCTTTCGAAAACAGAGTCGTTGTAAGAGTCGTTTGTGATAGTTTCAACCCAAACTTCGGGAGTTGTGTCGTAGCCCTGACCGTCGTTACGGGAAGCTATGATAAATGTTCTGCC
>FR898232.1:0-17219 GCA_000437375.1 Eubacterium sp. CAG:841
TTGCCTATTTGGCAACTTCGGTCTGTACAGTTGCCAGAAAATCTGTATGTTATTTTCAATAACTGAAGTTTCTTTTGCCTACTTTTCTTTTCAAAGAAAAGTACGGTCAAAGAAAAGTACGGTCAAAGAAAAGCAGGTCAGAGCATGTCTGCAATTTCAAAAATGAGTTTTTCTGTCTTTTCCCAGCCGAGGCACGGGTCGGTGATGGATTTTCCGTACACGCCTTCGCCTATTTTCTGAGCGCCGTCTTCAAGATAGCTTTCTATCATAAGACCTTTTACCATGTTTTTTATTTTTGCGTTCTGACGGCAGGAGGAAAGCACTTCCTTTGAAATTCTTATCTGCTCCACCCAATGCTTGCCGGAATTTGCGTGGTTTGTATCAACTATTATGGATCTGTTTTTAAGATCGTGTGCGGCATAATGTTCTGCAAGGAAAACAAGATCTTCATAATGATAGTTGGGCTGAGATTCGCCGTGCTTGTTTACATATCCGCGCAGGATAGCGTGCGCATATTCGTTGCCCTTGCTCTCAACTTCCCAGCCTCTGTAAATGAAAACGTGAGGATGTTGAGCTGCCGTTATGGAATTGAGCATTACCGAAAGGTCGCCGCTTGTAGGGTTTTTCATACCTACGGGAACGTCAAGACCGCTTGCCGTAAGACGGTGGAATTGATTTTCAACAGATCTTGCGCCTACTGCAACGTATGAAAGAAGATCCGAAAGATAACGATGGTTGTCGGGGTAGAGCATTTCGTCGGCTGTGGAAAGTCCTGTTTCACGGAGAACTCTTGTATGAAGCTCACGGATGGCGATTATGCCTTTAAGTATATCGGGATTGCCCGAAGGATCAGGCTGATGAAGCATGCCCTTATAGCCGTCGCCAATGGTTCTCGGTTTATTTGTGTATATTCTGGGGATTATGACGAGCTTGTCCGATACCTGGTCCGCTACTTTTTTAAGTCGCGTGACATACTCGAGAACGGGTGCTTCGCTGTCGGCGGAGCAAGGTCCTATTACAAGAATGAACTTGTCGCTTTTGCCGGAGAAAACGGCTTTTATTTCGTTATCTCTTTTTTCTTTTATTTTTACAAGCTCTTCGGAGATGGGGTACATCTCCTTTACCTCTTTCGGAATAGGCAGTTTTCTTCTGAATTCCATGTTCATTTTTATTTGTCCTTTCGTGTATATGAAAAAATTTATTTATCAAACAAAGCGCGGCGCTCGGTGGAACATCTCATCATTTCGCGCATGGTTTCTCTGTCGCCTGTTTCAACGCAGGCTCTCATTTTTTTGAACTCTCTTTCAAAAGAGTCCATTTCACGCAGAAGCGCGTCGCGATTGAGCAGGAACAGCTCGCTCCACATTTCATCGTTTATTTTTGCAATTCGCGTAAGATCGCGGAACGAGTCGCCGGAGTAATCGCGCAGACTCGGATTTTCTCCTGCGGTCATAAGCGCTACCGCTATGCAGTGTGTAAGCTGTGAAAGAAACGCTATCATTTCATCGTGAAGCTCGGGCGTTATTTCGGATATCTTCTTAAAGCCCAGCTCGCTGCCGAGCGTTTTGCAAAGCTCGATCGCCTGTCGAGTGTTTTTCGCTGTCGGTGTTACAATGTAGTTTGCGCCGATGAAAACCTTGTCGTCGCTGTATTCAATTCCGGAACGCTCGCGTCCCGCCATAGGGTGAGCCGCTATAAATTCAACGTCCTCGCGCAGGATAGACTGTATATCATAAACGATACAGCCTTTTACACCCGTAACGTCGGTGATTATTATTCCGGGACGAAAGTATTTCTGATAATCGGTTATCCATTTTTTGAAAGTGTGCGGATAAAGCGCAAACACTATTATGTCAGCTTCCGACACAAGCGAAGGTTCAACCTCTGTCGTGCCGTAAGAGATTAGCTTGTTTTCAAGCGCATAATCTATTGTTTTTTGCGATATATCTATCGCTTTTATTTTGTAGCCTTTTTTTGTGAGTGCTTTGGCGTAGCTTCCGCCCATTACGCCAAGACCTACAATAAGTATTTTGGTATTGCTGTTAAGTTCCAACGATTTTTACCTCCGCGCCGAGAGACGAGAGCCTTTCAAAAAAGTCGGGAAAGCTCTTTTTTACGTCTTCGGCATTATCTGTTTCGCCGCCGGTGAGCATAAGCAGAACGGCGCACGCCATTACAATTCTGTGATCTTTATGTGAGCATATCGGTACGGACGGAGCTTTCAGTTGTCCGCCGTGTACCGTAAGAGTGTTTTCGTGTAGCTCCGTCTTTATTCCGAATTTTGAAAGCTCCTCCGCCATAGCAGCACCCCTGTCGCTTTCCTTTGCACGGAGACGTGCCGTTCCCGTAAGGGTAACGCCGCTTTTTGCCGCACCAAGCGCCATAAGCACGGGAGCAAGGTCGGGACAGTCGGTTATGTCAAGCGTGGCGAAACCTTCGCACAGCTTGTCGAAATATTTTCCGTAGACTCTGTCGCCCTGAACGCTTTCGGGGTTAAGTCCTGTTATTTTTATATCGCTGCCGAGACGGTTCATCGCTTCAAAGAATGCCGCTCCCGAGCAGTCACCCTCGACAGTATATTCACGCGGAACATAGTGCGAATTGCCTTTTATATATATATCCCTCTCGCCTACGGTAACATCTACTCCGAAGGCTCGCATTACCTCTGCCGTTATCAGAAGATACGAACGGCTTGTAACTTTTCCTGTCAGCAATATTCTGCTGTCGGACGCAAGCAACGGAAGCGCCATCATAAGTCCGCTCGCGAATTGGCTTGAAACTTCTGCGCTTATTTCGTATGTTCCTGCCGAAAGTCTGCCGCAAACCGTAAGAGAAGTTTTGTCTTTTTTATATAATAGGTTTTGCCCGAGACATATTTTTTCGTATTCGGCAAGCGGTCTTTGCATAAGACGCGTTGTACCTGTAAGCGTTACTTCGTTTTGTGAAAGAAGTGCTATTGCCGTAAGAAAGCGAAGCGTACTTCCGCTTTCACCGCATGGAAGAGTAGAAGTTGCCTTTGCGCTCAGTGCGTCAAAGCCGCGAACATATGCTTTTTCTCCGTCAAAACGGATATCTGCTCCGAGTGCCGAAAGACATGCGGCGGTTGCAAGCGCGTCATCCGACGGGTACATCCCGTAAAGAATGCTTGCACCTTCAGCCAGAGCGGCACATATCAGCGCTCTGTGGCAAAAGCTTTTTGACGGCGGAGCCGTAAAATTTCCGGCTGCCGCTTTTTTACCTATATATATTTTCATCCTGCACCGCCGGAAAGTTTTGATATAAGCGCGTCAACGGCTTCGGTATAGCCGTCCGTTCCGTGACCGGATATGGTAGCAAAGCACGCAAGACGAACATAGCTTGTTTTTCTGAATTCTTCACGCGCGTTAACGTCCGAAATATGTACTTCGACCGTCGGAACAGCGACAGCTTTCAGCGCGTCCAGAATGGCGATGCTTGTATGGGTGTAAGCGCCGGGATTTATAATTATTCCGTCAAACTTTTTATAAGCGCGCTGAATTTCGGTAACAAGCTTTCCTTCGCAGTTGGACTGAAAAAGCTTTGCTCCGATATTTTTGCTTTTGCAATATGCTTTTATCTTTTTTTCAAGCGAAGCAAAGTTTTCTTTGCCGTAAATATCCGGCTCTCTTATTCCGAGCATGTTTATGTTCGGACCGTTTATAACGAGTATTTTCATTTTTGCTCCTTTGAAAGTATCATATTTGCCACATCGGCTGCCGAGCCGTTTCCGTCAACCTTTATGTCCGATGCGGAACAGTATATTCCGTAGCGCTCGCGATATCGTTTTTCGATAAGCTCACGGCTCTGCGAAAGCGGACGGTCAGATGTTGCCGTCAGCTTTTCGGGCGAGCGGTCGATGAATATCAAATTTCCGTTTTTCTTTAAGTTTATAACGTTTTCTTCTTTTAGGATCGCACCGCCGCCGGTTGCGATAACGCATGAATTCTTTGCCGCAATATCGCGTATCACAAGGCTTTCCTTATCTCTGAAAGCATCCTCGCCTTCGCCGTTTATGCAGTCCGCAGGCGAAATACCGAATGTACTTTCAAACAGAGCGTCACAGTCGATAAAGCTTTTTCCCGTTCTTTCGGCGATAATCTTACCTATCGTTGTTTTCCCGCACGACGGCATACCTATAAGCACGATGTTTTCCTTTTTCGCAAGCAATCCCCGATATATTTTTTCCGTGGCGCCTTCGGGATATTTTTTATCGAAAAACAGCTCCGAAGCCTTTACTGCCTGTGCTACGAGCATATAAAGTCCGCCGCAGGAAGGGACGCCCTGCATTTCTGCTTTAACGATCAGTTCTGTTTTTAATGGGTTGAATACTACGTCAACTGCTCCCAAAAGACAGGAAAAATCTTTCGGTTCGATCGCGCAGCCGAAAATATTCGGAAACATTCCGAGCGGGGTGGTGTTTATTATGACAACGGGAGAAGAAGAATATTTTTCTTTTGCCGTCGCATAGCTTATTTCATCGCCTTTCGGATGGCGGCTGACTTTTTCAATGCTCAAAGCTCCGAGATTTTCGGCTACGGCTTTTGCCGTACGCGACGTTCCTCCCGTGCCGAGTATTAGCACGGCGTTTCCTTTTACGGGAATGCCGTTTTTTATTACCAGCTCTCTCATGCCGAAAAAGTCGGTGTTGTAGCCGGAAAGCTTTCCGCCGCGATTTACTACGGTGTTGACGGCTCCTATCGCTTTGGCTTCGTCGCTTATGCTGTCGAGAAGCGGAATCACGTCGGTTTTGTAGGGGATCGTAACGTTTATTCCGTCAAACTCTCTTTTGGATATAAACTCCGCAAGCTCGTCTTTTTTCAATTCGAAATTGCGGTATGACGTATCGCCGAGAGCCGAGTGTATCTCGCGCGAAAAGCTGTGACCGAGCTTTTCACCGACAAGACCTGTTATCATTCTTTTTGCCTCTTTTCAGAAAAGTTTTTCATCCGACATTCCGCGACGGGGGAAGTCCGTTCCGTATCTTACGGCAAGCATATCGCATACGGCGATAGCGGTTACCGCGCTTATAACGGGGCAGGCTCTGTGAATTATTGCGGGATCGTGTCTGCCCGTGACGGTTATTTTGTCATTCTTGTTTTCAAGGAATTCAACCGTATCCTGTTCTTTTCCTATTGAAGGCGTAGGCTTCACCGCGCAGGAAAAGACTATCGGCATTCCGTTTGCTATACCGCCGTTAATGCCGCCGTTGTTGTTTGTTTTTGTTACTATTTTATCTCCGTCCATCATAAACGGATCGTTTGCCATGCTTCCGCGCATATCCGCAAGATCAAATCCGGCGCCGAATTGTATGCCTTTTATTGCGGGAACGGAGAAGACTGCATGAGAGATGACGCTTTCGAGACTGTCAAAGTACGGTTCGCCTGCTCCTGCCGGAACGCCGAGTACGGCGGTTTCAAGAATTCCTCCGACGCTGTCGCTTTCTTCCGCCGCGCGGAGGATTTCTTTTTTCATCAGTCTTCCTGCCGCATCGGATATAACGGGGAAGGATTTTTTATCTATTGCGGCTATTTCCGTTGCTATATCTTCAAATTTATTATCGTTTATTCCGCCGCACCTGAGTATGTGCGTGCCGACCGTGATGTTCTGCATGCGGAGGGCAAGCTCGCAAACAGCTCCCGCCGCTACGAGTGCTGCCGTTGTTCTGCCAGAAAAGTGACCTCCGCCGCGCCAATCTTCAAAGCCGTAATATTTGCAATAAGCTGAATAGTCCGCATGACCGGGACGCGCGCGTCCGGCGTTTATCATATAATCCGCACTTCTTGTGTCGGAGTTGGGAATGATTATACATAAGGGCGAGCCTGTGGTGTGACCGTCAAAATATCCGCTGATAATTTTGAATTCGTCCTTTTCTTTTCTGCCGGTGGATATTGCGCCGGAGGGACGGCGCTTTGAAAGTCTTCCGGCGATGAATTTTTCATCGATTTCAATGCCGGGAGCCAAGCCGTCGAGTACGGCGCCTATATAAGCACCGTGACTTTCTCCGAAAAGGGTTACCGTTACGCTCTGACCGAATGTGTTCTTCATAAATAAAACTCCTTTTAATATATTACTCTTGAAAGTCTTTTTTTAAGTTCTTCTTCCGTGACTTTTTTTATTTCATATGTTCCTATTTCGTTTACAAAGACAGCGCACACGGTGTCGCCCTGTTTCTTTTTGTCGTGTGAAGCTGCGTCAAGTATCGCATCTGCATTTGCGTGTATTTTGGTTTTTAATCCGAGCGAGCTTATTGCGGCGGAAAGACGAGGATAAACTTCATCCGAACACATGCAAAGCATGCCGAGCGCCACACATTCGCCGTGATAAAGTTCTCCGAGACTTTCTATTCCGTGTCCGAGCGTATGCCCGAAGTTCAGTATACGGCGAAGCCCCGCTTCTTTTTCGTCTTTTGAGACGACATCCGCTTTTATAATAAGCGCCCGACGTATCATCTCGTCGATGTTTTCTTCATTTATTCCGGATTCTATAAGTTCGAAAAGCGATTTGTCGGAGGTAGCCGCCATTTTAAGCGCTTCCGCCATGCCCGATGCAAACTGACGGCGATCGAGCGTTTTCAGCGTGTCCGGATCTATTATAACGGCTTTCGGCTGATAAAATGTTCCCACTATGTTTTTTATCCCGTCAAGGTCTATTGCCGTTTTTCCTCCTACGGATGAATCGACCTGAGAGAGAAGCGTTGTGGGAATATTATAAAAATCTATTCCGCGCATATATGTTGATGCGGCAAATCCTGCAAGATCTCCTACGACTCCTCCGCCGACGGCTACTACCTTGTCTTTTCGGGTAAATCCGTATTTCAGCATTGCGGAGCAGAGCATTCTGTAATTATCGAAGCATTTGCTTTCTTCGCCGTGCGGTATCGTTATTATTATCGGTTCTTCGGATTTTTCCGCTACCGACTGTGTATATTCCGAAGGCACGCCGTCGTCTGTAACGATAAGCGTTTTTCCTCCGCGCGGAATGTAGTCTTCCGCGTGGGAAAGTGCGCCTTTTTCTATTGTTATATCGTAGGATCTTTCCCCGAGTTCAACTTTTACGGTCATATTTCCTCCGTTTTATCTGTATATTCCCACTACTTTGAGCCTGTCGCAATACATGCGGAGCTCGGAAAGCATCTTCTCTCCCGCTTCGCTGCGAAGTGCACCTTCGGCTTCAAGATAGAAATAATAATTCCAAATAAGCTCTTTGCGCGGTCTTGAGCGGAGCGTTCTCATATTGAAGCCCGCCTTTCCGATGACGCCAAGTGCATCGGCAAGCGCGCCTGCTTCGTTTTTTACGGTGAATACAAGCGCAAATCCGTCCGATTCCAATCGACCTGCGGATGTGTTTTCCGTTCCTGAGAAAATTCCGAAGCGTGTAGTGTTTGCTCGGCTTTCGTTTATATTCTTTTCGAGGACGGAAAGCCCGTAAAGCTCGGCTGCCTGAGCGCATCCTATTGCGGCAAGGCTTTTATCGCCTTTTTTTGATATTTCAAGCGCGGCGGACGATGTGCTTTGCGCGGGTTCGGTTTCCCAGCCGTGTGATGAAATGAACTTTGCGCACTGCGCCAGCGCCTGAGGATGACTTATTACTTTTTTTATGTCCGAGATCGTTCCGCCTTTGACGCCCATAAGCGTCTGCTCGACGGCTATATCGTAGACTGCGTTTATAAAAAGCGGTCCCGAAAACAGCATATCCGTTACCTGGCCGACCTCGCCCGCATAGCTGTTTTCAAGCGGAATTACGGCAAGCTCGCATTCGCCGCTTGTAACGGCGGCATAAGCTTCTTCAAAGCTGTTTTTTGCGACGGGAATTCCGTCCGGAAACAGTTTTTTTGCCGTGAAGAACGCAAATGCGCCTTCCTCGCCGCAATAGGCGATCTTTTCACCGCTGATAATCCGGCGCTGATAAGCTTTTGAAGCTTTCATAACATCCTGCTGAAAGCTTGTATAATACGGACGAAGCTCCTTTGATACGTAGAGCGAATTTCTGCGGATAAGCTCCGCTTCTCTTTGAGGGTCTTCTATCGGGAGTCCGCATTTGCGCTTGTATTCGGCAACGTCCTCCGAAGCCCGCATACGCTCTTCAAAAAGCTCTGCCATTTTAACGTCTATTTCGGATATTTTATTCCGTGCCTGAGTAAGTTTGTTTTCCATAAAAATTATTTACCTTTTTGAAAGTCCGTATTCCTTTGCCAGCTTTTCAAATGCGGGCATAGAGTCTTTTATTACTTTTGCCGATACGCAGTATGCTATTCTTACGTATCCTCCGAGACCGAAGTCGCCGGAAGGCACGAGCAGAAGCTCGTATTTTTTTGCTTTTTCACAGAATTGCATTTCATCCGGTTCGGGCGATTTTACAAAGAGATAGAAAGCGCCGTCGGGATATACGGCTTCAAAACCGAGCGATGTAAGACCTTTGTAAAGCAACTCGCGGTTTGTTTCATATGCCGAAAGGTCTGATGTCTTTCCTATTACGGACGGGATCATCTTCTGGAAAAGCGACGGAGCGCAAACGTATCCGAGTGCGCGTCCTGCGCCGCATACGCCGTAGAAAAGACTGTCACCGTCGGCGCATTCGGAGCATATGCATATATAACCTATTCTTTCGCCCGGAAGCGAAAGAGACTTGCTGAATGAATAACAGCTTATTGTGTTTTTTATGAATTTGGCGGTATACGGCGTCTTTTTACCGTCGTAAACAAGCTCGCGGTAAGGCTCATCCGATATAACATATATCGGATGACCGTAGCTTTGCGATCTTTCGTCGAGCAGCTTTCCGAGCTTTGAAAGTGTTTCTTCCGTAAGCACTGCGCCCGATGGGTTTGACGGAGAGTTTATTATAAGCACTTTTGTATTTTCCGAAATAAGCGTTTCAAGCGTTTCAAAATCTATCTGGAAATCCGCAGGAGGAGGGCAAACCAAAACCTTTGCTCCCGCTTTTTCGGCAAATACGCGATATTCGGGGAAGAACGGTGCAAAAACTATAACCTCGTCGCCGTCGCACATAAGCGCGCCGAGCGATATCGTAAGCGCTGCGGCAGCGCCGACCGTAAGATATATTCTTTCCGCTTTTTCATTCACACCATATGTTTTATTAAGGTATGAGGCTATTGCGGCTCTTACGGACATATCGCCTGCCGCTGATGTGTAGCAGTGAATGTCCTTGTCGCTTTCAAGCAATGAAGCGAGCGTATCATTTACTGCTTTGGGTGCCGGAACACTCGGATTTCCTATACTGAAATCGAAAACGTTTTCTTCGCCTATTTCACTTTTTCTTTTTTTACCGTACTCAAAAAGCTGCCTTATAACAGAGCTGTGGCTTCCGAGTCCGATCATTTTTTCGGATAACATATCTGTGCTTCCTTTCAAAAAACAAAAATACCGCAAAGCATATCACAAAAGTGATGCTTGCGGTAAAAATAAAAATACCGCAAAGCACATCCTGTGAGCTTTGCGGCATTTCAAAGTATTTATTCAAAAAATACAAAGCTATGCGGCTTTATTATTGCTCACGGGCGGACATCGTAAAATAATAATAGTTAAATCGCATAGCAAAATAATAGCGTGACATATTACGATATCCTCCTTACGGCATTCATTTGAATTTTTTCTGTATTATACACTCAAAACTGCCGCAAGTCAATCTTTTTTTGAAAAATATATAAATAAATTTTTGAAATAAAAGCTTATTTTCTGAAGGGAGCGTCGTCATAACGACCGTTTTCCATCTTGCAACAGTCAAAGTAAGCGCGCGTCCACGCAAAATGACCTTTGCCGTCGTCAACAGTTACCCGGCAATAGCGGTCATAAAGCCCGGAGCATTTTAGTACGGCTTCGGTAATAAGTTCGCCCTTCTTTTCGCCTGTGCAGACGGTTGCGCGTCTGCCAAAGGTAGTGACGGATATTTTTGCAACAGGCGACGTTTTTATGTGAAGATCTTCGCCTTCTGTCCACATTTCGTAAATTTCGGGCCCCGATGACGCATAGAAATCGCCGTTTTCAAGAGCTTTCATAATTGCGGAATATTCAAGCTTCGGCGCTTTTATCATTATAAATCCGCCGAGAGAGTCGAACTTGGGATCGTCTTCCGGATATTTGTTGTGGTTGTCGTCGGAAGCTATGCAATATATCTTCTTTCCTCTGCGGAGAAGGTCGTCATATGCGTGGTCGTTTATTTCATTGTAGCCCTCTGTCCAGCAGCCGTAGTTGAACACTTCCATGGCGAAAACACCTTCGATATTTCTGTATTCGTCAAGATCCTGTTCTGACCATGTCGGATGGCACAGGCTTGCAAGGAAGCCTTCGGAGCAGGTACGGGCTATGGTTTCGTTTATCTTTTTATAGTCGCGCACGTAGTCCGGAGTGCCGGAGTATTTCTGTTTTTCGCGCAGGTCGGCGTGGGAGTCCGATATCTGATTCGGATTGTAGCAGGGAATAACATCGTTGTGCCGATCCTTTGCATAGAAGCAGATATGTACAAGAGGAGTGTGATTATAGGAGCGTTCGCCTCTTTCGGCAAAGACGTCGTATTCATAACCCGTTATGGGCATAAAATTTTCGTCCGCGAGATCAGAATGGTCGATAAGAACGTTATGATCCGTGAATGCAACAATGGAATAGCCTGCGTTCTTATAAAGTTCTTTTATCTGTTCTACGGTATATTTGCCGTCAGAAAGTGTGCTGTGGCAGTGCATATTTGCTTTGAAGAAGCTTCCGTCCGGCGGAAGAAGATAATTTTTCATAATAAACACCTCGTAATCGTTGTTTTGTCGGGCGGAGATCCCGCCTGACGGAAAAATTTACTGCTTTTCGGCGTTTGCTCTGACCCTGTCAACAAGGTTATGTATTCTTGTAACGGGATTGAGAAGGTCGCTTATGGTTTCATCCTTGTTTATTGTATCAATAAGGTAAGCAACATATTTGCAAAGGCTTACTTCCGTGTACCACGGACGGTCGATAATATCCTGCGTGCGATAGTTGAGATTGGTCGTGAAGATTCTTGTTATTATGCCTTCTTCATATGCGCGGTCAAGATTATCGCAGCCGTTGCAGAAAAGCCCGAATGTGGCGAACATAAATATTCTTCTTGCACCGCGATTTTTAAGCTCTCTTGCAACGTCTATAGCAGAGTCGCCGGAGGAGATCATATCGTCTATGATTATAACATCGCGACCTTCAACACTGTTGCCGAGATATTCGTGCGCTTCTATCGGGTTTCTGCCGTTGATAACTACGGTGTAATTACGGCGTTTATAGAACATTCCGAGTTCAAGACCGAGCACTGAGGAGCAGTACATGCCGCGTCCCATAGCACCCTCGTCGGGGGAGATTATCATCAGTTGTTTGGGATCGAAGGTTATATCGGGGAATTCGCGTACAAGAGATTTGAGCATTTGATAAGTTGTTCTTACATTGTCAAATCCGTTGTTCGGGATGGCGTTTTGAACGCGGGGATCGTGAGCGTCAAAGGTGAGTATGTTTGAAACGCCCATAGCCACAAGCTCCTGAAGCGCCATAGCACAGTCAAGCGATTCGCGTGCGTTTCGTTTGTGTTGTCTGCCCTCGTAGAGCATCGGCATTATTACCGATACCCTGCGCGACTTCTTTTCGTTTGCGCAGATTATACGCTTGAGATCCTGAAAATGATCGTCAGGACTCATGGGCACTGTCATTCCGTACATATTGTACGTCACGCCGTAATTGAACGGGTCGACGTATATGAACGTGTCGTGTCCTCTGAGTGAAGCATTGATTATACCCTTTGCTTCACCTGTACCGAAGCGCGGGCAGTCTGCCTCCACAAGGTACGTTTTTCTTTCGTTTTTGCGCCATTGGCAGAGATATTCATCCACTCGGCGGACAAATTTCTCACAGCCTTTCATTCCTATAACGCTGAGTTCTCCGAAATATTCCTTCATTGTTCTGTTCCCTCCGTAATGAGTCTTTGACGTTTATTAAAGATTGAATGCAACTTCTATTTCCTTTACCTCGTCGTCGCTGATCTTTACGATCTTGCCTCCGATGGCGGAAACCTCAACGAGTGATTTTGCGCTGTATTCCATTACCTCAAGGCGGTCGAACGCGTTAAGAAGCGAAGTCCCCGCAGCGATTATACAATCGTTTTCTATTATAACCACGGGGTTCTTTATCGAGATCTCCTTTGCAAGCAGATCGGGCTGCATAAAGGAAGAACCGAAAGGATATTTGCGTACTGTTTTAAGTGCTATATAGCTTTCCGGAATCAGGCGCGCGTCAAAATCCGCATCCGTTACGGCAAAGCCCATTATATACGGCGGGTGAGCCATGATTACGGTCTTTATAGCGGGATCGTTCTTATAAATCTTTTCGTGAAGCAGTATCGAGCGTGACGGCGTTTTGCCGGCTTCGCACTGACCCTCCTTGTTTATGAGAACAAGATCTTCGGGTTCAAGATATTTTCTGTCCTTTGCGTAAGGAGTGATGATTATCGAACCGTCGGAAAGCTTGCAGGAGAACGTGCCCTGACCGCTTGTGAAAAGCTGATTGCCGTATGCACGGTGAATAAGGTCGCACATATCGCGGCGGATCTGAAGTTCCTCGCTTGAATGTTCCGTAGGCTTGAAGGTGTCAAGTATGGGCTGAGTCTTCATTTTGTAAAGATTCATATGTCTTTCGGAAAGCGTATGAATTTCGCCGCCGAGAGTGGAGGCGTTAATCTGAACTCTTGCGCAGTAGTCGAGTGTTTCGAAGTTCATAAATGCGGAGAAGAGATCGTGCGCGCCGATAACAACGCCGTGGTTTTCAAGCATTACCGTGTTTATACCCTTTTCAAATTCGGCAGAGATATTGTCGCCGAGCTTGCTGCTTCCGGGCAGAGCGTAGGGCGCCATTGTGATGTTGCCACAGAGAAAACGTGCGTCCGGAATGATCGACGTATCGGGTATTTCTCTTGCGATGCTGAACGCAACGAGTGCCGGCGGATGTGCGTGAAGCACGGCTCCGAGATCGGGGCGTTTCTTGTAAATTGCAAGGTGGAAAGGATATTCCACCGACGGGCGGTGAATACCGATTATCGTGCCGTCCGGAAGGATCTGCATGATATCCTCGCGGCGGAGGTTGCCTTTGTCTATACCCGAAGGGCTGATCCATACAACACCGTCCGAATCTTTGATTGAAAGGTTGCCGCCGGTGGTCGTTGTCATGCCGTAGTAGTAAAGACGGTTCATGATCATAACGATCTGATCGGCGGGATGAAGCATTGAGAAGTTCATTTTTATATCTCCTTTGGTTGTAAATTAAACCGTTACGGTAACTTTTTTAAGCACTTCGGAAGCGTCGGGATCTATTCCGCGCACCTCGGTGAGTTTCAGCGCAAGAAGCTGAAGTGTAATTGCACAGCAGAATGCTGTGATAGCGTCGGGATGTTTATAATTCGATGTCGGAACGTGCAGAACCGTCGCCGCGCCGAAGTCGTCGCTTTTGTCGGTTATTACGAGCACATCGCCGCCTACGGCAAGAAGCTCGCGGCACATTTCCTTTTCATCGTCAAGCGTTTTGCCGTTGCAGGCGAGGATTATAGCAAGATCGCCTTTTCCTATCTGCGCTTTCGGTCCGTGATGGAAGTCCGAAACGGCATATCCGCGCATTTTTATTTTGTTTGTTTCAAGAATTTTCAGTGCGCCTTCAAGCGCTATAGGGTAGAGAAGTCCTCTGCCGAGAACGGAGGCTGCGGAAAGCTCCTTGTATTTCTTTGCGATCGGTTCAAGCGCTGTCGGCATATCGCAAAGCAGTTCCGAAGTGATTTCGGGAAGCTTTCTCAGCGCTTTGTAAAGTTCGTCGTCGCCGCCCCATTCGGCTGCGAGCATTGCCATTATGTAAAGCTGTGACGTAAACGTTTTCGTAGCCGCTATGCTTGTTTCGGGACCTGCGTTGCAGTAAAGCGAAAAATCGACTGCTTTTGCAAGAGGAGAGCTTTCGTTGTTCGTTACCGAAGCCGTAAGTGCTCCGTGTTTTTTGGCGTCTTCTATAACGCAGATAACGTCTTCCGCCATTCCCGATTGTGAAATACCTATTACAAGATGACCGGAATAGTCGATGTCCGCACCGTATTTCGATACGGCGGAGGGGGTTGCGAGTCCGCACGGAATACCTGCGGTTATCGCAAGCAGATACTGTCCGTATATAGCTGCGTGGTCTGATGTGCCGCGCGCCGCTATGGTAACGTTTCTGATCCCTCTTTTTTTGGCTTCCGCCACGAGAGCCGTTATTTTTTCGCGGTTTGCTTCTTCAATACCGGAAAGCACGTCCGGCTGTTGGCGTATTTCCTTTTCAAGATTTATCATGTTTTTCTTCTTTCTTTATATATTTGTCGTACCGGAATTCCGGCGCGACATTGCTTTCGTAGTAATCTTTAAGTGTTTCCATGCAGAATCTGCGTTCGTTTTTCTCGTCGCCCGTGCCGTGAAGGGCGCAAAGCTTGTCCGAATAATCGCAGAGAGGATATATTCTGTACCCTTTGTGCATGCCGTCAAAATGACATACGGTGGGTATTATCTCAGGTGAGCGCACGAAAACTTCGCCATTGCTTTTTACTATTTCTGCGGTAAGCATACCGCCGAGCATCTGCGCTCCGTAGCGCATATTTGAAAGAAAATTTCCGAGAGAATAAACGCAAAGCGTTTTTCCTCCGTCGTCACGCGGTATCCATTCCGTTTTCTGAACAACGTGCGGATGCGTTCCGATTATTATATCCGCACCGCAGTTTGCCATAAAGCGGGCATATTCTTCCTGTTTTTCATTTACGGGAAAAACGCTCATTGCGCGTCCGGAATCGAACTCATCGCCGAAATGAACGCACATAACCGTGACATCTGCAAGCCGTTTTGCTTTTTTAATAAGTTTTTCCGCAAGAGAAAACGAAAGGCGCGGAATATCGCTTTCTCCGTCGCAATTCGTCGAATAAGTCATCTGAGCGAAGGCGACCTTTATCCCCTTCCGTTCAATGACTGAAACGCTGTCTCTATCGTAGCCTATTACGGCTTCAGCTCTTTCGGCTAAATAATTGCGCGTAAAGCGCAAGCCTTCATCGCCTCTGTCAAGCATATGATTGTTGGCTATGCCTATAACGTCAAAGCCGACGGAAACAAGATTGTCTGCCATTTCACACGGTGTGCAGAAGTGCGGATAACCCGAAAAATTGCTTTTTCCCAGCGGCGTTTCCTGATTTATATAAGCTATATCCGCCGAAGATATAATGTCCGAAACATATTTATACATCGGGGAAAAATCGTATCCTTCCGCAGTTTTTGCATCACGGAATATACTCGAGTGTATGAGATTGTCGCCTGCCGCAACAAGCGTTACAACCGTTTCATTTGCCTTTGCCTGCGGCATAACAGACGCCGCAAGCAAAAGCAAGACCGCAATAATTCTTTTCAAAATATCCGCAAACATCCTTGTTTTTCATTTACGGATATTTTGCGCATTATCTTTTTGATAATACTTCTTTTTCGTATTTTTCTATCTCTTCGAACCACTTTGCGCCTACGGGCAGACCACAGCTGCGGCAGTATTCATCCCATACTGCACCGAAGGGGAAGGTCTTCAGCTCTTCGTGCATCATCATAAGTTCGGTGAAACGTCCTTCGTCCTGAAGCTCTTTGAGTTTTGCATTCGGCGTGCAGAGCGCGGAAAGCAGAGCTTTCTGCCAGCTGCGGAAGCCGACTACCCATGCGGAAACACGGTTTATGCTTGCATCGAAATAGTCAAGTGCCATATAAACTCTGTCAAGCGCGTCGCAACGGACGATTTCCTTTGCCATTTCTTTTGTTTCGTCGTCAAAGGTGAGAACATGGTCGGAGTCCCAACGAATGCCGCGCGTGATGTGGAGAGCGATTTCGGGGAAGAAGCAGAGCAGAGCGGGGATCTTGTCCGATACAACTTCTGTCGGGTGATAGTGACCGTTATCCATAAGGGGGAGACAACCGTCGTGCATTGCGGCAAACGAAAGCGTAAATTCCGCAGATCCTGCTGTATAAGCTTCAACGCCGATGCCGAACACTTTGGATTCGACGCAAGGCTTTACGAGATTTTTGTCATAAGGCTCGGAGAGGATTTCTTCAATGGACTTTTTATATCTCATTCTCGGTCCCATTCTGTCTGCGGGAACATCCTTGAAGCCGTCGCCTATCCAAATGTTCATAACGCAGGGGATGCCTGTTTCTTTTGCGAAATATTCCGAAATTCTTATGCAGGCTTTGCCGTGTTCTACCCAGAATTTTCTCACTTCTTCATCGGGACTTGTGAGAGTCAGGCCGTTTTTAGCCATAGGATGAGAGAAGAACGTGGGGTTAAAATCTATACCCATGCCTCTTTCCTTTGCAAATTCTACCCATTTTTTGAAGTGCTTCGGTTCTATTTTGTCTCTGTCGACAAATTCGCCCGGTTCAAATATCGCATAGCAGGCGTGAAGATTGAGTTTTTTCTTCCCGGGACAGAGCGACATTGCCTTATCCATATCAGCCATAAGCTGCTCGGGAGTTTTTGCCTTTCCGGGATAATTGCCCGTTGTCTGTATTCCGCCCGTGAGCGGACCGTCGTGGTCGAAGCCCGTAACGTCGTCGCCCTGCCAGCAGTGAAGCGAAACGGGAATGGTTTTAAGTTTTGCGATAGCTGAGTCCGTATCTACGCCTATCTGTGCGTATTGATCTTTTGCAAGCTCGTATGCCGTATTTGCCATATATTTTCTCCTTTTCGGATTTTTTATTTTCAAACAAGTTTACAGAAGCGCTCGTATGCTTCGTCCCACATTGCTTCGTCTTCTTTTACGGGATAATATTCGCCCATTTCGGTTGAACGCGCAATGACCTCTCTCGCTTCGGAAAGGTCGTGAAGCTCGCCCATCGCAATTGCCTGCGCCGCGATATTTCCCATTGCGGTGGCTTCGACGGGACCTGTGAAAACGGGGCGTTTGCAAGCCGTTGCCGCAAATTTTGAAAGCATCTTTTCTTTCGTGCCGCCGCCGACGATATTTATTGCGGGAAGCTTTTCGCCGCACATTTCGTCGATCTTGTCTATTACCCAGCGATAGCGGAGCGCGATGCTGTCAAATATGCAACGAACGATCTCGCCCATTGTTTCGGGCTTGCCCTGACCTGTTTTTTCGCAGTATTCTCTTATTCTCTGCGGAATGTTTCCGGGGATGCCGAGTATCGGCTCGTCGGG
>FR898232.1:17238-37346 GCA_000437375.1 Eubacterium sp. CAG:841
TATCGGCTCGTCGGGATTGACGAGGAAACGGAGCGGTTTTGCGGTGAGAGCCATATCGGAAAGCTCATCATAGCTGTATTTTTTGCCTTCTCTCGCCCACTGACGGCGTGATTCCTGTTCGAGCCAGAGCCCCGTTATGTTCTTTGAGAAGCGGATCGTGCCGCCGTAACCGCCCTCGTTTGTGAAGTTGTATTCGTTTGATTTTTCGCTGATTACGGGTTGCTTGGTCTCTGTACCCATAATAGACCATGTTCCGGAGCTTATAAAAATGAACTTTTCGCCCTTTGCGGGAACCGAAACCACTGCCGAACCTGTGTCGTGCGCCGCAACCGAGATAACCTTCGGATCGATCCCGCCGACCTCCTCTTTGACCTGAGCGAGGAGCGAACCGCAGGGAGTGCCGGGCATAACGATATTACGGAAAATGTTTTCGGGCAGACCGTAACGCTTTATAAGATCCCAAGCCCAATCGCGGGCATTTGCGTCAAGGAGCTGGCCCGTTGAGGCTATCGTGTATTCCGTCTGCTTGTTTCCCGTAAGGAAATAGTTCAGCAGATCGGGGATGAAAAGCATATCTTTTGCTATTGAAAGAAGCTCCGGAGTATCTTTTTTGATTGCGAGAAGCTGGAAAAGACTGTTGAAGTCTATTGTCTGTATGCCTGTTCTTGCATAAAGCTCGTCGCGCGGAACAAATTTATACGAATATTCCGCCATGCCGAGATTGCGTTCGTCTCTGTAATGGGTGGGATTGCCGAGAAGATGACCTTTTGAATCGAGCAGACCGAAGTCCACACCCCAAGTGTCGATGCCCATAGAGGCGATGTCCCTGTCATCGGAAAGGGCGCACTGACGCATGGATTCCTTTATCTCGTGGAATATGCGGAGAATGTCCCAATTGAACATTCCGGCGTTTATTACAGGGTCATTTGAGAATCGGTGATTTTCTCTGAGCTCGATTTTTTCACCGTCGAAAGAGCCTACTATGCCACGTCCGCTTGAAGCGCCGAGATCTATGGCAAGCATTTTCAGTTTTTTCATAAGTTTTTTCCTTTCGTGTGTTTGTTCTCGAGGGGAATTTTATTGCTTGGAATGTGGCGCACGAAGTGCAACGGAAAGATTTCAAAGCCACAAATGAATGCACAACCCAATTATTTAAGTCTCATTTGTCTTTTTGTGAGCTTACCTGTGCAGACATCAAAAAATCTGCACATCATTTTTAATAATTGAAGTTTCTTTTGCCTGCTTTTCTTTTCAAAGAAAAGCAGGTTATTTTATTTCGGCTATTGTAACGCCAGTGTCGCCCTCTCCCCAATTGCCGATGCGGAAATTTGCGATCCGCTTGTCGGAACGGAGGAACGTTTGCACGGCTTTGCGAAGAGCGCCTGTGCCTTTTCCGTGTATAATGCGTATTTCGTGTATGCCTGCGCGCTTTGCGTCATCAACATATTTGTCAAGCGCAAGCTCGGCGTCATCGCCGTACATTCCGCGAAGATCTATTTCCGGAGAGAATGTTGCCGACGTGCCGACTGCAGCTTTCACTCCGCCTTTAGGCTTTTTTTCTGTGCGTTCGTCGAACATCAGATTTTTCAGCTTGGTTTTCATTATTGCCGCGCCTACTCTTACGGCGATATTTCCTGCCGTATCCGGCTCGGAAACGACCTCTCCGTGCTGACCTACACTCACGATTATCACCTTGTCTCCCGGTACGGGATTGCGGGGAAGAACATAGCCTTCCGCCGTTCTTTTCACTACAGGATTGAGTTTATCCTCATTTTCGCGGAGATTCTGACGGATGCCTGCTCTTGCCTTTTCCATTTCTTCTCGCAGATTTGGCTTGTCTTTGGCTTTCGCAACCTTGTCCATCTGTTCGAAGATAAACGCACTGGAAGCCTTTGCGCTTTCAACTGTGCGTACCGCCGTTGCGCGTGCTTTTTCAAGCTCTTTTTCGGCTTGTTTGCGGAGGGAATCCGTAAGCTGTTCTGTGTCAAGCCGCTCTTTTTTTGCCTCCGCGAGAAGCTTTTCGGCTTCGGATTTTGCTTTTTCCGCTTCTATGCGTGTCTTTTCAAGCTGTTCTATTACATTTTCAAAACGCTTGTCCTCGCCCGAAACGTATCTCTGCGCTCTTTGAATTATGTCTTTTGAAATACCCAGCTTTTCCGATATCGCAAATGCGTTGGATCTTCCCGGCGTGCCTATGATAAGGCGATATGTCGGGCGAAGAGTTTCAACATCGAATTCGCACGAAGCGTTACATACGCCTTTTGTCGATATTGCATATGATTTAAGCTCGGCGTAGTGAGTAGTTGCGGCACAGAGTGCGCCGCTTTCTCTTACCGCTTCAAGTATCGAAACGGCGAGTGCCGCGCCTTCCACGGGGTCTGTTCCCGCGCCAAGCTCGTCAAGCAGGACAAGTGTCCTCCCGTTTATTCTCGAAAGTATATCCACAATATTCACCATGTGCGCCGAGAACGTGGAAAGCGATTGCTCAATGCTCTGCTCATCGCCTATATCGGCAAGCACATCGGAAAATACACACATTGTTGAATTTTCCGACGCGGGAATGTGAAGTCCGGCACCTGCCATAAGTGCAAACAGGCCGATGGTTTTCAGTGCTACGGTTTTGCCGCCCGTGTTCGGCCCTGTAATTATCAGCGTATCAAACTTTTTGCCGAGCGAAACGTTTATCGGCACGACCTTTTCCGTTTTGAGAAGGGGATGGCGTCCTTCAAATATTTCAAGCTCGTATTTGTCAGATATTTTGGGAGCCGACGCCTCCATTTTCAGCGAAAGCTGACTTTTGGCGAATATAAAGGCGAGCAGAGTGATGTTTTCGTAGTTTGTGAGTATTCCGCCCGAAGCTGCGGAAGCTTCCGCAGAAAGCTCGGAGAGAATACGTTCTATTTCGTCGCGTTCTTTTGTTTCAAGCACGCGGAGATTGTTGTTCGCTTCCACAACGGAAAGCGGTTCTATAAACAATGTTGCGCCGGAAGCCGACGTATCGTGAACGAGACCTTTTATTTCGTTTTTGCTTTCGGCTCTGACGGGAATTACGTATCTTCCGTCACGCATGGTGACGATCTGATCCTGCAGATGCTTTGAGTATTCGGGGCTTGTTATATATTTTTGCAGGATATCGCGTACGCGGGAGTTTTCGATCCGTATATGACGGCGTATATCGGCAAGCTTTTCGCTCGCGGCGTCGCTTATCATATCCTCGCTCTGAATACAGCGCGATATTTTTTCTTCGAGATATTTGTTCGGCGTAAGGCGGGTGAAATATTCCGTAAGCGCCGTTTCTTCACTGTGAGAAAGGTTTGCGTATTCGCGCAGTCCTCTTGCCGCTCTGAGAACGGAGCATATATCAAGCAGTTCACGCGTTGAAAGCACTGCGCCTTTGTCCGCTCTTTCAAGAGAATCGGTAACATCGGCTATTCCGTAAAACGGAGGCATGCCTTTGAGCGATTGCATTGCTTTTGCCGCGTCCGTTTCGGCAAGAAGCGTTCTTACTTCCGCTATGCTTTCGGAGGGCATAAGCTCCGCAGCCATAGCTTTGGAGCCTTCCGTCGGAGCGACGTCGGAAAGCATTTGTCGTATTTTATCAAATTCAAGCGTTTTTATCGCTTTTTCAAAATTGTTTTTTTTCATTCGTCAATATCTATAAATTCACACGTTAATTCGGTATTTTTTCTTTTAGGCTCGCGCTTGAGCGGATCGTATGAAAACGCTCCGCAGATATATCGTCCGTCAACAAGTCCTTTTTTCGGGCAGATAACAAGCTCTCCGCCCGGCACTCTTGTGCCTTTTTCGCAAAATTCACAGCAACGGTCATCTTCTTCAAAGACATCGGGTGTTTTATCCTGCATGGCGTGCCTCCGTAAAAATGAGTTTGCTCAGGCAAACTTATAAAATAATTATATATCATATTTTTTTATTTTTCCACCCTTTTTTGAAAGATTTTCGCAAAGAACATGCGCAATCGTTGTCAAAAACAAAAACAGGCAAACAAGTACTGCGATTTTTGTATTATTTTCATAAATGATTTTATAAAATATGGCTGAAAATCCTGCCGTCAAAAGCGAGGAAGTAAGCTTACCGATAAAATACCCGTTTGTTTTTATGTTTCCGTGTGTCGCACGGTCAAATACCTGCATCATTACGGAGAGACCGGAAAAGCCGACTGTCGCACCGGCAAGCGTTATTTTCAGAAGAGGGGCTTTTTCAAAATTTGCGGACAGTCGGTCAAGTCCGCCAGTTATTTCGCATATGCAGGCAAAAGTATTGCTTATCATCGGAGCTTTTATGATTTCCGCCAACATATCGCTTGCCGCGCTGAAAAACGTGATGAATGTGCTTATCGAGAGCAGCGCCGCGCCGCTCTCGGCGACAGCCGAGCAAAGCGTCTGCGTCACCGCGATTGCTTGCGGAGACGCAGACGCGGGAGCGCGTACGATGTACGCGCGGCGGCGCGGCGCACTGAAGATCAGCAGTAAAGCCGAGCTTACAGTCTGCGCGGCAAGTAAAATTGCTCCGAGCTTTGCATTGCCGAACATTTTTGCACCGACCGCACCGACAAGGAACGCTGCTCCCGCACTGTTCGTAAAGGGTAGCAGCGAATTGGCTTCTTTGCGTGACATCCTGCCGGAAGAACAAAGCTCCGCCGCAGCCGACGCTCCTGCCGGATACCCGCATATAAGTCCTGTAAGTATAACGGTCATTCCGGACGGAGATACTCCGAAAAAAGCAAGCAGATGCTTGCATTTTGAAAACATTTCATCGCTTCCGCTTTTCGCAATAAGTTTCGCCGCAACCATAAACATAAACAGAGAAGGTATTGCTTTTTCGGTGCAGAGCAAAAGCCCCTTTTTTACCGATCCGGCTGTTTCGGCGGGAAAATAAAGAGAATATATTATTATGAAAATTGCTATGATAAAAATAAAAAATATACCCGAAAACCGTTTGAAAAGTTTTATAAAAATCACCTCCTGCATACAATAAATATGCAAAAACATAAAGATTTATATTTTTCGGAGGTGTGGATTTGAAAAAGAAGCTTTTGCCCGGAATAACCTCGCTGGGCATTGAAATATCGGGACGCGACGAGGTACTTGTGTGTGGATGTCTCGGAATAGGCTTTTATTCTCCCGATGAGGTAAAGCTCAATGTGCCGACGGGCGGACTTTCCATCACAGGGGAAAAACTCGGACTTCGCTGGGCGGGCTACGGCAAGCTTTCGGTTGCGGGAATTATAACGTCGGTGACTTTTTGCTGATATGGGAAGACTTTATGAATATTTTCGCGGCTCGTACACCGTTACGGCGAAAGCGGAATCGGTTTGCCGCGCACTGAGTCTGCTTATGAAAAACAATGTTCCGTTTTATAAAGTAAAAGCGGAGGGAGACGGCTTTGTGAGCTTCCGTCTCGAACCCGACGCCTTCCGAAAATATATCGTTCTTACAGAAGGACAGATTATTGAGGACGAACGTGTCGAGCATTTCGGGTTTGCAAGTGCGGCATTGAAATATAAAATGCGTTTCGGGTTTTTTCTCGGAGCGCTTTTGTGCGCCGCACTTCTGGCGGCTTCGTCATTTTTTGTATGGGATATAAACGTTACGGGACAAACGGGACTTTCGGAGGCGGAAATTCTTGAAACGCTTGCGGCACACGGACTTTATATAGGCGCATATATACCGAATATAGATGCCGTACGGCTTGAAAACGAGCTTGTTATAGAAAGCGAAAGTCTTTCGTATGCCAGCATAAACTTGCGCGGAACGGTAGCGGAGGTCGTTGTCCGCGAGCAGAAAAACAAAGATGTTGAAGAGCTTTCGCATCCATCAAACCTGATTGCCGACTGCGACGGTCAGATAGAAGCGATAGAGGTTCGCGGCGGAATGCCATCCGTAAAGCGCGGACAGATAGTGAAAAAAGGACAGATTCTTGTTTCGGGAGTTATAGATTCTCAGGCGGTGGGATATCGTCTTGTTCGCGCGAGGGGAGAAGTCTTTGCAAAAATAACGCTTTCCTACAAAGCCGAAATGCCGCTTGTTTCGGAGAAAAAAGTTTATACGGGTGACAAGAAAGTAAAAACAAGTATAAAATTTTTTTCAAAAAAAATAAATCTTTTCGGAAATAGCGAGATTTCTTATGAAAAATATGATACAATAGAGGAAGAAAAACGTATTTGCCTGTTTGACAGGATAGAGCTTCCGCTGTTTATTGTAAAAAGCACTTATTCCGAGTATGTTTCGGAGCCTGAGAACACCGATGAAAAAACAGCTTATGTGCTTGCAAAAAAAGAAATACTGCGACAGAGCGAGGAAGCGCTTTCTTCCGTGCAGATACTTGCGCGAGAGGAAAGGTGGGAGTCCGACGGGGACGTTTTTACTCTTTATACAGATATAGATTGTATAGCAAACATTGCAAAAGAAGTATTTATCGATACAGACGGAGATAAGTAAATGTACGAAAAAATTCTTTATACCGAAACGATGGAACAGACGGCAAGTCTTTTCGGAAACTTTGATATGAACGCCGCAAAGCTTGAAAAAGCGTTCGGCGTCAGCATTACCAACCGCGAAAGCGACCGCAGCGGAGGGGATGCTGTAATAATTCGCAGCGAGGACAGCGATTCGCTTCTTTCTGCGTTTTCTGCGCTTGAATATCTGCTTTCCATGGTCGCTATGGGAACAGAACTTTCCGAGCAGAGCGTGGACTATGTAATAAATACGGTCAGGAGCGGTGAGCCGCTTGAACGCTTTGGCGACGACTGTATATGCGTTACAACGCGAGGTAAGCCAATAAAAGCAAGAACCGTAGGACAGAAGAAATATATAGACGCCATAAAGAAAAACACTATTATTCTTGGACTCGGTCCCGCAGGAACGGGAAAAACGTTTCTTGCCGTAGCGGCGGCTTCGACGGCATTGCGGAACAAAGAGGTTTCGCGCATAATTCTGACGCGTCCCGCAGTTGAAGCAGGGGAACGGCTCGGCTTTTTGCCCGGCGATCTTCAAAGCAAAATAAACCCGTATCTTCGCCCGCTTTACGACGCTATGTTTGAAATGTTCGGCGCGGAAACCTATCAGCGCCATATAGAACGCGGGACGATAGAGATTGCGCCGCTTGCATATATGCGTGGACGAACGCTTGACGATTCGTTCATTATTCTTGACGAGGCGCAGAACACAACTCCCGAACAGATGAAAATGTTTCTGACGCGTCTCGGTTCTGGTTCTAAAGCCGTTGTAACGGGAGATATAACTCAGACAGATCTTCCGTTCGGCAAAAAAAGCGGTCTTGCGGAGGCTTCAAAAATACTTCGCGGAATAGAAGGTATAGCGATACACGAATTCTCCGAGCGCGACGTTGTCCGTCACAAGCTTGTACAGAAGATAATTTTAGCTTACGACAAGTACGAAAGAGAACTGAAGAGATCGCCCGAAAAATTCAAGGTCAAAAGATCGGGAGGGGACGAAAAATGAGATTTCACAACGAAATATATTTTCTCAACCGTCAGAGCAAGCTGCCTGTTACGGCGGATATGAAAAAGCTTATCCGCAGGGCTGTCAGCGAAACGCTGAAAAGCGAGGATTTCCCGCATCCGGCAGAGGTATCGGTGACTTTTACCGACAATGAAGGCATACGCGAGCTGAATCGCGGATACAGAGGAAAAGACGCCCCCACAGATGTTCTTTCGTTCCCGATACTTTCGGAGGACGACTCCGATTGGGACATTGATGAGGCTAACGGCTGCGCAGTGCTCGGCGATATAGTAATATCGGTCGAGCGTGCTATGGAGCAGGCTGAGATGTACGGACACAGTCCGGAAAGGGAAATAGCGTTTCTTTCGGTACATTCAACGCTTCATCTTCTCGGCTACGATCATGAGCGCAGCGAGGAAGAGGACAAGCTGATGCGTGAAAAACAGGAAAAAATATTATCATCAATAGGACAGGAGCGTAAAAGCGCAAAATGAAAAAGAATATTTTTACGGCGATAATAGGCAGGGCAAACACGGGAAAATCGACTCTTCTCAACACATTGCTCGGCGAAAAAATAGCGATAGTTTCCGACAAGCCTCAGACTACGCGTACAAAAATTACCGGTATAACTTCACGCGGGGAAACGCAGTACGTTTTCCTTGATACGCCCGGAATTCATAAACCGCAGGACAAGCTCGGATCGTTTATGATGCGTGCGGCTTCGGATGCTGCGGCAGGCGTCGATCTTATCCTTTATATCGTTGCGGCGGGAGACAGAATAGGTCCGATAGAAGAGTCGCTTATGAAGAAATTCGGCGATATAGGCGTTCCCGTTGTGCTTCTTGTAAACAAAACAGATATAAGCACGGCAAAAGAAATAGGCGATACTATCCTTCGTTTCTCCGAAAAATATAATTTTGCCGCCGTTATTCCGATATCCGCAAAGAACGGCAAAAATACAGATATAATCTTTGAAGAAATAGATAAATACGCAATAGAGGGAGAATGGATTTTCCCGGACGATATGATAACCGATCAGCCGGAAAGACAGATTGCGGCTGAATTCATAAGAGAAAAACTGCTCCGGCTTTTAAGCGATGAAATTCCGCACGGAATAGCCGTCGTTATAGAAGATTGGAAGGAAACGTCAAAGCTGCTTTCCATCCGCGCCGAAATATTCTGTGAAAGAGCATCCCATAAGCCTATAATAATAGGCAAAGGCGGCGCGACGCTCAAACGCGTCGGCGAAATGGCAAGACAGGATCTTGAAGCGTTCTTCGGCATAAAAGTGTTCCTTGATCTTTGGGTAAAAGTAAAGGAAAATTGGCGCGCTTCCGAAATGGCTGTAAGCAATATGGGCTTTAAGCGCGAGGATTTCTGACGGAGGCTTTTGTATGATATCCACCGTAAAAGGCATTGTACTACGCGAGGTCGATGTTGGCGAATCGGACAAAATGCTTACGTTGCTCACGGCGGAGATGGGACAGATATCCGTCTACGGCGGCGGCGTGAAAAGACTGAAAAGTCCGCATTTTGTGGCGTGTCAGCTTTATACTTATTCGGAATTTACGATCTACGGCTCGCGCGATAAATATTATCTGCGGGAATCTGTACCTGCGGAAAGCTTTTTCGGCATACGCGATACGCTTGAAGGCGCGGCACTTGCGGCATATATCGCCGAGGTCGCCTGCGATATTTCACTTGAAGATCAGCCGGAAGAAAAGCTTTTGCGTCTTGTGCTCAATTCGTTTTTCTGTATAGCCAAAAAGCTTAAACCCATAGTGCAGATAAAGGCAGCTTTTGAACTTCGCGCGGCGGCGGAGGCAGGCTTTATGCCCGATCTTGTCGGATGCGAGGGCTGCGGAAAATCGGAGCTTGATACATATTATTTTGATGTCGAAGGCGGATATTTCTGCTGTGAAAGCTGCTATCGCGCAAAGGAGACCGATTTTGACGTTCAGGCCAAGCGCACAAGCGAAGCGGAGGGAATATATTCGCATGCGCACCTTATAATTCCGCTTACACCGTCTGTGTTTGCGGCGATGAGGTATGTGCTTTACTGCAAACCGGAAAGGCTGTTTGCTTTTGAGCTGAAGGACGAGGCGATGGGCGAATTTTCCGGTGCCTGCGAAAAATATTTGCTTTGTCATCTTGAAAGGGACTTCCGTTCGCTTGATTTTTATAATTCGGTGAAATAAAAGGTCAAGATGCGAAGCGGGACAGGCCGATAATTTCAAGGAGAATATTGCCGATGAAGGAAATCGTAAAAAATAAAATTGCACCGAAATGGGTGCGTTACAGTAGCTATTCATTGTCTGTCATATCTATTCTCGCGATATTTTTGTATATATTGACCGATAATATGACTTGGATAGTGGTATTTGCGTTCACATGGTGGAGCTTTATGCTAACATTCTCGATCCTTTTAGCACTACTGAGTACAACCCAAAAGCCAAAGCTCACTCATGTATGCTTTGGCGACACATTTATTTCGGTCTGCTTGGGGAAGATCGTACTCAAACGTATTCCTTATGAAAAAATCAAGGGGGCTACAATCTCTCGTGCAATGAGTCCACCTTATCTTTATTCTTATTTTGATCAAGAAGGCAAAGAACGCGGCATTTTGACTCTTTATCAATCGGATTGTTCTTTCCTGCCGGGACTAAATTCAAAAGCAGGGATTGTATGTAAAGGATATAATATGAATGCACTGTGTTATGATCTTGCATATGCGGAACATCTGCCGGTTTTACTTGAGAAAACAGCGGTTTACATTTATATTACCGAGCAAATGTTTACTCTGCACAAGGATGTTCTGATACAAACGCTGCAAAGCAATCCCGATAGATTTTTTGTTGCCTGTTTTGACAAGGTAGCCGGAGAAGAAAAAATATTGGCTTTTTTGAATATTGATAAAAACAATTTATAACTCGGTGAAATAGCCGATGTGCTAAGCTTTTGTAACAGGTATATATTCAGCTTTTCTGGAAGAGAAGGTTATTTATGAAAAGAACGATTTGTATTATTGGAATATTGGCAATCGTACTCAATTTATTCGGTTGCGGACTTGTATATATTCCGGGAACATCTGAAACAGAGAAAAAGCGGATTGAAGAAAGTGCTGAAAAGCATTTGAATAATGTACTTTCTGCACTTGAGTCGGGCGATAAAGAAGCATTTGAAAATCTTTTCACTAACGATGTAAAAGCACAAGACAACTTTCAAATCGGCGTTGACTATACATTTGATTTCTTTTCGGGGAAAATATTGTCATGTGAAAAAGCCGGCAACTATGTTACGGGAGAACATATTGGACCGAAAGAATATATGTGCAGCTATGCGGAAGCTATATATAAGCTTACTACTGATCAAAAACAATACTTACTATCTTTTGTTTTTATATGGGATTGTGACATCAGAGAAAACAATGAAAAGCTTGGTGCATTTGAGCTAATACCCGCAGACGAAAAATATTTTAATTTAGATAACGGATACGGTATTGTTTATTGGATTCCGGAAAATTAGATTTAATATGTATAAAAAACAACAGCTGAATCGGAATGGGTTGGCACAGAATTTATTTTTGCAGATGATAAATGTCTATACAAAACAAAAAACAGAGATGAAAAATCATCTCTGTTTTCTTTATTATAGGGTTTTTCAAACCAATAATTAAAGCTTCTTTTGCCTTCTTTTCTTCTCGAAGAAAAGAAGGTTATTCGTACTGTGCGAGCATTTCGCTTACTACTTCGCGGAGCTTGCCTGCCGCCTCGTCTATCGCAACGTCATATTTTGCGCTCTTGTCTCTGTACGATATCTCAATAACGCCGCGTTCGCACGTCTTGGGGCTGACAACGACTCTTACGGGGACGCCATAAAGATCCGCGTCTGCGAACATAACGCCGGGACGGATATCTCTGTCGTCATAAAGCACCTCAACGCCGAGCTTTTCAAGATCTGCGCAAAGCTTTTCAGCTGTCTTTGTAACGTTTTCGTCGTCCGAGCGGAGGTTGCAGACTTCAACCTGCCAAGGAGCTATGCTCATAGGCCAGATAGGACCGTAATCATCATGGCTTTCTTCGCAGATGGACGCGGCAAGTCTGCCTACGCCGATACCGTAGCAACCCATTATGGGGTTCTGCGTTTCGCCGTTTTTATCTATATATTCCATTCCCATAGACTTTGTGTATTTTGTTCCGAGCTGGAATATGTTGCCGATTTCGATACCCTTTTTGATAGTTATCGAATGTTTGCCGCAAACGGGGCAGATGCCGCCTTCGGTCGCTTTTGCAACGCTTACATATTCAACGTCACCTACGTCGCGGGCAATATTAAGACCTTTGAAGTGAGTATCGTCTTTATTCGCGCCGGCAACAAGAGAGTTTATGCCTTTAAGTGATTCGTCATACACAACGGTAACGTTTTCGGGAAGTCCGACGGGACCGATGAATCCGGGATGAACACCCATAGCTTCCGTAACGGTTGCGGGATGAACTTCGGCGCCGAGATAGTTGCGGAGCTTGGTTTCGTTTATTTCAAGATCGCCGCGAACGAAAACGATTACAATAGAATCGTCCGCATTGCGCTGATAAAGCACAGCCTTGCAGGAGCGCTCCTTCGGAGCATTAAGATAATTGCAAACATCCTCTATTGTTTTCCGGTGGGGAGTATAAACCTCTTCAAGCGGTTCAACCTCACAGGGGTGGTTGTGAACTATGCAGTCCGCAGCTTCCATATTGGATTTATAGTCGCACTCCGAGCAAATGACAAGCGTATCCTCTCCGATGTCGGAGAGAAGCATGAATTCGTGCGATACGTTTCCGCCCATCATACCGGAATCGCTCTTTACCGCAACGAAATTCTTTACGCCGCAACGATGGAAGATGCGATTATAGGCTTCATAACACTCTTCATAGTAGCTGAGAAGATCTTCCCACGAGGTATGGAAAGAGTATGCATCTTTCATAGTGAATTCTCTTACACGGATAAGACCGCCGCGCGCACGAGGCTCATCGCGGAATTTGGTCTGTATCTGATAAATCATATAAGGGAATTTTGTATATGTCTGCGCCGCAACGCGTGCAAGATGCACGGCAGCTTCTTCGTGCGTCATGCCGAGAACCATATCCGAGCCGTTTCTGTCCTTGAAACGGAGCATTTCGCTGCCTATGGAATCATATCTGCCGGATTCTTTCCATATGGATGCGGGCATTGCGACGGGGAAAAGTACTTCCTGACCGCCGATTTTGTCCATTTCCTCGCGCAGAATATTTTCAATTTTTCTTGTTATACGCTTTGTCGAGGGGTAAAGTGAAAAAATGCCCGTACCGACCTGTTTTATATATCCGCCGCGTACCATCAGCGCATGGCTTGCTATCTGACAGTCGGCAGGAGCTTCCTTGAAATGTTCGCCCAAAAGCTTTGAAACTTTCATCATAAAAATAAACGTCCTTTTTTAAGTGTTACATGATATTTTAACACCATATTTTACTTATGTCAACCGAGCAGAGCAAAAAAACGGAGTCCCGACGCTCAAAAAACGTCCGGACTCCGTAAAATTTTTATTCTTTGTCTTTTTTGATAAGCTCTGAAACCGATGTTGCAAGTCCCGCGATAGACTGAATTTCGCTGGGGATTATTATCTTTGTTGCTTTTCCGTCTGCTGCTTTTTCAAAAGCTTCAAGACCCTTTATTGCTATAACAGCCTCCGACGGGGCGGCGTCGTTTATCATTTTGATACCCTCTGCGGTAGCTTCCTGAACCTGTCTGATAGCTTCCGCTTCACCCTCTGCCTGGCGGATCTTCGATTCCTTTTCGGCTTCGGCAAGAAGTATCTGACGCTGTTTCTGAGCTTCGGCGTCAAGTATCATAGCCTGCTTTTTACCTTCCGCAACGAGAATGGTGGAATTCTTTTCGCCTTCCGCGCGGAGGATCTGTTCACGGCGTTCGCGTTCGGCTTTCATCTGTTTTTCCATTGCGTCCTGAATCTCTCTGGGCGGAATGATGTTCTTAAGTTCAACGCGGGTAACTTTTATACCCCACGGATCTGTTGCTTCGTCAAGAATAGCGCGCATTTTCGTGTTGATTATGTCGCGCGAGGTAAGTGTGCTGTCAAGTTCAAGCTCGCCTATGATATTACGGAGAGTTGTTGCCGTAAGATTTTCAATTGCCGACATCGGATTTTCCACGCCGTAAGCATAGAGCTTGCAGTCCGTTATCTGGAAGAAGACGACTGTATCTATCTGCATTTTTACATTATCTTTTGTGATAACCGCCTGAGGTTCAAAATCGGCAACACGCTCCATAAGGGAGATGCGTTTTGAAATTCTGTCCACAAACGGAGTCTTTACATGAAGTCCGGTGTGCCACGTCGCATGATATGTTCCGAGACGTTCAACGACATATGCGTGAGCCTGCGGAACGATATGAATATTTGAAATTATAATTATGAGGAGTATTACAACAATTATTCCTAAAATGATAAGTCCCGGCATAAGTTTTACCTTCTTTCTCAGTTTTCTTTTTTGCAAATGAGCTTTACGCCCTCGATTGCCATTGCCTTGACGAGCGTCCCCTCGTCTATTGTGATATTGTCACGCTCGGAGCGAGCTGTCCATACTTTACCGTCGATTTTTACGGCTCCCGTTGCTGCCACGTTGTCTATTTTCTCAATCACCGTGCCTGTTTTTCCTATTACCGTGTCGGCATTTGTGGGGGAATAATTCACTTTCAGCACCTTTTTCACAAAGGGCTTGAGGAATATCATAAGCAGGACGGATGACGCAAGGAATACGGTTGCCTGAAGCCAGAGCGGCAGCTTGAAGATCGAAAGCAAAAGCGATATGAGCGCCGACGGTATAAACCATACCGCAACGAGCGCAAATGTCGAAGCTTCAGTAACTATTGCAGCGACTATCACGCCAAGCCATACCCAAGGCATAACCGCAAGTATTTCTTCCACAGACGTACCTCCTTTTCGCATTTGCCGGAAAAGCAATATGCGCTGTGTTTCTGTAATTATTATAACATTAAATTCAGCCGATGTAAATATATTGTCGTACGATTTTTAATTTAAGTGTTGAAAAATATATAATATGGGAGTAAAATATATGTAAACCTACAATTATCGAAAGGATAAACAATGTATAGCGAAAGAAAACAGATAGCCAAAGGGGTATATCTTACAAATATTTCTGCGGACAAGTTCAAATCAAACTATATTCAGATAAGATTCGTTATGCCGCTTGCAAAAGACACAGCGGCAAAAAACGCACTTGTTTTTCCCGTTATTCTGCGCGGGACGGAAAAATATCCGACCATTGCCGATATCCGCCGCCGCAAGCAGGAGCTTTATGACTCCGGTGTATGGTCCGGACACTGGAAGCATGGCGACAATCACATAGTATCCATTGAAGCAAGCTCGCTTCGCAATTCATATGCAATAGACGATACCGATATAACAGACGGCGTGCTTGACCTTATCGGGCAGGTGATTCTTCATCCCGTGACGGACGGTGGTGTTTTCAAAGCCGAAAGCGTTGAGGGCGAAAAGAAGATAGCGGCTGACGCAGTCCGCGCGACAATCAACCAAAAGGGCAGATATGCAAGGCTGAAAGCGATTGAGAAAATGTTCTCGGACGACGCATACGGTATAAGCGACGGAGGCACTGTCGAGGAGATAGAGGCTGTTTGCCCGAAGTGCCTTTTCGAGACTTATAAGAACATTCTCGGCACGGCAAGGATTGAAATTTTCTCCATAGGCGATTTTGACGGCAACAAGCTTGAAAAGAAATTTTCGGAGATTTTCTCTTCCGTTGACAGAGGAGAGATTTACGAGCCGAAATCCGATACAAAAGGCACGGAAAGAGCCGAGATTCAGAAGATCTATGACCGCCAGAACGTTACGCAGGGCGTGCTTGTTCTCGGATTTTTCACCGGCAGCGCAGCCTCCGATGACGACTACGCCGTGACAAAGGTTTTCAACACTGTTTTCGGCGGGAGCGCGGCGAGCAAGCTGTTTATGAACGTAAGAGAAAAGCTCAGCCTTTGCTATTATTGCTCATCGTCTCTCATTCCCGAAAAGGGCGCAATGACGGTTGCCTCCGGAATTCAGTTTGAAAACGAGCAGAAGGCATTCGACGAGATAATGGTTCAGCTTGATAAGATGAAAAGCGGCGAGATAACCGATGATGAGATCGAAATGGCGAAAAAATCCCTCTGCGACGACATCATGAGCTCTGATGACAGCATCCGCGCGCTTGCGGCAATAGCCTTCGGCGAGGTCATGTATGGCAGAAAGCTGACGGATGAAGAGAAGATTGCAAAGATAAACGCCGTGACAAAAGAGCAGATAACCGAGCGGGCGAAGGCTGTGCGTCTTGACACGTACTACTTCCTCTGCGGACAGGAGGAGAGCAAATGAGCGAGATAATAATGCGCGAAGACAAGGCGATAGGCGAAAGATATTATTATACAAAGCACAAGAGCGGACTTGATATTTACGTTATTCCGAAAAAGTTCCGCACAAGCTATGCTATATTTTCAACGAAATACGGTGCAATAGATAATTGCTTCAAGCTTGAGGGCGACAAAGATTTTGTGAAAGTGCCGGACGGTATCGCACACTTTCTTGAACACAAAATGTTTGAAAACGAAGACGGTAGCGACACCTTCGAGCGCTTTGCAAAATACGGCGCTGACCCAAACGCGTTTACGTCAAGCGAAATGACCGGCTATCTTTTCTCCTGTACGAGCCACTATGACGAAAACCTTGAAATACTGCTTGACTATGTTACAAAGCCGTATTTCACTCCGCAGACCGTCGCAAAGGAACAGGGAATCATAGGTCAGGAAATAAAAATGGGAGAGGACAACCCCTCAAGAGCCCGCTATTACAACACGATGGAAGCGCTTTATGCCGACAGTCAGATAAAAATAAACGTAGCCGGAACGGTTGAATCCATTGCCGAAATAACGGCGGATCTGCTTTACAGCTGCTATCGCACGTTCTATAACCTCTCCAATATGGTTCTTGTCACAAGCGGCGACATTACCATGGAGCAGGTGCTTGCCGTTGCAGACAAGGTTCTTCCGATGCAGGATGAAAAGAAGATCGTCCGCTGCTATAATGCGGAAAAAGCAGAGGTCAACAAAAAGCGCGTAAAGGTAAAGATGGCGGTATCGAAACCGATGTTCGAGATCGGCATAAAGGATATTGAGATACCGGCAGATCCGAAAGAGCTTTTGAAAAAGTCGATAGCAGGCAGCGTACTTTATGATATGCTGTTCGGCACGACGTCCGATTTTGCGATAGACGTTTACGAAAGCGGACTTGTCAGAGGTTTTGGCGCAGGCTACTCGCTTGACCATGTTTTCGGCATGGGAGAACTTGTCGGCGAGAGTGACGATCCCGAGGCGGTTTACGATAAATTCGTGAAATATGTTGAGAAAAAGAAGAAAGCGGGACTTGACCGCAGCGAATTCGAGAGAATAAAGAAAGCCAATTACGCAAGCCTTGTCAAGAGCTTTGATTCGACTCAGAACATTGCAAACAACGTAACCTATATGCTTCTTGACGGTATCGACATTATGGATTACAGCAAGGCTGTTGCGGATGTATCGTTTGAGTATACGGAGGAGCTGCTCTGCAAGCTCTTTGATGAAAAATACTATGCGATGAGCGTAGTCGAGCCTTTGGATAAATAAAATCCGAAAAATAAGAAAGAAAGGATGCGGACGCCGGTTTTATGCGGGAAAGTCACAAAACCGGAGGACGCGCGTCAGAAATGGAACAGATATCAAGAATTTCATTTCCGGGACTCGGAATAGGCGAATTTTCGCTTGACAATGTGGCGTTTACCGTTTTCGGAAGACCTGTTATGTGGTACGGAGTGATAATATGCATAGGAATAATTCTTTCGTTTTCATATTTTGCATATCGCGCCGGGAAAGCCGGAATAAAATTTGACGACGTTATAGATACAACGCTTTTTGCGGTTCCCGCAGGAATTGTCGGCGCAAGACTTTATTACGTCATATTCTACGGCAACGTCCATTCGTTTTATGATGTCATTGCTATATGGAACGGCGGTCTTGCCATATACGGCGGAATTATAGGCGGTGCAATAGCGGTCATTTTAGTATCGCTTTATAAAAAGATAGACTTCTTCAAATATGCGGATATGATAATACCCGGAGTTATGATAGGTCAGCTTTTGGGCAGATGGGGGAACTTCTTCAACGGCGAAGCCTATGGCGGACTTGTTACCGAATCGCATCCGCTTTATTTTCTTCGCATGGGACTTCAGAACGGAAACACCTTCCGTGATTTTGCAACCACCGATATGGTTTTTGTTCATCCGACGTTCCTTTATGAATCGGTATGGAATCTCATAGGGTTTATCCTTATAAACATATTTTATAAAAAGAAAAAGTTCGGCGGAGAGGTGCTTTTGTGGTATCTCGGCTGGTACGGCTTCGGAAGATTTTTCATAGAACAGCTCCGTACGGATTCTCTTTATATCGGAAATACCGGAATAAGAGTTTCGGCGCTGCTCGGAATGGTGCTGTTTGTAATATCGCTGCCGCTTACGGTGGTGTTGCATGTTCTTGCCGTAAAGAAAGAAAAAGCAGGAAAGATAAAACACAGCTACGATGTTTCAATTCCGTACTTTTTCGGAATAGGAAAGAGCAAATATGAAGCACTTGAAACCGATTCTTCGGTTGATTTCGATACCGCGGAATTTGAGAAAAACGAGGCGGAGAGTGACAAAGCGCTTCGTCGCGCAAGCTCGAAAAAGGATCTTTTCAAGGCGGATGAAAGTAAGGATGAAGAAGCTCCACCCCTAAAAGTTGTTTTCAAAAAGCAGGAAAAAGACGTGACCGAAAAATCCGACGGAGAAAATGCAGATGGCAAAGATAATTGACGGAAAGGCGATTTCTGCCGAAGTGAGAGCGGAGATAAAAGCGGAGGTTACAAAGCTTTCGGCGGAAGGAATAAGTGTTTGTCTTGCCGTTGTGATAGTCGGCGATGATTCCGCCTCGCAGGTTTATGTCCGCAACAAGAAAAAAGCCTGTGACGAAACAGGCATCCGTTCCGAAATAATCGCTATGCCTGCGGAAACTACCGAAGAAGAGCTTATCTCCGTGCTTGACGGGCTTAATTCCCGCAAAGACGTAAACGGCATACTTGTTCAGCTTCCGTTGCCGGGACATATAAACGAGCGAAATATAATTGCACATATTGCCCCGAAAAAGGATGTTGACGCATTCTGCGACGAAAACGTCGGTAGGATAATGACGGGAGGCTTCAGCTTTTTGCCATGCACTCCCGCAGGAATAATTGAGCTTCTGCATCGCAGCGGGATAAGTATAGAGGGTAAAGAATGTGTTGTTGTCGGGCGGAGCAATATAGTAGGCAAGCCTATGGCAATGCTTCTTTTGCACGAAAACGGTACTGTAACGATCTGCCACTCAAAAACAAAAAATCTGCCGGATGTTACACGTCGGGCGGACATACTTGTTTCTGCTGTCGGCAAGGCGAACTTTATAACGGCTGATATGGTAAAGCCGGGTGCCGTCGTGATCGACGTAGGTATGAACAGAACGCCGGAGGGAAAACTTACGGGCGATGTTGATTTTTCGGCTGTCGAGCCGATAGCTTCATTTATTACCCCCGTCCCGGGCGGAGTGGGACCGATGACGGTTACAATGCTTCTTAAAAATACGGTTACAGCCGCAAAAAAAGCCACCTGAAAAGGCAGCTTCCGGTGATATAATAGGTCTTGTAAATATAATGAAAGACGGTAGAAAAAATGATATTCAGCGAAAAATATCACAGCAGAATAGAGGACTTCGGCAGGGGCGGACTTATGACTCCGGAAGCGGTTCTGCGCGTGTTTGAAAATACGGGAAGTCACCATTCGGATTCTGTCGGAGACAGTCTTATTTCGGGTAGCGCTGCGGGGATTGCATGGATAGTTGCGGAATGGAACGTGAAGATTCATCGCGCACCGAAATACGGTGAAGAACTTATTCAGTCAACATGCGCGGTGGGACTTAAGCCTGCAATTCAGAACAGCAGAAAAATGGCGATAAAAACCGCGTCGGGAGAAGTGTGCGCGGAGGGAAGTGCAAAGCTTGTAAGACTTGATGTTGCCACAGGAAAGCCTGTAAAGTCAACAGAGGAGCTTATTGCAAGATATGCTCCGGAGCCTGAGGATGAAAATGAACAAAAACTGCCGCGTCTTGTCGTGCCGAAAGAATTCGATTGCGAGCAAGAGGTTTTGCTTCGCCGCGGAGATATAGATTATAACGGTCATGTTCATAACGCAAATTATCTTACTCTTGCAATAGAAGCTTTGCCCGAAGCTCTTTACAGAGAAAAGAAGATCGTCTCTTACCGTATTTCTTATCGCTTGCCGATAAAAGAATCGGACAAGGTGACGGTCAGGATCGCAGTAGGCGAAAATTCCGTTACAGAGTGTTTCTTCGGCTCTGACGGTACGCTTAAAACCATAGTATTTTTTGAATTCGACCGTACTTTTCTCCCTGAAGAAAAGTAGGGAAAAGAAGCTTTGTAATTGCATTGCAAAAAATTTTCAAGTAAAGCAGCCGCACTCGAAAGTG
>FR898232.1:37360-52795 GCA_000437375.1 Eubacterium sp. CAG:841
CAGCCGCACTCGAAAGTGCGGCTGAAACATCATATAGTTTTTAATTAACTTCTGGAACAGGCCAACCGGGATAGTAAATTCCATATCTTAAAGAGCAATCGTGAAAATTCTCTCCATCATCTAACATGTGTTTTGTTAACAACTTGAATATCCTAATCTTATACGAGCCTTCTGGATATTTCGAGGAATACTGGGTATAAAAATCTATGTACGCCACATACTCGTTTTCGTTTGTGATTATATTGAAAGTGGTAAACGCAGTTTGTATGCGTTCACCGGGAACAAAACGCGTACCTTCGCCCATAGGAAATTTGCAATCTATATTTAACAAATCTCCCTTATACTGAGTAAGCAAAAAATTCCAACCGTCTTCAAAATCAGAAACATTTAAAGCATCATCGGCAAAATAAGTTTTAAATGTCTCTTTATCGCCGTTCTTTATCAAATCGAATATCTGTGTTAGAATTATTTCCATATCAGCAGCTATTTTTTCTTGGTCAATTTGATTTGAACTACAACCAAACAAGTTAAACAATGTAAGCATTGCTACTACTCCGCTAATGAATTTTTTTAAATATGATTTCACGATATTCCTCCTAAAGATACTTATTTATTTCTCCAAGTATATGTTGCTTGCATATCGTTAAACTTCCAACCTTTTTCACCCCATGCCTCTTTGAAAGCATTATACAAATCCTCATGCATGGAAAAATCAATTGTTACTTGAAGTTCAAGGTTATCAGCATTTGCATATTGATGAGAGGGGTCAAATCCATTTATCCACCACTGAAACTCTTCTGGAGAATAATCAAATAAAATCTCGTCGCTGTCAATTTTTCTGAGTCTTAATGACATTGGCATAGAGATATCTTGCCCGCAATAATATCCGCATTTATGAATCTGCGCATATCGGGAGAGTAATAACGTGCTCTCATATAAATGAGACCGTTATCATCTGTCACAACACCGTCTCTGCCGTTGTAGCCGAAGATTATATCGCTTGTGCCTGTTCTATGAGTATAGCACAATCCGGTATTATTTGCAAGAGAAAATTATAAAACACCCCACACCTTGTAGTAAGGTGTGGGGCTTGTTTATTCTTTCCAAGCGTCTTCCCAAGCGTCGGGGAGTACTGTTCGGTTTGTTATCTCTCCGTTTTTATCAAGTTCTATGAATTCTACCCGAGTTTCTTTACAGGTTTTTCCTTCAAACATCTGAACTAAAATACAACTTGGCATAACAAACATTGCGTATGTTTTATCACTTCCGGGACGTGCAATAACTTTTGTAAAATCATCCGATATTTCAAGACCGCAATCTCCGGCACCTTTCATAAAGCTAAAGTTCATAAAGCCCGAAAGCTCAGATTCTTTTGAATAATCAACGACTACGCCTATATCGCGGGAGTCGCCAAGAACACATTGAAGCACCTGCATAGGATAAAGTGAGTTTTTCCATGCTGATATTACGTCATTTTTTACAATCAAAATCAAACAACCGTCGTCATCAACTTTTGCCGATATATAATTTTTGTAAATATATGTACCCTTGCCTTTGTTTTTGCAAAATTCTTTGGGAGTCGTTTTGTTAAATGTTGCTTCGCAAACAGTCGGAGAGAGGTGCAAAGTGGTGCATTCCTCCGGATTGTAGGACGGATTTTTTACCAAAGAACCGCAACTGCAAAGATTGAATACTAAAATGATAATACACATAAAAAATGCTAAAATGGACTTTTTCAAACGTTTCTCCTCCGTAATAAAAAGATACGATAATTTATTATATCACGGTGTTTTCCATATTTCAAGATTATAAAACAACAGCCGCACTGAAAAGTGCGGCTGGTGTGTTATATTATTTTTGTATATATCGGTGCTTTGGCGGCTTTTGACGGTATCATAAGTACGCTTCCGTCGGGCTCGCCCGAAAGTCCGTTTGCCGAAGCTATTTCCGCTTCAGTCGTACCGTATTTTTTGGCTATATCCCAAAGCGTTTCGCCTTTTGACGGGTAATACATAATTATTTTTGCACCGCTGTCCGTCTTTCGCGGCTTATCGCGCATGAGCGAAAGAACCGAAACAGAGTTACATTCCTTTTTGCCGAAAACAATGTAACTTATCATTATTTCCATATCGGCGCAGAGCTTGCCGTCGGCGGTTCTGCCCTTTATATCTATAACGGAGGCGTTTGCGGAAAAATCAAAATCGTCGGGGATCATTGTGGCATCGGTTTCGGCGCGGAAAGGAGAAGAAAACATCTTTCCCATATAAACTCCGCCGCCGGAAAGTATTGCATAAATTTCGGTATTGCCTGTGAATATCAGCTTTCCGCCTGATTTTTCCGCCCCCGTGACGGTAGCGCCGGCTCTTATTGCGGTAACGGTTGTAAGATCGTCATCCGGCAACTCTGTGCAGGCGGAATCGGAAAAGTTAAAGCTTTTTCCGCTTACGGCACAGCGGTATGAAAGTGTTTTCATCTCTGTCGAGCTTTCATATTCTGTTGAATACATATCGGTTGTTATTTCGCTTTTTACGTTTTTATAAGCGTCAAAATATGCCGAGTAGGAAAAATCTATTTCGGCGGTTCTGTCCTCGCCGCTTGCATCTTCCGCTTTTCTGTATGCAAGACTTGTTATGCAGATGTTTCCCGTACATACGCAATTTTCCGTAGCACCTTCTGCAATTGCCTCACCCGAAACGGGTATTCTGCGAATCAGAGAAACGTATGTTTTCGGTGCGGATGGATCTTCTTCTGCGGCACTGTAAAGAATATTTGCAACGGCATTGCCTTTGTAGTTTATCACACCGTCGCCCGCTTTTATTTCATAAAGATAAGGATCAAGAAATACGCTTACTATCTCGTCGATTGCCGGAAGCGGAGAAGCTATGGCAATATCTTCGCTTACGGAAACATCGGTGTCCGACGCCTCGATGCCGAAGCAGCAATCTATATTTTCTGTTTTGCATCTTATATCGTCTCCGCCGCCGGTTCTTCCCGTTACTGCGGGGGAGGCGCAGTCAAGGCAGTTTATCTGCGCCGATACGGATACACGCGCTTTGGCGCTCAGTTTGCGCGGATTCTGAAGACGCACGGTTATGGAATCAAGCTCTGTGTCCGCGTCGACCGAGCAGTCGCCGGAAAAATCACCGAGCGGCATACTGCCGCCGTAATCGGAGGAGAATTCCGCATTTTTTACTATTCCGTCGGCTGTTGAATAGATAATTGAAAAGTTTACCGTGCCGTCATATTCAAGAGAACTTCCGTTTATGTATTTTCCCGCACGGCATACTCTTGCATCGGCGCGGAGTATTCTGCTTACGTCCGGAAGATAATCGGGAAGTGTGCAATCCGCGTTTACCTCTTTTATTACAGTATTCTCAAAGGTTTTTATCACGACGCAGTTCTTTGCGCCGTCGTCTGTGTAACTGAACATAAATATATAACCTCTTTCCCGACGGATTTTTTCAAGATGTTTTTTCTTCTTCGCCGCCGTCGACGGTCAAAGTTTTATTTATCCGGTATAAGATATATGCTGCCGTATATCAGAATATTCCAAAAGAAAGATATCCGCTCATCTTTTTCAGCGCCGATTTTTCTATTCTTGAAACATATGAACGGGAAATTCCGAGCTTCTCGGCGACCTCGCGCTGAGTTATGGCGCGCGCTCCGCCGAGTCCGTATCGCAGGATGATTATTTCTCTTTCTCGTTCGTCGAGCACCGTAAGGATCGCCTTTTTGGCTTTTACGGTCTTTATTTTGCTGTCGATGTCGTCGGCAATCGTGTCCTCCGTGCTGATAACGTCTATATATGTAAGGGGATTTCCGTCTTTATCAACATCTATCGGCTCGCTTATGCTGACTTCGCATGCGGTCTTTTTCTGCGAGCGAAAATGCATAAGTATTTCATTCTGCAGACATTTGCTTGCATATGTTGCAAAGCGTGTTCCGTTGCGACTGTCAAAAGTGTCTATGGCTTTTATAAGTCCTATCGTTCCGATAGAGATAAGATCCTCCTGATTTTTGGACATTGAATAGTATTTTTTGACTATGTGCGCCACAAGCCGCAGATTATGTTCTATGAGCTTTCCGCGTGCGGCGGAATCGCCGTGACGCATTTTTTCAAAACATTCTTCCTCCTCCTTCGGGGAAAGCGGCGGAGGAAAGCTTTGAGAATATGAGATTTTCAGAAACAGATAAAGAAAATTCGACATAAGTGCCGAAAAAATGCCCATCATTTTGTATAAAAAGCCTCCGTTTTCAGGGTTTATAAAATATATATTCCGCAGAGCAAGTACTTTTTCGTATTTCTATTGCGATTTTTGTTTTTATGGTGTATAATCATAAGGCAATCATTTTCCGGAGGTTAAGAAATGGGCTATGCTTTCAGTATCGGCGGAATAATAGTGTTCGTCTCTTTTGCTGTGGTCATCGTTATAATGATGATAACCGTATCGCGTGCTGTCGGTGGCGCAAAAAAGAATTTTTCACTGCCGAGAATATCAGCACCGGCAAAGGTGGTTTCAAAAAGAAGATACGCTGTGTCCGAAAAGACAAAAACGTATTTCATAACGTTTGAATACAAGACCGGCGACAGAGCAGAGTATCGTGTATCGTCTGACGCTTATATGTATTTTGCCGAAGGCGATGAGGGAACGATAACCGTTCGCGGCACGGAGTTCATTTCTTTTGTTATATGAAAGACACATTTTTTGATCCCACCGAAAAAATTGCGGTGGTGGATATAGGCGCGAACAGCGTCAGAATGAATATATATGATGTAAACACCGAAACGGGAGAATTTTCCGTGTGCGACTCCGCACGGAGTATGCTCGGACTTGCGGCATATACTTCGGGCGGAAGGCTTTCTCCGGACGGGGAGGGAAGGCTCTTCGCCGTCCTGCGCGAATATCTGGCAAGGGCAAATTCTTTGCCGGCAGACGATTTCTTTGCCTTTGCAACGGCGAGTCTACGCGGACTTTCAAATACCGATAAGGTTCTGGATTCAATAAAAAAACGGCTCGGAACGGAGATAACGGTTATATCTGGAGAGGAAGAAGCGGAGTTTGATTTTTACGCTACGATAAAACGCTTCGAAAAGTCACTTTCTCCGAAGGGAGTGACGGTAGATATGGGTGGCGGAAGCACGGAGATCGTAAGCTTTGCGGGCGGAGAAAAGAAAAACGCCCACAGCTTTCCGATAGGTTGTCTTGCGCTTTCAAAAAAATATGTGAAAAAGCCTCTTTCCGTTACGGAAGAAGAGGCGGGGAACATCAAAGCATATGTAAGCGGATTGCTTTCATCTTATCCTGAATTTTCAGGTATAGGCGGAACGGCTTATCTTATAGGCGGAACGGCAAGAGCCTTAGCCAAAATATTTATGGGAGCAAGGCTTAATCCATCATCGCTTGACGGCTTTGAAATGACGCCGGAGGATATGTTCTCCGTTCGCGATACGGTGCTTTCCGACGGCGGCGCAGCGATAAAAAAGTATGCTCCGGACAGGGTGACGACAGTTGCTCCGGGTGCGGTCGCTCTTTGTGAGGTAGTAAAATACTGCGGCGCTGAAAAACTTGTTATAAGCGGAGCCGGCGTACGCGAGGGCTTTGTTGCACGGATAATTGAAGAAAGAAAAAACGCAAAATAAATCGGAGGGTTTATGGAGGACTCGTTTTATTACCGCGAACTTGTTGATATGGCTATACTCGCGGGACAGATAATGATGAGCGCGGGTGCAGAGACTCACCGTGTTGAGGATACCATATCGAGAATACTTCAGACGACGGGCTTTTCTCAGGCGGACGCATTTGTTCTTCCCACGGGAATAACCGTTACGCTTTCTGACGACAAAAAGGAAACGTTATCGGTAACGCGCAGAATAGCGCCGGGATTGAACAATCTATCAAGAATATACCTTGTAAACAATGTTTCCCGCGATTTTTGCGGGGGAAAGATAACCCTTGACGAGGCAAAAACCCGCCTTAAAAAGATAAAAAACGAACATATCTACGGTACGGCGATGAAAATAATAGGCGTTATGATTGCGACAAGTATGTTTGCGCTGCTTTTCGGAGGCTCGCTTGCGGATGCTGTTGTGGCGCTTTTTGCAGGACTTGTCATGTCGTTTGAAAATTATTATCTGCGAAAATTCATAGGGATGGATTTTCTCTGCGACGTGCTTTGTGCGGCGACGATAACTGTAGTTTCGCTTTTGTGCATATACGGATCGATGAAAACGGGAATGGAGCTTCATCCTCAGTATATAATCGTCGGCGGAATAATGCCTTTGGTTCCGGGGGTTGCCATAACCAACGCCGTCCGCGATGTGCTTCAGGGAGATTTTATATCCGCCTGTGCGCGGATGGTTGAAGCGTTTATGATAGCTGCGGCTGTTGCGGTTGGTGTCGGTGCCGGAATATTTTTCGGTCAGAAGGTCGGCTTTGCGCCGGAAACAATAGGCTTTATAACGAACATTACAAGAGAAGGCTTTTTCGGCTACGCGGTCGGTTTTATTGCCGCAGCAATGTCCATAGTGGGCTTTTCGCTTATCCTTGAAGTACCAAAAAAATTCATAATTGCTTCGGCATTTACTGCGGCAATAGGATGGATGGCATATCTTTTAGGATTTTACAGCGGTACCGGAGATGTGTGGGCATCTTTTCTCGGTGCTGTTGTTGCAGAGCTTTTTTCATATATTTTTGCAAGACTGCTTAAAGCTCCGGAAACAATTTTTCTTATATGCGGAATCATTCCGATGGTTCCCGGGGCGGGAATTTATCGTGCCGTGTATTACCTTATAAGCGGCAATCAGCTCGCAAGCTCGGCGCTCAGCTCCACGCTGATGATTGCGGGGGCTATTGCGCTCGGACTTATAACTATGTATACTCTGCTGAATATGCTCTGGAAATGCATAAACAAAATCAAAGCAAAAAAACGAATATAAAAAAAACATGCGGAAAGCAAAAAGCTTTCCGCATATTTTTACGGAACATTTACTCCGTATATCTGAGAAAGCATCAGCCAATTTGAATTGAACGGACGCATCGCGTTCCAATATCCCACGCCGAAAAATCCGTATTCATTCGGAAGAGAAAGCTTTGCTTCTATTGAGCGCGGATCTTCAAACCACACCTCATGCCGGGCGTCGCCGGAATAATAATTGAAATAAGGCGATTGCGCTGTTTCATCAAATCTTATTTCCGCATTGTTTTGGATTGCTATTCTCACGGCTTCTTCGTTTGATATAAGCTTTGCGCGGGTTTCTCCCGATTTGTACGGGAGTGTCCAATCGTAACCGTAGTTAGGGATTCCCATAATAATTTTTTCGGGCGGGATCTCTGTTACGGCATAATCAAGCACGCGACGCACGGCGTTTATCGGAGCTACCGCCATCGGCGGACCATAGGTGTATCCCCATTCGTATGTCATAAGAAAAACTTTATCCGCCGCCGCACCTATTTTATCGTAAAGATGCCCTTCGTACAAAAGTCCGGGTTGTGAGGCGGAGGTTTTAGGTGCGAGCGCGGCGTAAACGGTATAGCCGTAAGGCGCAAGTGCCGCTCTTGCCTTTGCAATGAAATCTGCATATGATTCGGCGTCATATGCAAAAACGAATTCAAAGTCGATGTCAAGTCCGCCGTAGCCTTTTTCCGTCATTTCGGCGATGATCTCACTTATCAGGTTATTCTGCGCTTCTTCGGATGCGAAAAGCTCGCTTGCAAGCTCGTTTGAAAATCCGCCGCTTTCGGTGAGGGTTGAAATGTGCATGAGCGGCATGGTACCGTAATTACTGCACGCTGAAAGCAGCTTCGAATCGGGTAGGGACAGCAGAGTTCCGTCCGATGTAAAGCCGTATGTAAACGGCGCAAGTGCTGACAGGTAGGGGAGCGTTTGCCTCAGGATGCGTTCCTCTATGAAAGTATATGCATATGCGTAAGAAAACATTTCGTCATCCGGTTTTTCGGCAAATTCTATGACAAGCGTCTGTCCTACCGAAAGAGGAACATATCCGCCGCATAGCGAAGGATTTTTGCGGAACAGATCGTTTTGTGTTATTCCGTAACGCGAGCATACGGAAAATACGGTGTCTCCCCGCATAACGGTGTGCGTTTGTACGGGAGAAAGAATTAAAAGCGACTGTCCTACCGCAAGCGGATACGGGGGAAGCAGTCCGTTCCATTCCGCGATAAGCGCAGGCGCAGAGCCGAAGGCTCCGGCTATCGAGTACAGAGAATCGCCCGATTTTACTGTATATAAGGACAAAAAAACACCCCTTTACAACATGGTTATCTTTCCATGTTATGAAGGGGTGAAGTTTTTTGTTAATCAGCCGACGTACGTTATCTGAACGTTGGGAGAACCGTTGAATATCTCAGATTCCTGAGCACGGAACGCTTCGGGAAGTGTTACCGTTTTGAGCGATGAGCAACCTGAGAAGGCGCCTTTTCCTATTGTAGTGACGGAAGAAGGAACAATTATGGACTCTATTGACGTGCATCCCTGAAAAGCATTTGCGCCGATTTCTTTAAGCGTTGAAGGAAGCGTAAGCTCTTTAAGGCTTCCGCAACACCAGAATGTCATTTCTCCGATAGCTTCAAGACCTTCGGCAAAGTTTATTTTTTCAAGTTTGAGCGCGCCGAGGAAAGCGCCGGAGCTTATTGTTTTTACGGATGCGGGAATTGTAAGTTCCTTTATATTGTGGATGGACTGACCTATTCTTGCGTTGCTGTTGCTTCCTATGCGGATAACATCATAAGTTGTATCCTTGTATGTGTACGTGGAAGGAATAACGAGTGCTTCGCCGTTTCCGGACCAGTTGATAACAGCTGCGGCGTAATACTTGCCGTCGTCATTCTTGAGTATTCTGTAAAGAAAATCTCCGTCTTTAACTTCTTTGTGTCTTTCAACGGTAGTTGTGGTTTCGGCAGGAGTTGTTTCAGTTGTTTCCGCACCCTGGTTTCCGGTTGTTCCTGTACCGCCCGCAGTCGTGGTTGCCTCCGTAGTGGTTGTGTTGACTGTTATATCGGGATTTGGGGTGGGATTTTTTTTGCAGGCTGCCGCGCAGGCAACTATAAATGTAAGAACGAGAAATAAAGCAGCAAATTTTTTCATATATTTATTTATCCTTATTAAAAATATTCAGCTATAAGCTTATATGCGTATCAATGATATCACAATCGGGGCGTTTTGTCAATAAAATTAACCAAATGTTAAAATATAACGAGAAAGGGGAAGAATTATGTCTGAGGCGACAAAGTCAGCTGTGACGGTGATTTTTGCTGCTTGCGCCGTGACTCTGGGAATGAAAATTTTTTTCGCGCCGCTTGCTCCTTTTATTTTCGGCTTTGCGGTTGCATTTCTCTCCGTAAAAAGTGCCGAAAAGCTTGGATTTCACAGAAGCGCAGCAAAAAAGCGGATATCGGCATTTATATCCGTGCTCATTTATGCTATACTCATCGGAATCATAGCTCTTGCCGGCAGAATGATATATAAACAGCTGAGCGAGATGTACTATGCATTGCGGCGCGACGAGGGTAAAATAAGTGCTTTGCTCGGGAAACTAAAGCTTTTGCCGGATTTTATTTCTGAAAAAATATTTCATGGCGACGATGACGAAACAGGAGAGATAATTTTAACACTTGTAAAAAAGCTTACCGATTCGGTATTTTCGGCGGTGTCGTCATTGCTTGGAAAAATCGCTGCTGAAGTGCCTTCAATATTGCTTTTTTTCTTTGCGGCAATCTTTTCCGGAATAATGTTCTGCTTCGGATTTGATGAAATTTCAGGGCTTGTAAAAAAGTATATTCCGACAGGAAAAATAAAAACAAGCGCGGCGAGAGCCGTATGGAAAACTTTTTGCTCGGAAGCGCTTATAGCGTTTTTTATGTTTTCTTTGCTTTATCTCGGATTTTCGGTTCTGGGAGTAAGATATTCTCTTGCATTATCCGTTATAACCGCGATGCTTGATGCGCTTCCTGCGATAGGCACCGGCATTGTGCTTGCACCGTATGCGACAATATCATTTCTTTCGGGCGAAAGAAAGGCTGCGCTGTTCCTTATAATATTATGGGGAATAACCGCACTTGCAAGACAGGTACTTGAACCCAAGCTGATAGGCGAAGGAGCGGGAATCCCTCCGGTGCTTTCTCTTTTTGCAATGTATGCCGGAATAAAGCTTTTCGGCGGAGTCGGTGCTGTGTTTTCTCCGCTTGCTGTCTCTGTGATAGCAACCGTTATAAAAGATAAAAAGGAAATGACATCGTTATGAGGTCGCTTCGTTTTTCAGTTCATCCTTTTGCCGCGGCGGGAATTTTTCTGCTTCTCTTTGCCGTCCCGAGGGAGCAAAGCTTTTCGGTTATAGTCGTAACCGTGCTTCATGAGATAGGTCATGGGACAGCGGCGCTTCTGCTTGGAAAAAGAATAGAAAAAATTACACTCATGCCGGTGGGAATAAATATGAAGCTATCGGCGGCGTCATCTTATGCCGAGGAGATGCTTATAGCTTTTGCCGGACCGCTTGAGAATATATTTATAATCCTCTGCTCGCGATATTTTCCCTGCGCAGAAAATATAAGGTTGTTTTCGGAGATAACTCTTGCCGTTAATATGCTTCCTATGGCGACGCTTGACGGCGGAAGGATAATTTCTTCAGCAGCCTCTTTTATATTTGGAGAAGGCGTGGGAGAAAAAGTGGTTAAATTTACAACGGCGGTCAGCTTGTTTTTCATTTGGATGCTTGCCGTTTATATATTTTTTTACACAGCGGAAAATGCTACGCTTCTGATATTTTGCTCATATCTTTTTGCAGGATATTTATTACAAAAAAGCAATTGCGTATCATAATTTAATTATGTGTTGATTATTATTATAACATATGATATAATATTTCTGCTAAGTAAGGTAGCAATTTGAAAGGAAGTATTAAAAATGAAGGATGAGCTTACAAGAAGAATAAACGATCTTGCCCATAAAGAAAAATCAGAAGGGCTTACAGAAGAAGAAAAAGCAGAACAGATAAAACTGCGAGATGAATTTCGCAGACGTTTTCGCGCGAGCTTTGCCGGACAATTGGAAAATACGGTTATAAAACGTCCGGATGGAACAATAGAGAAACTTTCGGAGCTGCGAAAGAAAGAGCTTGAATAAAAAATAGCAAAAACCCCGCTGACAGCGGGGTTTTATAAGCCGAAAGATATCACAGAAAAAATTCCTGCCCGAAAAGGACAGGAATTTTTTGTTTTACTCTTTCTCTTTTTTGTCTTTGTCGTCGCTGTTTTCATCCGCAGGGGGATCAAGCAGGCAAACTACGGTTCTTTCTATTCTGTGGTCTTTTATTTCGGTGACCTTTATTGAAAGATGTTCGGTTTCGGCTGTCAATGTTGTGCCGTCTTCGGGTATCGTACCGATTATGCCCATTACATAACCGCCAAAGGTGTCGCAATCGCTTTCCTCTTCAAGCGTTATGCCGAGCGCTTCTATAACGTCGTCTATCGGTGCACTGCCGCTTATTTTCCATGTTTTTGAATCGATAGGTTCGATCTCTTTCTCGGGTTCCTTGTTTATTTCGTTGTTTTCTTCAAGATCGCCGACGATACATTCTATAAGGTCTGTCATTGTTACGATGCCGCTCATACCGCCGTATTCGTCAAGAACGACGGCAAAATAGTTGTGCGTCTTTTTCATATTTTTGAAAAGGACATCGGCTTTTACGGCTTCGGGAACGAGATATGCGGGTTTCACAGCTTCTTTCAGCACGTTTTCGCGGCTTTTATCCGTAAGACGGAAATAATCTTTTGCATTGAGAACACCTATAACATTGTCTACGCTTTCTTCGCAAATGGGGAAATATGTGTGACGACTTTCGTGAATGGTTTCCTCCCATTCCTCAGCTGTCTCATCCATCCAAAGAAGTGATATCTCCGTGCGGTGAGTTGCTATTTCATCCGCGGTGAGGTCGTCAAATTCGAACACGTTCTGAATCAGTTCTTTTTCTTCAACGTCTATCGCACCCTTTTCGCTTCCGGCGTCAACCATCATGCGGATTTCTTCTTCCGTAACTTCTTCTTCCTCTGCGTTAGGGTCGATACCGAGAAGGCGAAGAACGCCGTTTGTCGAAATGGTAAGAAACCATACTATAGGAGCGAATATTATTGAAACAAAACGCAACATTCCGGACATGCCGAGAGCGAGTTGCTCTGTTTTTTTCATTGCGAGTCTCTTCGGAACGAGTTCGCCGAAAATAAGCGTGAAATATGAAAGTATAAGCGTTACAAGGATGACGGAAACGGAGTTTATAACATCCTTTGAAACGGGACCGCCCTCTTTATAGAGCCAGTTGACTATATAACCGGCAAAGTTATCTGCAGCGAAAGCACTTCCGAGAAATCCGGCAAGAGTTATTGCAACCTGAATTGTGGAAAGAAATTTTGCCGGCTGTTCAGTAAGCTTTGCCAGCTTCTTTGCTTTTTTATCACCCTTTGCCACAAGCTGGTCGAGCTTTGCGCCGTTCATTGAAATTACTGCGATTTCGGCGCAGGCAAATACTGCGTTCAGGAATATAAGAAGTACCTGAAAAAGTATTTGGAGAATAAGGGTGTTGCCACTTCCGTCCGTTGCAGTAGCGGATGCAGAAGCATTGAGTGACATGGGTGTTATCAGATTAGATAAGGGATAAGGGTCTGCCATAAGAAATGTTTTCCTCCGGAAAAAATAAAATTATTATATGAATTTCAAGCAAAACGCAAAAAAGCATAGCCCGTTAGCCTCAAAAAATGAGCGGGTTATGCTGAGATTATCTGTATTCCGAATATGTACTTCGGTAAGGACTGTCGCCCGTACTGCTTTCCACTTGAAAAATCCTTTCAACTACTGTAATTAAATGTATTATACCATATATATATATACGCTGTCAATAGGAATGTGATTGTAAATAAACCGAAAATCCCGCATTTTTGCGGGATTTTCTTATGTGTTCATTTCTTTTTGCGCGTTTTCACGGTTTTCTCCCATTTTTCGCAAAGAGAGTTTATCTGACCTGTAAGTTTGGCTATATCCTTGCTCTTTTTGCCGCGCATTTTTTCAATTATCGATGAAAGCCTTACACCGGCGGCGAAAAGCTTCGTCCAGGCGACGGAGGCGTTGCTCTTTCCTCTTGACGACGGGCGTTTTACAAGCTTGTGTGTGTTTCCGGGATCCGAGCATACGTCGGTTACCAGATCGTATGTTCCGCCGCTGAATGGCGCAAGAGCTTTTACAAGTAACTTTGCGTTTATAGCTTTTGAAAGCACTTCGCAGGCGGTATCATCTCCGTGATTTACATAAACGCGGCGCGGACGTTTTTCCATTGCGCCGATCCATGCAAGAAGTCCGTCTTTGTCGGCGTGGGCGGATATTCCGTCGAGTTTATCGATTCTGGCTGCGACTTTTACATCTTCGCCGAAAAGGTTTACAAATTTTTCTCCGTCAAGGAGCCTACGTCCGAGCGTGCCTTCTACCTGATAACCTATGAAAAGCACCGTACACTCCGGACGCCAAAGATTGTATTTGAGGTGATGACGTATTCTGCCGGCTTCGCACATTCCCGATGAAGCGATTATAACCTTCGGCGTGGGATCAAAGTTTATGGCTTTTGATTCTTCGGTCGTCACGCTTACGTGAAGTCCGTCAAATGTTATTGGGTTTATATCTCTGCCGAGAAGGGCAAGAGTTTCGTCATCGTAATATTCCTGCATATCGGGCGAAGCGTATATTTTTGTGGCTTCGATGGCGAGCGGGCTGTCAAGATACACGGGGAAATCATAATTTACGGCTTTACGCTCTTTTATTCCGCGAAGCATATATAAAAGTTCCTGCGTTCTGCCTACCGCAAACGACGGAATTACAAGGTTTCCGCCTTTGTCAAACGTTTCGGTTATCAGCTGAATAAGCTTTTGTTCGTAGTCGGGACGTTTTTTATCGTGAGTCCTGTCGCCGTAGGTGGATTCTATTATAACTACATCGGCTTCATCCGGCATCTGAGGATCGCGCAGGAGCGGTCTTTCCGAATTTCCGATATCTCCTGAGAAGATGACCGTGCAATCATGTTTGCCTTCCGTAAGACGGAACTTTATCGAAGATGAGCCGAGAAGGTGACCCGAATCAAAAAAGCTTGCCACTATTCCGTCGGAGATGAAGAACTCCATTCCGTATCCGAACGGCTCAAAGAGAGCCATTGTGGAATCTACATCTTTTTGTGTATAAAGAGGCTCATATTCCGCACTTCCGGAGCGCGTTGCGCGACGGTTTTTCCATTCAGCGTCCGACATCTGAATGTGTGCCGAGTCCGAAAGCATTACCGCGCAAAGTTTGCGTGTTGCGTCGGTTGAATATATTTTTCCGTGAAAGCCGTTCTTTACAAGAAGCGGAAGCTTGCCCGAATGGTCTATATGTGCATGAGTTAGAAATACAAAGTCGATATCGGCGGGCGAAACTGTAAGCTCGCGATTTTCATATATATTGGGGCCTTGCTCCATACCGCAGTCTACAAGGAACTTTTTTCCCGCAACTTCAACAAGAGTGCAGGAGCCGGTAACCTCATGTGCTGCGCCTATAAATGTGATTTTCAACGGTTTTCACCTTCCTTTCAAGGTTATAATATCATAATTTGTTTTATTTGACAATATACAAAATAAAAAAATGTTAAATTTCGGTTGCGTTCTTGACACATTCCCCTGAAATATGATATTCTTATACCATAGTAAATCAAGGAGACAAATGATGACAGAAGAAATAAACTCACATCCCATAAAAAACAAATATTATAAGCATCTTTGGTATGTTCTTATTTTTCCGGCTTATCTTATAGCCTTTTTTATTCTCGAAAAAATAATCTCAAACGATTTTCCTGCGGATAAAATGTTCCTTTCACATATACCGCTTGACGACATGATACCTTTCTGCGAATATTTTGCTATACCTTATTCACTGTGGTATCCCGCACTTGCCGCAATAGGCATATATCTTATATTCCGCGACGCCGAAGGCTTCAAGAAATATATGATATATATAGGCGCTACCTTCTTTACAATGATAATAATCTGTGCGGTGTTCCCCAATTATCAGGATATGCGCCCCGACATAACGGGTGAAGAAAACATCTTCTGCTTTATTATGAAACGCATTTACACCGCTGATACATATACAAATGTTTTGCCGAGCGCACACGTTTTCGGTGCGATGGCGATAGATTTTGCCGTGCTTGACTGCAAATCGCTTAAAAACCGCAAGTGGCTTGTCGCGCTTTCGATAATATTGGGCGTGCTTATATGTATGTCAACTGTGTTTGTAAAGCAACATTCCATACTTGATATTTTCGCCGCAATCCCTCTCGGATTCATCTGGTGGGCGATAATTTATAAAGGTATTTTCAAAAAGAAAAAGACAGCATAAAAAATCCGCCGAAAG
>FR898232.1:52855-69279 GCA_000437375.1 Eubacterium sp. CAG:841
CAGAAATGCGGGGACTTTTTTTATTTTATTTATTTTCTGCTGCAAGGCGATCGGCTTCTTCGTCAAGCTTTTTGTTTCTGAAATAGAGCGCAACGTCGATTGAAATTTCAATGAAGTTGAGCACATAGAAGAAGAAGCTGAGTATGAATATAAATCCGGATTTGGGATCCACACCGAATGCGCCGGTTGCTTCAATAATCTTTTTTGCAATACCGCATGCGTAACCGACGAGAAGGAACACCTCAAAGAAGAGGCTTTTGCCCTTCGCTGTGCGTGAAACGAGCGATTTGCGGATCGATATCGGCCATGAAAGACCGAAACAAAAAATTGTGAGTGCTTCAAGAAGATCAACTATCATTTTTTATTCCCCCAGTTGGATTATTTTCTTCTGTAATCGGGAAGGAGCTTGGGTGAAACAGCATCTGTGACGATACCTGCCGCCTCGCGCTCCGCGTCGAATTTTGCGATATGGTCAAGCGTGAGCGCGCCGACCTTTACGTCTTTTGATTTTTCGGCTGCGTTCTTTCCGGCGCTTCTTCCGAAAACGATTATATCGAGCAGAGAATTGCCCATCAGACGGTTTCTGCCGTGAATTCCGCCGACAGCCTCGCCTGCGACGAAGAGGTTTTCAACGTTTGTTGTCATACCGTCTACGTCTATGTCAAGTCCGCCGTTCTGATAGTGGAGCGTCGGATAAACGAGAATAGGCTCTTTTCTTATGTCGATACCGTAGCTTCCGAACATACGCATCATCGCAGGGATTCTGCGTTCGATTGTACCTTCGCCGCCTATCTTTTCGATCATAGGCGTGTCAAGCCATACGGCTTTGCCGTTGCCGGTGTCAATACCTTCGTCGCGGTCGGAACATTCTCTTATTATCGAAGCTGCAGCAACGTCGCGTGTTTCAAGAGGATGCATAAATACTTTACCGTCGCGGTTTACAAGCTTTGCGCCGAGAGAACGAACCTTTTCCGTTACAAGTGCGCCGAAGATCTGCTGAGGGAACGCTGCGCCCGTCGGGTGATACTGAAGCGTGTCGGCATAAAGAAGCTTTGCGCCGACTCTGTAACCGAGAACAAGACCGTCCGCCGTTGCGCCGTAATGGTTTGATGTGGGGAAGCCCTGATAGTGCATACGTCCTGCGCCGCCTGTCGCGATGATGACGGTCTTTGCGCGGGCTACCATAAGCTCTTTTGTCTCCATGTTCATAAGAACAGCACCGGCAGCCTTGCCGTTTTCATCAAGGATAAGCTCGATTGCGGAGGTGAAGTCAACAACGGGTATTCCGCGATTGAGAACCTCGTCACGGAGCGTTCTCATTATTTCCGCGCCGGAATAGTCCTTTGCGGCGTGCATACGCTTGCGCGACGTACCGCCGCCGTGAGTTGTTATCATTGTGCCGTCGGGAGCTTTATCAAATTCGACTCCGAGATCGTTGAGCCACTGAATGGCTTCGGGAGCGTCGCAGACGAGCTTTTCGAGAAGCTCTTTTTTGGCGGCAAAGTGACCGCCGCCGAAAGCATCAAGAAAATGGATAGCGGGGGAATCGCCGGGCTTGTCAGCTGCCTGAATTCCGCCCTCTGCCATCATGGTGTTTGCGTCGCCTATGCGGAGTTTCGTAACTATCATAGTCTTTGCGCCGACATTATCGGCTTCGATAGCTGCGGAAGCGCCTGCTCCGCCGCCGCCGATTATAAGAACGTCAACATCGTATGTTACGTCTGAAAGGTCAACGTCGGATGCGGAAATACGGCTGTGAGCCTGAAGCATTTCGCAAAGCTCGTGAGGAACTTCTTCACCCTTGTTTGCACCGATTTTGAGTGTTGCAAATTCGCTTTTTTTGTAGTCGGGATGATATGCCGCAAGCAGATCTTCCTTTTCTTTTGCCGTCATACGGGCGGGTTCATATGCTATGTTTGCTTCTCTTGCCGCTTCTACGGCAGCAAGCGATTTCTGAAATTTTTCCGAATACATTTTTCCGCCCTCCTTATTTTTCAATATCTCTGTTGTTGTAAAGCTCTTTAAGCTCTTCTATGGGTTTGCCCATAAGCGCTTCTATAAGCTCTGTAAATGTTCCGTCTTTTATCTCTTTTACGCGATCCTCAAGATGCTGGGACTTCGGCGCAAGATATTTGCCGTTGAGACGGCGCGCAAGCATTGCAACCTGAGGGTGAGATATTCCGGCAGGGCAACGCGACGAGCATATTCCGCACATAACGCAGTCAAACGATTCTTCGGCGCATTTTTCATATTCGCCGCGCTGAGCATATGCAATGTACTGCATTACGTTCAGTCCCTGCGGACAAGCCTTTGTGCAGGCGTTGCAACCTACGCAGGCGTATATTTCGGGGTAGAGCTGCATCATTATCTGCTCTGTGGGTTTTATTTTTTCAATGTCATAAACCTGTTTTACAAGCGGGAAGAAGGGAAGAGTTGCAATATACATATTGTTTTCAACCTTCGTCTGGCATGCAAGGCAGGTGCGAAGAGTTCTGTCGCCTTTTATGCGGTAAATAGTTGCGCAAGCACCGCAGAAGCCGTTACGGCATCCGCAACCGCGTACAAGCTGATAGCCCGCATATTCCATTGCGCGCATTATAGTCAGATCGTCCGGAACGGAATATTTCTTGCCGAACAAATATATATCAACCATATTTTCCATGCTGTATATCTCCTTTTTATCAATATTCATTCGGAAGTTCGTCAAGCTCGTCGAGGCGGAATACCGGTCCGTCCTTGCAGACGTATTTTGCACCGACGTTGCATCTTCCGCACTTGCCTATTCCGCATTTCATACGAAGCTCAAGCGTTGTGTAGACCTGAGTTTTTTCAAAGCCGAGCTCTGTAAGTCCCGCAAGGGTGAATTTAATCATTATCGGAGGACCGCAGAGAATAGCAATTTTGTCCGGAGAAAATCCGAGTTCTTTTACATAGTTCGGTACAAAACCGACGTGGCCGGACCATTCGGGCTGCTCGCGGTCGATCGTAAGATGAACGGTCACGCCGGCGTCATTTGCCCATTCGTCGATTATTTCTTTATAGTCAACAAGGTCCTGCATACTGCGTGATCCGTAGACTATGTCTATCTTGCCGTAGCGATCGCGGTAGTGACGGCAGTAGTTTATGACCGAGCGGAGCGGAGCAAGACCGATACCGCCTGCGATAAAGAGCATATCATGACCGACAAACTCTGTATCTACGGGGAAGGGTCTTCCGTAAGGTCCTCTGATCGTTATCTGCTGACCTACTTCCATTGAATGAAGCCACTCTGTAACGCAACCGCATTTTTTTATGGAGAATTCCATAAATTCTTCATTTGTCGGCGAGGAGGTTATTGAAAACATCGCCTCTCCTACGCCGGGAATTGAGAGCATCGCACACTGACCGGGTTTATGCTCAAAGGCTTTTTTGCCGTCGGGTGTCACAACTCTGAATGTCTTTACGTCGGGAGTGTCTATGCGTATATCGGTAACGACGCCTATCTTGGGGATAAGAGGTTCTTTTACATCAATCATTTTTGTTTCCTCCCAGCTTTTTCATTACCTTTACAATATTCATCTGAATGGGACACTTTGAAATACATCTGCCGCAACCCACGCATGAGAAAAGTCCACCGTTGTTTGTGGGGTAATACACAAGTTTATGCATAAATCTCTGACGGAAGCGTTCAAGCTGAGTAAGTCTCGGCTGACCTGCGGACATTTTTGTAAAGTCCGAATACATGCAAGAATCCCAGCAGCGGAAACGTTTTACTCCGTGACCTGTGTTGAAATCCTTTATATCGTAGCACTGGCAGGTGGGGCATACGAACGTGCATGTTCCGCATCCGAGACATGACTGAGAAAGCTCCTTCCATTCGGGAGCGCCGAAGAACTCTTCTGTCTTGCCGGCGCCGAAGCTGTCCGCCGAAAGGCTTGCGAGCGGGAGCTTTGCAAGTCTCTCCTTTGTGACTTTCTTCTGTTCTTCAACGGCTTTATCGTCGGTTTCTTCCGTAACGGCAGAAAGCTTTGAAAGAAGAGCTTCGCCCTTTTCGGTTTTTGCGTCCATATAGAGGGCGTCATCCGTCTTGTGGCAGACGATATCACCTTCGGGTGACGAAGCGTCTATGCCGAAAGTGCCGCAGAAGCACGTTTCGTGCGGTTTCGTGCAGGCGAGCGACATTATAACGCCATGTTCGCGACGGTTTTTGTAGTAGCTGTCAACGGGTTCGGAAAGGAATACTCTGTCAAGAATTTCAAAGCTCTTGACGTCGCATGCGCGCACTCCGAAGATAACGAAATCCTCGCATTCCTCTCTTGTATCGATAATTTCAATATTCTTTCCTTCAACCTTGAAATCCATAAGATTTTCCGTCTGCGGGAAGAAGAAATCTTTTGCGCTTCTTACGGTGTTGAGCGCGTCCGAAAGGACTGCGCCGTCGTGCCATTTTTCATAGCTTGCACCTGCTTTTGTATCAACAGGCAGATAAAGAGTTTCGCTGTCCGCTATGGCTGAGAAAAGCGAATTCAGCTTGTCAAGCGATATTTTACGCATTGTCGCCACCTCTTTCCACAGCTTTTCCCGGCTCGATATCATCCTGTGAATAGTTCACTATCGGGGCACGGCTTCCGACCGTTTCTCCTGCCTGATATTCGCCGTAAAAATTATCTATATCCTTTATGAACTTGCGGTTGAGAAGATGAAGCGGTATATGCTGAGGGCATACTCTTGAACATTCGCCGCAGTCCGTGCATCTTCCTGCCACGTGGAACGCTCGGATGATGTGGAACATACTGTCCTCAAAGGAGTTTGCCGCAGCCTTGTTTTCAACGCCCGAGTTCGGATTGTCGAAAACGCACTTTTCGCAGGTGCAGGCAGGGCAAACATCGCGGCAGGCGTTGCAGCGTATACAGCGTGAAAGCTCTCCCTGCCAGAATGCAAAGCGTTCGTCTGCCGTCATTTTTTCTATTTTTTCAACTTCGTCAAAGCGTCCGCTGTCAAGTACGTCGCCGTCATCGCCCAGAAGCTCGTCGTAAGAAACGTGCTTTTTGGATTTGCAGTGAACGCATCTGTCGGAAAGGAGATCGTCTCTTTTTTCGGAGATCGTGCCGTCGTAAAGTGTTTCTATCTTTACGGTGTTACCTTCGCTCTTAACGGAAGAGATACCGTCAGCAAGCGATTTTATCTTTGTAACGTCGAGCATGCCGTCGCAGGGAATGCCTACGGCGTAGACCTTTTCACGGTCAAAGCGATGCTCGGTAAGGAGCTGATTGAAACTGTAAGTGTCGCAGGGTTTGAGGAAGACAAGTACTTTTCCTTCGCCCTTCCGTGTTTCTTTTATGAGATATTTTGAAAAGTTTGCGCCGCAGAAATCGCCCCATACAAAATCCTTTTCAAGTTCTTCGGAACTGTTGAAGACCGCAGGAGTGATGTCGTAGTCAAATTCACCCGCTTTCCAACCGAGAACTCTGTCCGCAGTGCCGTCCGAAAGCAATTCGGACGCTCTTTTTACAAGAGCCGCACGATTTATTTCTTGCATCTTAAGTCCTCCAATCTCTTGTTTTCGCCGAGTGCGGCGACTTTTTCCGCAAAATCGTTCATTGTTGCGGCGAATTTTGCGCCCTCCGCCGCAGATACCCATTCGACACGGGTTCTTTCTCTTTCAATGCCGAGATAGTCGAGCATAGAGAAGAGCAGCGCCATACGTCTGCGGGTGTAGTAGTTGCCGGAGGTATAATGACAGTCGCCGGGATGACAACCGCAGATTATAACTCCGTCCGCGCCTCTCTGAAAAGCGCGGAGAATAAACATCGGGTTTACTCTGCATGAACAGGGAACACGGATAATCTTTACGTCGGCGGGATAATTCAAGCGGTTATTGCCCGCAAGGTCAGCGCCGGCATATGAACACCAGTTACAGCAAAACGCCACAATAAGGGGCTTGTATTCGTTTACTTGCATATTGCGTCAACCTCCGCCATAATTTGTTTGCTTGAGAAGCCTCTCAGATCCATTGCGCCTGACATACAAGCGACCGTGCACGCGCCGCAGCCCTGACATACAGCCTCGTTTACCGTTGCAACGCGGCGAACCTTCGTTGTTCTGTCAGGCATACGGAATTCCTTGTCGATATACGAAATCGCGCCATAAGGACATACTTTCTCGCAGGTCGAGCAACCGTTGCACATCATCTCGTCCGAGTGAGCGACGCAGGGGTTACCTGTCAGTTTGTCTTTGCAGAGAAGTCCGATGACCTTTGAAGCTGCGGCTCCTGCCTGAGCAACCGTTTCCGGAATGTCCTTCGGTCCCTGACATGTTCCCGAGAGAAATACGCCGGCTGTCGGGCTTTCAACGGGACGAAGCTTGGGATGAGCTTCCGTGAAGAAGTCGTTTGTGTCCATACTTGCCGTAAGAAGCGTTGCAAGGTGTCTTGCGGATTTATCGGGTTCGATAGCTGCCGCAAGAACAACGAGATCGGCGTCGATATGAATCTGTTTTCCGTAGATAAGATCCGAACCCTGAACTTTAAGCTTGTCACCATCGGGACAGACCTTTCCGACCATACCCTTTATGTAGTGAACTCCGTATTCTTCAACCGCGCGGCGATAGAATTCGTCGAAGTTCTTTCCGGGTGTACGGACGTCTATATAGAAAACGTATACATCGGTGTCCGGATATTTATCGCGTATGAGCATGGCGTGCTTTGCCGTGTACATACAGCATATCTTTGAGCAGTATTCTTTGCCCTTTTCGGCACAAGCCGCACAACGTGAGCCTACGCACTGAACAAAAACTATTGTGTGCGGATGCTTGCCGTCGGACGGACGGAGAAGCGTGCCGCCTGTGGGACCTGCCGCGTTCATAAGACGTTCAAGCTCAAGCGAGGTGATTACGTCCTTTGATTGCGAATATGCGAATTCGTCAAATTTCTCCATTGAAATTGGATTGAAGCCTGTTGCAACGACGATAGCGCCGTATTTTTCTTCGATGAATTCATCCTTTGCGGTGTAATCGATAGCGCCCGCGGTGCAGACCTTTGAGCATACGCCGCATTTGCCTGTTTTCAGCATTGTGCAGTAATTCGGGTCGATTGTTGCGACCTTCGGCACAGCCTGTGCAAAAGGAATATATATTGCGTGGCGGTTGTCCATTCCGAGATTGAATTCGTTGGGAACCTTTTTCTGCGGGCATTTTTCCGTGCAGAGTCCGCAACCTGTGCAGACATCTTCCTTTACATAACGCGCTTTGCGCTTTATAGTTACGTCAAAATTGCCTACAAAGCCTTTTACGTCTGTCACTTCGGAGTATGAGAAGATGCGGATCTTTTCGTTCTGCGCCACATCAACCATTTTCGGTGTTAGAATACAAGCCGCGCAGTCGAGGGTGGGGAAGGTCTTGTCGAGCTGAGCCATTTTGCCGCCGATCGTCGGTTTCGTTTCGACTATATCAACGGGGAAGCCTGCGTCGGCAATATCGAGTGCCGTCTGTATTCCGGCGATACCGCCGCCGATAACAAGCGCGCGCTTTGTTACGGGGCTTTCTCCGGGAGTAAGCGGAGCGTTGAGATTAACCTTTGCCACAGCCGCCTTTGCAAGGATTATTGCCTTTTCGGTGCCTGTGGGCATATCCTTATGCACCCACGAGCATTGTTCGCGGATGTTTGCTATTTCAACCATATAGGGGTTGAGTCCTGCGGAAGCCGCCGTTTTGCGGAAGGTTGCTTCGTGCATACGGGGCGAGCATGAGCAGACGACGATACCTGTCAGATGATGCTCTGCGATCGCTTCCTTTATTATGTTTTGTCCCGATTGGGAACACATATACTGATAATCCGTGGAGAAAACAACGCCCTGTTCGTTTTTCAGTGCTTCTGCCACGGCTTTAACGTCTACCGTGCCGGCAATATTGGTGCCGCAATGACAGACAAAAACTCCGATTCTCTGCATTTAATGTTTTCTCCTTTCTTTATTTTGAATATTTTCTCATAGCACTGACGATTGCCTGCTGGGGCGTGTCATCGTCTATGCGGGAGGGAATATCGTTTGCCGTCATTCTGTCGCCGCCCTTTTCACGGATGACGCAAAGACGAACGGCTTCTATAAGCTTTGCCGGCTCAACGCCTCTGGGACAACGGTCAACGCAGGCAAAGCATGAAAGACATTTATAAACGGAAGGCGATTTCATCAGAGTTTCGATATCGCCGTTTTCGACCATATAAACGAACTGATGAGGATGGTATTCCATTTCGTCATAGGACGGACAGGTTGCGGAGCATTTTCCGCAGCGCATACACTTTCTGGGGTTTACGCCGCTTATGCGGAGAACCTGTTCGCGCAAAAGCTCTGTTTTATTCTGCATCTTTATCCTCCTTTACGCCGAGCGCTTCCGCAAGCAGCTCGGTAAAGTATATAACGGGAACCGGACTTCCGTTTTTGACAAGGTTGTATTTGCAGAGCGGACAAGCCGTAACGATAAGCTCGGCTCCGTGATCTGCGGCGTCGCCGCTTACGGAAAGGCTCTTTTTCTTTGCGGAGTCTGCATCTTCAAGTGCTATATATCCGCCGCAACATTCGTTTCTGTGCGGATAAATAACCGGTTCTGCGCCGAGCGCTCTTATAAAATCCTCCATAATGCTCGGATTTTCCGGATCGTCGAACCGCATTACCTTGTTCGGGCGGAGAAGCATACAGCCGTAATATGCGGCGATCTTCTTGCCTGTGAGCGGACGTGTTACGGCTTCCTTTATCTTATCGAAGCCGACCGTATCGCGAAGAAGCTCAAGATAATGATAGACAGCCGTCTCGCCGTGATAAGGCTCGGAAGGATTTTTATCCTGCGACATATAAAGATTTACTTTACTTGCGAAGTCTTCATCCGTACGCATGGCGGCATTTGTTTGTTTTATTACGTTATGACAGGCTGAACACACTGTTACGAGCGGCATTCCCGCGTCGCGCGCTGAAACAAGTGCGCGCACGCTTGACAGCTTTGTGGCTATTTCGTCCTTTGCGCTGACGAAAACGCCTCCGCAGCATTGCCAATTCTCTATTTCGCACAGCTCAACGCCAAGCTTTTCGGCGCTTTTGCGTGCGTAAAGATCAAGGTCTTTCGCTTTGGTTTTGAGGGTACAGCCGGGAAAATAACTTACCTTCATATTTACCTCCGTCAGGTATTAAACCATCTGTTCGGGATGAAATACCTCATCGAATTTTTCAGCAGTAAGGAATCCGAGCTCAACGCATGCCTGCTTTAAGGAGATATTGTCCTTAAAAGCTTTCTTTGCGGTCTTTGCGGCGTTTTCATAACCGATATAAGGGTTGAGCGCCGTAACGAGCATGAGCGAATTGTGCAGATTGTGATACATTTTTTCTTTGTTTGCCGTAATTCCGACGGCGCAGTTTATGTTGAAAGAAACTATCGCTTCGGCAAGCAGACGTGCGGACTGCAGGAAGTTGTATGCCGCAACGGGCATGAAAACGTTAAGCTCGAAGTTGCCCTGCGATGCCGCCATTCCGACAGCTACATCGTTGCCCATGACCTGAACGGCTACCATCGTGACCGCTTCGCACTGCGTTGGATTTACTTTTCCGGGCATTATGGACGAGCCGGGCTCGTTTTCGGGAATATGTATTTCCCCGAGACCGTCACGCGGACCGGAAGCCAGCCAACGGATGTCGTTTGCTATTTTCATCATGTCGCAGGCGGTCGCTTTTATTGCACCGTGAGCGAATACGAGTTCATCTTTTGAAGTGAGCGCGTGGAATTTATTTTCGGCCGTTACAAAGGGCTTTCCGGTAAGCGAAGCTACCTTTGCGGCGACAAGTTCGGCAAAGCCTTTGGGAGCGTTGAGTCCCGTGCCGACAGCCGTTCCGCCGAGAGCAAGCTCATAAAGCGGCTTTACTGCAATGCGGAGAAGCTCCGCGTCTCTTTCAAGGCTTGACCTCCAGCCGGAGATTTCCTGACTGAATTTTATCGGCGTTGCGTCCTGAAGGTGCGTTCTGCCGGATTTTACTATGCCCTCGTTTTCCGCTTCAAGGCGCTTGAATGTGGCTATAAGTGTTTCTATCGCGGGGAGGAGCTTATCCTCTATTGCTATTACGGCAGATATGTGCATTGCCGTAGGGAAGGTATCGTTTGAGGATTGGCTCATATTTATGTCGTCGTTCGGGTGGCAGAGTTTTGAGCCGGCTATCTGGTTTGATCTGTTTGCGATGACCTCGTTTGCGTTCATATTCGACTGTGTGCCGGAGCCTGTCTGCCATACGACGAGCGGAAAGTGATCGTTTAAGCTTCCAGAAATGACTTCATCGCACGCCTGTGATATTGCGCCGAGCTTTTCCGAGGTCATCTTTTCGGGTTTAAGTTTGGCGTTTGCCATAGCGGCGGCCTTTTTAAGAATTCCGAATGCATGGGTTATTTCTCGGGGCATTGTTTCGATGTCAACGCCTATTCTGAAATTTTCATGGCTTCTTTCGGTCTGCGCCGCCCAGAGGCGATCCGCAGGAACCTTTACCTCACCCATGGAGTCGTGTTCAATGCGATATTCCATCTTTGTTTACCGTCCTTTTCTCAGATGCTGAGATTTTTGATAACATCTTTGAGAGTGTTTGCGCTGAGACGGAGCTTTGCGGTCTCTTCGTCGGTAAGCGGAACGTTTACCTTGCCGCGTATGCCGTCGTGACCGACAAGATTGAGTGTGCTGAGGCAAACGTCGTCTATACCGTATTCTCCGTGCATCATTGTGGAGACTGTCATCGTTGTGTCTATTCCTGCAAGCAGGCACTTGCAGATGTGGCATACGGAAATTGAAACCGCATAGAATGTTGCGCCCTTGCGTGCGATTACTCTGCCGCCGGATTTTCTTACATACTGCTCTATTTCATCAAAGTTGAGAGCAGGGCTTTCCATGTCGGGAAGCGATATAAGTTCGTTGCACTTTGAGATCGGTACGTTTGATATGTTTGCAACCGACCACGGAATGAAGGAAGAGTCGCCGTGCTCGCCGAAAACATAAGCGTGAACGTTGCTCTGGCTGATGTTGTAGTATTCGGAGAGTCTTGCGCGGAGACGAGCCGTATCGAGGATCGTTCCCGAGCCGATTATGCGGTTTTCGGGAAGGTCTGAAAATTTGTGGAATGTATAAGTAAGGATATCTACCGGATTGCTTACGATTATGTACGTTGCGTCCGGAGCGTATTTTGTTATTTCGGGAATAATGCTCTTTGTTATGTTTACGTTTGTCTGAGCAAGCTCAAGACGTGACTGCCCGGGCTTTCTTGCTATTCCCGATGTGAGAATAACGATGTTTGAGCCTGCGGCGTCGAGGTAACTGCCTGCGTAAATGGAGCAGGGGCTGCAGAAGGGGGTACCCTGTCTGATATCGAGAGCCTCTCCGAGAGCCTTCTCGCTGTTGATGTCGATCATTACGATTTCGGATGCCATTCCGAGAATTGCAAGGGAGTACGCGATGGTGGAACCTACGCTTCCGGTTCCGATGATGGATATCTTGTTCATAAAAATACCTTCCTAAAATAATTGTTTTACATATTCTATCATAAATCGAGCGATTATGCAATTGCTGATTTTTCATATCGGTTATGCATATATCGATATGCAGAGGGCTTAATCTGAAAAAATTAGATGCGGCGTGCGGTTCCGATAAGAAAAATATGTTTATTATGTGCGGATTTTTCTTTGTTTCGGACAATCATATTGCATAAAATTCAAATAAATTGTGCAAAGAAAAATATCGCCGGTAATATACTTGAAAAATACAGCAGAATGTGATAATATTTAATCATATTTTTTCAATTCCCGTACAAACATTCGGAGGACATTTCATGGGAGCATTGTTTTCAAACATTACAAACATAACGTGGCAACAGGTCGTTATGTGGATAATCGGCGGCGTGCTGATATATCTTGCCATAAAAAAGGATATGGAGCCTACGCTTCTTCTGCCTATGGGCTTTGGCGCAATTCTTGTCAACCTTCCGCTTTCCGGCGCGGTTACGCAGATATATGACGGCATAAAAGAGATCGGCGTTATAGACGTACTATTTGAGTCAGGAATAGCCAATGAGCTGTTTCCGCTTCTGCTCTTTATCGGCATCGGAGCGATGATCGATTTTGAACCGCTTCTTTCAAATCCCAAGCTGATGATTTTCGGCGCGGCGGCGCAGTTCGGCATTTTCTTTACGTTCAGCCTTGCGGCACTTCTCGGTTTTGATATAAAGGATGCGGCGTCCATCGGCATTATCGGTACGGCGGACGGACCGACGTCGATTTTCGTTGCAAACTTTCTCGGTTCAAAATATCTCGGGGCGATAATGGTGGCGGCTTATTCATATATGGCTCTCGTTCCGATCATTCAGCCGCCTGTTATCAAGTTGCTGACAACTAAAAAGGAACGCCTCATCCGTATGCCTTATCAGGAAAAATCCGTTTCAAAAACGACCAAAATCCTTTTCCCGATAATCATAACCATGATAACCGGTATCGTTTCTCCGAGAAGCGTTGCGCTCATAGGATTTCTTATGTTCGGAAACCTGCTCCGCGAATGCGGCGTGCTTGATTCGCTCTCCGAAACGGCACAGAAGGTGCTTTCAAATCTTGTAACGATTCTTCTCGGTATTACGATTGCAACCAAGATGCAGGCAGAATACTTCCTTACTACAGACACATTGCTCATAATCGGACTTGGACTTGTTGCCTTCATATTTGATACGGCGGGCGGTGTCATAATCGCAAAGCTGATAAATCTCTTCCTGCCGAAGGACAAGAAGATAAACCCGATGATCGGCGCGGCAGGCATTTCGGCATTCCCGATGTCTGCAAGAGTCGTTCACAAGATGGGACTGAAGGAGGACCCGCAGAATTTCCTTCTTATGCATTCGATAGGCGTAAACGTATCGGGGCAGATTGCCTCCGTCATAGCCGGCGGACTTCTGCTGACATTGCTCGGTTAAGGTGGTGAAGGATTATGAATATAAATTTTGATGCGTTTCTCAGTACTCTGCCGATAATGGCAAAGGGTATGGCGGGAATATTTATCGTTACCGCTGTGATAATTCTTGCGGTTGTGCTTTTGGGCGCGTTGACAAAGCCGAAAAACGGCGGAGATAAGGAATAAAAACAGAAATCGGAGAAGGCTTTCGGCTTTCTCCGATTTTTTCGGTTATTTTTTTATGTCGCTTTCCGATGCGATATATCTCTGCGCCTGAGTTGAGAAAAGCTCGCAATATCTGCCGCCTTTCCGCATAAGCTCGCGATGGGTCCCGCTTTCTATTATCTGTCCGTCTTCAAGAACGAGGATCTTATCCGCCGTCGTTGCGCTTGAAAGTCTGTGCGAAACAAAAATTGTGGTTTTATCCTTGCGGAGACTGTCGAACTGAGAATAGATCTCCTGCTCCGCGATCGCGTCGAGCGCCGCAGTCGGCTCGTCAAGAATGAGAATATCGGAATCGGAGTAAAATGCGCGCGCAACGGAAAGCTTCTGCCACTGACCTGTTGAAAGCTCTATCCCGTCTTCTTCGAAATAACGCATAAGCGCGGTATCGTATCCTCCCGGCAGATTTTTTATAAAATCTTCGGCGCCGCTTTCCTTTGCCGCTTTTGAAACTCTTTCATCGTCTATCGGGCTGTTTATATCGGAAAACGAGACGTTCTCACGGACGGATACGGCGTATCTGCCGAAATCCTGAAAGATTATTCCGTATATCGAATAAAGCTCGCTTATGTCGTATTCCCTTATGTCGTGGCCGTCAAGGAGAATGACGCCTTCGGTTGGATCGTACAGTCTTGTTATCAGTTTTATAAGCGTAGTCTTTCCAGCGCCGTTGAGCCCTACAAGAACGACTGTTTCGCCGGGTTCAAAGGTTACGGACATATTTTTTATAACATCCCTGCTTGTGCCGGGATAGCGGAACGAAACGTTTTTCAGCTCTATTTTGTGAGCGATATGACGCTGCGGATGACGAGGCTCGGGAAGCGAAGGCACTATCTCGGTTTTTTCGTCAATAAATGTTATGAGATTGTCGATAAAAAGCGTGCCTTCGTAAATGGATGCGGTGGTATTTATCAGCGTTGAAATTCCGCTCGCTATCGAGCGCAGCGCGCCCGTATAAAGCGAATAGTTACCGACCTCAAAATCGCCTGCTATGACGCCCTTTGCTATCAGCAAAAAAAGCACACAGTTGACGGAAGACGACAGTATTGACATCACAAGGTTCCATGCGCCCTCCGAAAAATATATGCGGCGCACACCGTTGAAATAATGACCGAAGATGCTTTTGTATCTTTCGATAAATGTGTCCGAAAGTCCGAAAAGGCGGATCTCTTTGACCATATCTTTGTTTGTCATAAGACCTTTATAATAGTTGAACTGCCGTCTGTCTTTGGAGCGACCGCGGACATAATCGAATACCTTGCGTCTGTAAACAAAGGAAACGATAGCCGAAGGAATCGCAACGAGCGCAACAGCTACCGGCGCAAAGCCGGCTGTTTTTACGCTCAGGCTTGCAATATGTACTTCGCCCGGAATTCCGGCAAGAATGACGATGAACGAAACCATACTGATCACGGCGGAGATGCAGGAACAAGCAGCCGAAAGCACCTGCATCGGTCGGTTGCCCGCCTCGCGTGAGGCGTTTTCAAGCTTCTCATAGAAATCGGGACGGTCAAAGCTTGCAACATCGACCGTTTTTGCCTTTTCCATTATTTTGACGTTGGTCCTGTACGCGACAAGCTCGCTTGCAATCCTCGTTGTGTATGTTTTCAGGCTTGAAACGACGGAGGTCGCGAAGATTATCGCAAACTGCCATACAAGCAGCATAAGTATTTCATTGAGCATGGCGGAAGGGTCGCCTTCGCCCGCCTTCACCAGAGCATAGTCAACTGCAAGGCGGTTTAAGATATCCTTTGCTATCGACGCGGAGATTGCCGGCAGAACGCCGAGTATTACCGAGAAAAACGAAATCAGAAGCAGAACGCTTGGCTTTGCTTCCCAGACGAGGGCGAAAATATAGAAAAGTCTGTAAAAGAATTTTGATATTACCCTTTTCAGATATCCCGGAACCTCTTTTATGTTTTTTGGTTTCGGTTCGCGCATTTTGTCCATCGGGTGTTTCATAAGTCCGGGATCTTTGGGTGGTCGGCTCATTTTCATCACATCCTTTTGTATTTTCTTATCATATTATTGCATTTTAAATTATAAATCGGGAAAAGACAAATTACAAGTCTTGATTTTTTACAGGTTTTGTGGTATAATACGAGCCGTAATAATGAGGATATCGCTTTTGAAATTTATTAGGTATTTACAGGAATATTGTTCTTTTATACCCTTTATTTATTCATTGAAATATTATGTGCCGTGTTATATAATTTTGTCAAAGCAAGGTAATTTCGGCAGGAAGCGACAAGCGGCTTCTTGTCCGGATAAGAAAGCGGTATTCTTATGGCACGATCACATCACAGGCGATTCGGCGCAATCATGATTTTTGCGGTGATTTTTGCGGTTTCGGCATTTTTTGCGTCATGCGCAAAGGAGACTCCCCACACCGAAAGCGACGACGGACATCTGTCCGAAACTTACATAAGCACTTTGTCGGCAGAGACAACAGCGGCGGCTGCAACGTCGGCTGTTCAGACTTCTTTTACAAAAACACAGGAAGAAGACGTTCTGACCGATTCGACTTCGTCGGAAAGCACGCCTGAGCCTTCGTTTGAGACGAAAAAGTCCGCGACGATAGAAAAAATTCCGCGCGAAACGGAATATGTCTATTCTGACGATGAATATGAGGATGTGAGTTACGTTCTGAAATACGGCAGGGACGGTCTTTTGCAGATAACAAAAACGGGTTATTATTCGGACGGAAAGCTTTTTATTGAGGACAGCGAGGAAAAGATTCTGAGCGAACCGGAAAACAAGAAAATACTTGTCGGAACAAAGCCGATAATCAGTACAGACCACATAACAGAGCGGGAAAGCGTGCCGTTTGAAACGGAGACGGTGACCGATGGCGATATGTACGAGGATGAGCGGATTACCGAGAGGGAAGGCGTCTGCGGCGTTGTTCTGAGAGTTTACGAAGTGACATACGAGCGCGGCGAGGAAGTAAGCCGCAAGCTTATATCGGAGGAGAAAACTCCGGCGGTATCGGAAATAATAAAAACAGGCACAAAGCCTGTATTTACATACGAAACGATAAAGAAAAACGAAAACACGGTGAAATATTCCGTAAAGTACGTTTATGACGGAAATATTTACGAAGGCGAACGAAGGACAAAAACCTACGGCGCCGACGGATATACGGTAAATACATATAAAATAACATATGAGCGGGGAAAAGAGATAAAGCGCGAAGTCATCTCATCCGAAACGGTTGCGCCTATTGATGAAGTAATAGCCATAGGCACAAAGAAAAAAGAGGAGACTTTTGCTCTTC
>FR898232.1:69302-84230 GCA_000437375.1 Eubacterium sp. CAG:841
TTGCTCTTCCGTTCAGGACGGCGGCTCAGGGCGGAGCGGATTACCGTGTGACGCAATATTACGGCGGATCAAACTCACACGGAGGGATAGATTTCGGCGTTTATTACGGAGCGCCGATAACGGCTTCAATGAGCGGGACGGTCGTTTATGCCTGCAACGACGGCTATTTTTCCTCTTCAGACCTTCGCTGGACATACGGAACGTATGTTGTTATAGATCATGGAAACGGCTATCGCACATATTACGCACACTTAAAGTCAAAGACGGTATCTGCGGGAGATAAAGTAGTTCAGGGTCAGGTTATAGGCTACAGCGGAAACACCGGAAGAGTCTCTCCGGCGCCTACCGCATCAAATCCCTATGCAGGCACTCATCTTCACTTTGAGATAAGAAAGTATTCGCAAGGCTCATATGTAAAAGTTGATCCTAAAAAGTATTTGCCGCGATTGAATTGATATCTGTATTAAAGGATATATAAACATTTTTGAAAGGAACCGCTTTTATGGACAGAACAAAGCAGTACGGTCATTTTTCCGAAAAAGGGGACGCATATTATATAACAGAGCCGGAAACTCCGCGCCATTGGTACAATTATATGTACAACGACGAATACATAACCTTTACATCTCAGGTGGGCTACGGAGAAGGTTTTGCACAGGACGACATGGGCAGAAGAGCCATGCTTGTTTCAAACCGTAATCTTTTCGTCTCGGAGGACGGAAAATATTTCAGCATATGCGGTTTGCCGATGAATTCGGGATATACCGATTATCTTTGTACTCACAAAAACGGTTCGACCGAAATAAGCCAAAAGAAAAACGGCATAAAAAGCACGTTGCGCATATTCGTGCCGTGCGACGGTATGCGCGAAATATGGAGCGTAACGCTTGAAAATACTTCCGATAAGGAAAGAACGCTTTCGCTTGTTTCGTATGCAAAGACCGAAGTTGACGGAACATACCGTCCGCAGGGTTATAATCTTGCCACGGGCGGCGCTTTTGAAGATGAAAATGCAGTATGGGGACATTTCTACACTGAGTTTTATCCCGATCCCGCATTGCCCGGAAGATGCCGTCCGATGTACGCATATATGGCTTCAAGCGATAAAATAAGTGGCTTTGATTCAAGAAGAAACGCTTTTATCGGACCTTACGGCGACGAACAGCATCCTTCGGCGCTTGAAAAAGGACTTAAATGTCAGAACACGGACTGCAACTCCGAAAAGCTTTGTCTTGTTTTGCAAAACGATATGACGCTTCTCCCCGGTGAGAAAAAGACGGTTCATTTCACGCTCGGTCTTGCCTATGATAAAGACGGCATAGCCGCGCTTTCTCCGGACGAGGTCGAAAAAGAATTTTCCGCTATGGAAAACAAATATAAAGAAAGACTTTGCGGTATTGAGATAAGCACTCCGTGGGGAGACTTCGACAAGCTTATAAACGGCTGGATGAAATACGCCGCCGATATGGGCAGCAGATGGGCAAGAGTCCGCCATAACGGATATCGCGATCTTACAAGCGATACGGAATGTCTTGCGTGTGTAAATCCGCGCCTTGCATGGGAAAGACTGAAACGCATCCTTACATATCAGTATGATACCGGCTATGCTCCGAGAACGATAATCGACGGCGCGATACGCGACAGAAAATTCGCGGATAACACCGTCTGGATGACGTTCGCCGCAGACACGATAGTAAAAGAACTCGGCGATATAAATCTTCTCAATGAAGAGGTTGAATTCAACAACGGTACAAAGGCGAGCGTATATGAGCATCTTCGCCGTTCGGTAGATTTTTTGTGGAATTTCACAGGACTTTACGGACTTGTTCGCATATGGGGCGGAGATTGGAACGACTGCGTGAATTTTGCCGGACTTGAAGGCAAAGGCGTTTCCGTATGGCTGACGCTTGCATGGTACAGAGCCAATGCCGCTTTCGGCAGACTTGCCGCCGCTATGGGAAAAACGGACGACGCAAAAACCGCAGCCGAGCGCGGCGACATCATGCGCGAGCGCATTGACAAGTACGGCTGGGACGGCGAATATTACATATATGCCCGCACGGACGACGATATAATTATGGGCTCAAGGGACAGCGAAGAGGGAAAGATATTCCTTATCTCTCAGCTGTGGGCTGTGCTTTCGGGTGCAGCAAAGGACGGTAAGGACCGTATTGCTATGGAAAGCGCAGACAGAATTCTTGAAACAAAGCTTGGCACAAGACTCGCATATCCCGCATATTCGCATCAGTACCCTTACATAGGTTCTATGGCTGAAAAGGCGCCCGGCGTTCAGGATAACGGTGGAATCTATCTGCATCCTTCCGCATGGAAGCTTGCTGCTGACAGTATGCTTCATCGTCCCGACAAGGTTGAAGAGGGACTGAAGAAAATGCTTGTGACAAACACCGAGTATGAAACAAAATGCGGCGAGCCTTATGCAATGTATAATTCATATTTTGCACCCGAGACAGGCTACCGTTACGCTACTCCCGGACAAAGCTGGAGAACGGCGGCAAGCTCATGGCTGCTCAAAAGTACGGTTGAATATATTTTCGGCTTGCATCCCGAGCTTGAGGGACTGAGGATCGAGCCGTGTCTGCCGCTTTCGTGGAAAGAATGTTCGATAAAGAAGCTTTTCAGAGGCTGTGAGTACAATATCAGATTTGTTTGCTCGGGAGAGAGCGACAAAGTAAGCAAAATAGAGCTTGACGGAAAAGAAATAAAACCGGAGAGAAACATTATCGCGCCTGTCGGCGAAAAGATGAATCTTACGGTATATATAGGATGAAAAAAGCCGCCTTATAGGCGGCTTTTTAATTGAAGCGAAAATAAAATTTTCATTTTCAAATCAAAAAAGCACCCCGAAGGGTGCTTTTTCATTTTATTCAGTTTGCGTGATAACCTTTTGAAGGAAATTCGCCGACATAGTCTTTTTCAAGATAGCCGATATAAGTGTTTCCTGCGGAAAGGGTAAGCTCTGCGCCGTTCTCGGTCATAAGTCTGAGCGCGCCGTTTGCCGTCTTCGACCATCTGATGGCAACCATCTTGCCGCCATAGCAGTAATAGCCTTTGCCCGAACCTGTTACGTCGATGAGAGCCATTCTGGGGTCTTCTTCAGTGCCTTTGCCCTGAGTTACTTCAACGCCGAGAAATACAACATTGGTAAAGGAAAGTTCTTCGCCGGAGATGTTTGTGCCTTCTTTGGGAAGCTGTGAACGGATGTATTTATCAGATGCTGAATCGTAAGTGAAGGTAACGTCCTTTGTGCTGGTGTTGTTATCCATTGTGAACTGTACCTTTACTGTTTTTGCGGAAATGGAGGAAGACGAAGCGGAGCTTGTTCCGAATTTGAAACCGTTCGGAGTGCCTGTGTAGCCTGCGCCGCTCTTTGCAAATCTGGAGGACTTGCCCGTTACCATTATTTTAAGTGCCGAGCCGTTTACAACCGTGTCGAAAAGAAGATCCGAACGGGACTTGTAGTTCTGTATAGTACCGTATTTCTTTCCGCCTTCTTCGGTACCCGTAACGTATTCGTCCTTTGTGTCAACAAACGCATAACGGCTGCCGAGCCTGCTTATAACGAGCTGATAGAAGTTGTAATTATTTGTAATGGAACCGCCGTGACAAACGAGGATGGCATTGTGTCCCTGAGCGATGTCGATATGATAATCTCTGCCCGAACGTACGTTGCATATATCCTTTACGGATTCATAATCTTCGATTATCGCAACATAACGCGTAATGCCGGGAGCAACGAGTGCTTCATAAAGGATGTCTGCCTGATAGAGACCCTTCTGGTTCTTGTAGGCGTTTGAAATGTTGTCTACAACTATTGCGACAGGACGTTTGTTTGAAGGATCGGTCACGCTTGTTTTGAGACCCGTAAGGGGATTTATATATGTACCTGTTTCGGGAGGAGTAACCGGTTTTGTCGTTTCAATGGGTTTTTCCGTCGTTGTTTCGGAAATTTCCGTTGTTGTGGATACAGGAGACGTTGAGCTTGTGGTTGTCTCCGGTGGGGATGGTATATCGGTTGTGCTGGGCTTCAGCGTAAGACCGCCTTCCTCGGTTGTCTGCTTGTTTCCGCTGCCGCCGCAGCTTATAGCTGTTGCGCAGAACGATGCGACAATGGCTATTGTCAAAATCATAAGTAATATTTGTTTGAGTTCTTTCTTCATTGAACGGACTTCCTTTCTTTTCCTTTGCTCGGGGCGTCATGCCCCCGTCCTTTTATACGCCGCTTGTGTAATTTATATGTTACCACATATACGGAAAAAAGTCAAATATATTTTATACGGAAATAATTACAAAATTCCGCTTGAAACTCCGTCATTTTTTACACTTTTTCCGTTTTTCGCGGAGATCCGCAAAAAAGTCGGACAGCTTTTTTGCACATTCTTCCGCAAGAACGCCGTCGGTTACGGCAGGCGTGTGGTTGAAGCCGAGCGAAAACATTTCCTCGCGTGACACTACGGCTCCGGCTTTTTCATCGCGCGCTCCGAAAACGACGCGCTTTATTCTTGAATTTATTATTGCGCCTGCGCACATCGGACACGGTTCGAGCGTGACAAAAAGCTCGCACATGAAAAGTCTCCAGCCTCCGAGCTTTCGGCACGCCTCATCTATTGCTTTTATTTCTGCGTGGCAAAGAGCGTTTTTGTCTGTTTCGCGGGTGTTGAACGCTTGCGAAACTATTTTGTTTTTCCATACGACGACCGCACCTACCGGAACTTCTCCGAGAGCAGCCGCCTTATCGGCTTCTTTCAGCGCAATGCCCATGAAATATTCGTCGCGTGAAATTATTTTCATCTTTGCGCCTTTCTACTCTTCAAACATATAGCCCTTGCCTCTGACAGTGCGGATGAGCTTTACTCCGAATTTATTTTCAAGCTTTTCGCGCAGATAGCAGACGTAAACGTCAACGACGTTTTCTCCGTCGCCTCCGCCCCACACGCTGTCGTAAAGCTCGCTTCTCGGAATTTCGATTCCTTTTCGTTTGTAAAGATATTCAAAAAGGGCGAATTCACGCTTGGTAAGTCGTGATGATATTCCGAGATAACTTACCGTGCGTTTTTCAATATCTACCGTAAGTCTGCCGGACGCCGTTATTTTTCTTATTGTCGGTACCGATTCCGTCTTGCTTTCTCCGAAAAGCACCCGCATAAGTTCATCCGTATCGAACGGACGGACGAGAACTGCCGAAGGATTTATTCTGTCGGTGTCCGGAAGTTCTTCGGGATATCCGAATACCACCGTAAGGCATCCGTCCTGCGGGAGAGCCGCTTTATCGATATCCGGAGCGGAGATAACGGCGGCGCACGGCGCTGTGACAGCGCTGCCCTCCGGCATTACGTTTGCGCCGTATTCCGTAAGCTCAAGCTCGAGCATCCGACGGAATACTCCGTCGGAACAGATTATATATACGTCGGTCATAAGTCCTCCGTCAGTCAAGAGCCGTTCCGCTTGCCGGAATCTTTATCTTTCTGCAGCGTGCGCTTCCGGCAAAATTTTCTATGTCACGACTCGCGACGGTTATCGTCTGGTCATTTTTAAGTGTAAACAGCGTTACTCCGCCTGCGGTTCTCGTTGCCTTTTCGGGAATGAGCTTTGTATTTATAACAATAGCTTTGTTCTGTGAGTTCACAAGGATGATATCCTCGTTTTCCGACACGAAGAACGCAGCGACTATCGGCGATGCCGCAGAATATGCCGCGACAAGCTTTTTTCGTGGGGTTTTCGTTTCATAAAGTGAGAGCGGAAGCTTTACGCCTTTGCCGTTTTCAAAGATGTAAATGACAAAATGCTTTGAATCGAATTTTGTGTCTACATCCATGGCGATCGCTTTTTCGTCCTTTTCAAAGCCGAGCTTTGCCGGAATATAATCGCCGAGAGCGGAGGCTTTGCAGGTGTCGAAATCCGACGCCTTTGTGCGGTAAATGCGTTGCTTGTCCGAGACAAACAGAAGCTCGGATATGTTTTCTCCGTCCGTAACCTGTGCGATCTCGTCACCGTCTTTCAGTTTTTGTTCGTCCGCGCCTCTGAGTGAGGTGAGAGTTATTTTCTTGAAATATCCGCCGCGTGTGAAATAAAATTTGACATTGTAGTTGTCAACAAAGTCCTCTTCCTTGTATTCGGTTACGGTATCTTCGACTATAAGACGCGTTTTTCTCGGCACGGCGTATTTTTTCTTTACCTCTTCAAGCTGAGTGGCTATGAGCTTTTTCATCTTCTTTTCCGAGCCGAGCGTTTCGCGAAGGTCCTCTATTTCACGCTTCAAGTCTTCTATTTCCTTTATGCGTTCGATGATGTATTCGCGGTTGAGATGACGAAGCTTTATCTCCGCAATGTATTCCGCCTGAACGCGGTCTATTCCGAAGCCCGCCATAAGGTTGGGAACGACGTCCGAATCCTTTTCGGTTTCGCGTACTATTTTTATTGCTTTATCTATGTCAAGGAGTATTTCTCCGAGACCGAGAAGCAAATGAAGCTTTTCACACTTTTTGCCGAGATCGAAATTCAGCGTGCGGCTTACGCACTTCATCCTGAATTTTATCCATTCATCGATTATCGCCCTTACGCCGAGAAGACGAGGCTCGCCGTCTATAAGCACATTGAAGTTGCAGGAAAAATCGTCCTGAAGGGGAGTTTTCTTGAACAGCTTTGCCATAAGCATATCGGGATCGGTGCCGCGACGGATGTCAAGCGTCAGCTTGAAGCCGTGAAGGTCTATTTCGTCGCGCACGTCCGTGACTTCTTTAAGCTGACCTTCTTTTATCATATCCGTGAGCTTTTTGAATATAAGCTCAATCGATGTGGAGTACGGAATTTCGACTATTTCTATACAGCCTGCATTTTTGTCATAAACATAGCGGGAACGCAGAGTGACCTTTCCTCGTCCCGTTTCAAACAGGCTTCTCATCTGCTCGCGATTGTAGATAAGTCCGCCGCCGCCCGGAAAATCGGGCGCTTTGATTATATCCATCAGCTCGTCTGAGGAGAGCGCAGGGTCGCGCAGTACGGCTATTGTACCGTCGCATACCTCGCCTAAGTTGAAAGAACATATCTGGCTTTGAAGTCCTACGGCGATGCCCATATTCGCCGAAACGAGAATGTTCGGAAACGACGTCGGGAGAAGGGCAGGCTCTGTAGTGGTATTGTCGTAGTTCGGGACGAGATCTACTGCGTCGCGGTCTATACCGCCGAATATTTCGGCGCAGATGGGATCGAGCTTTGCCTCCGTATAACGCGATGCGGCATACGCCATATCGCGACTGTACTGTTTACCGAAGCTTCCCTTTGAATCGACAAACGGATGAAGCAGGGCTTCGTTTCCGCGTGTCAGTCTGACCATCGTCTCGTAAATTGCCGCATCGCCGTGAGGGTTTAAGCGCATCGTCTGGCCGACGATGTTTGCACTCTTCGTTCTGCCACCTGTCAGAAGTCCCATTTTATACATCGTATAAAGCAGTTTTCTGTGTGACGGCTTGAATCCGTCGATTTCGGGGATTGCGCGCGATACTATTACCGACATAACGTACGGCATATAGTTTTTTTCTATGGTTTCCGTTATAGGCTGATCCGTGGGAAGCGCGGCGGGGAGGTCGTCAAACGTTATCTGGTCGCTTTTCTTTTTTCTTGCCATTTTTCGTATCCTCCCTTAACTCAGATATCTGCGTCGGCAAGGTAAAGCTTGCCGTTGCGCGCTATAAAATCTTTTCTTTCGGTTATATCGTCGCCGAGCAGCGTTTCAAAAATGTATTCCGTCTGTGCTCTGTCGGCTTCACATATTTTTATCAGACGGCGCGAGGCAGGATTCATTGTTGTCTGCCACATCATTTCGGGTTCGTTTTCGCCGAGACCTTTTGAACGTTGAAGCGTATATTTTGAATTGCCTATCTGTTTCAATATATCAAGCTTTTCCTTTTCGTTGTAAGCAAAATATATCTTGTCCTTTGACGCGATTTCAAAAAGCGGCGATTCCGCGATGTAGACTTTTCCTTCTTTTATGAGCGTGGGAAGGAGACGGTAGAACATTGTAAGTATAAGCGTTCTTATCTGAAAGCCGTCCTCGTCGGCATCGGTGCAGATTATTATCTTGCTCCATTTCAGCGAGTCGAGATCGAACGTCGCCTCTCCTTTTTGTTTTACTTCAACTCCGCAGCCGATGACCTTCAGAAGATCGGTTATGATCTCGCTTTTGAAGATTCTGTCATATCCGGCTTTAAGGCAGTTGAGCGTTTTTCCGCGCACGGGAATTATCGCCTGAAATTCGGCGTCTCTGCCGAGCTTACAGGACGTGAGAGCCGAGTCGCCCTCAACTATATAAAGCTCTCGTCTTTCGGGATCTTTAGAACGGCACGAAACAAACTTTTCAACTCTTGACGCTATGTCGTTTGACGTGCTGAGCTTCTTTTTAAGGTTAAGACGGGTGCTTTCAGCCGTTTCGCGGCTGCGCTTGTTTGCGAGAACCTGCGATGCGATCTTGTCCGCGTCGAGCGGGTTTTCCGCAAAATATATTTCAAGGGTGCTCTTGAGGTAATCCGTCATAGCTTCGGCGATGAATTCGTTTGTTATCGCCTTTTTTGTCTGGTTTGCATAAGACGTCTCCGTTGAAGAGCTGTTTATTACGAGAACAAGGCAGTCTTCAATGTCCGCGAAGGTTATCTTCGAATCGTTTTTATTGTATTTTCCGGTCTGCTTGATATATTTATCGATAGCATAGACGAAGGCGGTCTTTGTCGCCTTGTCGGGCGAGCCGCCGTGTTCGAGGAAGCTGGAGTTATGATAATATTCGATCAGCTGGAAGGCGTTTGAAAAGCAGAACGCAAACTCGGCTTTCAGGCTGTAATCGTCTTTGTCGGCGCGGTCGCGTCCTCTTGTCTCCATCTGATAATACTGCGGGGGAGTTATCGCCTCTGCGCCCGCCATTCTTGCGATATAATCCTTTATACCGTGTTCATAATAATATTCTTTCTCCTCAAAGTCGCCCTCCATAGTCTGCCAGCGGAAAACAAAGCGCAGCCCCGCATTGACGACAGCCTGACGGTCAAGCATCGTTTCGAAGAATATTTTCGGGATGTTTGTGTCCGTGAATACTTCAAGGTCAGGACGCCAGGTCACAATTGTGCCTGTCCGCTGTTCCTTTCTTGAAAGGGGGGTGCGGATGAGCTCTCCGTCCGGTTCGCCTTTCTTGAAATTCATTTCGAGCATTTCCGTCGTATGATACGATTGAACCTTCATAAATTCCGACGAGCATTGCGTCGCTGCCGCGCCGAGGCCGTTCAGACCGAGCGAATATTTGTAGTTTGAGCCGCTTTCGTTGTTGTTGTACTTGCCGCCGGCGTAAAGCTCGCAATAGACCAGCTCCCAGTTATATGCGTGCTCTTTTTCGTTATAATCGAGAGGGACCCCGCGTCCGAAATCCTCAATGCGGATCGTCCTGTCACTGAAGACGGTTATATTTATCCTGTCTCCGTAGCCTTCCTTTGCCTCATCGACGGAGTTTGAGAGTATCTCAAACACGGAATGCTCGCACCCTTCGATGCTGTCCGAACCGAAAATGACGGCAGGACGCTTGCGGACGCGCTCCGCTCCCTTCAGCATGGTTATACTGTTGTCGTTATAATTGTTGTTTTTGACAGCCATTTTATCACTCCGCTCAATGTTTTACTGAATTTTCTGTTGATTTATTGCGAAAATTTGTTATAATATTTATCATAGATACAATATGCGCAATTATTTTAATTCAATATATTATACCATATGTTGAGGTTTTAATCAAGAAAAATTTGTGAAAACACAATTATGAGGATAAACGTTTATGAATTCATCTCTTTATGATGTATTTTCCGCAGAGAATATAGAATGTTTTGCTCCTGTTCCGATTGAGAAATGCAGGCTCCGCCGGCCGGATCTTCTGGAAAGGGCGGGGCTGCCTGCGAATGAGGCAAAAACAGTTATAATGTTTCTTATTCCTTATTACGATGATGACGGCGATGGAAATATATCGCTTTACGCGCGCCCGATGGATTACCATCTTTACTGTGACGGGCTTTTTCCGCGCCTTTGCGGAAAGCTCTGCGAAAAATTCGGAGGAAAATTTGTCGGCTTTGCGGACAAGTCTCCGATAGAGGAGGCGGACGCCGCCTGCCGCGCGGGACTCGGCGTGATAGGCGACAGCTATGTTATTATAAACGAAAAATACGGTTCGTTCGTTTTCATTGCCGAAGTATTTACGGATATCGAATCCGAAAGATTCGGCTGCGATAAAAACGGCGAATATCCGCTTTCATATTGCGTTCATTGCGGCGCCTGCAAAAGAGCCTGCCCGATGATATTGGAGGGGATGGATTGTCTTTCCGCCGTGACACAGAAAAAAGGCGAGCTTTCGGAGAAAGAAAAAGAATACATAATAAAATACAAAAGCGCATGGGGATGTGACATCTGTCAGCTCGCTTGTCCTATGGTGCAAAAAGCGATAAAAAACGGCGCGCGGACGCCGATAAGCTTTTTCAGAGAAAACAGAATAAAAAATCTGACCACAGAAGAGCTTTGCGGGATGAGCGATGAAGAATTCAGAAAGAGGGCTTTTTCGTGGCGAGGCAAGGCTACGATAAAAAGGAATATAGATCTTCTTTGCGGCAAGGGCGGCGCGCATGAGTAAAAAAGTGCGCTCGCGGTAAAAATATTTCCGAAAGGAATTCTCAGATGAGTATTGAAAAGCTGAAACTCGAAAACCGTATCCTGAAAATGGAGAACGCATACTACAAACGCCGGCTTGCAAGCTTTACAGGCGGGAAAAGCGAGCCCGGAAAAGAATTTTTGCGTCGGACAAACGCCGATCGCAACTCCGGCTATGCGGGATATCTCAAAAGCGCGATAAATATGTCGGCTGCGGCGGACATATGCTCAAAAATATTCTTTGCGTTGAAGCGCTTTCTTCTGGCTTCCTCCGTTGTCAGGATAGCATACCTTGTTATTCTGCTTATTCAGGGCGGCGCGACGATAGCCATAGCGGTTATAGCGGCGCTGCTTATACTTCCCACAGCGTTTGCGCTTTCGCTTCTGGGTGCGCTTATCGCAAGCTTTTCCCGCAGGCACTGCCGAAAAAGGCTTGAATCGCTCACAGGAACGGTATATATAGTTTTTGACGACGTCAAAGGCGAATATGCCGAGGAGCTTAAACAAAAGGGAACTCTTATGTGCGTTACGGAATCTATATTCAAGTGCGGATTTCTCAGCGCTTCAAAGCCGAAGGAAGGCAAATGCTATTTGCATATAAGCTTTGCGTTTTCGCTTGTGAAATCGCTTAAAAACAACAAAAACGTAAGAATTATTGAAATTTTCTGAAAGGAGAAGGGCGCATGCTTCATTTCGTTTACGGAAGAGTGGCTTCTGGCAAGAGTGCATGGCTTTATGCCAAAGCAAGCGAATCGGCGCGCAAAAGACGCGTGCTTATAATAGTTCCCGACAGGGAAGCCGTTTCAGCCGAGCGAAAATGTGCTTCTCTCGAGGGTGCGGCAAATATTGACGTTGTAACTTTTTCCAGACTTACAAACTACATATTCCGCCGTCGTGGCGGAATATGCGAAAGCTATATAGGATCGGGCGCAAAAAAAATAATCATGTATAACGTGCTCAGGCAAACAGCGCCTCTGCTTTCATGCTACGGCAGGATATCGCCGTCCGATCTTTCGACGGTTGAAAAGCTTACCTCCGAGCGGACGGAGCTTTTCAAAAACCTTATAACGCCGGAAGAACTTCTGTCCGCATCCGAAAAGCTTTCCAAAAATCCGAGAGTGGCGGGAAAGCTTTCCGATCTTGCGCTTATATTTTCCGCTTTTGACAGCGAAGTTGCGGAAAAGTGGAGCGAGCCGGACGGATCGCTTTCAAAGGCGTACGAGCTCTGCGGCGACTTTTTTAAAGATACGGACGTTTACATAGATTCTTTCCTGAGCTTTACAAAAGAGCAGTACAAAATGCTTTCGGCTGTTTTTTCCGGGGCAAGCGAAACGTATGTTTCTCTTTCCTATATTCCCGACGAGGACGGCGACGGAGCGGCTTTTGTTTCGCTTTCGGAAACGGATGAAAGACTTCATCGCACGGCTGTAAAAGCGGGAGTCGATATTGCGGAGCCTGTTATTTTCGGGCGCAGCATCGGATATAAAAACGACGAACTTGCATTCCTTTCGGAAAATCTGTTTTCATCAAAAAACTATACGGCGGAATACAGAAAAGCTCCTGAGCATATCTCGGTTACGGAGTGCAGAAACAAATATGAGGAAGCCGAATCCGTTGCCGTTGACATATCGAAACGCGTAAGAGCGGGCGTCCGCTATCGCGACATGGCTGTTATCGTGCGCGATACGGAAGATTATGACGGAATTCTTGACGCCGAGTTTGAAAAAGCCGGAATACCTTATTATGTTTCGCGCCGTGCGGATATAGACGAACGCGGGATAGTAAAGTTCATTTATTCTGCTTATGCCTGCGTAAGAAGAGGTTTTCTGCGTCGCGACATAATAGAATACATAAAAACGGATTACAGCGGTATTTCGGGCGATGAATGCGATCTGCTCGAAAACTATATTATAAAGTGGAAAATACAAGGCAAAAAGTTCTCGTCGGACGAAGCGTGGACGTTTCCCCTTCGCGGCTATGACGACAGAACGCGCGAGGGAGATGAAGAAGCGCTTGAAACACTCGGAATTCTTCGCGAAAAGGTAAAGACTCCGCTTCTGCGATTTGCAGGAGCGCTCAGAGACTGTAAAACAGTGCGCGATCACGCAAAACTGCTTTATGATTTTCTGGTAATGATGGAAATCCCCGAAAAGCTGAATGCGGATGCGGCACTTTCGCTGGAAGCGGGCGACGCTTCGGGAGCGGAGGAATTTTCTCAGCTTTGGAAGGTGCTTTGCGACGCACTTGATCAGACAGCTCTCAGTGCGGGCGACAAAGAAACCGACGCGGATGGCTTTTTACAGCTTTTGAAGCTTGCTTTTTCGGAAACCGACATAGGCTCAATTCCGACATCCGTTGACGAGGTACTTATAGGCGGCGCGGCGATGACGCGGCCGGAAGCCAGGATAGTTTATATCGTCGGCGCGACGGACGGAGTTTTCCCTAAAAGGGTAACAGACGACGGGATGTTTTCGGAATATGAAAAAAATCTTCTGCGTAAAAACGGCGTTGATTTTTCGTCAAGACTGGAAAAAAGCGTTTCGGATGAATATTATTACTTTTATACTTCGGTATGCGCGCCGCAGGAAGAGCTTTTTATAACGTATGTTTCCGACGGAAACGCAGGACGCTGTTCGGCACTCGGCAGAATAGAAAAGCTGTTTCCGCAGCTTGAAGAAATAAGATTTGAGGATGTTCCCGAAAAGGACAGGATATACGGCTGCGAGGCAGCGCTTGAATATGCGCTTTCGGAAAAAGGGGAGTTTTCAAAAGCTCTCTTCGATTATCTTTTGACAAAACCCGATTATGCAGAGAGACTTTCCTGCGCAAAGGAGCCGATGTCGGCAGAAAAATGCAGACTCAGACGCGAAAATGCGGAAGAACTTTTTTCGGGAAGCATAAATACAAGCTATTCGCGCCTTGAAAATTATATAAAATGCAGATTTCAGTATTTCTGCCGTTATGAGCTTGACCTTTCCGACGACGGTACAGCCGGATTTTCGGATATGAACATAGGCAGCTTTCTGCATGCGACGCTTGAAGCAGCGGCAAAGCTTGCGACGAAAGACGATTTTTCCGAAGAAGAAACAGCGGAGGCAATACGCTCTGCGGCTGAAAAATATATACGCAAGATCACAGGCAGAGCGATGTCGGATCTTTCTCCGAGACTTCGCCATATGACCGATTACCTTTGCGGCAGGGCAATGGTGTTTGCAAAAAGAATAAGAGATGAATTTTCCGTAAGCAAATTCCGCCCCGTAAGCTTTGAGCTTTCGGTGGGCGGCGCCGATGGTGTTGAAGCAATAAAAATCGAAAACGAACAGAGCATAGTAAAGCTCTTCGGCAGAATAGACCGCGTTGACGCATATGACTCCGGCGACGGAAAGCTGTATCTGCGCGTTGTCGATTACAAGAAAAACGCAAAGAAGTTTGATCTTGAAAAAATATCGGCAGGACTTGATATGCAGATGCTTTTGTATCTGTTTTCGCTCTGGGAAAACGGGGAAAAGTATTTCGGGAAAGAAATAGTTCCTGCAGGAGTTATTTACGTTGAAACAAATCCGAGGGCGGAAGCCGTTTCGGCAGACGGTGAGGGCGACGGCAAGTTTGCCGTGTCCGGCGTTGTTACCGAAATGGGTGATGACGGACTTGATCTTGCCCGCGCTATGGAGCCGGAGCTTAAAGGTGTTTATTCGCCGATAAAGGGCTCGTCTGCCGGAAAGGCGAAAAATATTATTGGGCTTGATGCGCTCCGTGAGCTTAAACAAAATGTGGTGCAGACTGTTCTCGGATGCGCGGCAGAGCTTAAAAAAGGGCTTGCGTATGCCGCTCCGACGGATGCGGACGGAACGGATCCCTGCAAATATTGCCGGATGAAGGCAATTTGCAGAGTAACAAAAAAGAAAGGCAGTGAGGATGATGAAAATTCCGGAGAGTATACTTAAAAAAGTTCAGAAGCCCGCGCGTTACACGGGCGGAGAATGGGGACAGATAGTAAAGAACAAGGAAGGGCTTGACGCAAGGATAGTTTTCTGTTTTCCGGATATATACGAGATAGGAATGTCGAATTTGGGAATGAGAATTCTTTACGATATTTATAACAAGCACGACAATATCGCCTGCGAAAGATGCTTTGCTCCATGGACAGATATGGAGCAGCAGCTTCGCGAGCATGATATTCCGCTTTGCTCGCTTGAATCATCCGACCCGCTTTATGAATTCGATATGGTTGCGTTTTCCATTCAGTAC
>FR898232.1:84266-97615 GCA_000437375.1 Eubacterium sp. CAG:841
CACGACGCTTGTGAATATGCTCGAGCTTGGCAAGGTAAAACTTTCAGCAAGCGAAAGGGGAGACGCGGATCCGCTCGTGATCTGCGGCGGACCATGCGCATACAACGGCGAACCCCTTGCCGATTTTGTCGATCTTTTTATCATAGGCGAAGGGGAAGAAGTAAATATCGAGCTTACCGAGCTTTATATAAAACATAAAAAAGCAGGCTATTCAAAGGAGAAGTTTCTGAGAGAAGCCTCGCATATAAAGGGAATTTACGTTCCGTCGCTTTATGATGTCGAATACAATGATGACGGCACGATAAAGCTTTTCGCACCTAAATATCCCGATGTGCCGGAAAAGGTGCAAAAACGAATTGTTGAAGACATGGACAAGGCTCCGTACCCGGAAAAGTTCATAGTGCCGTTTATTCAGACCGTTCAGGACAGAATAACTCTTGAAGTTTACAGGGGCTGCATAAGAGGCTGTCGCTTCTGCCAGGCGGGTGCTGTGTTCCGTCCTGTAAGGGAAAAGTCGCCGGAGGTGCTTTGCGAGCAGGCAAAAAAGCTTGCCGACAATACGGGTTACGGCGAAATGACTTTGTCTTCGCTTTCGATAAGCGACTATTCGTGCATTTCTCAGCTTACGGATATGCTCCTTGAATGGACAAACGACAGAAAAATATCGCTTTCGCTTCCGTCGCTCCGTGTGGACAGCTTCACAAAGGAGCTTATGGATAAGATATCGACTGTGCGTACCGGCACGCTTACTTTTGCTCCCGAAGCCGGAACGCAGCGTCTGCGCGACGTTATAAACAAGAATGTAATGGAAGCAGACCTCTTCCGCGCTTGCAGAGTGGCGTTTGAGGGCGGAAAATCGCAGGTAAAGCTTTACTTTATGCAGGGACTTCCCACCGAAACGGACGAGGATCTTTGCGGGATCGCAAAGCTTGCAAGAGACGTTATAGAAGAATATTATGCCACGCCTTCAAGACCGCGCAAGGCTCCGCAGGTGACGATATCGGCGGCTTGCTTTATTCCGAAGCCTTTCACGGCGTTCCAGTGGGAGCCGCAGTGCGCATATGAAGAGCTTCTCCGTAAGCAGCAGTATCTTAAAGAGCAGATAACCGACAGAAAAATCAGATATAATTATCATGACGCCTCAGTCAGCCGCATAGAAGCCGTGTTTGCAAGAGGAGACAGGCGACTCGGAAAGGCGATTATGGAAGCGCACAGGCGCGGAATGAGATTTGACAGCTGGGAAGAATATTTCAGTTATGACAAATGGATATCTGTCTTTGAGGATACGGGGATCGATCCCGATTTTTATGCAAACAGAGAGCGCACGGAGGACGAGATTCTTCCGTGGGATGTTATCGACATAGGAATGACAAAAGAATTCTTCCTGCGCGAAAGACATAAAGCGTTTGAAGGGAAAACAACTCCCAACTGCAAACAGAGCTGTTCAGGATGCGGAGCGAATAAACTCGGAGGTGAGAGATCATGGTGCCCGAACTTAAAAAAATAAGAGTTGAATTTTCAAAAACAGGCGCGCTTAAATATATATCGCACCTGGATCTGAACCGCACGGTGCAGACATCGTTTTTGCGTTCAAAGCTGCCCATATGGTATACGCAGGGCTTCAATCCTCATCCGAAGACCGTATTTTCTCCGCCGCTTTCCGTCGGCGTTTCAAGCGAGTGCGAATTTATGGATTTCAAAATGACGGAGGAAGTTCCGTATGACGAAATATGCAGAAAACTCAATGAGTCTTTCCCCGACGGAATAAGAATTCTTTCGGCATACGAGCCGGAAACGAAGTTTTCCGATATCGGCTGGGCGGATTATGAAATAGCATTTGAAGCCCCGCAGGCGGAAGCGGTAAAAAATGATGTAGCCGCTCTTTTCTCGGGAGAGATAAATGTGGAAAAAACGGGCAAGGCGGGAACACGCACAGTTGATATAGCGCCGAATATGCGCCTTATATCCTGCACGGCGGAGGGAGAAATGCTTACGCTTCGCGTAATGCTTTCGTGCAAAGAGCTTACCTTCGTCGGGCCGAATCTTCCCGTGAAATATATTGCCGATAAAATACCCGCTCTTTCCGAAAGCGAAGTTTTTATCTGCCGCAAAGCAGTATATTTTGATGACGGGAAAACACTTTTCAGATAAAAGGAGACAAAATGGAGGACAGCTATTCCGTTCTTGCACGGCATTATGACAGCCTTATGGCTGATACCGATTATGCCGGATATGCGGACTTTTATGAAAGAATAATTGAAAAATATGCACCGTCTCAGCCCAAGAGACTTATCGATCTCGGCTGCGGCACGGGAAGCGTTTCGGTGCTTCTTGCCGAAAAGGGGTTTGAAGTCACTGGAGTCGATCTCAGCTGCGAAATGCTTTCGGCAGCACTGAAAAAAGCATCAGACAAGCATATAAAAATGCTTTTGGTTGAGCAGGATATGGCAAAGCTTGACTGCGGCGAAAATTACGGAGCGGCGATATGCAGCTTTGACGGTATAAATTATCTCACAAAAAGAGAGGAGCTTTCGCAATGCTTTGAAAGAACGGCGGACAGTCTTTGCGAGGGCGGAGTTTTCGTTTTTGACGTAAACAGCAAATACAAATATGAAAATATCATCGCTGACAATACCTTTATTTACGAAACGGAAGATCTTTTCCTTTCGTGGCAGAATTATTATGTGAAAGAAAAGGGCATTTGCGACTTTTATCTTACGTTCTTTGAAAAGCACGGTGAAAAGTGGCGCAGAACCGATGAATATCAAAGGCAGAGAATGTACAGCGACAGAACGCTCCGAAACGCTCTTGAAAAAGCGGGATTTGAAATCTGCGAAAGATTTTCGGATATTTCATGTGCGCCCGTAACGGATGAAAGCGAAAGAATTTTTTATGTTTGCAGAAAGAAGTGAATTTTATGGAATATAACATTATCCGCGCGATGACGAGAGACGGCTCGGCAAGAGCCGTTGCGATAATATCTACCGATATAGTAAACGAAGCCGTAAAAATGAAGCATACCTCTCCTACGGCGACGGCGGTGCTTGGCAGAACGATGACGGCGGCATCGCTTATGGGAACAATGCTCAAAGAAAAAAATGACAAGCTCACGCTTACGTTTGCAGGCGACGGTCCTGCCGGAAAGATAATTGCCGTTTCGGACTACGAGGGAAACGTAAAGGGATATATCCAGAATCCCGACGTCGATCTGCCGCTTAAATCAAACGGAAAGCTTGATGTCGGAGGTGCTGTCGGAGCGGGACTTTTGTCTGTTGTGCGCGATTTTGGCTCCGGTGAAATGCAGACAGGCTCCGTTGAAATAACAACGGGAGAAATCGGAGACGATATCTGCACATATTTTGCAAAAAGCGAACAGATACCTACGGTATGCTCGCTCGGAGTGCTTGTGGATACCGATCTTTCCTGCAAGGCGGCGAGCGGAGTGCTTATTCAGCTTTTGCCTTATGCTTCGGAGGAGACGGTAGATAAGATAGAAAAAAATCTGCCGCTGATAACCAATGTTTCTTCGCTTATAGCGGACGGCGCGACAAAGGAGCAGCTCCTTGACCGTGCCTTTGCAGGCATAGAATATGATGTTTTTGACGAAATTCCCGCCGTTTATCGCTGCGACTGCGACAGAAACAGAATTTTATCCGCACTTCGCGGCTTTTCCGAAAAGGATATCGGCGATCTTTTTACGGATACGGACGAGATCGAGGTCTGCTGCCGCTTCTGCGACAAGAAATATAAATTCAGAAAAGGGGATATACAATGAAAAAGGCATTATCAATCATTTTGTCGCTCTGTATTGCTGCCGCAATATTGTTTGTCGCGGTATCGTGCGGAAAGATAACGTGTGAATATGACGAAAATGGAAATAAGATAAATGAATCACACTATAATGCCATAGGCAAGCTTGTAAACTATTTGATTTTCGAATATGATGCAAATGGGAAAATGACAAAGCAATCAAACTATGATGCCGAAGGTAAACTTAAAGACTATTTCATTTGCGAATACGATGAAAACGGGAATAAGATAAAGGAGTCATATTATGATGCCGAAAGTAGACTTAAGGATTATTTCATTTGCGAATACGATGAAAACGGTAACGAGATAAAGTATTTACGTTATGATGCCGAAGGCAAATTTAATGGTTATTTCGTTTATGAATACGATGAAAACGGGAACAAAACGAAAGGATTAATATATGATGTCGGAGGCAAATTTGCCGGTTATTTCGTTTATGAATACGATAAAAACGGGAATAAGACAAAGGCGTCATATTATGATGCCTCATGCAAATTGATATATTCAGAATAAAATACATATCGGGCAAAGTGAATACAAAAAGCAGGAGTCGGTTGCTCCTGCTTTTTTTCTGTAAAATTTGTATAACCAATTACCGAAGTTTCTTTTGCCTTTTTGCAAGCCATGCCCGTGCAGAGACTTAAAAATCTGTATATCGTTCCCGATAACTAAAGTTTCTTTTGCCTACTTTTCTTTTCAAAGAAAAGTATGGTCAGGGTTTTTTGTATGTGTAAGCAAGACCGCCTTCGGAGGTTTCGCGATAGCGTGCATTCATATCCTTGCCCGTGCGATACATTGTTTTAACGACATTATCAAAGGAAATCTTGCTTGAATCCGCAAGGAAAGTTGCAAGACTGAGCGCATTTATCGCACGCATGGATGAAACGGCTCCGCGTTCAATGCACGGTATCTGTACAAGTCCGCCGATAGGATCGCAGGTAAGACCGAGATGATGTTCCATTGCAACTTCGGCGGCATATTCCGTTTGATCGAGCGTCATATCGAAAAGCTCGCAAAGGGCAGCGGCAGTCATTGAGCAAGCCGTACCCATTTCAGCCTGACATCCGCATTCCGCACCGCTTATCGAGGCGTTCGTTTTTACAATGTTCCCTATAATGCCGCCGACGGCAAGTGCGTTTATTATTTTTTCATCGGAAAAACCGTGCGTTTCCTGCATATATTTAAGCGCGGCGGGAAGAACGCTGCATGCTCCGCAGGTGGGCGCGGTAACGACGGTTCCTCCTGCGGCATTTTGCTCGCCGACAGCAAAGGCATACGCGCAAACAATGCGGTTTTCTTTGTTTGCATCAGTCTCGTTTTCAGGATGCTGACCAAAAAGTATCGCCGCTTTTCGTTGTACGCCGAGTCCGCCCTCGAGTACGCCGCTTTCGGAAAGTCCTTCGGAGATGGCGGCTTTCATTGTTGACCAAACGAGCGCAAGATATTCTTTTATCTCATCGCCCTCGTATTTGTAAACGTAATCCGAAAGGCGCAGATTGTTTTTTTCGCAATATGCCGCAATATCGGCAAAGCTGTTTTCGGGATAAACCTCCTGCGGAGTTACGGACGGTATACCTTCAACCGAAATATCTCCGCCGCCTATGCTGAGCGCGCGCATCGTCCCCGTTTCATTGCCGCCGGAATAAGCGATAAAATCCATTGTGTTTTCGTGCGGAAGCGCGATATCTTCAGTGTTGAAAACTATTTTTGTTCTGCTTTCTCCGAGAACGCTGTTTATTGCAAGATCGGTATGATGCCCCTTTCCCGTTTTCGCAAGCGAACCGTAAAGAATTACCTTGAAGCTGTCGGCATCGGGATGCTTTTGAAGAAAGAGCTTTGCTGCCTTTTCGGGGCCCATCGTATGCGAGCTTGAAGGACCTCTTCCTATTTTGTATATTTCTCTTATGGATTGCATTTTTCGCTATCCTCCGCAGGTAAAATTTTTTGCAGCGTATACAACGTGGTTTACAGAGCCATTACAAGTGTTCCGGCTCCTATCAGGATACATCCGATAAGCGATTTTATATCGAATTTTTCGTGCAGGAAAACAAACGCAAAAACAAGAGTGAAAATTACGCTCAACTTGTCTATCGGGACGACTTTTGTTACATCGCCGGATTGCAACGCCTTGTAATAAAAGAGCCATGATGCACCGGTCGCAAGTCCCGAAAGAATAAGAAACAGCCAGCTTTTACGGTCAATTTCGGTTATTCCGCTTTGTGCGTTTGTTATGAATACCATTCCCCACGACATAAGTACAACTACCATGGTCCGTATTGCAGTTGCAAGATTTGAATTTACATTATTGATTCCGACCTTTGCAAGTATTGATGTAAGCGCTGCAAACACAGCCGATAAAATCGCAAATATAAACCACATGTGTAACATCACCTTCAATGCGTATGGAATATACTCATTATATCACGTTTTCGGGATTTGTAAAGCATCACATTTCGACTTTTTATTTTTCGCTTGACTTTAACAAAATAAAGTGATATACTGTTAAAGCAGATAAAGTTAGGGAGGATTTTTTATGGATAAACTGCGCTCTCCTGCAACGGACGCTCTTTTTGAAGCGATACTTTCACTTGAAACCGTTGACGAATGTTACAGATTTTTCGAGGATGCCTGCACGATAAAAGAAATTCTTGATATTTCACAAAGATTTGAGGTTGCAGGACTGCTTTCGGAAAAGAAAAATTACCAGGAAATATCAAAGGAAACAGGCGCAAGCACAGCGACGATAAGTCGTGTCGGCAAGTGTCTTTCTTATGGTAGCGACGGATACAAGCTCGTACTTGACCGTCTTGAAGAAAAGAAAAAAATAAAATAAAAAATCCTCACGGCAACCGCCGTGAGGATTTTTGTTTATTTTCTTATCGAAATCTGACCGAATGTTGCGGAGGCTTTTATTTTCAGAGTTTTTTCGCCGCCGCTCTGCGGTGTGTCAATCTCTCCGAGAAAAGTGCTTCCGTCAACATCGGCGTTTACATCGGTAGGGAGCAGAACTTTAAGCTCACCGAACGCCGCCTTTGCATAAAGCGTTGCGTTTTCCGCTATTATCGCCGTGCGCAGGTCGACTGTCAGCTCTCCGAAGGCGACGGAATAATTGCCGCTTTCAAAGGTCGTTCCGTCAAAACGGATAGTTTCTTCGCCGAAAGAAACAGTCGTTTCTTTTTCGGATGATACAAATTCATTTGCATCAATCGTTGTTATTTTTTTTTTAGAACCGAATGCCGCGCGGATTATTATACTTATTCCGGCAACGGCAATGAGAAGCGCAAGTGCTATAAGCCATGAGCTTGTATCCTTTGCTATGAATATGCCTTGTTCCTTGAAAAGCATAACGCCGCCGAAGAGCAGAAAGTAAACATTTACTATGTTGGGCTTGTCGGTGCAGATTGAAAACAGCGCCAGAAGCATTACAAGCGCAGCCCACCAGCCGTCAAAAAAGAGGGTTACGTCCCACAGTTTTGCCGCGTTTCCGAAAAGGATAACGCCAAGTGCAAGGACAAGAATTCCCCAGATGATACGCGAAGCTTTTTTCATTTTGTCAAGAGTCTCCTTTCAGTTTACAGAGTATTTATCAAAATAGTATTTTCTTCTGCGTTTTATTACGAGTCTTACGGTGAAAATCGAGATAAGCGCGACTATTATAACAGCGCAGATGATGTATATTGCAATACCGATATTGCTTTCAATCTTCAGGTCTTCCCAAAGCGAGTTCATGATCGCTCTTGTGTCGTCGGGAAGGTCGTAGAAGAATTCCATGTTTGACATATCGAAATTGTAAAGAATAGATATTGCGTCCGGATGGACTTCTTCGGTCATATATTCTATATATTCTTCATTGTCTTTTACAAGAGTATTCGGCCACGCATAGCAGACATATTCTGCGTTTGCAACTGCGATCTCCTCTGTAAGCATGAAGTTTATATATTCTTTTGCAAGGTCGAAGTTTTTTGTGCTTGAAGGTATGCACATAACATCCACAAAGACGTTTGTCCCTTCTTCGGGATAGAAGAAGTCAAGGTCTTCATTGTCCGCATACATTGTAAAGAAGTCGCCCGCATAATACGGCGCGACGGCAGCACTTCCGCCTTTCATCTTGTTGAAGACTTCATCCATAACATAACCCTGAACTATGGATTTCTGTTTTACAAGAAGATCGAGCGCGGCGCGCCAATCGTCAGGATTTTCGGAGTTTACGCTTGTTTTATTATAGAACTGCGCCGTTCCGAAAGCGTCGCGGGGATTGTTGAACTGAAGAATGTTGCCTGTGTAATCTTCGTCCCACAAAAGCGCCCAGCTGCCGATGTTTTCTTCATCTTCGGGGACGTACTTGGTGTTGTAGATGATGCCGACCGTACCGAATGTATAAGGTACGCTGTATTTTTCATCGGGATCGTAATAAAGTCCTTTGAAGCGGTCTTCGATATACTTGTAATTTTCAATGCTTTCGGCAGGATCAAACTCTTTTATAAGCCCTTCGGAGGCAAGACGCGCCGCCATGTAGTCGGAAGGGATGATAACGTCATAGCTGACCGCCCCGCTTGAAAGCTTTGCATAGAGGTCTTCATTTGAAGAATAAGTTGAATAGTTTACTTTTACGTTTTTGCCCAGAACATTACGGCAATATTCTTCAAATGCGCGGTTTACGTCAAGCGAGCCGTCGGAACCGTCTGAAATGTATTCGCCCCAATTGTAAACATAAAGCGTTACGGCGTCGCCGAAATCCTTTTCTCCGTCTGTGTTTCCGCAGGAGGAGAGCATCAGTGCCGAAACAAAAAGCAGTGCGGCAAAAAAAACGGAAATAATTTTTTTCATCACTTTGCACCTCCTGCCGTTTTCGGCTTTTTCTTTCCGAACGAGCCTGCGAAATTGACAAGGAAAAGAAGAATGAGTATTGCAAACACCATAAGCGAGCAAAGCGCATACATGCTGTATTTTACTTCGTGCGCTGTCTGGTTGTAGATGTAGAGGGGCAACGTCTGAAAGTCGGGAGACGAGACGAAGTGGCTTATTACGAAATCGTCAAGTGAAAGCGTAAAGCCGAGCATAAGTCCCGATATTATTCCCGGAAGCACCATAGGAAGCTCTATTCTGAAGAATGTACGCATGGGTGTGCAACCGAGATCAAGCGCCGCGTCACAGATAGAACGATCCATCTGCTTGAAGCGCGGAAGCACGGACAGGATAACATACGGCAGAGAGAATGTGGTATGTGCGATTATCATAGTGGTTCTGCCGAATTTTATCGGTATAAACGGAACGGACATTGCCGCGACGAAAAGAAGCATCATTGATACGCCCGTAACTATATCGGGGTTCATCATAGGAACGTTTGTAACGGACATGACCGCCGTTTTAATGTGGCGGTTCCTCATTGCATTTATTCCGAATGCGGCAAAAGTACCGATAAGCGTTGCAAGAAGCGAGGAGATGACTGCAAGGGAAAGCGAGTTCTTAAGCGCTGTGAGCGCGGTGGAGTCGCTGAAAAGCTCTTTGTACCAATGCAGAGAAAAGGTTGAAAAGTGATTGAGCGAGCCTGCACGGTTGAAGGAGAAGATTATAACAACAAGTATGGGCGCATAAAGCAACAAGAATATAAGCGGTATATATATTTTAGACAGGGTTTTCATACTATAATACCTCCTTCGCCTTCGTTGCCGTCGGTAAAGCGGTTCATTATCGCAACGGAGATGATTATGAGTATCATCATTACGAGCGATATTGCCGCGCCTATGTTGTAGGTGCTGACGTTCTGGAAATGTCTTTCGATGGTATCGCCGATGAGATCGAAACTGCCGCCGCCGAGTTTCTGTGAAATGTAGAAGGTGCTTATTGACGGAACGAATACCATTGTTATTCCCGAAACAACGCCGGGAAGCGAGAGCGGGAAAGCTACACGGAAAAGCGACTGCGTGCTGCTGCAACCGAGATCTGCCGCGGCTTCAAAATATCTTTTATCAAGCTTTGAAAGCGTTGTATATATCGGCAGAACCATATAGGGAAGGAAATCATAGACCATACCCAGAATAACCGCGCCCGATGTGCCGACGATCTTTACCTTTGCAAGACCTATCTGTTCAAGCAGGGAATTGAGAAGTCCGCCGTTGTCGAGTATCGCCATAAGAGAATAAGTTCTTATAAGAAGGCTTATCCACATAGGGAGCATAAGCAGAACGACGAGTATCTTTTGTGTTTGCGGCTTGAGTTGCGATATAAAGAACGCAAGCGGATATCCGATTATTATACATATCGCCGTTGCAATAAGCGCAAAGCAGACAGAAAGAAGAAATATGTGTAAATAGCTTGACAGCATTGAGATATTGTCGAAAGTGAAGTTTCCGTATGTGTCGGTAAAGGCAAAGTAAGCAACAAACACCAAAGGTGCTACCACGAAAAGCAATATCCATATGATGTGCGGTACGGCAGCAAATTTTTCAAGAAACGATGTTTTTCTCATTCCTCTTCCGCCTCCGATTCATTTTCTTCCTCATCATCCTCGCCCGCGTCGGAAAGCTCGTCAAACTCTTCACTGTAAGACGAATAGTCGCCGTACATATCGGAGTATTCGGATTTTTCCATTATGTGAATCGCATCGGGTTCGATGAAAAGTCCTATTTCGGAATCCGGCGCGCAGTAATCGGTTGTCTGTATCATCCATTTGAAACCGCCTATATCGACGATTATTTCCCAGTGCACGCCCTTAAAGGTTACGGAAGTTACCGTGCCGCGAAGCATACCTTTTTCGGTGGAGACTATGTCGACGTCCTCAGGGCGGACAACAACGTCAACGGGTTTATTCTTTCCGAAGCCCTTGTCAACACAGTCGAAAACGTGACCCGAAAACTTGACCTTGAGGTCGTCAAGCATTATGCCGTCAAGAATGTTTGATTCACCGATAAAGTCCGCAACGAAAGCGTTCTTCGGTTCGTTATATATATCTGTGGAGGAGCCTATCTGCTGGATTTCGCCGTCCGCCATAACGACTATTGTGTCGGACATGGAGAGAGCTTCCTCTTGGTCGTGCGTAACGTATATAAACGTTATACCCGTCTGCTGCTGAATGTTTTTAAGCTCTTTCTGCATATCTTTGCGGAGCTTAAGGTCGAGTGCGGCAAGCGGTTCGTCAAGAAGCAGTACCTTAGGATTGTTTACAAGCGCGCGTGCGATGGCAACTCTCTGCTGCTGACCGCCGGAAAGGGTAGTTACGCTGCGTTTTTCAAAGCCTTTAAGGTTTACAAGAGCTATCATTTTTTCAACGCGTTCGACTATTTCCTTTTCGGGTGTGCGATGGACGCGGAGCCCGAATGCGATGTTTTCAAAAACGTTCAGATGCGGAAACAAAGCGTATCTTTGAAAAACTGTGTTTACATTGCGCTTATACGGGGGAAGGTCGTTTATCCTTTCGCCCATAAAGCAAACATCGCCCTCGTCAGGTTCAACAAATCCGCCTATTATACGAAGCGTGGTTGTTTTACCGCAACCTGAGGGACCGAGAAGAGTGATAAATTCCTTGTCGTGAATGTCAAGAGAAAGATTTTTGAGTACGATTTCGCCGTCAAAGCTTTTTGAAACGTTTCTCAGCTCGATGATTTTTGTGTTACGATCCATTTCTGCTCCCACTTTTAATTAAAAATTTCCGATTTTACGGATTTAAAAAAATGCACGAAAAACCGAGATTTTCCGTGCATTAAAAAGTGCCGTGAACAATATCAAAAAATATTTTTTCGACCGGACGGATACCCCATCCGAAATTCACAAGAGCATTATAGCAGATATATATTTAAAATGCAATATTTTTTTGAAAAAAACTAAAAAAAATCGAAATTAGGCGAAAATAACGGAATTTACCCCTGATTTTCCTCCGTTTTTCTCCGAAATGCTCGTTTTTCGTCTTGTATTCTCCGATTAAATCGCAAAATCTTCTCCCCAAACGGCGCTTTCTTCAAGGAAGACAGGCACGGTATCGCGGGCGCCGGCAGTGGGAGGGTCTATGCGGATAAGCTCTACCGTCATATCGTCGCTGCGCTTGTCCTCCTTGCGGGCGCGCATCATTATCTTCTCTGCCGTGAGAGTGAGATCGCTCGACATTTCTTTTGTAAGATAATCGGAAAGCCACGTTCCGTCAAATTCGGGATCTCCGCAGATTCCGTCGCTTACCATTACTATAACATCGCCTGTTTTAAGGTCAAATTCCGTTATCTCTGCAGAGATATCCGAAAGTATTCCTACGGGAAGCGTTCCGGAAGATATTTTGTAAAGGTTTTTGCCGCGTACTATGTAGGAAGGAGCCGCGCCGCTTTTTATAAATGCGGCTGTTCCCGTGTGCATATCTATTTCAAGCAGATCTATCGTGGCAAAACATTCGGCGCCGCGATTTTTAAGGAACATATTCAGCATTTCAAGTGTAGTGGTTTTGTCATTTCCGCAGGCGAGCATTTTTTCAAGAAAAACACGGCAGACGCGCGAGGTCAGCGCGGCTGTTTCGCCGCTTCCCATACCATCGCAGATAAAGCAGTAGAAGCATCCGTCTGCTGACTCCGTTACGGATACGCTGTCTCCGCAAACACGTTCTCCGTCCTTTTCGGACTGTTTTCCCGCATACGAAACACCGTAGCTTTTTGCACCTTCAAGCGTCATAGCGGCGCATCCGCGCTCGACTGTATATTCCGGAGAAAGAAATTTTGTGCCGCATATATCCTCGCATATTTTTCTTATGTCCTCTGTTCCGAGCGTTCCGGAAAGGAGCGACGTCCCCGTTGCGACTATGTACTTTTTTCTGTCTCCGCACACTACAACGTTTTCGGCGGCAAGCCCCGCACGGAGCAGCGCTCTTGAAAGTCTTTCCGAAAGCGTTCTGTCGATTGTGTAGCCGACTCCGCTTTGCGACACGGCGTCGGACATCATCTGAGACATGGTTCCGTAGTCGAAGGCGAATACTCCCGTTTTGTCAAATTTCAATGCGTATTCTATCATTTTTGAAGTTCGCAGATTTATTTCGTCTATTATCTCATCGCTTTTCGGGCATTTGCAGCGCGTAAGCTCCGAAAGTCGCGAAGAGGGAAGCTTGCCCGCCGTCATCAGCTTGGAAACAAAGCGTTCAAAGCGTGTGTCGGACGATATTGACGACATATTCTTGCAGGGGCAGTCTATCGGGCAGCCTGAGCATTTTTCAGCCCATACCGCGCGGCACATGCTTGCAAGAGAGGTCTCATCCGGACGGCGCATACGTTCCGATATGTTTTTTATCACATGAGAAAGCGAAGCCATAGCTTCGGATAAAAGCTTTAATTTCATCACTCTGTCCTCCTCGCGTTTTTTCTCCGTTATATCGTGACAAAGCACGCCTGCCGAGCTTTCTTCCGTCGGGGTGTATTTCGGCATTATTTTGAGTATTGCGGAAACGGTTATCACAGATGTTCCTATAAGCGCTTCAGGAAGAAATGAAAGCACTTTTTCAGCTCCTCCGGATACAGCTCCGTAGGTTATCGCCGCTATAAGTCCTGCGGCAGAGGCGGCTACTGCGTTTA